>JAKJBW010000041.1 GCA_022706785.1 Bacillota bacterium
GCCCTGCCGGCGCAACAGGCGACACTGGCCCTGCCGGCGCAACAGGCGACACTGGCCCTGCCGGCGCAACAGGCGACACTGGTCCTATTGGGCCTACCGGCGCTACGGGTGACACTGGTCCTATTGGGCCTACCGGTCCGACTGGCGACACCGGCCCTGCCGGCCCCGAAAGTCAAATAAGAGGGATCCAAGCACAGCTCACCGATGCAGGCGGCACTACCATAGCCGATGGCGGTATTGTGGTCTTTGACACCGTGCTCAACGACCAGAGCACAAACATCAACTACAGCACAGCAACGGGAGAGTTCACCATTACAGCTACCGGAAACTATTATGTGACCTGGTGGATAGCCACCGACGGCGCCGAAGCAACGCCGTCCGTAAGCTTTGCCGTACAATTAAACGGCAGCGGCGGAATAGTGGGGTCTTCCCCCATCGTTTCAGGACAGCTAAACGGCAGCGCACTCATATCGGTCGGCGCGACGCCCGCTACCGTAACGCTTGTCAACGCTACCGGCAACAACGTATTTATAGGCGTAACGCCTGTGCAGGCGAATATAATAATAATAGAGGTAGCGCCTTAACCGAAAGACGAGGCTTAACAGCCATTAATTAGTCGCAGTTTATAACGCGGGCATTTTCAGAGCCGGGGCGAAAAAGGCTTCGGCTCTGTTTGTCCGTCAGGACATAACAATTTTTAATTGATGAGGTGATAGTTTGGGACAATATAAGGTTTGTGTTTATGCGATATGTAAAAATGAACTGTCGTTTGTGGACAGATGGATGGATGCTATGGGCGAAGCGGATCTGATTGTCGTGACCGATACCGGCTCGTCCGACGGCACCGCCGAACGTCTCAGGCAACGCGGCGCCGTGGTATACCATGAAAAAATAGACCCGTGGCGGTTTGATACCGCACGCAATATCTCCCTTGGCCATGTGCCGGACGATGTGGACATATGCGTTTGCACCGACTTGGATGAGGTGCTTGAAAGCGGGTGGCGGGAAAGCCTTGAAAAAGCGTGGACGCCCCGGACCAAGATGGGCAAATATCTCTACAACTGGAGCTTTAAGCCGGACGGCACGCCTGATGTCTGCTTCAACTATTTTAAAGCGCACGCAAGAAACGCATATGTTTGGGTATACCCCATCCACGAATGTTTGAAGTATATCGGCTCTGAGCCGGAAGAAACCGTCTTTGTCAAAGGGATGGTGCTAAACCACTTCCCCGACGCGTCCAAATCCCGGGCGTCCTATTTGCCGCTTTTAGAACTCGCCGTAGCGGAAGACTCCGCGTCCGACCGAATGGCCTATTATCTGGGCAGGGAGTACATGTATCATGGCATGTGGGAAAAATGCATACAGACCCTCCAAAGGCATCTGGCCCTGCCCGGCTCGGTATGGGCGCACGAAAGGTGTGCGTCCATGAGGTGGATAGCCTATGCTTACTACCAGCTGGGCAATATTCGAGAGGCTTTCACATGGTACTATAACGCTATCCGCCAGCTCCCCGACATGCGCGAGCCGTATGTGGAGTGCGCTAAAATGGCCTATGATCTGAGCGACTGGGCGACGGTATATTATATGTCAGCCGCCGCTTTAAAAATAAAAGAGCGCTCGTCGGTCTATGTCAATATGGGTTATGCGTGGGACCACACGCCATACGACCTGGGCGCCATTGCCGCCTATCGCCTGGGCATGTTTAAAAAGGCGGTGACATACGCCAAAGCCGCCGCGGATATCTGCCCCCACGATGCGCGGCTGCAAGACAATTTACGTATCTGCCGCGAAAAGTACAAAAGCACTTTGCCGGCCAAACCGAAAAAATATAGTTGAATAGACCCCGCAAGCGTAACGAGGATTGTGAGGATATTTTTTGCAGGACAAGGCAGATGACGAAGACAGGCTGGCGCCTGCCTGGGAAGATAACGCAATCATGCAAAAAATAGACCGCAAGGATGTTACTGTTTCAGGCTGATTGGGCTATAAGCGCCAGCCCGGCGCTATGCCTTCCCTGCCCGGCTGTCTGCTGCGGGACGTATCCTGCGCTGCAGGTATCTGTAGAAAAAATAGAGCCACAGATAGGCCAGGATATAGAGCACAAAGGACCACGGAAACATCTTCCACCCGGTAAACACAAGGGTTTTTGTCAGCAAAGACACATATTCAAAGACGGTAAGGCCGATTATCCAGCAAATCGTATACGCCAAAACCCATTTGGATTTTTCGGGCAGGAAAAGCGTATATAAGATATTGAGCGGAGCATAGATAAAGATCGCCGCTAAAACCATATAAAGCGTGGACTGCAAAGGGTCTATATAGTGAAACAGTCCTGCCTGGTGTCCCAGCACAACATCCGTTATCAGGGCATAGCCCACCGTAAGAAGCCCGATGAGGATATTGGAGAGGCGGGGGGGGCTTTTTAAGAAAGCACACCCCGCGGTCAGTAAAACAAGGACGGCCGCTGATAAATAAAAGAATGCGTATTCCATAGCATATACACAGCCTGCCCGCCGGCAGGCCTGTCTCCTTTTTTTTAATTTTTGCTGTCAGCCTTATTGTCCTGATAATTCCGCTTTTTTTCAGACTGCAGTATTGTGTCCAGCGTCCGGCTAAACTCTTCCATGCCCAGCTTTGTGTTGACACAGGGGCCGTTGGGCCTTTTGTTGAGTACGCCTATGACAGGGACGCCCCGCACATCGGCTATCCCCGATGCCAGATCGCGCTCGCACGCAACGGCAATAATGAGCGCGGGTTCGGCTTTGGCCACTATGCTGCGTGCCGCCGTGCCGCCTGTCGCCACCGCCACTGCGCCTATGCCATAGTCTTGCGCCGCCTGCTTAACGCCACCGATAGCGCACCCGCCGCAAAGGCGGCAGTTGGCGGCTGAGCCTGTAACCTTATGGGGGCAGGCTGAATTCTGCAGGCAGTGCGGCAGCAGAATCAGGGTATCGGCAGGCAGATATTTCTTTCCCCCCGCCCTGACCAGCGTATTGTTGAGCCGTATACAGAAGATGAGTATGGCGCTTTTGTGGCGTTTGAAGTATTTTGACAGCACAAAGAGCACGGGTAAAAGAAAGTCAAAGCCTGTTTTGGCTATGTGCAAAAGTATTTTTCCCGCGTTTTGCGTGTTGTACAGATGCAAAAGCGCCCATGTGCTCAAGGCCGTCAGCAGCAGCATGGCCAGTGCGGCGGCCATGAGGGCTGCTATGACAACCCCGCGTGCGTGTGCATTTGGATAGCGATACTCAAGGGCAAGCGTAAAAAAAACCACACCCCAGAACAAACACAGCACGGCACTCAATGCCATAAAGCTTTCGCGGGGCTTGTCAGAAGCTCCTGACTTTTTTTGCGGTTTTGATCCTGGCATCACATTCATCCTTTGCCATCCTTTGACAACAGTCTTAAGACTTTGGCGCCATGCTTAACGATGTTCAGTGGCGTGTTGTATATCATCTGACTGAGACCCGGCAGGCCTATGGCTGTCACGATCCTGTCGTATTGGCGGTTGTCCGTTGTATTCAACGCTTTTCGGAATTCATAGAGCCGTGAATTTAATGTAACGACATCGCCTATCAAATCCTCGTAATGCTTATTTTCCGTAATAGCACGGGCCGCCATTACGCCTGTGATAAGCGATCCCCAGACGCCGAAGCCCAGACACGGATCGATAACACCGCCGGCGTTTCCTGCAAGCAATATATTGCCTACCCTATGCGGGTATACCCGGCCGCTCCGATGCTGCTGTTTGAATTCCTCCGCAATAGTATATTTGATTTTTTCGGTGTATAAAAACAGTTCCCAGTAGTGGTCGACTTCCTTCTCATTAACGTCTGTGACGACCAGTATCAGCGACGCACGTTTGTCATCGAATGGGGTAAGGTAGGCATAGCCGTTTTTGCAGTAGGTTTTGTCAAGCCAGACATGCATAGCGCAAGCGTCAAAGCTGCCCAGCACCACTGCGCCGCGCACATAAGTGTCTACCCATTCATACCAGCATCCCAGCTCGTCTGTAACATTGTTTTGCCCGTTTGTCACGATCACAAAGTCGTTTTGCTTGGCCAGCTGCTCATAATCACCGCAGGTGTTGAATAAAACCTGCGTTTCCTTTAGCTGCGCGTGCAGCTGGATCTTGACGTCATTTTGCTGTTTGCTCCGCTCGAGCAGATAGCCGAGCTTGCCTTTGATAACAGTGGTTTTGGTAGGAGAGTGGTGAATGAGCTTTTTTAATGGATTCAAGGGCTTTATATCAAGGTTTAGCTTGTCTTTGATATAGACAATGGGATCCTTTACCGGCCGCACGGCAATCTCAAGAGCCGCGCCCACATGCGGGTACGACTCGCCGATAAAGCTGTTCGCCTCATATATTACCGGACGCACACCATGCCTCTCCAGCTCATGAGCACACGACAGCCCTGACAGTCCGGCGCCTATAATTGCCGCCTTCATAGCGCTGCTCCGTCTGTCGTGCGCGAATGCCTTTTGGTAATGCAAGAGCGTATCAGTACCATATCCGTATTCACCTTTCAGTATTTCGGTCTGTCCGGAAATATTTTGGAAATGATCCCCGCAGGCGCCTCGCTGCGCGATATTTCCTTTTGCAGCTTGACAATACTGCGCATCTCATCGTCGCGCAGCTGCGTATAGACCTGCCGCAGCTCTGGGTTTCTGATACCGATCAAGCTTTGGTTATAGCGCGTCTGATTCAATATTCTGTCTTGCAGGATATCCTTTAAAACATTATCCCTGTTTATACGCTCATCCTCCTTATGCCTCCAGATGCTGGAGCTTTTCTTTTAAAAGCGCAATATGCTCCCGGCAGGTTTGCTCAAATTCGCAAAGCAGCTCACACGTGTATCCATCTTGAAGTAACGTGCCGTAATGCGCATACTTGTTTAAAAGCAGCTCTTCCCTGTCGATGGAATCCATAACCGACTGGCGGGCAAAAATATCCTGGGGTACGTTTTTCATTTGCTTTTTCTCCTGTAACTTCGTTATAATTTGTTTCCTGCAACGAGCCATTCATATTTTTTATATATTTTGCAAATATTATTCTTATCCGGGCAAAAAAATATGCATGATGACAAGCCTGGCCTTTTGCCGATGCCCGTACAGGCGAAAGGCCGGGGTAAAAGTCTGTGAGAGCAGGGGGAGTATAGTATGAGAGTCGCAGTTATAGGCGCAGGGCTTTCGGGCCTGGCCTGTGCGTATACGCTTGAAAGAAACGGCATTTATCCGGTGATATTTGAAAAGTCAAGCCAGGTAGGCCTCGGTTCCGCTTTTTCGGCGCTGTGGGCCAAAAGCCTGCTGCGGATCAGCGGCGACCCCATCCATTATTTAAAGAAAAAATATGACTTTGAGATACTGCCGATGTCCGTGCTTAAAGAAAATACAATCATTTCCGACAACGAAAGCGCAACCATACGGGGCGATCTGGGGTATATCTACAAGCGGGGTACAGAGCCCCACACCCTTGAGTGCCAGATTGCCGCCAAGCTTAAAACCCCCATCACCTTCAACTCATATATTGAAATTGATGATATAAAAGACGACTTTGACCATATTGTGGTTGCCACAGCAACTTCCGCTATCCCCAGAAAGCTTTCTGTGTGGACATCCACCTTTGTGTGTCAGACAAGAACAGCGGTAGTGGTAGGAGAATTCAAAACGGATTCAGCCACTCTGTGGTTCAATGAAAAATACGCAAACAAAGCGTTCGGCTATCTGATCCCCAACAGCCCGAAAGAAGCGACGCTTGCGCTGATTGTCGATGGCCATACGCATGCGGAAATGGACTTTTTCTGGGACTGCTTTTTGGCCCATGAAAGGCTTGACTACCACATAACGCAGATAAGCGATGCCCCGCATGAATGCGGATTTGTCAGCCATCTGCAGGCAGGCAACGTTTATTTTGTGGGCAACGCCGCCGGTCTCACGGACGATTTCATCGGCATCGGCGGCCTTAACGCCATTGAAAGCGGTATTATGGCCGCACAGGCCATTGCGCAAGGGTATAATTATCCTGCGCTGGCAAAACCGATTTACAAAGACATGGATAAAATCCATGAGTTTCGCAAGGCGCTAAACACGCTGGATAACCGCAGCCTTGACAATATGGTTTCGTTTATCGACCTGCCGGGCATAAGGCAGCTTTTAAGCGGCGGCGCTTTTTTTAAGCTCAAGCATTTCTGGCCCGCGGCAAAGCTATACAATACGCTGAAGGACAAACAATAATCTGAAACGGGGATAAAACTATGAGGATCGCAATAATAGGCGCGGGCGTGGCGGGACTTTCATGTGCCCATGAGCTGGAAAGGTACGGCATAAACCCTGTCGTTTTTGAGGATCTTGATTTTATAGGCGACAGGGAACCGCATATAACCGCCAGCCTTAACGTAGCCGACAGGCCCGTAGCGGATGTAATTGCGTATTATGAAAAGGTCTGCCACTTGCGCATAACGCCCCTAAACACTGTGAAAAAACTGACGCACTATTCGCCCTCAAAACGAACCGTTATTGAAAATGGGAATTTCGGCTATTTTTTTAAGCGCGGCAAGGACGAAGATTCCTTAAAGCGGCAGATACATGCACAGCTTGCCAATACACAAATTATATTCGGCGCCAAGCCCGATTACAAAGCGCTTGCCGCCGAATATGATTTTGTGGTGGTCGCAGACGGCCGGCCCGATATCACTAAGGAGCTGGGCTGCTGGACGGATCTGATCGGCGGGTGGGTCAAGGGCGCCATAGTGGAGGATGCGTTTAATATCCATGAGCTGATTATGTGGATAGACCGCAGGTATAACAAAAACGGCTATGTCTATCTTTGTCCGTTTGACACACACAAAGCCTCATTGCTGCTCTTTGTGCCATCTGTGCAGTGTAATGAGTTAAATTATTACTGGGATCAGTTTCTGAAAATTGCAAACATAAACTACCGCATCGTCGAAACTTTTTTTGTGCATCATCTCAGTGGTGTGGTACAGCCGCACAGGATGGGCAACATATTTTTTGCCGGCAACGCCGCGGGGGCAATAAGCCCTTTTTTGGGCTTTGGGCAGCTCAACAGTATAAGCATGGGCGTGTTTGTAGCGCAATCCATTATTGAGGGGTCGGACTACGAAGCCCTGCTTAAACCTATATTGGAGAAGGAAGCCGCGTTCTACGAAATCAGAAAGGCCTTTAATACGCTTTCCAACAGGGAATTTGACAGGCTGGTGTGTGCAATAGGTCTGCCGGGTATAAAACAGCTGATCTATAACACCAATATTAATGTAGTGAAATACAGCGCAAAGCTGCTGAAGCTGGCCAATGCGCTGAGGGGCGGCAAAAAGGGTTCTTAGCTGCCGTATTTTCTCATCAGTTTAAAATAAAAATAGAGCACTGACGCTATAACAACGCTCAGAAAAGTGTAGAGGTATATGTTCATCCGGCTGCATTTCCTCCTTTTTTCAAGACTACAATGGAAAACCAGCCCAACAGTCCCATGGCCGCTGTGTTTACGCCTATGCTGTCAAAATGATGCCAGTTAAGATAAGCAAGCTTACCTGTTTTCAGCAGCAGCAGCTCCTGTAGGGAATACAGCAGTGTCAAAAAAATGACATGCACGATTTGCGCCCATCTTTTTTTCGGATAAAACTGGGCAAGCAAAACGCCGATCACAAATACCGGGCCGGCCGCAAAAAAAACAGACGAACCCCACAGCTCAAGCACCTGATTTTTTATCTCATACAGCCTGTGGGAGATAAACTGTGTGTCCACAAAAAGCTGCATTGCCATTGCCAAAAGGCCGCACCACACATTCTTTTTAACTGCCCTCCAGTCGACAAGCAGCAGCATAAGTATCCAGCTTATCAAAAATAAAATAACCCATTCCATTTTTTACACCCCTGTTATGTCATTTGATCAATAAAAATACCGAAGGCAGCGCCACATACAAAAGGGTGAGGAAGACAACGCCCGCCGCCCCGAATTTGTTGTTGTTGCACCAGCTGTACTTTGCATAGCTCAGTGGATGCACCGAAAAGATAATCAGCAGTAAAATTATGATATATTTCATTCATCCTGCTCCTCTACCGTTTTGACGGGGTTGGTTCTCATCACCGTTCCCATTCTCCTTAATGTAAACTCAATGTCGGTCGTCACCTGCGCTTCCTTGAAATGCGTATTCCAGTTGTAGTCCTCCCAGCTCTGGATGGTCGGAAAATTTCTCGCCGCCTTTGTCCCGAATCCGAACGCATCACAATCCAGCGCCTGACACTTACTGATGGTATGGTCAAGCTTTTCGGTAAGATAGCTTCTGAAAGCCTCCTCCAGTATGGGTTTGAGGCTTTCGGTTTCGTAATTCACGTCGCTTTGCAAACTGACAAGATCGGCTTCCAGATACAGCCTGACCCTGATAACTGGCTTACCATCCACAATACTGGCCTTTATTTCGGGTGAGCGGTGAACCATTACCATGGCTGTAACGAATAAATCCTCATATGTGGGGTCCTGTATTGTAATGGCCCCGGTTTGGAAATCATTTTTCACCATAAGCATGACTCTAGTTTCGTCCGCGCCCAGCTCGCCTACCATCTTATCGCCGTTAAAAAGCGCGGTGCCCAGAAATTCAAAGGCGTTGCCGCCCGAAATAGGCGCTTCACCCGCATAATAGTCGCCCGATTCTCTGACTTGTTTTAGCGCCAAAGCGTCCGTCTTTTCACCGGTATAGTGATTCAGCGCGGCAAGCGCACAACTGGGCTGGCTCTTGGTAGACTTTAAATCATTGATAAAACAGCCCAGCGTGATTTCGTCAAACAGGCCGGTCCCCTTTTCCTGGTCCATCATGCTTTCCTGAACCTTGGGAATAGAGGCCTCAAGCATGGGAGAAAATTCTTTTATGAATTTGCTTGCCTCACCCTTGGCAACAACCATGTGCATAGTTCTTCTGATTTCCCTTGCCCTTCTTATGCTGTTGATAACGGTGCTGACCCCTTCTTTGGCAAGCTCTTCGGAAATCACCACTATTTTTGCGTGCATGTAATTCAGGGTCCTGGAAACACTTGTGTTGACCATGTTTACACCGGCATAAAGCGTGGGACAGTCGACGGTTATGACAACAAAATTTTCCTTCTGCGTCCCGACCGATGTATTCTGACTGCCAGACGCAGTGTGATCGTTCGAGCCGCTCTGACTTCCCTTTGCCGTGGGAATTTGCACCGTAAACCGGAATGCGTCCGCAACACCCTTATCCACCCCTATAGCGTATACATACGCCCAGTTATCTATCTCCTTGGCGTCGTAGCACGCGCAAAGCGACGCGCAAGCAAGGCAGCATGCAAGCAATACCGGTATCGCCTTCGTCAGCAAATATAAAGCGCCTGCGCAGGCGCGGCTTTGTACGCGGCGTTTTTGATCAGCTGTTCCCAATTGCCTGCTCCCCTCCCTTTTTTTTACGTATCACTGCCGTGATGAGCGCTGCGGCAGGCAAAATATAAAACAGCAGCACAGGTGATATCCTGAGCGCCTCAATCAGCTTGTCCACCACCACTATAATATCCCGTTGTTGTATCACAAAAGTAAAGACAATGACTGCTATAGGAATGATAACCGGCCTTGTGTCGGAGAGCTTGAAGGCTTTGCAGTAACTGCTCACTGCGCAGTAGAATAAAATAGAGCTTGAAACGGTGGTTGTGATAATCCATATAAACAGGAAAATAGGATCCATCCTCTGAAAAAAAGTGCCGAAAGTGATAATCCTTGCCAGCTCATAGAGCGGCGAGGTAAGCTCCTGAAGCGAGTAATACGGAAACACCAGCTCTACTCCCAGCAATATGCCCGAAAGCACGATCCCCGACAGCACCAGCGCCGAAAATCCCGCTTTCTTAATATGCGGCGCGCCCTGAAGCGCGCCTGCCACGATTCCCAGCACAATGACTTCACTGTAGGCCGAGCTCCTGGTGAGCCCTTCGAATAGGGTTTTGCCAAATCCATAGCCGCCGACAGGGAAAATATTGTCAAGCTTGAACTGGGGAGCCGCCATGCACATCAGCGCGATAAGCCCTGCAAGCATGATAAACCCCGCCATTCTCGCCACCCTTGCAATAGTCTCCAGCCCAAGAAACGCTGCTGCCATAATAACCGCAAGCACTGATCCCGCCAGGACACTCAAGGGTGTACTGTCAAAAACATATACCTTCAGCACATCGATAAATTCCCTTAAAAGCACGCCGCAAACTATCACGAATGAGCCTGCGTACAGAAATGAAAAAAGAAACCCCAAGACTTTTCCGAAGCATACGGAAAATATGTCGATAAGATTCATATCCGGAAAACGCTTCAGCAAAAGATAGACAAAACAAAAAAAGACAATTGCCGTAAGGTCTGCGACCAACGCCATATACCATCCTGAGGTGCCGACCGCTTTGACAACAACGGCGGGCGCGGTGAAGAAAACCCTGTTGCTGATTGCCACAACAACAAGAAACATTGCCTCCGAAACGCCTATTTTGCCCTCCTTGATCATTGGCCGCCTCCTTCACCCTGATTGCCCTTTTTCGGCTGGTCAATCCATAGCTTCTGATTATTGCCCTGCCGTTTTCTGTTTAGCGTGTTAAACTCGTCGGGACGGTTTTTCTGCGTCCATATGGGCAGGCGTAGGATGACATCCCGGTTCATCTTGGTCTTGGGCGCAATAGGGGAAAAGAACGGCACGCCAAACGACTTCATGCTGCATGCTACATAGGAGAGTAGCGCTATCATAAGCGATATCCCGTAAAAGCCTAAAAATGCGCCGGCAAAGATAAACAAAAAGCGTTCAAGCCTCACCGCCAGACCGAGCGTGTAGTTGGGTATGGCAAAGCTGCCAAGTCCCGTCATGGCGACAACAATAACCAAAAGAGGGCTGACCAGCCCGGCACTTACCGCCGCCTGGCCCAAGATCAATGCGCCCACTATGCCCAGCGTCTGGCCTATGGCTGTGGGAACACGGATCCCGCCCTCCCGTATCAGTTCAAAGGATATTTCCATAATTAAAACCTCCACAACTGTGGGAAAAGGCACCGATTCCTTCGACACGGCAATGGAGTGCAAAAGCTCTGTGGGCAGCATTTCGTTATGGAACAGGGTGATGGCGATATAAAGGCCCGGCAACCATGTGGCGCAAAACAGGCCAACCAGTCTGATGAGCCGTAAAAAGCTTCCCAGGGGCCAGCGGACAGCGATATCCTCAGAGGTGTGGAACAGCCCGAAAAAAGTAACAGGCACCGCCATGGCAAACGGCGTGCCGTTCGCGATAATGACGACCTGCCCCTCCATAAGGAATGATGCCGTTCTGTCCGGTCTTTCGGTGGAAAGTATCTGCGGGAAAAGCATGAAGGGGTTGTCTTCAATAAACTGCTCAATCATGCAGTCGCCCATAATAAAGTCGGTATCAATGCTTTGGATGCGTTTTTTGACCTCTCCCACAACCGCAGGATTTGCCACACCGTCCAGATAGATAACCGCACAGCTGGAGTGGTTGGTGTTGCCAACAGGCATAATCTCAGTAACCAGATTCTCGTTTCTGATGATCCTGCGGACCAGCGTAATGTTTGTGCGCAGATCTTCAGTGAAGCCCTCCTGAGAGCCCTTTACCACGTTTTCGGTAAGTGTCTGCTGGACGTTTCTTTTTTCAAAACCCTTGATTTCTATAATAACGCATTCATTGCAGTTTTCAATAAACAGCGCACATGAACCGTTTAAAATCTGCATCACAATATCGCTGTATTTACCGGATTTTGAAACGCTGTGCACAGGCAGGACATTGTCTGTCAGATAGTCGGCCGCAGAACCGCCTTCAAACCCGTCGAGCGCGGCTTTGTCCATGACACTGGGAAACAGGGAAAGATTTAAGATCTGCTTGTCCACCATACCGTCTACATAGGCGATAAAAGCCTCAAGCTTTCTGCCGATTTTGAATTCACGGATAACAATATCCTGATTTTTGGGTATCAGAAACTTTTGCTTTATGGTTTCGAGGCTGACGCATAATTTGCCGGACACATCGTCCGAACCACTTGGCACACAATATTCGCTTTCGGCTTTTCTGCTCTCATTCCATTCCGGCACCGACAGCGGCGCTTTGGATGTTTTCTTTTTTTGGGTATGTGCCTGCGGTGGCAAGGGCTTTTGCGGCGTTGGCGGACCGTCGCCATCCTGACCGGTTTTTTCCTGTGCGGTTTCTAAAAGCTCAAAGCCAAGCTCTGTGTTTTTTGGCTCTTTATACAGAAGAAAACTTCCTGCCGATTTTAAAAATCCCGCCACGCTCGTCCCTCCTTCGCAAGATAATCCATGATATGCATTATTTGCCGAACCGGTCAAATTTATACCATTTTCGGATACATCGCACAGCCGTCGCGTTTTTAAACCGTGATATGTATGCCCCTAAAATGATGAAATAAATTGTTATTATCAGGTTATACTACTATTATCAAAATCTTTGCCGGAAAATACGCATTCTGACAACCACCACGAGACCGAAGGAGCGCTTTGAATGCATCTGTTACTTGGCAGTGTTATTGCTGTATGTGTCTGGAAATGGGCAGACTTGCGAAACTGGAGAAAATACCAACCGACTATGCTTTTCGTGGCGCTGGCGAATCTTTTGTATAACTTTGTGTATCACGACCATCTTTTGTGGCGCTACAGTCCCGGCGTCTTATATTATTACCAAATATGCGAGATGTACCACGCGTTTATCATAATGCCGGCAATGGCCCTGCTGTTTTTAACGAAATATCCGGACAATTTTAAAGGACAGATATTGAGAACGGCAAAGTATATTGCCGTTTTTATCACTACCGAAGCGCTTTTTTACCACTTGGGCATCATTGTTTACAATTACGGCTGGAACTTATGGTGGTCTTTGGCGTGGAATACCGCCATGCTGCCAATATGGGCCCTGCATCACAAAAGGCCTTTGCTTGCCTACGGCGTTTCGGCAGTGTTTGTCACCGCCGTGCTGATACTTTTCCCCATCAGCTTTACGGCATACTGACGCAAAAACCCCCGCAAGCACAAAAACAGGCTGTGGCAAACAAATTTGCCACAGCCTGTTTTATTATAGGTAAGCCATTTTGGCCCGTCCTGATGCCCCCTGAGCAGGCGCCCTACTCCATGGTCCGGGTTTCAGTGTTGGCGCTGTACACCATGTGCAGCGTCCCCGCGCCGTCTTTATAGACCAGATACGCCCTTGCGTTCCACACTACGCCCGACACCGCACCCAGCTTGCGCACATAGAACCAGTCCGTCGAGGTGTTTTTCGCCCTTCCGAACAGCGCCCCCGCTGTGCCCACTGTCAGCTGTGCGCCGCTCAGGCTCCCCGATTTAAGCAGCACGCCGCTCTCCACCAGCG
This sequence comes from Bacillota bacterium, assembly GCA_022706785.1. Taxonomy (GTDB): domain Bacteria; phylum Bacillota; class Clostridia; order UBA1381; family UMGS1253; genus JAKJBW01. Next base: position 13,376 of record JAKJBW010000041.1, read on the forward strand.
TGTATCCCGCCGGCACCGTCCGGTTTGCCGTAAACATTATGGTCCGGTTTGCCGCGTCTATCACCACATCGCCCGACAGCGTGATGAACGGCGCGCTGTCCACCACGTCGCCCTCATTCACAAACACCGCCTCAAGGCTGGTGTTCTTCATGGGCATGTAGAACGTGTAGATTCCGTTTGTGCTGATCCTTGTCCCGTTCTGCTTCCAGTGGGAAAACTTCTTGCCCGTCTCCGGTGCATTCGCCACTACCGTTACCGGCATGTCGTACTGGAACGCGCCTGTCGTCTCTCCCGTCGACAGCTTTCCTCCCGTTATCGTTACGGTATAGAGCTGCACTTTCCTCATATATATCGCAGTGACGATCATATTGTCAGTCACGCTTGAAAAATCCTGATCCCATCCCAAAAAATCGTATCCCGTCAGCACAGGATTTGCCGGCGCCTGGGCCGCGGCGTTCTTTGTCACACTGGTGGCCTTGAGCACCCTGCCGCTCTTGTCCCTGAACGCTACCGAAAACTGTGTGTTGTCCGGCGAAACCGCCTTTAAAAACACCGCGTTTAACGTCACGCTGCTGGCCGGTGAAAACTCATAAACCGGCGCGGTGGACAGGATCCTGTTGAGTGTGGTGTCCTGCCAGTATCCGAATACATAGTCACTGCCGGCCGGCACAGCCGTCAGCTTCACCAGCGTCCCAGGGGTACGCATGTCCTTGTAATAAGTGGCAAGCGCCGTCGGGCTGTCGTTCATCATAACCGTGCCCCCGCCCAGAGTGATCACCGTAACCTCGATATCCTGCGGTTCCGGATCCGTATCACTGTTCTGTGTCACGCTGACAGTGAACTGCGCCGCCTTCCCTTTGTCAAAGCTCACCGTAAAGATACAGTTGCCGTAAGGCAGTGTGCTCAAATACTCTTCCGTGATCGTCAAAACGTTCCCCGATACACTGTAGTTGCCCGTCCCTATGGAAACGCCGCCAAATTTGACGTCCGTCACCGCCGTCGCATCGTTGAACGTGATGGTCTGCGCTATCGCCCCCGGGCTGCTCTTGACAAACTCCGCCATCTCCGGGCTGATCCGTGCCTTCATAACCTCAGCCCGCAGGTCAAAGCCGTCAAAATAGTGCGTCCCGCCCGTGCTGTCGGCAACCTCCAGGCGCACTGCGGCTGCGTTTCCGCTGGAAAACGCAAAGCTGTACAGCTTCCACGCCCCCGCTGTGGCTGAGCACAGCCCGAAGTTGCGCATCAGCGCGTTGCTGGCGGCGTTTAACACCCTGAAATTGACTCCCGCCTTAGAGCTCATACCGTAAAACGTCCACACATAATCCTCGTTTTTTTCTACCGCGATATCCTGCGTCAGCGTCAGCCACTGGCTGTTTGTGGTAGCCCTTGAGGTGTAAGCGGCGGATGACCCTGAATAGACCTGTGTGCCTGACGCTGTCCATGCCGCGTTCGCTGTCCAGCTGCTAAAGCCTGTCCCGCCGCTGCCCGCCGTTTCAAAGCTCGGATTCGATACCATATTATACGCGGGATCGCCCGCCCTAAAGTTTACCGTGTATGTCCCTGCAGCCTGTCCGGGCGCCGTGACCGTGACAACCACGCTGCCTGCCCCGTCC
>JAKJBW010000042.1 GCA_022706785.1 Bacillota bacterium
GGGGCCGGTCGAACCAGTAGCGCCTGTTGGGCCAGTGTCACCGATAGGACCGGTAGCACCGGTAGGGCCGGTATCACCAGTGGGGCCGGTAGGGCCAGTAGCACCGGTAGGGCCGATATCGCCAGTGGGGCCGGTAGGGCCAGTAGCACCTGTTGGGCCGGTATCGCCAGTGGGACCGGTAGGACCAGTAGCACCAGTTGGGCCAGTGTCGCCCGTGGGACCGGTAGGACCAGTAGCACCAGTTGGGCCAGTGTCGCCCGTGGGACCGGCAGGACCGGTATCGCCGGTCGGGCCAGTAGGACCAGTAGGGCCAGTAGGACCAACCTCAGGAATATCATCTTCCACGACGATAAGTGTCGCAGAAAGCGGCAGATTTGTCGGATAAAACACCGTCGACGTGCTTATGTTTACAAGCGACACAGTAACAGGTGCGGCGGAAACTTCAATAATTCCTATACCTGTGACTTCGCCTGTTTTAATCGGTGAATTTCCCGCAAGCAAATCTCCCTGTGAGGAGGAAAGGGCAAAAGAAGCCCCGTTTGTTGAAAGAGACGACTGGGTTGCCACCCACCAGTTAATGACATACCTGCCCGCCTCATTGAAAGTGATAACGCCCGTTACATTATTGTAGCTGATATTTCCTGCTGAGAATACGGTATTGCCGAAAACTACATTTGCTCCCGTAGCTACAGTGCCTGAAGGAGCACGCGTAAGCTGTAATGCAATATTACTCATTTCATACCCACTTTCCAATTAAAGATGAATTGGTTGCGGGCTTGTTCTAAAAAAGCATAAGCTAAAGAATAAAACAAGCCCACTTTCATCATATGCTGAAAATGAGAATATTGCTTCAAAAACTTTTGCGGGCAACATAAAAAACTGTTTAAACCAAGCTGTTACCGTCACGCTATTTTTTCTTCTTTTTGCCGCCGTTTTTTCTGACCGGTTTGTAGAATTGCCTGTCTGACTTTTCAGCGGATTTTTTGCCCGCTTTTTTTCTTTTATCCTGTCTGCCGGCAGAAAAGCCTTCCGATGCGTCAAACAGTTTTACACTACTTGAAACACGTGCAAATTCGGCCGCGTCCATTTGTGAATCAGCCGGCACAAAATCTATCTGACGCAAAGCCGGATCGGAGCGCACCAGCCTTACGCGGATCGGATCGCCAAGGGCGTAGCGCTTTTTTGTGCGCTCACCGGTGAGCGTGTAGCTGTCCTTATTATACACATAAAAATCATCATCCAAATGCCGCAGGGCTATAAGGCCCTCCGCTGTATTGGGAAGCCCGACAAACATGCCAAATTCGGTGACGGAGGCGATTACGGCGTCAAACTCATGGTCCGTGAACTGCTGCATGTATTCGCATATCTTGAGCTTGTCCGCTTCACGTTCGGCCTCGGTAGCACGGATCTCCATATCACTTGAGTGCTTGGCGGCAGTCTGGACAAAGGCGTTTAAATAGGCAAGCCGCTTTGTGCCGAAGCCTTTTTTGAGGCTCTCCTTCAAAACGCGGTGTATGGCAAGATCGGGATAGCGGCGGATAGGCGATGTAAAGTGGCAGTAGTAATCGGCGGCCAGCCCGAAATGCCCGAGATTGCCGGGGCTGTAGTGCGCTTTCATCATGGCGCGCAGCATAACTATGCCGGCTACGCGCTCAATAGGCGTGCCTTTGACCTTGCTAAGCGTATTTTGCATTTGCATGGGCGTCACGCCCTGTGCTGTCGGGAAAGGGATATCCAGATTATGCAAAAATTTTTCCAGATCAGACATCTTGTCGCCGGTGGGGGCTTCGTGAACGCGGTATACAAACGGGAGCGCCGCTTCAGACGCGTGCTTTGCCACCACCTCGTTGCAGATCAGCATAAATTCTTCTATCATATGATTAGACACGCCGATAGGATACGGCATAACGTCCCTGACACGTCCGTCTTCACCCAGGATTATTTTGGGCTCGGGAAAGTCAAAGTCAATGGAGCCTCGCGCTGTGCGCCGCCGCCGCAAAAGTGCCGCCAGCTCGTTCATCAGCACGATATCGTCTAAAATAGACGCATAGCGCGCGGCAAGCTGCGGATCACTGCGTTCTATCAGGGCAGTCACATCGGTGTAGGTCATACGCTGGGCAGAGCGGATTACGCCTTCGCATATTTCATGGTCAATGACGTTTCCGTCGGTGTCAATATCCATGATCACCGACAGTGTGAGACGGTCAACATGCGGATTCAAGCTGCAGATGCCGTTGGACAGCTGACGGGGCAGCATGGGCACCACGCGGTCGGGGAAATAGACGCTGGTTGCGCGCTCAAGCGCTTCCATGTCTATCGCGGTGTTTTCAGCCACATAGTGCGTCACGTCCGCAATATGCACAAAAAGCCGGTATCCGCCGCCGGGATTGCGCCGGGCGAAAACGGCGTCGTCCAGATCCTTTGCGTCCTCACCGTCGATGGTAATGACGTTGTCGCCGCGAAAATCCCGGCGCCCTTTTATTTCGTTCGGTAGCACCTCCGCGTCCAGCGCTTCGGCCTGCAGGATAGCCGCGGCACTGAATTCCTCAGGTATGCCGAACTGGCGTATGATGCAGGTGGTATCGGTGGCCGCATGGCCGGCCGGACCCAGGAATTCGGTAAACTGTGCCTTTGCGGGGGCGTCTGCCTTGGGATAATGCACGATTTTAGCCAGGATTTTATCGCCCTCGCTAAGCACTGCGCAACCTTCTTTATATAAAAGAATGGATTCACTGAGCTTGGGGTCGTCGGCTATGAGCATAAAGTGCCCGTCTTTGCCCGCATGGAAGGCGCCGACAACGTTTTGATGGGCACGCTTCACGATGCGCTGTATTTCGCCTTCACGTTTTTTTCCGGCGCCGGCCTTTTTACTGACGTGTACCATTACGGTATCGCCGTTCATGGCGCTCATACATTCGCCGCCGCCCACGAAAATATCTTCGCTGCCGTCGTCCGGCACCACAAAGCCGCCGCCGCGCCTGCCCGCCGCAAAACGCCCTGAAATAAGTCCGGCGCTTGTACTTATGCCGTAGCGCCCTTTTTTGTTTTTGGCGATTTCACCGGCGCACACCAGCTCGTCCAGCAGCTGGGCGAGCAGATGAAGCTCGTTTTTGGGCACGTCAAGCACTATGGCAAGCTCGTCGAATTTGAGCGGCTTGTAATCGGGCGTGTGCATAAAGGCGGTGAGCCGTTCCTTTCTTGTCATTAAGTATCACTCCCTGTTTCACGCGTATTTTATGGTCATTGCGAAGCATACAAATCCGGCTGTCGCGGATGTGTTTGCCTGTATTATACCACTTATTGTGTGCGTATAACAACACTGTCATGCGCCTTGTGGCGCTTTCTTTTCGAAATGACAATATTTTTACATTTATCTTTTAAAAAAGGTATGGTATAATATTTTGTATCAATCAAGCTATTCCGGAGGGAGCTTTCATAGGTGCACGGGAATGGAGGGTGACGCAAGCGCCGATTCAGGCGACTATGACCTTGCGCGAAGCTTTACAAATACCGCCCGGTGCGACACGGCGATGGCTGCCGAGACAAAAAGCGCGTCAAAGGGATAGGGGTAGGCGGGCTGCCCGGGTTATATGGCAGCAAGGGCGTTACCGCTTTGGGCGGCGGGACATGCAGGCTGTCCGACTTCCTGGGTGACAATCCCGGGGGAAAGACGGCGCTGCGCGAAAGTATGTGCTCTGCTTGGGTGAAACGCATGATCTGCAGACATATACGCACGGCGTGCTGATATCCGTTCTGATTCTGCGCTTCTTTCTGCGTCCCGGCATATTTCCGCAAAGGCGGTCCGCACATATCATATATTGGCGCCCGGGCCCGCCGTATCCGGTATATATCTTGTGCCCGTGCGCAAGGCAAATGCGCGGTATTTTTCCAACCTCCTTCCGCTTCTTTTTAGCCGCGCCGGTTTGGGTACGGATTTTCTGTTCTCTCCGCGGCTGCGCCATCGTGGTGTAAAACCGCTCGAAAAGCCTGCCAAAGCCGGGGCTTAGCCGCCCAAACGAAAATTTTGCGAAAGATTTATGTAAAATAGTGGTAAAAATGTATTGACATTCCGTATAAGCTGATATAAAATCAAATTCAAAGAAAAAATTAAAAACATATGGAAAGTGGATAAGCCTAAGGGAGCCAAGGAAAAGGCGTAATTGTCCGTGAATTGTAAAAAAGTTTATAAAAAAATTTAATAAAATAAAAAAATTTTTATTGACTTTTACGGTCATATCTGCTAAATTTATGTTGAGAGAATGGCTATTTATGTGAAATAAAGTTTTAAGGAGGAGAAGGTATGAAATCGAACGCAAAAATGCGCAAACTGGCGTCGCTTGTCATAGCGGTCGCTATGCTGTTGGCGTGCGTGGGGCCGATGCAGATTGTATTGGCGGGAGCCGACGCGACGCTTACGGCACTCACTTATCAGGTGGTCGGCGGGCCAAACGCCTCAATTAACAGAACAGATACGCCGGTGACCGGCTTTGAGGCGGGGCAGGAAAGCACCGGCTACAATGTAGCGCTTCCCAGCGGCGGTACGGTGGTTATGGTAACCGCAACGGCGGTGGAGGGTGCAACAGTCGCCTATTCGCAGCCGGAGGGTTATTACAATGTATCTTCAGGCAGCGTTACCGCGACCATAACCGTAACGGGGCCGTCAACGACCAATACATACACCATCAGCTTCACCGGCGGAACGGTGATTCTCGAGGGGCTCAATGTTGTTTCCAATCCCGGCTTTGACGGCGGCTGGTACGCATGGAATCCGCAGGACGGACTCCCGGCTGACGGCACCCAGACATCACAGAATCTTAAAATTGAGTCCGGCATGGCCAGGATAGGAAAAGGCAATGGTACGCCAAGCGGTTCAAATTGCAGAGCTATTTTGGAGCAGTATATTCCTGTGTTACCAAATACCGACTATACCTTTAAATATTACAATAATAAACCGAGTCTTACCGCAGTCGAGAAGCCTTCTGTGCGGGTGAAGACGCCTATTCGCCCCGACCTGTATGCTGCGAATATCGGCGGCACGGATTTGTTTGCACAGGTATATACCAACAACGCGGCGGCGGTTGGTACAGAAACATACACTTTCAACACCGGCGACAATACTGTTGTCAGAATACTTCTGAACAGCGGACAAAACCACAACAATTGGAAATTGGACAATTTTGAAGCCTATAGCGAGCCACCAGAGACGACAAGGCTTGATACATTGAAGTACCAAATAGACAGCGGTTCGCTTATCGATGTGCCCGGCTTTAATACGGCTGATGAAGGCAACACATACACCATCCCGGGTCTTATACCAAACGCCGTATCCAGCTTAACGTTTGTGGGGGTTCCGGTGTTTGCTGAAGCTGTCGTATCGTATAATCCCGCGGGCGGCGTTGTATCCATGGCGGGCATTACGCCCGGGGTTGAAACCCAGATGGTCGTGACGTCGGAGTGGGCGGATCATTCGGATGCTTTAACCTTTACCATTAAATTCACAAGAGCAGAGGCGGAAGACGATGCGAGGCTTTCCGCGCTGAAATATCAGTTCGACAGCGCCGCGGCCATTGATGTGCCCGGCTTTGATACGGCTGATGAAGGCAACACATACGGGCCTATAACAGTGCCTTACGAAATAGCAGACTTGACCGTATCCGCTACCAAGTCGGGCACGTATTCAACACTGGAGATGGACCCGGTCGGCGGCGTTGTATCCATGGCCGGCGTTGAGCCCGGCGTGCCTTTTGACGCAACTGTGGAAGTAACGGCGGAGGATGGTACGGTTAACATCTTCACCGTCAACTTTGAAAGGGCCGAGCCGTCGCACGACGCTACGCTGTCGGCGCTGACCTATCAGGCAAACGGCGCGCCTGCGGCTAAGACGGTTGACGGTTTTGAGCCCACAGACGGGACCGAAACCTATAATGTAGAGCTTCCGTTTGGCTCCACTTCCGCAACGGTAGTGGCGGCTAAAAATGAGTCGCATGCGCAGATGGTCATGACGCCGTCTGATGGCGTTGTGACCATGGTTGACGGAGCAGGCCAGGCAGTCGTGCAGGTAACGGCGCAGGATGGCACGGTCAACACCTACACCATTAACTTCACAGTTGCACTGCCTGATGATAACGCCAAGCTCTATTCACTAAAGTATCAGGTAGGCACAGATCCGGCTAAGACTGTTACCGGCTTTGTTTCTGCCGATGAAGAGGGCACCTACAACGTGAAGCTGCTGGAAGGCACCACCTCCGTAACGGTAACCGCGGTAGCCGAAGAGCCGCTTGCGCAGGTGACCATATCAAACGGCGGCGTTATCCCGATTGTTGAAGGTGAGGGAACCGCGACCGTAACGGTAATATCAACGGACACCAGCAACACGAATACTTATACCATTAACTTTACAAATATTTTGAAGGCGGTTGAATACGCATGGAACTTTAACGTCGACACTGGTGGGAATGTCAATGTAGTAGATGGATGGCGCCGGTATACCTCGCTTGATGACGGGTCCTACCTGGCCGGTAATGGAGCCTACCTGAAGTCGCAGTATAAAGCCGCCGGAACAAAAGCGGGTATCGTTTCAGACGAGTCAACCGTTCCGCTGAATAAAGACCTTTCATTATACAAAAAAATAAGGATACTGTTGCAAAACGCTACAACATCTACGACAGCTCGTATATGGTGGTCAACAACCACTGAGGGGCATGATACATTTAATGTGAATAAAATGGTGGATTTTGCCTTGGTTCCCAGCGATACCGGCTTTACGGAATATGTGATCGATATGTCGGATCAGCCGCTGTGGACAGGAACGCTCAGGCAGCTGAGAATAGACTCAAGCACTGATGGTCTTGTGCGTCCCAATCAGATTCTTTGGTTTGACTACATCAAGCTTTACGGAGAAGTTGAGCTGAACGGCAACGCGAGCCTTGCTTCACTTTCATACAATGCGGATTTAGGCAATAAATTCGCGGTGCCGGGCTGGCAGGCGACAGACACAAATGCGACCTATGCCGTGGCCCTGCCGCCGTATGCGACTTCGGGAACGGTGGCGGCGCCGGTCGCTGACCCGGGCGCAACGGTCGTGATGAATCCGGCAAACGGCGTTGCGACGCTTGTAGGCGGAACGGGTACGGTGACAGTTGATGTCACTTCGTCAGACGGGAAGGTGACCAACCATTATACGGTGAACTTTACAGCAGGCAACCCGGCATATAATATGATTCAGAATCCGAGCTTTGAAACAGGCGATTTTACGTCCTGGACTACGATTGCCGGACAATATACGTATAATGAAGTGACGAAAGACGGGTCTGTTCAGATTGCAACCGACCAATTCTATTTAGGCGCAAACTCTGCCTGCCTGATAGGCTACCATGAGGCCGGCACCAATCCGCTTGTCAGTACCTGGACTACCCTGCAGCAGACGGTTGCGGTGGATCCGAACGAGGATTATGTCTGGTCCTTCTATGGCAAGTCCAACACTGTGGGCGCAGGCTTCTATGTGAATAACGCTGATAATACGCAGATAGCGAACGGCGGCACGAGTGCAAGTACGAACAACTGGAAGCTGTACACAATCCCCTTCAACAGCGGAAATACCAATGAGGTCAAGCTGTTAGTGAAGGTTGGCTGGAGCGGAACACACTATATCGATGGCTTTGACCTGCGTCCTGTAGTGCGCAAAGCAACGCTCAGCGGTGTAACCGCAAGCTACAACAAGAGCGATGCGGCGCCAGCGGCTGTGGAAGCCACAATCACGTACAATGACGCTTCCGCTGTTACGGATGTGAAGGTTGACGGTAATTCCGTAGGGGAGACCAACTATAGTGTTGCCCTGAACACCTTGTCTGTTTCCGAACAGGTTATGAACCTGCTGTCGCTCGGCAACCACAAAGTCACAGTTGAGTTTGATAAGGGCAGAGCGGCCGAGTTCACGATTAGCGTATCCCAGACTATTGCTCCTGTAGATAATAAAGCTGAGCTTATCGTTTTAACCGGCAATGGCGGCAGCGTTTATCTGAACAGTGAAGCTACACCGTTCTTGCCGTACTATAAGAACACACATGATGTCGGCGAAGTTGTAAAGCTGACAGCAGTTCCCAATAGCCCCGACTATGTGTTTGCTTATTGGCAGGACACTAACCTGTACAGAGTTATTTCGGTTAATCCGGTTTATGAATTTACCATAGGCAGCAGCCGTGCTGTTAATGCGGTCTTCTTCAAGGCGGAAGCCCCGACCGACACGCAGTTTGCAGTAGCGTTTAAGGATAAGAGCGGAAAGGTGCTCAAGTCCACAAGTGTTGATAAGAACACAGCAGCTGTCGCGCCCCCGAGTCCCGTTCTTTCCGGTTATGATTTCGTGAGCTGGGATAAGGATTTCTCAAGCGTCGTGACCAATATGGTCATTAACGCTGTATACCAGAGAAAGGCTCAGACTTATTCGCTGAATGTTACGGGCGGAACGCTTTCCACCGGCGGAACGGTTGGAAGTTACAAGTATGACATGCCTGTTACAGTAATAGTCGGTACTGCACCTGAAGGCCAGAAGTTTAGCCACTGGCTGCAGGATGGCACAATTAAGATCAGCACGCACAGCACCTACAGCTTCTTTATGCCAATGCAGAATACCACCCTTGAGGCTGTATTTGTGGATGATGAAACCGTGTTGGATGATGCGCCGTTTATTACGATGTCGGAGGTTGTTGTAGTAGACACCGTAAACAAGACAATGTTGTTTGGGGCAAACCGTACCATGACTGCAGGCTATACGCTTATAGAGAGCGGTATCCTTGTTAAGTCCGGCGTTATGGACCCGACTTCCCTGACTGTGGATACGCCTGGTGTATTGTTCGGCAGAGCGGAAAACAACACAACTGACTGGTTCTATGTGCGCAAGAGTAAGATTGCTTCGGGTTCTACCTGGAATGCAAGGGCATACCTGATCTACAAGGATGGAGCCGGAAATGTCTTTACGGTGTACAGTGCTAACGCAGTATCAAGGACTATGGACTAAGTCACAGAAAAGGATAAATTGTTAGAAGGGAGTGTCACTTGTGAAGGATATGTATAAAAAGCCGGAGCTTGAGATAACTGAATTTGAGGTTGAGGATATCACCTGCAGCGGCGGAGATATCATAGATCTCGAAGACTAAGCTTAATGCTGGAACAGGCAGGCGTAATTGCCTGCCTGTTTCAATTTTTGACAAAGGAGAATTAACCATGGAAGGGAAGTGCTGGTGTATGAAAAGAAAACTACGTTGCCGCGTTGCGTGCATATTTTTGTCCATGTTGATTTTATGCTCAGTGTCAGGCGGTGTGCTATATGTTATTGCCCAGTCTGCGCCGTCGCCTGTAGCTTTTGCGGATGTGGACGCGTCTTTCTGGGGTAAGCCGGCCATTGATAAATGGAGTGGAATGGGTGTTGTTATGGGTGATGGCGAGAATTTTTACCCCAATACCCAAATAACCCGCGCAGAGCTCATGGCGATTCTCGGCAGGATATTCGGCTATAGTGCCGCTGTTGATAATCCTTTTGCGGATATCAGTCAGAGCGATTGGTATTACAATACCCTGATTGCGGCCTATGCGAAAGGGTTTATGAAGGGGGACTATAACGCCGAAGGCAAGCTTGCGATTCGTGCTAACGATCCTGTGAGCCGTGCGGAGGCGGCGGTATTATTCCAGCGGGTGTTTGCTGTGACGGTCGCTTCCGGAAGCGCAACCCAGTTTAAGGATGCCTATCTTCCGGATTGGGCGGCACCGGCGATTTACGGCATGGAGACTGCGGGATATATCCGCGGGAACGATGGCCTGTTTGACCCAAGCGGCAGTCTGACCCGTGCCCAAATGGTGCAGATGCTTGATAATATTGTAAAGCTTTATATCAATCAGGCAGGGGAATATAACGGTGATGTGGGCGGCAGCGTAGTGATTAATGCCGCCAATGTGAAGATTAAAGACATGAAGATCACAGGCAGCCTTTATCTGGCCGAAGGGATAGGTTCCGGCAACGTAAGCCTGGAAAACATCACGGTTACGAGCAGCACCTTTGTCCGCGGCGGCGGTGCTGTTACCGTTACGCAGTGTAGTCTTGGCAACAGGGTGATAGAGAAGCAGGATGCCGTATTGTCAGATGCACCGACGGCTTCCACGCCTGCACCGACCTCCACGCCAAGCGGTTCCAGCAGCGGTAGCGATTCCGGCAACGGCAGCGGTTCCAATAATCCGAGCCCTACAAAGATTCCCATAGCGACCCAGAATCCGGACGAGCCTAAAGGCGCAGATACAGTTGAGCTTTAGCACCAACGTTTTGCAAGGAGACGCATATGGATTTATACAATATTGCAGGTCTGACTGTAGCTATGGATGCTATGGAAGGCGGCATATTACAGAAACGGACGCGGCAGTATATGGCTGACGGCTGTTGCCGTGCCGATATTCAAATAAATATGGATCAAGAGCAAAGAAAGATGGGGGAGCATTATCCCCATCTTTCTGCTTGGGAATGGGAATATATCTGGACAGGCTTTGCCTTTGCCCGTGAATTAACGGATTTTGACGGCTTTTGCTTTCATGCGTCTGCGGTTGCGCTTGACCATCAAGCGGTGCTGTTTTCTGCGCCAAGCGGTACAGGCAAATCTACGCACACGTCGCTTTGGCTCCGCTACTTCGGGGAGGACAGGGCTGTTATCATAAACGATGATAAGCCGGCGATACGCATGTCCTGCGGCGAATTCTATGCTTACGGCACGCCATGGAGCGGAAAACATGACCAGAGCGCCAATGTCGGGGTGCCGCTTCAGGCCATTGTTTTTTTGGAGCAGGCCCCGCAAAACCATATAAAAAGCCTGGACAGCGCAGAGGCTGTCAGGCTTTTGCTTTACCAGACCTTGCGTCCAAGCGGATACCGTGATAAAATGGATGCGTTGCTGACATTGTTAGACAAACTGCTTTTAAAGGTGCCTGTATATAAGCTGGGCTGTACCATAAGCACAGATGCAGTCAGGCTGGCATATGACACCATCAACAAAGGGAGGATAGAGCAGAAATGAAGATAAAGAAAGGATACCTCCTGCGTGAGGTTGCAGGAAATTATGTTGTGGTTCCGACAGGAAAGGCCGCGCTTGATTTCTCCGGGGTGATGACCTTAAACGAAACGGGAGCTTTTTTGTGGACGCGTCTGACACAGGATACTGCCGAGCAGCAGCTGCTCTCAGATATGCAGGAGAAATATGAGGTAAATGAGGATGAAGCGAGAACAGATATCCATGAATTTATTGACAAACTGAAGGCGGCGAATCTTATTGAGTGAGCGAATTACTTTTTCACAGATCTCACCAGTGATGGAGCAGATATTAAAAGACGGCGGGCATGTCGTTTTTACCATAACGGGCAACAGTATGGCGCCTATGCTATATCATCGGCAGGACCGGGTGAGGCTTGTGAAGCCCTCGGTTTTGCCGTTAAAGAAATATGATATACCGCTTTTTGTCAGGGACGACGGCAGATATATCCTGCACAGAATTGTGGGGATGGGGCCGCAGGGGTATAAGATTATGGGCGACAACCAGACATTTATTGAGTATCCCGTTGCCGACGCACAAATAATCGGTGTGGTGGACGGTTTCTGGCGTAAGGAAAAATACATCAGCTGCGATCAGTTAGGCTATTGCCTTTACTGCAGGCTGTGGCTTTTACTGTATCCGGTACGCTTGTTTTGTGCAAAGACCAGATACTGGCTTGCAAGAATAAAAAATCTCTTTAGGAGAAGTAGCGGATGAAGGACACAAAGGTACTCGGTTGGATTTATCACAACTCGAAAGTACAGTTTCTGCCTCTGGCAGGACTTATCATTGCGAGCGCGCTTTTTGCCGGCTGTTCGGTCCTGCTGGCTTTTGCCACCAGAGGTGTGATAGACAGTGCTGCAGGCAGGGATCTGCGCGCCATGATGACTTATGGTCTGGGGTACTTGGGCGTGATTTTGCTTCAACTGACACTAAGGACTGTTTGCCGGGGGATGGAAGTATCAGTTCAGGGCAGGCTGGAGCAGAGCTACAGGACAAGCCTGTTCGGCCAGCTGATGTATAAGGATTATATGGCGCTTACGGGCCATCATAGCGGGGAACTCATGAACCGCTTGACGGGCGACCTTGCGCTGGTGGCGGAAGGGGTGGCGACATTTCTTCCCAATCTGGCGGAGATGCTTACGCGATTTATTGCAGCCATTACTGTGCTTTATATACTTGATCGCAAATTCGCGCTTATTTTTGTGGCCGGGGGCCTGTTTGTCTTTGTTTTTGCCAGTGTGTTTCGAAAAAGGGTGAAGCATCTGCACAGGGATATGCAGGAAAAGGAAGGCGTTGTTCGTTCTCTGGTGCAGGAAGCGCTTGAGGCGATATTGGCAGTCAAGACCTTTGGCGCAGAAAAGGCCATGCAGGGTAAAGCGGAGCGGCTTGGTCTTGCGCATTATCAGGCAAGGCTTAAGAAGAACATACTCTCCATTTTTGCGAGTGCAGGATTTTCATTTGTGTTTTCGCTCGGCTCACTGTATGCTCTTCTTTGGGGGGCTTACGGACTGTTTAAGGGCAGCCTGAGCTTTGGTATGGTTCCGGCCATTTTGCAGCTGGTAGGCCAGGTCCAGACGCCGGTTTCGGGGCTGTCTGGCATGATGCCCAAGCTCTACAGCGTATTTGCTTCGGCAGAGCGTCTGATGGACCTTGAAAACATACCCGATGAACAGACGATTAACGCAAGCGACATTTCCGCCGCTGCGCTTTACGATTCTATGGACAGTATTATGCTTGAGGATGTCTCGTTTAGCTATGGCCGCGAGACCGTGCTGAGCCATATGAATATCACTATTAATAAGGGAGATTTTGTGGTAGTATCCGGCATGTCGGGCATTGGCAAAAGCACGTTTATGAAGCTGCTTTTAGGCGTGCTTTATCCAGACAGCGGGAGCGCGTACCTTAATCTGGGCGGCGGCAAGCGTCTTGCGTTTGACCGCCAAACGAGAAAGCTGTTTGCCTATGTTCCTCAGGGCAACCTGCTGCTGTCGGGAACTATCAGAGACAATATCGCGTTTATCAACAATGCGGCCTCTGATGCGGAAATCATGGCCGCGGCAGAGCTGAGCTGCGCTGCCGGCTTTATAGAAACGCTGCCCGTGGGGCTTGATACCGTTATAGGCGAAAACGGGATAGGTCTGTCCGAGGGACAGGCACAGCGTATAGCTATTGCACGGGCGGTACTAAGCGGGGCCCCTGTTATGCTGCTTGATGAGGCGACCTCTGCGTTGGATGAAGCCACAGAGAAGCAGTTGTTGGAAAATTTCAAAACCATGACGGATAAGACGCTTATTATCATAAGTCACAAGAAAGCGGCTTGTTTGGTGTGCGGCAAGGAGATACACATCGAGCAAGGTGCTGCGACAATAAACGAAGGAAGAAACGGTGTTGCAGATGATTGATGTGAATGAAAAATACTTATTGACGCTTCTGTGTTGCGTTATAGACGATACGGACCCACCTGTCCCGCCTGAGGAGCTGGACTGGCTGAAGCTGTACCATTTGGCGCTTCATCACGGCGTATCGGCAATGCTTTGCCACAGCATTAAACGGCTTGGTGACGAACAGCGCCCACCGCAGGGCATTATGGCGAGCTTTTACCTGGATGTGAAAAAGGCAATCGCCAAGGAAGCAACCCAGCACGCCGGTGCAGAGGAAATTCTTAGCGCGTTTGAGCAAAATGCCATAAGGTCAATACCGTTAAAGGGATGGCTGTTAAAACATTTATATCCGTTACCGTACATGCGTGTGATGGCGGATATTGATTTTCTTTTTCTGAGCGAAGACACACAACAGGTAGAACAGCTTATGCTGGATATGGGTTATACGCTAAAGAGCAATGCCGAGAACCACGATGTTTACTACAGAATGCCATATATGAATATAGAGATGCACCATATGCTTGTTGCAGCCGATTCGCCCTACAGTGATTATTTAAAAAATATCTGGGACAAAGCGTCTGTCATACCGGGCCGGAAATATACCTATGAGCTTCCGAAGGAGGATGTGTATATTTATCTGCTGATTCATATTGCTAAGCACTATGCTGCCTGTGGCATAGGTATTAGGAGCTTTATGGATATATGGCTGTATCACCGCTGTTATCATGAAGACATGGACTGGGGTTATGTTTGCGACCAGCTTGACTATATCGGCTTGCGGCAGTTTGCAGACCGTGTATGGGGCATGTGTGAGGTGTGTTTCGGCAATGCACAGAGCGACGCATTATATGATGAAATGCTTGATTATGTTATTTCAAGCGGTTCATATGGAACAAGGAGGCAGACACTGCTGTATAGCATCAGCAGAAAGAGAATAGGCAAGGAAACAGTGGCGTGGACAAAAACGCGGTATTATCTGGGCGTGTTTTTCCCATCTATTAAAATCATAAAAAATTTTTATCCCCATGTTGAAAGATATCCCTTCTTATTACCGTTTTATTGGGGCATAAGGGGTATCAAGTGCCTGTTCATAAAAAGCAGGCACACTTTTCATGTAGTTCGCAGCATTCATTCGGTACCGGAAAAGGAGATCAAAAGAAAAGCCAACTTGAATAGAAAGAGCGGACTTTGATATTAAACGGGCTTGATAAAAGAGGCGGGCATGTTGTCTGCCTCTTTTATTTATGTGAGATAGGCAGGCAAAATAGGGGAAAGCCCTAACTGTGAGGTGCAAGATAGGCGTGTAAAAAAAGGTATAAGAAAAGGCAAAAAAGGTGTTG
>JAKJBW010000012.1 GCA_022706785.1 Bacillota bacterium
GGAAGCTAAACTTCAAGGAGGGTTACTGCGCCCTCTGCCGACAGACCTATTATCCCATACAAATTATGAGATAACAAGTTTCTTATATGGTGTCCTTGTTAAAAACACCGTAAATACATTATACGAGAAGAGGTCTTAAAATGCAGGCTGCAGACATCAACTTTGAAGATTTTATCGGACTTTCAATGGAACGGGCATCAAGATTATTTCGGCAGACTGAGCAATACGAGCTGCTGCGTGAAGATGTGGAGCGCGCGGAGCAGGATTTAAAAAACAACTTTGGTGAGGATGATTACAGCTATATCGAATCCTGTTTTGAAATACTATTAAAGGCCGAAAGCCAGGAGACGGAATTCCTGTACCGTCAGGCGTACAAGGATTGTGTGGAACTGCTTAAAAAATTGGTGGTATTGGCGTAATTAAAGCCATTGCGGCAGATTACCGCGAAAAAATCCGCGCACCAATACCAAGAGCAACACAAAGCGCCTGCCGCGCAGATGCGGCAGGCGCTGATATGACAGGCGCGGCAGGCGCTTATTTGGCAAGCTCAAATACATCCATAATCTCTTTTTTGCCCAGCACAACATAGCCCGGCAGGGTCCTTGTACCCCAGTAGGTGCATTTTTCCGCCATCTCGTCAAATTTTTCCGCGCCGATGCCCAGATGGGAAAACCGTGTGGGCATGTCTATGCCGGAAAAGAAATTCTCGGTGGCCTCTATGCCGAAGGCGGCGGCCTTTAAATCATCGCCATCATCGTTTTTGTAGCCCCACACGCGCACCGCGTACCCGGCAAAGCGCGCCGGGGCAAAGCGGTACACATACTTTGCCCATGCCGGCCACAGCACCGAAAGCCCGGCGCCGTGCGCCACACGGTCATACATGCCGCTGATCTCGTGCTCCATCTGGTGGCACGGCATGGATACATCGCGCCCCAGCCCCGTGAGGTCGCTGTGCGACAGGCTGGAAGCCCACATCAGGTTGGCGCGGGCGTCGTAGTCATACGGATTGTTTATGGCAATTGTGCCCGCCTCTACCACAGAGGCCAGCAGCCCTTCCGCCATCCGGTCGGTCAGGGGGGTGTCGGGCGAATCTGAAAAATAGCGCTCCAGGGTGTGCATCATCATATCCACGATCCCGCAGCCGGTCTGGAATTTGTTTACCGTATAGGTCAGCGCGGGGTTGCATATGGCAAAGAGGGGGCGGTTAAAGGGTGTGTTGTAGCCGCGCTTTAGAAGGCCGTCCTCGTTTGTGATAACGCACGACAGGCTCATTTCGCTTCCCGCCGCAGAAATGGTGAGCACGGTGCCCACAGGCAGGGCAGCCGCGGGCGTACGCTTTCTTATGGAAAAATCCCACGGGTCGCCCTCGTTTGCGGCGCCCACGGCGATCAGCTTGGCGGAGTCTATGGCGCTGCCGCCGCCCACAGCCAGCACAAGCTCGACCTGCTCTTGCCGGCACAGCGCAATGCCCTCTTTGACAAGGCTCAGCTTGGGGTTGGGCGAAACGCCGCCGAGCTCTACATATTGTATGCCGGCATCGTGCAGCGACGCGGTGATGTCGTCATATATTCCGTTTTGCTTGATGCTGCCGCCGCCGTAGTGCAGCAAAACCTTTTTATAGCCGTATTCGGCTATGGTCCTGCCCGTGAGGCGGTGGGTGTCCTTGCCAAAAATGATTTTGGTGGGTACGTGGTATTCAAAGTTCAACATAAGTATGGTCTCCTTTCCGCAACGCTTTGCAGTATTAGTATTCTATATCAGCGCACCGCTTTTGTCAACTTGGCGGGGGTGTATCACCACGGCTGGCGTGTGAAGGGGGAAAAACAAAACCTTACTTTCTTTTTCTATCGCAAAAAGAAAGTAACAAGGGTGTGGGTTCGAATAGGCGAAGCGCACAAAAGTGAGAAGTTTTTTCGCCAGGCGAGGCGGAAGGAAGCGCGAATACTTTGTGTATTTAAGCTTCCGACAACGAAGCATGGCGGAAAAACAGCCACTTAGGGGCGTTTTGGGTATTTGAACCCACACCCTAGGAAAAAAGCTCTCAAGCGATTGAGATTTCGCCGTCTGCGGACGGCGATTCAGGGGCGTCGCCCCTGAAAACCCTACAAGCTTTTGAAAAAGCTTGACCAAAACTTTGTCTTTTTGCTTTGCAAAAAGTTTTTATCATGTTTACCGTAACCGCCCCGGCGGACACGTTATCCGGATCAAGTGTATATACTGTTATTACCGGCGTTTGTCGGACAGGTTATGGCGGAATAACTGTGCTAAACCGCACATAATCATAAATAGACTTCTTTCGAAACCTGGCGTGAGCGGATATACGAAAAAAAGACCATTTTTGCCGCCGCGATTAGGTTTCGAAAGAAGTCTAATGAAACGCAAAATTGCAAAACCGCACGCGGGCAGGCCGGTGCGGGTATTTAAGGAGATGCTGCAGGATGGAAATTATCAGTAACAAAGCTTGGGGCATGATCGTCAAAACGCCGCTGGAGCCGCAAAAATTATCACGCGTGGACGCCATTGCCATCCACCACATGGCAAGCCCGACGGCGAACATAAAGGAAGTGCAGAGCTGGCACTTAAACGCCGGCTGGCGCGCGTTCGGCTACAACTATTGGGTGGACTTCGACGGTACCGTATACGAAGGCAGGGGATACGCTTACATTGGCGCAGGCGTGGAAGACCAAAACGACCATATCATCAGCATAGGCTTTGCCGGAAATTATCAGAGCGGCCTTGACGGTATCGCGCTGTCGCCGCCGATGAGCGACGCGCAGTTTAACGCCGGCATTGACATCATAGAGTGGGTGCGGCAGCGTGTGCCGTCAATCACAAAAGTGGGCGGCCACAAGGGCTTCATGGCCACGGCCTGCCCGGGGGATGCCTTTCCGCTTGCCGAAATGATAAGCGGAAAACGGCGCGAGACGCTGTCTGTCACCGACTGCACAAACGAGCTTTTGTGGCGCGGTATCATTACAAACCAGCCGCTGTGGAACGCGGCAGCCGCAGCAGATCAGGATATTTTCTGGCTTTTGAAAAAGTATTATCCCTACATCATAAAAAACGGCGGGTCCGTGAAAAATCCGCTGAGTGTTTCCGAAAGCGGTCAGGCTGTCGCGATACTGCAAAAGCAGGGTATCCTATCAAAGCCTGCCCTCTGGACTGAAAAGGCCTTGCGTGACCAAAACGTGCGCTGGCTTTTGATTAAAATGGCCGATTACATCAATTAGGCGCTGCCCGGCGCTTGGCGAATTTGGAAAAAGGCCGCTGCGAGTGCTCTTCGCGGCGGCCGTTTACAGGGTATTTTTGTGAATAAGCCGTTACACTGCAGGCGGCGCTGAACGATTGTCAGCTATTACTTTGTAACATTGCGGGCATTATGTCAAGGCGGCATGGGCTTTTTTGAAAACCGGCGCGGCAGTGCCTTATCAAAATTTAATGGTTTATTAAAAAAGAGTTGAAATATGCAAAACACTTTGTTATAATATGCTTGGTCGACAAAGATGCCGGCGTCGCTTTTACAGCAGTGACCGGCTTTTTCTGCGCGTATTTTTACGTACAGCGCTTTTAAGATACAGTGGATTTTTATGCGGTTATTATATCATACTATAGTTAAGGTGATGAAAACATGAGTTGGATTGCAGCATTGATACTGTTTCCGGCACTTGCTTCGGTTTTATTATTTGTTATCAGAAAAGACAGGCTGAGGAACGCGGTCTGCTGGGGCAGCTCACTGATAACGGCGGCGCTGTCGGTGTGGGTGACCTATCGGTATTTCGGCATGGGCGTATCGTTTTCTTTCCCGGGGGAGGGCGCGATCGATTCGTTTATGATGGCTGTTGAGGTCTTGGCAGCGGCTTACATCATATTTGTCGGCATCAAAAATAAAAAATACCTGATCTGCCTGTTTGCGGCTATTCAAACGCCGCTTATGCTGTGGTTTGAGCTTACCCGCGCTCATGAATCGGGCGCCGCGGCCGGAATTGTTTTTGACAAGCTTTCCGCCATCATGGTTTTGGTGATAGGCGTTATCGGCAGCCTGATATGTATTTATGCGGTGGGATACATGAGAGGGTATCATATCCACCATGAAGATTATAAAGAAAGAAAGGCGTTTTTCTTTTCCATACTGTTTGTGTTTCTTTCGGCGATGTTCGGGCTTGTTTTGAGCAATAAGCTGACATGGCTCCATTTCTGTTGGGAGCTTACCACGCTGTGCTCATTTTTTCTGATAGGCTACACCCAGACGCCACAGGCAAAAAACAATGCTTTCCGCGCGCTGGCCATAAACCTTGGCGGGGGGCTGGCATTTGCGGCGGGGATAGTCTTTTTAGGCCTTAGATTCAACATATCCGCGCTTTCGGAATTCATAGCAATGAAACCTGAAACGGTAGTGTTGGTACCTGTGATTCTGCTGTGTATTGCGGCGCTCACTAAATCGGCGCAGCTGCCGTTTTCGTCGTGGCTGCTTGGGGCAATGGTCGCGCCGACGCCAACCTCTGCGTTGCTGCATTCGTCTACCATGGTCAAAGCGGGCGTATATCTCGTCATCAGACTGACGCCGCTGCTCGGTTCGAGCGCCGCGGGGAAGACCGTTACACTGATCGGGGGCATCACCTTTCTTGCGACGTCGCTTTTGGCGATTTCCCAGAGCGACGCGAAAAAAATACTGGCATATTCAACAATAGCTAACCTTGGCCTTATCGTGACATGCGCGAGCGTCGGTACGCAGGAGGCGCTCTGGGCGGCGATACTCCTTTTGATATTCCACGCGATATCCAAATCCCTGCTGTTCTTGGCGGTGGGCTCAATAGAGCATCAGATCGGCAGCAGAAACGTGGAGGATATGGATATTTTGATGCGGGTTTCAAGAAAGCTGTCCATCTACATGCTGATAGGCATAGCGGGAATGTTTCTTGCGCCGTTTGGCATGCTGATATCAAAGTGGGCGGCCATGAAGGCGTTTATTGATTCGGATAATATTCTCATTATCATCATGCTGGTATATGGCAGCTCGGCCACCCTTTTTTACTGGACAAAATGGATGGGCAAGCTCATTTCAAACGCGAACAGAAAGGCGGAAGGCCATCATACCTTCCATATCACCGAGGAGGTGCCGATTTTTGTACAGGCGGCGCTTACCGTTGCCGCATGCTTCTGCTTCCCGGTCGTTTCAAGGTATGCGATAATGCCCTACCTGTCCGGCCTGTTCGGAGGGAGCGCGGCAATGCCTATTGGCACAAACGACGTAAATATTATGCTTATCATGCTCAGTATGCTGCTGCTTTTGCCTTTGGGCTTCTTCAGCATCTATAAAAATGACCACCGCAGGATCGTACCCGTTTACATGGGCGGGGAAAACGCGGGGGACAACAAGGCGTTTAACGGCGCTTTGGGCAAGACGCGAAAGCTTGAGCTGCGCAACTGGTATATGGAAAAGTATTTCGGCAGTGCTAAGCTGACATACTGGAGCGATACGCTGTGTGCGGCAATTTTATGCGTCAGTGTTATCATGCTTGTCTTGGGGGTGATGGGTTTATGATAGCTCTAGAAATATTGGCGATTATTATTCTTACCCCGCTTGTCGGGGGACTGCTCACCGGGGCGGACAGGGTTATTTCGGCAAGAATGCAGGGACGTAAGGGCCCGCCGGTCCTGCAGCCGTTTTACGATGTGTTTAAGCTTTTCCAGAAAGAATCCATTGAAGTAAACACCATGCACCGCTTC
This sequence comes from Bacillota bacterium, assembly GCA_022706785.1. Lineage (GTDB taxonomy): Bacteria > Bacillota > Clostridia > UBA1381 > UMGS1253 > JAKJBW01. The sequence goes on from JAKJBW010000012.1 coordinate 5,728, forward strand.
TATGTATATATTTCAATTATTTTTGTTATATTTACGGTTATAATCGTGCTTTTGGGCGGGGATGTGCTACTTGCGGTGTTTGCGCTCACGCTGGGCTCTATTTTCTTTGTGCTGGGCGGCTATGCGTCCAATTCCCCTTACAGTCTCATCGGTTCGGAAAGAGAGCTTCTGCAGATGATGTCATATGAGCCTATGCTTTTGCTGGCAAGCCTGGGGCTTTACTATGTCAACAACAGCTTCTATATCAAGGACATCATATCCGGAGACACCCCGGCCATTCTTTTCCTTCCGGGCATATTTGCAGGCTTTGTGTTTATCCTGACCTTTAAGCTCAGGAAATCCCCGGTGGATTTAAGTATGTCCCATCACGGACATCAGGAGATCGTTAAGGGGATAACTACCGAATATTCGGGAAAGGATCTGGCGATAATTGAGATAACGCATTGGTATGAAACTGTGCTGGTGCTTGCCTTCGTGTATATCTTTTTTGCCGTCAAGGACCCGGTCAGTCATGTCTGGGCGGTACTGGCGTGCGTGGTGGTCTATTTTCTGGAAATCCTCGTCGACAACGGGTCTGCCAGAGTAAAATGGCAGCTTGCGCTGAAATCCTCGTGGATTGTGACAGGTATTGTGGGGGCTGTAAACCTGGTTGTTATATCATTATTTAGGTAAGGTGACGATATGAATTTTATTAAAAAATCACCATGGATCCTGCATTATGACGGTTCCAGCTGCAACGGCTGTGATATTGAGGTGCTTGCCTGCCTCACGCCGCTCTACGATGTGGAACGGTTCGGGGTCATCAACACGGGCAATCCCAAGCATGCCGATATTCTTCTTATCACCGGCAGCGTGAATGAACAGAACATCCCCGTGGTAAAGCAGCTCTACGAACAGATGGCGGAGCCAAGGGTGGTTGTTGCTGTCGGGATATGCGCGGCGACAGGCGGGATTTTTTCGGAGTGCTACAATGTCGTGGGCGGTGCGGATAAGGTATTGCCGGTCGACGTTTATGTACCGGGGTGCGCGGCAAGGCCGGAGGCTGTCATAGACGGGGTTATGCGCGCGCTCGCCATCTTGGAGGAAAAGCAGAAAACGGCAAGATGCAAGAAAGGTACGCAGGAAGGAGCAGGTGTTTAGGATGGCACAGCAGATTATAAATACTATTTTGCCGGATGCGCTTTTGGCGCAGACGCAGCAGCTCAAAAACGACGGTTACCGTCTGGCGGCGATCTCATGTACAAGCAAGGATGATCTTGAGCTGACGTATTCCTTCGACAAGGACTATGATTTGATGAGCCTGCGGCTGCATGTCACGCCGGATGACGCGGTAGAAAGCATCAGCGGCATATACGCCTTTGCTTTTTTGTACGAAAATGAAATCAGGGAGCTTTTCGGCGCTAAGATTATCAATATTTCGCTTGACTTTAACGACAACCTCTATAAAACCACGGTCAAAACGCCGTTTGGCGTAAAGAAGAAGGAGGCCAATGATGGGGAATAGAACAATCATTCCGTTCGGCCCTCAGCATCCCGTTCTCCCGGAGCCCATTCATCTGGATCTGGTGCTGGATGACGAAACCGTCGTCGAAGCGATACCAAGCATAGGCTATATCCATAGAGGGCTTGAAAAGCTGGTTGAAAAAAAGGACTATTTGCAATATACTTATGTCGCGGAAAGGATTTGCGGGATATGCTCCTTTATGCACGGCATGGGCTATTGCATGTCGGTTGAGAGTATCATGGGTGTGGAGATTCCCGAAAGAGCAGCCTTTTTAAGGACCATGTGGGCCGAGCTGTCGCGTCTGCAAAGCCACTTTTTGTGGATGGGCCTTTTGGCCGACGCGTTCGGCTTCGAAAGCCTTTTCATGCACGCATGGCGGGTGCGTGAGCGAATACTTGACATTTTTGAGCAAACCACGGGCGGCAGGGTGATCTTTTCGGTCTGCGATATCGGCGGCGTGCGGAAGGACGCCAACGCGCAGGCGCTTGATAAGATTCTAAGCGTGATGGATACGCTGGAGGCGGAAACAAAGGAGCTGACACAGGTATTTTTAAATGATTCTTCCGTAAAGCATCGCACATGCGGCCTTGGGATGCTGTCCGGGCAGGATGCTATTGCGCTTGGCGCCGTAGGTCCCATGGCCAGAGCCAGCGGTGTGGATCTTGATATGAGGAAGCTCGGCTACGCCGCCTACGGCAAGCTTAGCTTTGAACCCGTTGTAGAAACGGCGGGCGACTGCTATGCGCGCACGGCTGTGAGAATAAGAGAAATATTCCAGTCCATTGACCTTATCAGGCAGTGCGTACGGCTTATGCCGGAGGGAGATGTTATTGTCAAGGTCAAGGGTAATCCCGACGGGGAATACTTCACGCGTCTGGAGCAGCCGCGTGGTGAGGTCATATATTACTCAAAGGCGAACGGCACGAAATTTTTGGACCGGGTAAGAGTTCGCACGCCTACCTTTGCCAATATTCCGGCCCTGTTGGAAACACTTAAGGGGTGTACGCTTGCGGATGTCCCTGTTTTGATCCTTACGATCGATCCTTGCATAAGCTGTACAGAAAGATAGCGCATCAGCGGCCCGCCGGGTATGTGCGGTGACTATGGCAGATGGTTTAATATACTGCCCGGCAGCCTGATTTCGTATAATTCCCTGTAAGATAAAAAAATGATAGCGGGGCGGAGGGGCTATGTCTATTTTAAGCATCACCAAAACACTTTTCAAAAGCATGTTTCACGGACCTTATACAAGCGCGTATCCGTTGCAGAAGAAGGTGTTTTTTGATAAGACAAGGGGCAGTGTAAAAATTAATATTTCAGACTGTATTTTCTGCGGGATATGCCAGAGACGTTGTCCGACAGGGGCGATCACGGTGGAAAAAGAGGACCGTGCATGGCGTATTGAGCGGCTCCGCTGTATCCAATGCAGCTACTGTACTGAGGTATGTCCCAAAAAGTGCCTTGCCATGGATGGCCAATATTCTTCTCCTTCGCAGGGCAGTATAAAGGATGAATATAAAGATGCACGAGTATCCGGTGACCAAGCAGATCATTGAAACTGCGTCCAAATATGCGAAAGAAAATCATGCCGGCAAGGTACGCCGGATCAATCTGGTGGTAGGCGACTACTGCGGATATGTCGCAAGCTCTATTGAACTGTATTTTGACATTATTGCGCAGGGCAGCCCGTGTGAGGGTGCGGTGCTTAATATTAGCCGCGTAAAGCCCGAGCTTAAGTGCGATGCCTGCGGCGAGTTTTTTGTCCGCGAGCCGTTTTCGTTTAAATGCCCTTTTTGCGGCGGTGAGGGCGGCCCCACCGAAAAGGGTAGGGAGTTTTACATCAAATCTATTGAGGTTTAGGGTGATTTGCCATGTATGAGCCAAAAGAAATTGAGATTATGGAATCCGTTTACGATAAAAACGAGGAGAAGGCCAGGCAGATCAACGCGTCGCTGACTGCATCGGGCGTATACGCCGTAAATATGATGGGCGCGCCAGGCGTGGGCAAGACGTCCTGCTTGATTAAGCTTATCAGGGCGCTTGGTGATACGGCCTGCTCTGTCATAGAAGGCGATATCGAAAGTGATATCGATACCCAAAAACTGCTTTCGCTGGGCGTGAACACGGTTCAAATCAACACCGGCGGGGCATGTCACCTGGATTCTCCGGTGATAGGCGAAGCGGTGGAGGGGCTCTGTTTAAAGTCCGGCGTATTGTTTATAGAAAACATAGGCAATCTGGTCTGTCCGGCCGAATTCGAGATCGGCGAGCACGCAAAAATGTTGATATCGGCAGTGACAGAGGGCAGCGACAAGCCGTATAAGTATCCGCTTGCCTTTGAAAAAGCGGATATTATCCTGTTAAACAAATGCGACCTGCTTGCCTATACCGATTTTGACGAGGACTTTTTCTTGAAGGGCGTAAGGGCTTTGAACAAAATCGCGCCTGTGGTTAAGGTGTCGTGCAAGACGGGCGAAGGCTTTGACGAGGCGGTTTTATGGATAAAGGAAAAAATAAAAGCGTGACGAAAAAAATCACCGTTTGGGGTGCTGTGCAGGGGGTCGGTTTCAGGCCCTTTGTGTTTTTGCTTGCGAAAAAGCACAATATAGTGGGCAGTGTAAAAAATCACGGTGGGCTGGTCGAGATTATCGTGCAGGGTACACAAGGCAATGTAGACGCTTTTTTAAAGGCGCTCAAAGCGGCTGATTGCGCAAACTGCGAGCTCACACGGCTTGAGGCCGAGGATACCGCTTTTAGCGGTTTTGACGATTTTAAGATAATTGAAAGCGACGCAAACGATCAAACCGCTATTGTCCCGCCCGATCTGGCCGTTTGCCCGGACTGTCAGAGGGAGCTGTATGACAGCGCCGACAGGCGCTTTGGCAATCCGTTCATCAGCTGTATGTCGTGCGGCCCGCGCTATTCCATTATAAAATCACTGCCGTATGACAGGGAAAACACGTCGATGGACGATTTTTCGATGTGCGGCGCCTGCAAAGCGGAGTACACCTTGCCGCAAAACAGGCGGTTTTACGCCCAGACCATATCCTGCAACGATTGCGGGCCATATCTGATCTGTGAATCGGGCGGCGTGAGGCTTGAGGAAAAAGCGGCGCTGACAAAAGCGGCGGACATTATAAAAGGCGGCGGTATCGTTGCCGTTAAGGGTATAGGCGGGTATCATTTCTGCTGCTCGCCTTTTAAAGAGGAAACGGTTTTAAATTTGAGGGAGCTCAAAGGCAGAGAGCAAAAGCCCTTTGCCGTTATGTTTGGAGATATAGACTCTGTCCGCCAGTTTTGTACGGTATCTGAGGCGGACGAAAAGCTTTTGAAGTCTGCGGCAAGGCCGATTGTTCTGCTGGCCGCCAGCGGCAAGGCTATGGCATACCAGACCGCTAAGGCAAGCTTCTACTGCGGGGCATTTCTGCCGTATACGCCGCTGCAGATGCTGCTTGTGCGCGCCTGCGGCCCGCTTATCATGACAAGCGCCAATATTTCGGACAGCCCTATCATAAAAGACGACGCCGACATGCTGTCGGTCAACTCCCCTTTGCTAGGCGGTGTGCTGTATCACGAAAGGGAAATCTGCAGAAGTGTGGACGATTCTGTGGTGAAGGTGACAGCCGGGGAGCTGCAGATGATACGCAGAAGCCGCGGCTATGTGCCGTATCCCGTTTTTCTAAACAGTGGCGACCAGAACATACAGATTTTTGCGGCCGGCGGTGATCTGAAGGCTGCTTTTTGTCTGTATAAGGACACAAACGCTGTTGTGAGCCAGTATTTCGGAGATTTGGCAAACAGCGCGGTGGCCGACGAATATCAAAACAGTGTTTCGGACCTGTCGCGGCTGCTAAGTATCAGGCCGCAGTTGGCGGTGTGCGACCTGCACCCGCGCTACCATTCGGCGGGCTTTGCCAAAACGCTTGGCATCCCGCTTCTTTATGCCCAGCACCATCATGCGCACATTGCTTCGGTTATGGCGGAGCATAATATAGAAGGAAAGGTGATCGGGGTAGCTTTTGACGGAACCGGCTACGGGACCGACGGCAATATCTGGGGCGCAGAATTCCTGATTTGTGAGGGCGCGCACTTTTTGCGGGCGGCGCACATGCGCTATACGCCTATCATCGGGGGCGATATCTCCATGAAGGACGCAAAAAAAACCGCCGCCTGCTTTCTCACAGACGCAGGGCTTAACCGTTATATAGACGACGATAGAAAAGACATCATAGCCGCTGCCATAGGCGCGGGTGTCAACACGGTTTTGTCATCGGGCATGGGCAGGCTGTTTGACGCCATTTCCTCTATATTAGGCATAAAACACCAAAACAGCTATGAGGGCGAATGCGCGGCCGCGCTGGAGGCGCAAGCGGCGCTTGCCATAACAAATAACACAGTCCCGCAAAAATTGAAATTTACAATAGAAGACAACGCTGATATAATAACAATAGATCCAAGACCTGTGCTGGAGGACATATGCGAAGCAAGGGAATGCGCCTCTGTGGGCGCAATCGCGCTGGGCTTTCATATGGCCGTTTCGGATATGATTGCAGATGTGTGCAGACGTATACGGGAAAGGCAGGGCATAAACACCGTGGCAATAAGCGGCGGAGTGTTTGCAAACACCGTTCTGACAGAGCGCACGCTTACGCTTTTGCGGCGGGATGGATTTAATGTCTACCGCAATGTCCTGCTGCCGCCAAACGACGGCGCGATCAGCCTGGGGCAGACATATATCGGCTTACGGCATAGCAGGGAAGAGGCATAGACAAATAACGGGGTGAGGAAAATGTGTGTGGCAGTACCGGGCAGGGTGGTCAAACTGTGCGGCAATACCGCTGTGGTGAATATCATGAACAATACCTGCGAAGTCAATATCAGCTTGGTCACCCCCAAGGTGGGCGACTATGTTCTGGTGCATGCGGGCTGTGTGCTTGAGGTGCTCAAAAAAGATGCCGCCGAGGAGCTGATGTGGTTGTTTGAAGAGCTAAAGGAGGCTGCCGATGGGACCCCTTCAACGCGTGATAAATGAGCTGGGCGGATACAGCGGAGAGCCGATAAAGATCATGGAAGTGTGCGGGACGCATACCGCAAGCATATTTAAAAACGGTATCAGAAGCATGATATCGCCGAAGATCAGCCTGATCTCGGGGCCGGGGTGCCCGGTGTGCGTCACGCCGGCTTCCTACACCGACAGACTTGTTGAATATGCCCTTAAGGAAGGGCACTGCGTTCTGACCTTTGGCGATATGATGAAGGTGACCGGCAGCGGGCTGTCGCTGACCGAGGCAAAGGCGCACGGCGGCAGAGCGGTCATGCTGTATTCTCCGCTTGCGGCGATCAAGATGGCGTCTGGGGAGCCGGACACGCAATTTGTCTTTGCCGCCGTGGGCTTTGAAACCACCGCGCCCGTTTATGCTTTGCTGATTGAAGAGATCATAAAAAATGATATCAAGAATTTAAAGCTTTTGACCTCAATCAAAAAAATCATTCCGGCGGTTGAATATATCTGTGAGAATGAAGCGGGCATTGACGCGTTTTTATGTCCGGGGCACGCAAGCGTCATCACCGGCTGCGGCGTATACCGGCAGTTGGCGGACAAATACCGCAAGCCGTTTGTTGTCGGTGGTTTTGACGGTGAGCATATCCTGTCTGCCCTCTATGAAATCGTCAGCCAGCTTCAAAGCGGCAGGTTTGAAATGAAAAACATGTACCCCAGCGTGGTGTCCGAAGACGGCAATACCAAGGCTGCTTTATTAATTAACAAGTATTTTGAAACCTCGGACGACTATTGGCGGGGGATCGGAAAGATCAAGGCATCAGGGCTCAGGCTGAGACAGCCTTACGCCGGATACGACGCGGGAAGTGCGTTTTCCTGCAATGAGGAGCGTCTGCCCCAAGGCTGCAGGTGCGCCGATGTGATACTCGGGCGGATCAGTCCGGCAGACTGCGGCCTGTTCAAAACCGTGTGCACGCCTTTTGCGGCTGTAGGGCCCTGTATGGTTTCGGCGGAGGGCGCCTGCGGGATCTGGTATAAAAATAGTATTTAAACTACGGCGGCGGTCCCCACCCTCTATAAGTGGCGGGTTTCTGCTTAAACAAGGCAAGTGAAGCGTATCAATCTTCCACTCGCCGCCTACGATTTTTGCTAACGGCGAAGTGAATTCGCCTTGCAAAAACCGTAGTTCAAAAGGATTTGATGCGCCGCCGAGATTTTCGCCCTGCAGGTGAAACGGCGATGCGCATTCAAATTCGACAAGCGAATTTGAACGGAGCGGATAGCATGAAAATCAACATGTCTCACGGCAGCGGCGGCGCTCAGACAAGCGGTCTGATAAACGATATTTTTCTCAAAGCTTTCGGCAACAAAATATTAAATCGGTTGGAGGACGCCGCCGTGCTGAGCCTTTCGGGCAAAGTCGCTTATACAACCGATTCGTTTGTGGTCACGCCGCTCATTTTTGCGGGTGGGGATATTGGCAGGCTTTCGGTGTGCGGCACGGTCAACGATCTTTTGATGATGGGGGCGGTCCCGAAATATCTGACGGCCGGATTTATCATAGAGGAGGGTGCATCTGCCCAAACGCTTGAGCGTATCGCACAGTCCATGGCGAAGGCCGCAAAGGAGGCGGGCGTCAAAATCGCAGCGGGCGATACAAAGGTCGTGGAAGGCAGCGGGGGTGTGTATATCAATACGTCCGGCATAGGCGAAGTTGTCAAAAGCGGCATAAGCATTTCAAACTGTAAAGCCGGCGATGCTATCATAGTGTCGGGCAATCTGGGCGAGCATCATGCCGCGATACTGGCGGAAAGAATGGATGTGCAAAACAACATCAAGAGCGACTGTGCTCCATTGAATGCAATCGTGGTCAATCTGATTCAGAATAATATCGCCGTTCACTGCATGCGCGATGTGACCAGGGGAGGCCTTGCGACTGTTTTAAATGAGATCGCGTCCGGCTCACGCTGCGGCGTAGAGATATCAGAAACGCAGCTGCCCGTCAGCGATGAGGTGAGAGGCTTTTGCGATATACTGGGGCTGGACCCGCTTTATATGGCAAACGAGGGCAAGATGGTCGCTGTGGTCTCGGGCAGGCACGCAAAAAAAGCACTTGAGACAATAAAAAGCAGCAGATACGGCAAAAACGCCCGGATAATCGGAAGCGTTGTTGAAGGAAAAGGCGTAACGATGACTACCGCGCTGGGCGGCAGACGGGCTGTGGATGTCCTTTACGGGGAAGGCTTGCCGCGCATATGCTAGATCGTGTCGTCAATAGATGTTAGCCCAGATAGCAATACAACGAATATGCATGGCGGCAAGGAAAGAAGCGGTATTCTTGGCGTGTCGGATGACAATGTCTCGTCAACGCTTGAGCGCAGGAAATGCATTTTCAACCAAATGGCGCAGTTTGTAAAGGTGTTCATCATAATTTCGCGGTTCTTTGCGGTTCTTTTCTGGCGGAATTACCGCTTGCATCCCTGCAGACAGGGCTGCTCTAACAATTGCATCGGTATCATAGCCACGGTCCGCCAATAGTGCCTCTGCGTTAATACCCGCTATTAACTTCCCTCACACTTGCAATCCGTTGTGGTACCTGCTGTAACAAACATTCTGACCAGCATACCATGCGCATCCACGGCCAAATGTATTTTGGAGTTAGGCCCCCTTTTGTACGTGCCATATCCTAATTTCCACCAACGGCTCCTGCTACATGAGGATGTACCTTGATGTGGCTTGTATCAATCATCAGCCGATCAAAACCGGGGTCGTTCACCAAGAACTTCAGTATATCATATTACTATTGACGGTACAGCCTAGGTTTACGTATATGTTCAATTACTACGAAAAAGGAGGAAAAATATGATTATTTCTGAAATAGCCGCAAGCCTATATCCATGGGATTTGGCAGATGAAGGAATGGAGCATATTGCAGATGAACTTATAGAACGCTGCAAGGTTAACAGTCTGTATCTTGTCGGCATAATGCATTATGAAAAGAGACCACTCACCAGTCTGTTTTATACCCATAACAGCGTCCGTAAGTTTTATCTGCCTGAAAATAGCAGGGTTTATTACAGGCTGGATGAAAGAAATTTTAAAGATACATGTCTTAAGCCTCACTATTCCGAGCGTGAATTTTTAAGAAATATCGACTGGCTGGATGTACTGACCAAGGAAGCCCGTAAAAGAGGGGTAAAGGCCGGTATAGAGCTTTCGCACACAATTTATGATACAAATATTGCGTATGAACAATATCCGCAAATGCTTCAGAGGAATGTCAAGGGCAATATAATAAATGGTTCGCAGGGACTGCTTTGCTCCAACAATCCCGATGTACATGAGTATCAAAGAGCCATGTTTTATGATTCGGTTAAGAATCATGATGTGGACTTCATTCAAACCTGTCTGCTTACATTCGCACAGGGTAATATCATCAAGGCTCCATGGTTTTATAATACGTGGATGGATATTAACTGCGCCAACCTGGGTGCCCTTTTGGGTATTGCAAACGGTGGCTGTTTCTGTGACAGCTGCCGTGCTAAAGCAAAGGAGTGGGGCTTTGACTGGGAGTTGATTTTGCGCGACATGTCGGTGCTTTATGAAGTAGCAAATGCCACTGCTCACAGGTTTCAGGACAGCCTCATGGAAAACAACCTTACGCTTGGAAGCAATGTTACCGAGGCAATGCTGCTCCTTGAATATCCAGGACTCGCAGAGTTCCTCAAATTTCGTATAAGGAGTATAACCGAGCTTTTTAAGGATATTTATATAAGTGTGCATGAAGCTAATCCCAATATTGACTTCAGATATAACAACTATGTCCATTTCCCGGAATATACGGGTATCTCCTTTAAAGATATTGCTCCTTATGTGGATTCTGTGCGGGATTCAGATTATACCGAACAGACCGGTGCAAAGGATGATTTCCGGTATAAACACAACACTCTTCTGAAGATTCGCAGAGGAATAGGCTTTAATAAGAAAATAATAGCCGCTCTCGCCGTTCGCCCAAATGCAACACCGGAGATTATAAAGCGTTCTGTTTCAGTATTGGGAGAGTTGGGAATAGATGGATTCTCATTAGGACATTATGACGGCTCCCATATTGAGCACTTGGATGCGTTTAGAGAGGCCATCGATGCAATTCATTGCAAAATTCAAAAATAAATAATTTTTACTAGGTTGTGTCGTCAATGGTAATATGATATACCGGAGCTACCGGTGAACGACCCCGATTTTGATCGGCTGATGATTGATACAAGCCGCATCAAGGTACATCCCCATGTAGCAGGAGCCGTTGATGGAAATTGGGATATGGCACGTACAAAAGAGGACTTAACTCCAAAATACATTTGGCTGCGGATGCGCATGGTATGCCGGTCAGAATGTTTGTTACAGCAGGTACCACAACGGATTGCAAGTGTGAGGGGAGTTAATAGCGGGTATTAACGCAGAGGCACTATTGGCGGATCATGGCTATGATACCGATGCAATTGTTAGAGCAGCCCTGTCTGCAGGGATGCAAGCGGTAATTCCACCAGAAAAGAACCGCAAAGAACCGCGAAATTATGATGAACACCTTTACAAACTGCGCCATTTGGTTGAAAATGCATTTCCTGCGCTCAAGCGTTGACGAGGCATTGTCACCCGACACGCCAAGAATACCGCTTCTTTCCTTGCCGCCGTGCATATTCGTTGTATTGCTATCTGGGCTAACATCTATTGACGACACGATCTAAGGTCTTTATATAGTATTTATTTAATAGATAAAAGATCACTTATTCAGAAAGCATGGAATAAGCTATCTTTTTTAATTTGCAGGAAATTACTACCGAAAGGTAGTAATGACGGAAAATCAAAAAAGTTTACCTTAATCCCCCCAAGACTGGGGGAAGGGAGTTGATGTTTTCATAGGTAACTTTTCTTATTTTTATATTTTTTAAAATAAAATCTATTAGAAAAATTTTAAAGGGATTTTTCGTGCAAAGCTCGGAAAAGATATTCTTGAGGTGAATTTATTATGAAAAAGAAAGTATTATTGCTTGCCGCAATTTTTACGTTTGTCTGCGGCGTTGCCGCAAGCGCGGCGGAATATACCGTACAGTCCGGCGACAGTATGTGGAAGATCGCGGTGAAATATGAAACGGGGCTTTCGGAAATTATTGCCGCAAATCCCCAGATTAAAAATCCCAAGCTGATTTATCCGGGGCAGAAGATAACCATCCCCAATGCCGCGCCCTTGAGCGCTCAGGAGCAGGAGGTTTTCCGGCTGGTGAACGCTGAGCGCGCAAAGGCGGGGCTGCCGGCCCTTTCGTATAACTGGCAGCTGGCCCGTGTGGCGAGATACAAATCACAGGATATGATCAACAAAAACTATTTCTCCCATACCTCGCCAACCTACGGCTCACCATTTACTATGATGCAAAGCTTCGGGCTTAAGTTTTCGGCGGCGGCTGAAAATATAGCAAAAGGTCAGCGTACACCCGCGGAGGTTATGAATGCGTGGATGAATTCGTCGGGGCACAGAGCGAACATCCTAAGCCGCAGCGTTACACAGATCGGCGTTGGCGCAGCAAAGTCACAAAGCGGAACCCTTTACTGGACACAGATGTTCATCAAACCGATGTAAGCTTTGTATCTGATCGGTTTTGCAAAAACAGCCGTAAAATGAGCGCTGAGCGAAATGTGCGGCTGTTTTTTTTGTTTGCGCCCAAACCGTTTTTAAAAGCCTGTAGTATGACAAGAAAGGCGTATTAACATATTTGCATGAATTCGTGACGCTTAGCCAGTTTAATTAACATAATTAACACAATATAGGAATAATCGTGAAAAAACACTTGACTTAAAGTCATTATGTTAGTAAAATTATGTCATAAATGGTGCATTTGTCAACAATGACCCCAAAAAACAGTGAAAAATACCGGAGCATGTCGCGGCGGCTGATATCATGTCAATATATCGTATGATGCCTGCGGGCGCTAAAAGATAGGGTCCGCATTAATATACGGGGGGTATGCGTAATGGGACAGTTTTGGTCAGAGTTTAAAAAATTTGCACTCAAGGGCAACATTATGGAGCTTGCTATTGGCGTAATCATCGGCGGTGCGTTTGGGAAAATTGTGTCTTCTGTGGTCGACGATATGGTTATGCCGCTGTTCGGCGTGCTTTTAGGCGGCATCAATTTTTCTGAATTGTCTTTTGTTATTGGCAGCGCAGTTATCAAGTACGGTATGTTTATTCAAAATGTTGTCAATTTTCTTATTATATCACTGGTGATTTTTTCGTTTATCAAAGTTTTATCCAAATTCTCAAAGAAAGCGTCTTCCGATGAAAAGTCGCCTGTCAAATCTGAGGATGTAGCGATTCTTGAAGAAATACGCGATATTCTAAAAGGCAATACACAGGAGGAAAAAGAATGAATTTATTTGCCCCTGCGCCTGAAGCGCCGCAGGGAGAATTTTGCGAAACGCTCGCCTGCGGCCGGGGTGTGCGCATAGAGCGGATCGTATCATCCGGCTGCGCTTCGCCCCAAGACTTTTATTATGATCAAAAAGAGGATGAGTGGGTAGCCGTGCTACAAGGATGTGGCACAGTTGCTTTCTACAGCGGCAATACGCTGATCAAAAAATTTGTGCTCCGTGCGGGAAATACGCTTTTTATTCCCGCGCATCAACGGCACAGAGTCTTAGCTACTTCAGATAATCCCCCTTGTATATGGCTGTGCGTTTTTGGGCACGGCATGTCGGCGGACAATCCTGCAACACTTTGTTAATTATTCGGCTAAATTTGTGTTTACTGTTATTACATTTCAATGAGGACATGACATCGCATTGTGCGTGAGGTAAGGAGGCATAAAGATGGACAATGGCAAGCCAACAGTGTTAATTGTGACAAGGGACACAAAGGACTTTCAGGAATTGGAGGGTTATTTGCGCGATTCTTATCCTGCCATGCGGGCCGAAACGATTGAAGAAGCGTATAAGGCTCTGCAGTGGGGTAAAACAAAAATATGCTGCGTAGCGGCCGATGCGGCGCTTGTGTCGGAGCATAGCGAGGAGGCAGGCTGCCTTTGCCGGACTATGCTTCGGCAAGCTCCGGTCATCGTCATATCCGGGGACGGGCAGTCCGAATTGGAGGAAAGGCTTTTGAAGGAGGGTGCGGCGGAAGTGCTGCGCAAGCCTTTTACGCAGGCAGTTGCGCTCAGGCGCATAGGCAATACGGTGCAAAATCATGCGCAAATCGGCCCGGGGCATCTGCCGCCTATACTTCACCAGCTTTTTGATGCTATTATGGAAGATAATAATATCCATTCCAAAAAGCACCTTATCAGAGTAATATACTATACAGAGGTGCTTTTAAGGTGTGTATGGGATAAGACCGGCAAAAACCAGCCGTTAGACGAAAAAACAATTTCACAGATGGCGCAGGCCGCTGCCCTGCACGATATCGGAAAGCTTTTGATGCCTGACAAAATCCTGCAGAAGCCGGGACCGCTTACCCGTGATGAATTTGAGATCATTAAAACGCATACCGTAAAGGGCTGCGAAATCCTTGAATATATTAAAACGATTTCGCAGGAGCCGTATTTTAGCTACTGCTACGACATCTGCCGGTATCATCATGAGCGCTATGACGGAAGCGGCTATCCCGAGGGGCTGGCAGGGGATGAAATTCCACTCCTCGCACATATTGTGTCTATAGTTGATGTATACGACACATTAATTACTAAACGGGCGTATAAAGACGCTATCAGCCATGAAGAGGCGGTCCAGATGATAAGAAATGGGCAGTGCGGCACGTTTGCGCCTGAGCTAGTGGAGTGCTTTATTAAGGTATGCAATGAGCTTCATCGCATTGCGCTTGCCAATATGGACTAAAAAATTTTTATAAGGTTTGGTATTTTTCTATCGGCGCCCGCACGCGCCGATATTTCTTTTTCCTGTTGTTTCTTGTTTTCAGATGAAAAAATTTTGGCTGTTTCGACAGCCGTTTTAATACTGTTCTAAATAAAAGAATAGACCAATAAAACGCCGGATTTTTTCGTATGGCGCAGAAAAAGTTCTCGGCAATAATTTGTTTATTGCCGAGGGTTCTTTGACACAGTCAGACGGAAAAAAGACAAGTTTTATTCTATCATTTTATTTGGGAACAGTATTAATTGCTTTTGGGCGTCTTTTGATCTGCTGCGGGGGCAAGATCCGTAAATTGCGGCTTGTTTGACAGCTTGCGGACAGGAGATTGATCCGGATAGAGAAGTGGTATGGCAATATGCACAAAAATCACCTGTTAAATTTTTAACGTTTAGCCGCTTTTTATATTGACAAAAAAATAACAATATTGTAAAATGGGTATAGAAAAAGCTGGAAGGATAAATCAGGCACTAGAGGTAAAAAGTAAAAGGCAGGGAATTTATCCGGGCTCTATTATCGTTTAGGAAGAAAGGAACGTGAGTTTTATGGCTGAAAACAAAGTGAAACAGGAAAAAACGGCAACTGACATAAACCAAACGATTGATGTTCTTGTAAAAAATGCGCTTCAGGCTTTGGATGAATACGAAAGGCTGGATCAGGAGCAGGTGGATAAGATTGTGCATGCTATGGCGCTTGCAGGCCTTGATCAGCATATGTATCTTGCCCGATTGGCTGTGGATGAAACAGGGCGAGGCGTTTACGAAGACAAGGTAATAAAAAATATTTTCGCAACGGAATATATCTGGCACTCCATCAAGGACGAGAAAACCTGCGGCGTTATCGACGAAAACGACCTGGAGGGGTATGTGGAGGTCGCCGAACCCGTAGGCGTGGTGGCGGGCGTGACGCCTGTTACCAATCCCACATCCACCACGCTGTTCAAGGCGCTTATCACCCAGAAAACGAGAAACCCCATCATTTTCAGCTTCCATCCGTCATCGCAAGTATGCTCGGCGGAGGCGGCCAGGATTGTGCGCGACGCTGCCGTGGCGGCAGGAGCACCTAAATACTGTGTCCAATGGATCCAGGAGCCCTCAATGGAGGCCACATCGGCGCTTTTGAACCATCCGGGCGTCGCTACTATTTTGGCGACCGGCGGCTCGGGGATGGTCCGTTCGGCGTACAGCGCAGGCAAGCCGGCGCTTGGCGTTGGGCCCGGTAATGTGCCGTGCTACATCGAAAAAACAGCGAATTTGGAGCGTGCCTGTACTGATTTGATTTTGTCCAAAACCTTTGACAACGGCATGATCTGCGCATCCGAGCAGGCGGTTATTGTGGACGAAGTGATCAGTAAACCGTTTGAAGAGTTTATGAAACAGCAGTCCTGCTATTTCCTCAATAAAGAAGAAACCGAAAAGGTAAGCAGCTATGTGATCAATATTGAAAAGCGTACGGTGAATCCTGTCATTGTCGGCCAAAGAGCCGTAGATATCGCAAAGGGCGCAGGCGTCAATGTGCCGGAGGATACAAAAATACTCATTGCGAAGCTCCCCAAGCCATCGCTCGAATATCCGTTATCGCTTGAAAAGCTGTCGCCGGTATTAGCATATTTCGTAGTCAAGGATTCTGAGCAGGGCTTTGCTTACGCAAACGATATGCTTGAGCTTGGCGGGCTTGGGCATTCGGCCGTTATCCATTCGGCCGATGAGGAGCTGTGCAGGAAATACGGCGAGGCCATGAAGGTGGGGCGCGTGATTGTCAATTCGCCGTCGTCGCAGGGCGCGATCGGCGATATTTACAACACCAATACCCCGTCGCTCACCTTGGGTTGCGGTTCGTTCGGGCGCAATTCCACCACTTCAAACGTGTCTTCGGTGAATCTGATCAACAAAAAGAGGCTTTCCAAAAGGAGGACGAACATGCAGTGGTTTAAGGTGCCGCCTAAAATATTCTTTGAGTGGGATTCGGTCCAGTATCTTAAAGAAATGCCAAACATCAGCAAGGCGTTTATCGTAACCGACCCCATGATGGTAGAGCTTGGGTATGTGAGCAAGGTTTTGTATTACCTGCGCAAGCGACAGCAGTACTGCCACGCAGAAATCTATTCCGATGTGGAGCCGGATCCGTCTGTGGAAACCATCATCCGCGGCGTGAAGGCTATGGAAAGCTTTCAGCCCGACGTTGTCATTGCGCTGGGCGGCGGCTCGGCGATGGACGCGGCAAAGGGCATGTGGCTGTTTTATGAGCATCCCGAAACCGATTTTGATGGGCTGCGGCTCAAATTCTTAGACATCAGAAAACGTACCTTCCACTTCCCCAAGCTGGGCAGGAAGGCGCAGATGGTCTGTATCCCGACAACATCCGGCACAGGCTCGGAGGTCACGGCCTTTTCGGTTATCACCGACAAAGCAAACGGCAATATCAAATATCCGCTGACGGATTACGAGCTGACGCCCGACGTATCCATCATCGACCCGCAGTTTGCCATGTCCATGCCAAAGAGCATCACAGCGGACACCGGAATGGACGTTTTGACCCACGCGATAGAGGCATATGTGTCCGTGCTGGCGTCCGACTACACCGACGGCCTTGCCATACGGGCCATCGAAATGGTGTTTGAATACCTGCCGAAAGCATACAAGGACGGAAGTGACGCGCTTGCCAGAGAAAAGATGCACAATGCGTCGTGTATTGCCGGTATGGCGTTTACCAACGCATTTTTGGGGCTTAACCATTCCATGGCGCACAAGCTGGGCGGTGAGTTCCATGTCCCGCACGGCCGCGCCAACGCCATACTGCTGCCGTATGTGATAGAATACAACGCGCAAAGGCCCACAAAGTTCGTGTCCTTCCCCAAATACGAAAAGTTTATCGCTGATGAAAAATACGCAAAGATCGCACGCTATCTGGGGCTGCCGTGCAAAACGACACAGGAAGGCGTGGCAAGTCTGATTCAGGCCATTCGGGATATGATGAAAGATCTGGATATGCCAAGCTCTATCAAGGCATGCGGCGTGGGTGAAAATGAGTTTGCAGAAAAGCTTGCGGGACTGTCCGACCGCGCGTTTAGCGATCAGTGTACCACCGCCAATCCACGCTACCCGATGGTATCCGAGATAGAGCAGCTGTATAAAAAGGCATACTACGGCGAGTGAGAATGACGCCAGCACAGGCGGGACATTTTAAAAAAAAGGTATGGTTAATAAGTTTACGCAAAAAGCAGGCGGGTCAAAGCAGCCCAGCCTGCTTTTTCCGTTTGCAGGGAAAATGAAAATTAGGCGTTGTTTTCTGTCGAAATATGCTATATAATAATAAGTGGATCCTGGCATGGGTTTTATCTTTTGTCATAGAATATTGTAGAAGGTGATGTTTATATGAGTACTCCGCTCAGGCAGGCTGTTATGCAACGGCAGGAGCAAACCTTTGCGCCGAGACGTAAATCAGGCGTAAAGCTTGCGCTTTTAATTGTTGTGCTTCTGGTGGTCATAGCGGGCATTGTGTTTTCGGCGATCAGTATTTTAAAGAGAGTCTCTGTGCCTGCTTCGGGCAATGGGGCGGGCCATGCCGGACGGCAGTACAGTATAGTGGCGGCCGAAGGAGAGCAATACGGCCCGCCGGGCACGCCGCCCGACCAGATGGTGCTTTATACAAAGCCTGTCGATCATGTGTTTTTTCACCCGCTCATCGCTTACCCTGAAAAGGCGTTTGATTTTGACTATCAGGCAAAAGGGTTTGACGACTACTTTGTCACGGTTTCGGAGTTTAATAAAATCATTGCATCCATGTATGAGCGCGGCTATATGATGGTGGACATCAATGACGTCTACGAAAAGGGCGCCGATGCAAACGGCAAGGTAAAATACAGGCAAAAGCCGCTTTTAATGCCCAAAGGCAAAATCCCTTTTATCCTGTCCATAGACGACGTGAACTACTATCCGTACATGATCGAGAACGGTGTGATAACCAAGCTGGTGCTTGACGAAAACGGCGAAGCGGCGGCATATACCACAACGCCGGCCGGGGAAACCAAGGTGGTGCGCGACCTTGATATTGTGCCGATTATTGATGATTTTGTTAAAAAGCACCCCGATTTTTCTTTAAATAACGCCAAAGGGCTGATCGGGCTGACAGGCTATGAGGGTGTGCTGGGGTACCGTACATATGTCAAGAATAATCCTGGCAGGGAATCCGAAATTGAGCTGGTTAAGCCCGTTATCAGGCGGCTGAAGGAAACCGGCTGGCAGTTTGCGTCCCACAGCTATGGCCATTATGACGCAGCGGTCATTTCCTACGACAAGCTAAAAAGCGATACGCAGAGGTGGAAGGACGAGGTGGAACCCTTGATCGGGCCCACGCAAATCTACATATATCCGTTCGGCAGCGGCGTAAAGACCACAGACCCCAAATTCAAGATGTTTGTCAGCCTGGGCTTCACCATGATGTGCACGGTCGGAAACGAGGCGTATTACGCCTATACCGATATAGGTGCCACCTCGTCGCGCTGGCATTTTGACGGGATAGCGCTGAGGTATCAGGGTAATTCCACATCAAATTTCTATGATGCAGCCGCCGTGATAGACCCTGTCCGCCCAGTGCAGTATCAAAAGAAATAACGGGCAGACATTTGCCAGAAAATGCATGTTGACAAAGCTGCTTGCCCATTATACAATAATAGTGTGTGTTTTACATATAAAAGCCTGCGCAAGGCCGATGCCGCGCAGGCATTTTTTTGTTTATTCGGGTATTTACCAACGTATTTGCACATTTAACCTAAATTTAACATTATGCGCTTTTGGACTTTACATTGATTTTATATGATAGTAACCAGCAAGAGATAATATTATACTGATTTCAATTTAAAATATAGATAAAAACTTGTCTTTTTCCCGCCATGCTTTGTTGTCGCCGGCGGAAATACACCAAGTATTCCCGCCGGCTGCCGCCTTGCCTGACGAAAAAAATCCTGCGTTTTTATTGCTATATTTCAAAATGAAATCAGTATAAAATAAAAAGGAGAATGTGTTTTATGAGAAAAGTTGGTTTATTTGCTTTAGCTGCTTTATTATCGGCAGCGGTTTTTGCCGGATGCTCGGCGGATAAAGGATCCGATTCAAACAAAGGATTTGATTCAAACAGCAGTATCACGGTAGTATCGCGTGAGGAAGGCTCGGGTACGAGGGGGGCGTTTATTGAGCTGTTTGTTGTGGAGCAGAAAGATGCGTCGGGGGCAAAGGTAGACAAGACAACCGACGAAGCCATGATAACCAACAGCACATCGGTCATGATGACAACAGTCGCCACCAATCAGTACGCAATCGGCTACATATCGTTAGGTTCTCTGGACAAGACGGTAAAGGCAATGAAAATTGACGGCGCTGTGGCAAGTGCAGAGAACATTAAGAACGGGACCTACAAAATATCACGCCCGTTCAAGATCGCGACAAAGTCAAATTTAAGCAAGGTTGCGCAGGACTTTATCGACTTCATTATGAGCGCGGACGGTCAGGCCGTCATTGAAAAGAACGGATATATCAGTGTGGGCAAGGCCGCTGCCTATGCGGGCGGCAAGCCGTCCGGCAAGATTGTTGTGGCGGGCTCATCCTCGGTTACCCCTGTGATGGAAAAGCTGGCCGAGGCATATCTGAAAGTAAATCCCAACGCCCAGATCGAAATCCAGCAAAGCGATTCCACCACGGGCATCACCTCCGCAATGCAGGGTATATGCGATATTGGCATGGCCTCACGCGAGCTTAAGAGCAGTGAGACGGATGGCGGGCTTACGCCTACGGTGATAGCCATGGACGGTATTGCGGTAATCGTGAATAATCAGTGTCCGGCAGACGATCTTACAAAGGATCAGGTGAAGGGTATCTTTACGGGAGAAACGCTGGAGTGGTCGCAGGTCACTCAGTAATATACAGACAGCCAAGGGGTTATGGCAAGGTTGCCGTAGCCCCTTTAGGCGCGAGGGGAGCATAGGATGAAGAGATATAAGGAAGGTTTAATGAAGTTTGTCTTTTTCATTGCCGCGTGCACATCTGTTCTTGCCGTGGCTTTGATATGCGCATTTTTGTTCGCAAACGGCGTTCCTGCCATATTTAAGATAGGCGCGGCCGATTTCCTGCTTGGCAAAGTATGGACGCCGAATAATGATATTTACGGTATTTGGCCCATGATTTTAGGAAGCGTCTACGTCACTGCGGGGGCGATTATTGCTGGCGTTCCCGTCGGTATACTGACAGCGGTATTTATGGCAAGATTCTGCCCTAAGCGGATTTACAAAATTATCAAGCCCGCAATAGAACTGCTTGCCGGAATCCCATCGGTGGTGTACGGTTTTTTCGGTCTGGTGGTGGTTGTCCCGTATGTGCGTGAAATCTTTGGCGGCACCGGAAGCACCATGCTCACCGCGTCAGTGCTTTTGGGGATTATGATACTTCCGACAATTGTGGGCGTTTCGGAGTCCGCCATACGCGCTGTGCCTCAAACCTATTACGAAGGGGCGCTGGCGCTTGGGGCAAGCCACGAAAGAAGCGTGTTTTCGGTTTTGCTGCCTGCCGCGAAATCGGGGATTTTCGCGGGCGTGATATTGGGTGTAGGCCGCGCTATAGGCGAAACCATGGCGGTCATTATGGTGGCGGGCAACCAGGCGCGCATGCCGGCAGGGTTTTTAAAGGGGGTCCGCACCATGACAGCGAACATCGTCATTGAAATGGGGTATGCCACCGATCTGCACAGGGAGGCGCTGATCGCCACCGGCGTTGTGCTGTTTGTGTTCATTCTGTTAATTAATATTTCATTCTCGCTGCTGAAAAGGAGGATGCTGTGATGGATACAATCAACCGCCGCACCTTCCGGCAGCGTATGGTCTCATACAGAAGAGATCCCGCCTCGTTTATCCTGTTTTTGCTGGTATACACCTGCGCTGCGCTCACTATCGGCGTTCTGTTGTTTCTTATAGGCTATATTTTGGTAAAGGGTGCGCCGTACCTGGACGCTTCACTTTTTGCGCTGAAGTACGACTCAACAAACGTTTCGCTGTTTCCCGCGCTTATCAACACGGTGACTATGACGCTGCTGTCGCTTATGATTGCGGCGCCTGTGGGCATATTCTCCGCTGTTTACCTTGTGGAGTACGCAAAAAGGGGCAACAGGTTTGTGGGTATCATACGGATGACTGCCGAAACACTGTCGGGAATACCCTCTATCGTTTATGGCCTGTTCGGGTTTTTATTTTTTGTAACGGTGCTGAAGTGGGGATATTCCTTACTTGCGGGCGCGTTTACGCTTGCAATTATGATACTGCCGCTGATCATGCGCACAACGGAGGAGGCGCTGCTGGCCGTGTCCGACGCATACCGCGAAGGAAGCTTCGGGCTGGGAGCGGGCAGGCTGCGCACGGTGTTTAGAATTGTGCTGCCCTGCGCTGTGCCCGGGATACTTGCCGGGGTTATACTGGCTGTGGGCAGGATTGTGGGTGAAACGGCCGCGCTGATCTATACGGCAGGAACGGTTGCCAAGATCCCTTCCGACCTCTTGTCTTCGGGGCGCACACTGTCGGTGCATATGTACGCTCTGGCAAGCGAGGGCCTGCATGTGGGCCAGTCTTATGCCACCGCCGTTGTTCTGCTTATCATTGTGGTGGGCATCAATGCGCTCAGCGCGTTTGCGGCAAAAAAAATAACGGGGGGAAAGGGCGTATGAACAAGTTTACCATAGAGGGCTTAAATCTTTATTACAGCGGCCTGCAGGCGCTCAAAGACGTCAATCTCAGGATAAACGCAAACGAGATAACGGCGTTTATCGGCCCTTCCGGCTGCGGGAAGTCCACCCTGCTAAAGACGCTCAACCGTATGAACGACCTTGTGGCCGGCTGCGGCATAACAGGCAGGGTTTTGCTGGACGGTGAGGACATCTACGGGGATATGGACGTCAATCTCCTGCGTAAGCGTGTGGGGATGGTGTTTCAAAAGCCCAATCCGTTCCCCATGAGCGTTTATGACAATATTGCGTTCGGCCCGCGCACGCACGGCATACGCTCCAGGCTGAAGCTCAACGATATTGTGGAGAAAACCTTGAGAGATGCGGCCATATGGGACGAGGTGAAGGACCGGCTTAAAAAAAGCGCGCTGGAGCTTTCGGGCGGCCAGCAGCAGCGCCTCTGCATTGCGCGCGCTCTGGCGGTTGCGCCCGAGGTGCTCTTGATGGATGAGCCCACCTCCGCGCTTGACCCCATTTCCACAATAAAGGTGGAAGACCTTGCCACCGAACTCAAAAAACGGTATACTATTATTATAGTCACGCATAATATGCAGCAGGCGGTGCGTATTTCCGACAAAACGGCGTTTTTTCTGTTTGGGGAGATCGTTGAATATCATGAAACCGAAGCACTGTTTTCCATGCCGTCAGATAAGCGGACCGAGGACTACATTACAGGGAGGTTTGGATAATGCGCAGCAGATTCGACGAGCAGTTAGAGCAGCTCAATATTGAGCTTATCAAAATTGGCGGGCTTTGTGAGGAGGCTATTTCCACCGCGGTAAAGGCCTTGGTTTCGGGCAAGGTATCGCTTATTGGCAACGTGATTGCGATAGACAGGGATATCGACCACAAGGAGCGTGAAATTGAGGCGCTGTGCTTAAAGCTGCTTTTGCAGCAGCAGCCTGTCGCAAGCGATTTGCGCGCCATATCCGCGGCAATGAAGATGGTTTCGGATATGGAAAGGATAGGCGACCAGGCCGCCGATATCGCGGAGATCACCAAGTTTGCCACGCTGGGCGGAAACGGGAGTGATGTTCACATAGAGGACATGGCAAAGGCTACCATAAAAATGGTGACAGACAGCATCGACTCTTTCGTAAACAAGGACCTGGCGTTGGCAAGGGCCGTTGTAGAGTCGGACGATATTGTGGATGATCTGTTCTGCAAAGTGAAAAATGAGCTGATAGAGCTTATCGGCAGGGACCGTACCAAGGGGGAATACTGCCTTGACCTTTTAATGATCGCGAAATATTTTGAACGTATCGGGGATCATGCCACCAATATCGCCGAATGGGTGGAGTTTTCCATCACGGGCGTGCATAAGGGAGAAAAGCTATGATCTATGTTGTGGAGGACGACGGCGGTATACGGGAGCTGATTGTGTATACGCTGCAAAATACAGGCTTTGAGGCGGCGGGCTTTGCCGACAGCGCGGCTTTTTTTGCGGCCGTCGGCCGGGTTTTGCCCGAGCTTGTTTTGCTGGATATTATGCTGCCCAATGAAGACGGCGTATCCATACTCAAAAAGCTGCGCGCTTCCGCCGCCACAAAGCACCTGCCTGTTATCATGGTGACGGCCAAGGGAGCGGAATACGACAAGGTGTCGGCGCTGGACTCAGGCGCCGACGATTATGTGACGAAGCCTTTCGGTATGATGGAGCTCGTTTCGCGCATCAAGGCGCTCTTGAGGCGAACGGGGACAGTGTCTGCCGCAAAAGAGCTTTCGGCAGACGGCATTTGTGTAAACGTCCAAAGGCATACCGCAAGTGTAAACGGAAAGCCTGTTTACTTAGCCTATAAGGAATTTGAGCTTTTATGCATGCTATTGGAAAACAAAGGAGCGGTGCTTACAAGAGACAGGCTGCTTGATAAAATCTGGGGATATGGGTTTGACGGAGAAACCCGTACTGTGGACGTCCATGTGCGCAGCCTGCGCCAAAAGCTTGGGGAGTGCGGTAATTTGATTGAAACGGTCAGAGGGATAGGATACAGGATAGGGGGCTTTTCATGAGGCGCAGATTATCGCTTAGCATATGCTTTGTCGCGGCGGCCGCGGTGCTTTTAACGGCTACGCTTATTTTTTCCGTTATCTATAAATGGTATTACTCCGACATTAAAAACACCATGCGCATCAAAGCGGAATATATTGCGGCTGCAATGGATCTGGACCCGCAAGGCTATTTAAACGCAATCGGGTCGTTTTCAAACAGCCGCCTGACATGGATCGGTGCGGACGGCGACGTGCTGTTCGACAGCTGGGCCGACGCAAAAGAAATGGAAAACCACGCAGACCGCCCCGAATTTGCGGCGGCCGTGCAAGACGGTTACGGCCAGGCCGACCGGCTGTCTGAAACCTTACGGGAACAGACTTACTACTGCGCTGTAAGGCTTAAAGACAACACGGTGATCCGTATTGCCAATACCACAGACAGCATATACAGCATCCTGCTTAACAACACACTGTATTTCCTGCTCATCATTTTAATTGTTTTCACGCTGGCGATACTGCTTGCCGATATTCAGACAAGGCGCATAATAGCGCCTATCAACGCAATTGATCTGGATAACCCTTTAAGCGGAGCGGTTTATGATGAGCTTGCGCCCCTGGCGCAGCGGATTGAAAAGCAGAACGGCCTGATCAAAAAATATATCGCAAAGCTTCAGGAAAAACAGCTTGAGTTTCTGACGCTCACGGACAATATGAGCGAAGGCTTTCTGCTGCTGGACAAAAAGTCGGTCATCCTGTCTTACAATTTCAGCGCGCTGTCCATACTGGGCATTCCAAACTGCGATTGCAGGGGTAAAAGTGTACTGATATTAAACCGCGGCAAGGAATTTTTGCAAACCATAGACAGTGCGCAGGCAGGCATAGGTGCCCAGGCCGAGCTTGCGTTGTCAGGCCGCCGGTATCTGCTGTTTGCAAACCCTGTAAAAGCCGCAGAGCAGGTCAGCGGTGTGGTTGTTATCATCATAGATATTACCGAGAAGCATTTGCGGGAAGCCTTGCGCAGGGAGTTTTCGGCAAATGTGTCTCATGAGCTCAAAACGCCGCTCACCACCATTTCAGGCTATGCCGAGATTATCAAAAACGGGCTTGTTAAATCCGAAGACATACCGCGTTTTACCGGGTATATCCACAGTGAATCACAAAGGCTGATAGCTTTGATTGACGATATCATAAAGCTGTCATGGCTTGATGAGAACGGCGACGATGTGCCTAAGGCGCGTGTGGATCTGCTGGCGATCGCCAAAAGAGTATGCGAAAGCCTTGCGGATAAGGCCCAAAAGCACCATGTGACCGTCAGCGTGTCGGGAGAAAAAACGACGGTGGACGGCGTTGCGCACATCCTTGAGGAGATGGTCTGCAATCTGTGCGACAACGCAGTCAAATACAATGTGGAAAACGGAACGGTGGATGTATGGGTAGGGCACCAAAACGGCAGCGCCGTGGTGCGCGTTGCAGACAGCGGTATCGGTATACCGCCGCAGGACAAAGAGCGGATTTTTGAGCGTTTTTACAGGGCGGACAAAAGCCGCTCAAAGGAAACCGGCGGTACAGGACTGGGACTTTCCATAGTCAGGCACGGCGCGCTTTTGCACAATGCAAGGCTTGAAGTGGAAAGTGAGGTGGGAAAGGGCACCGCCATAGCGGTTATTTTTGGCTGAGCGGCTGAACCTGTGCTTCGGGATGCTGGGTTAAGCATTCGCGCACAAGCGCCTGGTTTTCAAACAGGGCGCAGCCGCCGTCATGCTCACCGCCCACAAGCCTTTGGGCTTGCAGCCGCTTAAAAAACGGGGACCCGAGTGCGTCAAGCAGCGTACCTGTTTTCAGATTCCGGTCGGAATAAGGCGAAAACGGACAGGCCTCCGCCGCGCCGTAGGGGTTGATATGGAAAAAGCCTCTGCCCGCCGCAAGGCAGCCGCCCATGTCCTTTTCGTCCCCGGGGAAAGATAGAAAAATTATGGACGTATACTGCTTGCGAAGGCTTAGCAATCGCTTGTCAAGCAGTGCACGTTCTTTTTGCGTGGGCGCCAGATGCTTTGTGCCTTCCTCTGCGGGCACGTATTCAATAAAGAACACCAGCCGGCATCCCTTCGCATACAGCCCGCTTAAAAATTCTTCGGAAGCGACATAGGACAGATTTTCTGTTGTTACAGTGACAGAGGCGCCAAAAAGCAATTTGCTCTTTTTCATGGCCAGCATAACCGAGCAAATCTTATGGTATGTACCCGCTCCGCGCCTTTGGTCGGTCTGGGCCGCGTTGCCTTCTATGCTGATCACAGGTATCAGATTTCTGTGCGAGTCAAAAAGCGCTATGTCCTCTTCATCCAGCAGCGTGGCGTTTGTGAAAACAGGAAATATCATATCCTTCACACCGGCGGCAACCCGGACGACATCTTTTCTCAGCATAGGCTCGCCGCCCGCAAGCAGGTTAAAAGAAACGCCAAGCTCACTTGCCTGCCTGAAAATGTCAAGCCATTGGTCGGCTGTCAGAAATTCTGCCGTACCGCATTGCGCAAACGTTTCATTTGCCCTCGCGTAACAGCCTTTGCATGTCAGGTTGCATGAGCTGGTAATGCTTGAAATCAGAAAAACGGGAATATGCCGCCCGTTTTTTTCGTAGGATTCGCGTTTTAGTGCATTTCTCTTATTTGCCCCAATATATTTCATCAAAAAAACTGCCTGTTTGGGGTTTTTAAACGTTGATTTTAAAACATCCGAAATAATGTCCTCAATTGCTCTGTTCATATATTCAGCCAACTCAAATGATTGCATCAATAATTTCCCCGCTTTGCTTGATTATCGGTATACGTTAACTAAAAATGTATAGTCAATTCACGCCAAAAGGGTCTGAAGATTTGCGAGAATTTTTTCCGCTACACAAGGCGGAGGACAACGCAGCATGGTGGGAAAAAGGCCTCAAAGACCAGACTGTTTTGGCGTGGATCGACTATATATATTCTCTTTTTTCAGCAGAATATGTAACCGTACTTTATATTTTAACAAAATGTTATCCGACATTCAAGCTGTTTGCGCAGAATTGTTATAATTTTAACAACAAACCGCAAATAAAACTGTTGAAAAGATCAAGCAGCCTTGAACCCTTCAACAGTCTGAAAGGCATGTTAAGGCTTACCAGTTTTCAAATGCCGCTCTCATTTTTTGCAGCTTGCTTTGCGTTTCCTGCGGGCTTGTGCCTGCAACGCTGTAGTAATATTTACACTTAGGCTCTGTCCCGGAGGGCCTTATCGCGATCCAGCTGTCGTCCGCCAAAACGTATCTTAGCACGTCGGAATTGGGGAAGTCGGGCATATCTAAGTAATCCTGCACCTCCGTAATCGTTACGCCGTCAACCTCTGTTTTGGGATGGTTCCTTAAGTCCTGCATGATCTGTTTGATTTGCGCAAGGCCATCCTTACCCTGAAATGTTTTTGAGGTGAGGTGATCCTTGAAGTAGCCGTACTTTTCGTATATTTCCAAAAGCACATCATATAAGGTTTTCCCGGCTTGGTGATAGAAGCACGCCGTTTCGGCTATCATAAGACAGGACTGCACCGCGTCCTTGTCGCGTACAAAATCACCTATCAAATACCCGTAGCTTTCCTCATAGCCAAACACAAATTCCAGATCGCCTTTTTCTTCATGCATATGAATTTTGTCGCCGATAAATTTGAAGCCCGTCAGCGTCTTTTCATTAGTAACGCCATAATAGGCGGCGATTTTGTCGCCCAGATTTGAGGTCACTATCGTGTTAAACATCACGGCGTTTTTGCCCAGCTCGCCCCTGCGCTTTTTTTGCTCTAAAATGTATTGCAAAAGCACCGCGCCCGTCTGATTGCCCGTCATTTTGATGAATTCGCCGTTGTGTTTGACCGCAACGCCCAGCCTGTCACAGTCGGGGTCTGTTACAATCACAAGATCCGCATCCGCTTCCCGGGCTTTTTGCAAAGGCAGCTCGTAGGCTTCGTCCGATTCCGGATTGGGGTTTTTGGTGTTTGAAAATTCGGTGTCGGGATTGCACTGCTCCAAAACAGGAACCACGCGATAGCCCAAATCAGCAAGCACCCGTCTTACAGGAATATTTGCCGTGCCGTGCTGCGGCGAAAATACGATTTTAAAGTTGTCCTTTACAACATTGTTAATGGATATACGCTTGACCTTTTCATAGTATTTCTCGTCAATCTCCCGGCCGACTATCGCTATCAGCCCGCCCGCTTCTTCCCTGGTAAGGCATTGAATAGTCAATTCGTTTTCAACAGCGTCAATATATTTAATCACTTTGTCGGTATAGCGCGGCACAAGCTGACATCCGTTCTCGTCGTAGAGCTTGTAGCCGTTGTATTCGGGAGGGTTATGCGATGCGGTGATCACCACACCCCCAAAGCAGCCCAGTTCCCTCACCGCAAACGACAGCTCGGGCGTGGGGCGCAGGCTTTCAAAAAGATATGCCTTGATACCGTTTGCCGCCAGGACTCCGGCGGTGTTTTGGGCCAATTCCACAGACATCCTGCGGTTGTCGTACGCAATTGCAATACCGCGTTTTTTTGCGTCTTCCCCGCACGCCGTGATATAATCGGAAAACCCTTGCGTTGCTTTTCTGATGGTATAGATATTGATTCGGTTTGTTCCCGCCCCTATCACGCCGCGCAGGCCCCCGGTTCCGAATTCCAAAGATCTGTAGAATCTGTCCTCTATTTCATTTTCATTGGCAACGGCGGCTAATTCTTCTTTGATGGAGGCGTCGTGACAGGCCAGCCACTGCTTATAGGTTTCTTTGTAATCCATTTTTGCTTTTCCTCTCCTTGTGCGTGTTATGTGTTCTCTTTTATTGTGCGCCAAAAAATCAAAAGCTATTGCAACGATATGAAAAAATCCATCTTGAATATTATCATACTGTTTTAAAAATGTAAACCGCGCACCGAAAAAAAACTGCCCTGCGCGCATCTGCTTGCGCACAGGGCAGTTTAATCATCTGATTTTATGCCCAGAACATCTTGCCCGGCATTTCGTTTATCATAACTTCCTTCAGGAAAGAGATTGCCTTTTCAAGACCTTCCTTTGAAGACATTAAGCTGTCCTCGTGCTCTATGCTGACAGAGGCGTCGTAGCCCACCAGACGCAGGGTGGAGATGATATCCTTCCAATAGCTGTAGTCGTTGCCGTAGCCGAGCGCGCGGAAGATCCAGCTGCGGTTGATCTCGTCGGAATAGTGGTTGACGTCAAGCACGCCTGTGACGTTGCAGTTGATGTCATAAATTTTGGTGTCCTTGGCGTGGAAGTGATAAATCGCGCCCTTAAGCGCACGGATAGCGGAAGGCACGTCTATGCCCTGCCAGATCAGGTGGCTGGGGTCGAAGTTTGCGCCGATAGTATCGCCAACGGCCGCTCTTATTTTGAGCAGTGACGTGGGGTTGTATACGCAAAAGCCGGGATGCATCTCAAAGGCCACTTTCACGCCGTACTTTTTGCAGAACTCCGCTTCCTTGCTCCAGTACGGAATCAGGACGTCGTTCCACTGATAGTCAAGCACCGCCAAAAAGTCCTCAGGCCACGGGCAGGTCACCCAGTTGGGATATTTGCTCTGCGCGCTGTCGCCGGGGCAGCCGGAGAATGTGACGACGGTGCCCACCTCCAGCTCATTTGCAAGCGTTACCGCTTTTTCAAACGCGTCATGGTACATTTGCGCCGTTGCCTTGTCGGGATGCACAGCATTGCCGTGTACGCTCAGAACGCTGATTTCAAGGTTGTAGCTTTTGAGCAGGTTCTTAAGCTCTGCGATTTTTTCTTTGCTGCCGATAAGTTCATCGGGGTTCAAATGTGCATTGCCGGGGTAGCCGCCCGCGCCGAGCTCCAGCGTCTGTACGCCCAGACCCGACAAATACTCCGCCGCCTCTTTGAGGCTCATGGCCGAAAGTGGTACTGTCAACACGCCTAATTTCATTTTCCATTCTCCTCTCAATGGTTTATATAGTGTTTAAGTATTATTTTACTGTATGAACGGGAAGGAAAATCCTGCCGTTATGCAACCGAAATTATTATACACATTTAAAAGGCCGTTTGCAATAGCTTTTCTGTTGTCATACCAATTAAATTTGTGCTTTGGGCAGGAATGTATTGCCCGAAATTGTTTTTCGTGTTACAATGTTTTGCATAGGGGATGAAGCGGGCCCGGCGCAAATTTCCCGCTTTGCGCGCCTGTTTTGTCAGATAAATATATCAATAAATAATAAAAGGGGTTTGCGCTTATGCTACGATTTTTAGACGCAGGCGAAACACACGGCAAATGCCTTACGGCAATTATAGAGGGGCTGCCCGCGGGGCTTAAGCTTGATATCAATTCAATCAACCATAAGCTTGCCCTGCGCCAGTCGGGGCACGGCAGAGGCGGGCGTATGGCCATTGAAACCGACTGCGCAGAGATTCTGTCGGGCGTGCGCGGCGGCTATACCCTCGGGAGCCCGGTTGCGCTTATGATTAAAAACAAGGACTTTGAAAACTGGCGCCATATCATGGGGGCCGAAGAGGCGGCGGATGAGCGGGGGGTATATGTGCCTCGGCCGGGGCATGCGGACCTGACCGGTGCGCTCAAGTATGGGCATACTGACATGAGAAATGTTTTGGAGCGGGCAAGCGCAAGACAAACCGCCATACGCACGGCGGTAGGCGCTGTGTGTCAGTCGCTTCTGGCTGTGTTTGGCGTGCGCATGGCAAGCCGCGTGGTGTCCATCGGCAGTGTGCGCGATGAAGCGGACCAGGACTGCCCTGACTTTGACGAAAGGATTGCGGCGTCACCGGTAAGGATGTATAGCGCTGAGGCGCAAGCGGCGGCTATGGCGATGATTGACGCGGCAAAGGCGGACGGAGAGTCACTCGGCGGCGTGGTGGAGGTCACCGCGCTTGGTTTGCCGCCGGGGCTTGGCAGCTATGTGCACTACGACAGAAAGCTTGACGCCGTTATCGCGGGCGCGCTCATGAGCGTGCAGGCTATCAAGGGCGTGGAGATAGGGGCGGGCTTTGAAGCTGCTGCCCGGCCCGGCTCAAAGGTGCACGATCCCATTGCCAAAGCCGGCGATGGCGCATATAGACGCCTGTCCAACAACGCAGGCGGCATAGAGGGCGGCATGACCAACGGGGAAGCGCTAATTGTGCGGGCTGCTATGAAGCCTATACCCACCCTGTACAGTCCGCTTAAAAGCGTGGACATGCGTACCGGACAGGCCGCCGAGGCGTCGGTCGAGCGCAGCGATATTTGTGCGGTTCCGGCGTGCAGTGTTGTCTGCGAAGCGGTGGTGGCTTTTGAATTGGCAAAAGCGGCCACAGAAAAGTTCGGCGGCGACAGCATAGATGAAATGCGCAGGAACTATGAAGGTTATATGAAGGCTGTTGCGGCAAGACAGGCATGACGCCTGAGACCGAAGCTGAATAGAATGGACCAATAAGGCGCAGGGAGGTGAGGGACGGTGAGCCGGACAAGCAGTGAAGCACAGCTGATTGCGCGCTGCAGGCAAGGCGATGTTGAAGCTTTCGAAACCTTGATAGCAGCTTATGAAAAAAAGGTTTTAAGCACTGCGTATGCCATGTTGGGCAATCATGAGGATGCATCTGATGCGGCGCAGGAAGTGTTTTTAAAGCTGTTTGCGAGTATAGATAAATTCGGCGAGCAGTCGTCCTTCTCTACATGGCTCTATCGGGTCACTGTAAACGTCTGTTACGATGAGCTGCGCAAGCGTAAATACCGCAGTG
Organism: Bacillota bacterium; assembly: GCA_022706785.1. Taxonomy (GTDB): domain Bacteria; phylum Bacillota; class Clostridia; order UBA1381; family UMGS1253; genus JAKJBW01. Next base: position 37,649 of record JAKJBW010000012.1, read on the forward strand.
AGAATACCGTCAGCCTCACGCCTGATGAAACGGGTGAATCGGCCCAGCTTCAGCTTGCCGATAAAAATGCGGGACCGCTCGAGCTTGCCGAGCAGGCTGAACTCAGAGACGCGCTCAGGCGTGCTATCGCATCGCTTGGCGAACAATACAGAACTGTGATCATACTGCGTGAAATACAGGGGCTTGAGTATCAGCAGATAGCCGATATACTGCACTGCTCGCTCGGTACGGTTAAATCACGCATGAGCCGTGCGCGCCGGATGCTGGCGGATAAGTTGATTAAAAACAAGGAACTTTTTAGATGATGCGTACGTCTAACAAGCAGGAAAGGAGGATGCTCCATGCTATCGTGTAATAAAGTATCGAAGCTTTTATCGCAATATTATGACGGACAGCTAAACGCTGATATGTGCAAGCAGATAGCGGAGCATCTGGACTGGTGCGATGCGTGCCAAAGAGAGCTTGAGGCTATCAGGGCGGTTTCGGAAGGCCTGAAAGGACTTTGTGAAATCGAGCCCTCAAAGGAATTTGCTGCCTCGCTCCATACCAGGCTTTTGCAAGCCGCAAGGGAAAAAAGAGAATCAGAGGCAGCCGGAGCGGCCCTCTGGTTTTACCGCATACCCGCATGGCTGCGTGACTGGCGGGTATATTCTGCCGCAGCGGCGTGCCTGTTGGCCCTATTTGTTCTAGGCAATGATATCAGCAAAAACAATTATTCCGATTCGCCGCCCACAGCACCGTTTTTAGATAACGCACAAAATTACAAGTCTGATCCTGCGCAGGCTTCCGTGTCCGAAGGAGCTGGCACGGTCCAAGATAAGTCCGGAAACGGCACCGGAAACAACGCGCCTGCGGCGCAGAATACGGATAAACCGCCTGTGACCGGCGGTGCGCTCCCGAAGGGGAATCCCAATAGCCAGATAACGCCCCAAACGCAAACAGGTGCGGGTAACGGCGGCGAGTTGCCATACCAGGAGCCGGATGCCGCCCAAAGCTATCCTACAGCGCCGTCAAATGACACGGGAGTGGCAAATCAGGATGAGGAGGACGGCTACGCGGCCGCCGCTTTGCCTGCTCAGGAGCCCGGTACCCAAAGGAGCCCCGGCGCCGCACAAAAGTCGGCGGCACAGACCGCTGAGCCGATACAGCAGCCCGAAACACCGGCTTTAATTCTGGCGGAGCCATCGGGCAGTGCGGCGGACAGTGCTTTGGCAGTCAGTCCCGAGCCTGCCGGTACAGGCGGGAGAACGGGCGCAAGCTTGAGCGCTAGTACGGCCCCTGTCGCATCGCCTGCTAAGCCGAGCCTGTTTTTCAAAGCGGCAGACAGCGCCGTTTTTGCCGCAGCCGAGGCGCTTGCGCGGGATTATGGCAGCGTATCCTACAGGGGAAATGTCATGATTGTCAAGGTGGCGAACGATAAATTCGATGATTTTCTCAAGGCCCTTGGCGCACTAAAAGGGCTGTCGCCGGAACAGCCGGATGCAACGGGTCTGCCCAACGGAAGTGATGATGACGGCGACGGGTTTCAATATGTGGAGATTAGCCTTGAGTAATTTTTAATAAACGCATATAGCATACGCAAAAACCGCCTTTGCAAGGCGGTTTTTGCGTAATATTTACATATATCAAATGTTGTTCAAAGCTGTGGCGGGACTATAGTTGAATCAACCTGAAACAGTAACAGCCTTGCGGTCTATTTTTTGCATGATTGCGTTATCTTCAAGGGCAGGCGCCAGCCTGTCTTCGTCATCTGCCTTGTCCTGCAAAAAATATTCTCGCAATCCTTGTTACTCTTTCAAGCTGATTCAACTATATCTGGGCATATATCTATCCTTCACCATAACCACTTCTATTTTTTTGCCGAGCCTTATACACTGGTTTATCACATATTTGCTGCCGCGGCTTTTGCCATCCCACAGCACCAGGACCTTATCCGCCGCACGGATGATTTCGTCATTCCTGCGCAGGGGCGCGAGCTTGCCGTAGAGGTTGTAGTCGGGCAGATATTCAATCAGTTCAAGGCCGTTTTGCCGCGCGTATTCGGCAGCGCACCTGTCAATTCCGCAGGCTCCGCCGCTTATGATCGCCGTGGCATAGGCCGGTATGTAGGGCGAAAGGTCTACCGAGAGGCTCCTTGAGCCCACAACAGCTACTTTCATAATTTCCTCCTGTATTTTGCCATAACCAATCAGTCTTACGCATAATTATAATATGGCAATACCTCAATTGCAAGGCTTGTTGCATAATCCATTAAAATTCATATCAAGAACTCGTCTTTCGGGAGGAATGTATATGGCAAAACCGTTATTTAAACCGGGTATTTGTTTTTTGATTGCATCGGCGCTGCTTTTGCCCCTGCTGACGACAGGCTGCCATTCGGATAAAGCCGGATCGGAAAGCGCCGCTGTGCATGACGGCAACTTGGAACTGGGCGCCACGCCTACACTTTATCCCGACGCCACCTATGCCGGACTTTCAAATGAGCTCCAGTCGTGGGGGCTGAAAAAGGAAAAAGGCAAGCCTCCCCAGATGCCGGGTAAAATCGAAAAAACGCTTTCGGAATTCGGCGCCGTGTATATTGCCAAAAACAAAGGCAAAAATCTCTACCTCACCTTTGACGAGGGGTATGAAAACGGCTATACCGTCCCTATACTTGATGTGCTGAAGGAAACGGCTGTGCCTGCCGCGTTCTTTATCACGGGTGACTACTTAAAGCAGCAACCCGAACTTGTGCTGCGTATGGGCAATGACGGGCACATCGTTGGCAACCACACCCGCAACCATCCGTCTATGCCGTCGGTTGCAAGCAATCAGGCGCTTGCCGGTGAGATAACCAGACTTGGCGACGACTATAAAGCGCTGACCGGAAAAACCATGCACTACCTAAGACCGCCCAAAGGCGAATACTCCGAGCGCACGCTGGCTATCACCAAAGACCTTGGCTACACCACGGTATTTTGGAGCTTTGCATATGTCGACTGGCAGACAGACAAGCAAAAAGGCGCCGAGTATGCCTATGCACAGGTGATGCCCTACCTGCACGACGGTGCGATCCTGCTTTTGCATGCGGTGTCGGCCGACAATGCGCAGGCCTTGAAGCGGATAATCACGGATGCGCGTGCGCAAGGGTTTGAATTCAAGCCGTTAGATGAGCTGTAAGCCTTTGCAGACAGCGCTCAGGCCTGTGCCAAAAAATCCTCTGTAAAGGCCGCAAACGCGACCATTTCATCGTCTGACGGGATGAAGTTTGCACGAAAACCCTGCTGGTATACGTTCATTTTCAGTGCGCTCAGGCGCGAGCACAGCATGCCCACTGCTTCGCCGCTCCAGCCATAGGAGCCGAATACCGCGGCAGGCTTGCCCTTGCAGTTGATGGCGTCTATACAGCCGATAATATCCCATACCGGCTTTAACGCGTCCTTATTGATGGTGGGCGAGCCGAACAGATACACGTCGCACGCGTTGACGGCTGCCGCCACAGCGCCGGCGTCCGCCTCTACAAGGTCGTATATCTCGGCTTTCATCCCTGCGGCCAGCGCCTGTTTTGCGGCCTGCTGCGCCAGCGCTCTGGTGGCGCCATAAGCCGAAACGTAGAAAATGCAGGCTCTTTTGCCGTCGTGCCGCCTAGGCGCGGACCACTGCCGGTACTGCGCCCACACCTTGTCTATGCTAAATTCCGTCAGCACAGGGCCGTGGCTGGTGCAGATCATTTTCTTGGGCAGGCCCTCCACCTTGTCCATTCCCGAAACCACATACGGCAGGAACGGGCCAAAAATAGCGTCAAAGTAGTATTTCAGGGCACTTTCGTAAGCATTCGGATAAGAAACATGGCAGTCCAAAACGCGCGGCTCGCAGTAGTGGCATCCGAACATATCGCAAGAAAAGAGCACCGCATCCTCCGCCAAGTAAGTAAACATAGAATCGGGCCAGTGTAAAAACGGCGCAGGGGTAAAGGTGAGCGTGCGCCCGCCCAGATTAATGGAATCACCGTCCTTGACCACTTTTGTGCCCAAATCCATATTGGTAATGCCCTGCAGATATTTTGCTCCTGCCATGGAAGCAATCACCTGCATATTCGGATACCTTTTTTTCAGCTCGCGAAGACTGCCGGTATGGTCCGGCTCGGTATGGTTGAGGATGATGTAGTCTATTTTGGCCGGATCCATGACGGCTTCAATGTTTTCCAGGTATTCGTCAAAAAACCTTGCGTGCACCGTTTCAATAAGCGCGCATTTTTCGGTTCCCTGCACTAAAAAAGCGTTATAAGATGTGCCGTATTCGGTTTTCATAATAATATCAAACACGCGAAGCGCAGGGTTTAACACCCCTACGCTGTATATTCCGTCAAGCAGTTTAAAGCATGCCATTGTGCTACCTCCGATTTTTCATGTGTATGGTTTTAAGGCGTATCGATTTAAAAGGGGAGGCCCCTTTTGCATTAAAGGTCAATAAGCGCGGCATAATGCCGGAGCCGCAAAGGCAAAGGCAGTCTGCTTTGCCTTTGCGGCCCGCTTTGTACATAGGCTCGGTGCTCCTGTTGTTACGCCATGCGCTCAAACGCATCCTTAGACACGCCGCACATGGGGCAAACCCAGTCTTCCGGGAGATCCTCAAACGCTGTGCCGGGCGCGATACCGCCTTCGGGGTCGCCGATAGCGGGATCGTACACATACCCGCATGCCGTGCATTCGTATTTGTCCATGTTGCCGCCTCCTTTGCAAATTGTTGGTTACAAAGCCTTGGGTGTGTTAATACTTCCTGTATACGGACAGTGTTGCCGTCCGTAGGGTATCATAATTATACCACATTTGCGTCCGGGTGCAACAGTTTTGTGCAAGCAAAACTATCCTTATGCATCGCTCTTTACATGTACGGCGAGTTGTGGTATGATATAAGCGATCCGGTTCGAATCGTTTTTGCCCAAGGCGATACGCTCTGGGTAATATAAAAAATACGGTGGTGCAGTATCCTAGTCAGTTCTACCTATTCCGAGGACGGGCCTAAAAATCCGTTGAAGGGCACATCGATGAAGTTCCTGGTGCTTGCTTTGAACGCCCAGTTCGGGGCTGGTGCTGGGAGTTAAGGTTTTGGGGCGGTCTGCAATGGCATGCGGGTGCCGAACCCCTCTACCGCGGAGACCTATGCTTGTGGTCGCCTCTGCATAACGCTAAGCGTTATTCAAGCGGGTACGACATAGGGTGGAACCTGCATTCCGGTGCTTCGTGCGCTGGGTGCAGCGTAGCCTGCCTTGCGTGGGCAATTTGGGGATGACAGACAGACCGGGCCTTGCGTCGGCCAACGCGGTCCGGCCATCGCTGTCTGAAACATAGCCTGCAAAAGAGGCTAAGAATAGGTGTGACTGCCGAGGAAATCTCCTAGGCTGTTGCTTTTGTCTGGCTTGCAAGGGATTGAAATGCGGACTAAGTGGCAATCAGGTCATGTGTGCGGTAACGCACGCATAACAGGGTGTAATGGGAAACCCCCGGACCGGTGACGGTCCGGTACTCTGTTGGGAAAACCTACCTGACCTTAAGCCGCAAAATTTACTTTGCAGGCTGCCACCGTACTTTTTATATGACTCACGGCGTAATCGTATGAATTATCATGCAGCACAAAAGATAAAGGGAGCTGAGTTTTACAATTGGACCGACGAAGACTTAAGGTAAAGAGCGCGGCGGGCAATGTCAAGGTAAGCCACAGATGGACAATCAGCATTACGGTTGGAGCCTTTTTTCTTACCATGGGCATCAACGCCCTGACATCCAACGCGGACGACCTGGGGCTCATTATGGCAATGATTACATTGTTGCTTATTATTCTTTTCGGCGTTGTGTTTGATCTGGTCGGCGTCGCCGTTTCCACTGCCAGCGAAACGCCGTTTCACGCAATGGCTGCCAAGAAGATACCCGGTGCGCGTGAAAGTATAGCCATTATTCGTCACGCCCAGCAGATTTCAAGCTTTTGCAACGACGTGATAGGCGATATTGCGGGCGTTATAAGCGGTGCGATGACGGGGGCGATTGTTATTGGTATTGTCCGCACGTTCAATGTGGGCTCAGCACTGCTTGGACTGCTTGTCACAGCCCTGGTGGCCTCCATGATGATAGGCGGCAAGGCCGCGGGCAAAGGCGTGGCTATGGTCCACAACAACACGATTGTTTTTGTGACGGGAAAAGTCGCATACTTTTTCAAACGGCTTATTCCCAGATGGGGGAAGAAACAAAAAAACAGGAAACAGGTGTAGATATGTACCCAATCCTAGATAAAATACAGTCTCCGGCCGACTTGAAAGCGCTTGACTTGGACCGTTTGAATGCGCTGGCAGGGGAAATACGCACATTTTTAATAGACGCAGTCTCCAAAACGGGCGGCCATCTTGCCTCAAATCTCGGGGTGGTGGAGCTCACCATAGCCCTGCACAAGGTATATAACGCGCCTGTGGACAAAATTGTATGGGATGTCGGGCATCAGGCCTATGTGCATAAGATTCTGACCGGTCGAAAGGACAGGTTTGCCACCCTGCGCCAGCAGGGAGGGCTTTCAGGCTTTCCCAAAACGAGCGAGAGCGTATACGACTGTTTCAACACCGGCCATTCGTCAACCTCCATTTCCGCCGCGCTGGGCATTGCGCGGGCGCGGGATCTGGCAGGGGAGAAGCACTGCGTGATCGCACTGATAGGCGACGGAGCGCTGACGGGCGGGCTTGCCTACGAAGCGTTGAACGATGCGGGGCACGCTAAAACCAATCTGATCGTTATATTAAACGATAATGAAATGTCGGTCACAAAAAACGTGGGCGGCATGTCGGAATACCTTTCGCGGCTGAGGACAAAGCCGTCTTATTACAAGGTGAAGTCGGCGACCGAGCGCACACTGTCCAAGGTGCCTTTCGGTGGCGGCATGATCCGGATCATACGCAATCTTAAAGACAGCATAAGGCGTTTGCTGCTGCAAAACACTATTTTTGAGGAATTGGGCTTCACCTACTTAGGGCCGGTGGACGGCCATGATATCAAGCGGACAATGCAGTTGCTTGCGCGCGCCAAAACGGTGGACGGCCCGGTTTTGATCCATGTCTATACGCGAAAGGGCAAGGGCTATGCCCCTGCCGAGAGCAAACCCCAGAATTTTCACGGTATCTCAAAATTCGACGCCGACTCGGGCGCGGTGATACGCAGCAAGGTCAAGGCGGACTATTCGGCCATATTCGGACGCCACCTTGTAAGCATTGCCAGGCATAATCCGCGGGTTATTGCCATCAGCCCGTCCATGACCTTAGGGTCGGGGCTCTTGCCGTTTGCGCGGGCATTCCCAAGCCGGTTTTTCGATGTCGGCATAGCGGAGGCCCATGCGGTCACGTCGGCCGCCGGGCTTGCGGTGGGCGGCTTTATTCCTGTGGTCGCTGTCTATTCGTCATTTTTGCAGCGCGCCTATGACCAGGTGCTTCACGATGTGGCGATTCAGAACCTTCATGTTGTGTTCGGCATAGACAGGGCCGGTGTAGTGGGCGCCGACGGCGAGACGCACCAGGGCGTGTTTGACATACCGTTTTTAAGCCACATTCCGAATATCGCGCTGCTTACGCCAAGCTCATTTCTGGACTTGGAGCAAATGCTCAAATACGCGGTATCAGAGCACGACGGGCCTATCGCCATACGTTATCCGAGAGGCGCGGAGCAGTATCCGTACAGACAGGCTGACTTTGAATTTGGCAAAGGCGCGCTTATCCGGGCGGGCCGTGACATTTCCTTTGTTGCGGTGGGCAATATGCTCAGCAAAGCCGCCCAGGCCGCTTTGTTATTGGAAAAGAAGGGTATAAGCGCAGAGGTGATCTCACTTAGGACCATAAAGCCCATGGACGAGGCGCTTTTACTGCTTACCGCAAAGAAAACGGGGCGTGTCATTACGGTTGAGGACGGAACGCTGACCGGCGGTGCGGGCGATATGATCGCCTCGCTTTTTGCAAAGCACGGCTTGGATATTGATCTCGTCTGCAAAGGATATCCCGATGAGTTTATCGCACAGGCAAATCCTGAGCTGATCTACCGTGCCTATGGACTTGATGCGCAATCGCTTGCGGACTGTGCGCTTGCGCATTGTGTATCAAAGCCTGTCACTATCGCAAAATAACAGTCTGATCCGGCAAGGCAGCCGTGTGGGAGAGTTTGATGTGGCAAAGAAAATACGTCTGGATGAATTTTTACTGCAAAACAGCCTGGCGGACGACTTAGCCCAGGCCCGTTCGCTTATCTTGGCGGGGGTGGTATATCAGGGCGAAGAGCGCTGCCATTCGGCGGGCCAGCAGGTTATGCCGGCCGCGAATATAGAGGTGCGCGGCAAATACCAGCCTTATGTCAGCCGCGGCGGCCATAAGCTGCAAAAGGCGGTTGAAGTTTTTGAGATAAGCCTTAAGGGAGCGGTCGCTATGGATGTGGGCGCATCGACAGGCGGCTTTACCGATTGTATGCTGCAAAATGGGGCGACCAAGGTGTACAGCGTTGACGTGGGCTACGGTCAGCTTGCGTGGAAGCTGCGCAGCGATAAGCGGGTCGTCAATATGGAGCGCACCAATATCAGAAATGTTGTGCCGGAGGATTTGGATGAACTGCTGGATTTTGCTTCTGTTGATGTGGCTTTCATTTCACTTAATCTGGTGCTGCCGGTTGTGAAGCGGCTGTTAAAGCCCGCTGCGCAGGCAGTTGCGCTCATCAAGCCGCAATTTGAGGCACGGCGCAGTGATGTGCCGACAGGCGGCGTGGTGCGTGATCCTGCGGTGCATGCGCAGGTTATCGGCGATGTGAATGCGTTTGCGGCGGATAACGGATTTTGCGCCCTGGCGCTTACCTATTCACCCATACGTGGTCCGGAGGGCAATATTGAGTATCTGATCCATTTACAAAACCGCACGGGACAGGACTGCGGGGGCGACGCGTATGTAAGCGATGCCATGGTTGCAGACGTTGTCGCGCAGGCGCACGCTGAGCTGGGCGGGTCAACATAACCATACTGCATAAGGGGTTGGGGTCAATGTATGCAAACGATATTGCGCCTAAATGCGCCACTTGCCAGCGGGGCAGGGTCGTTGCGCACACAACCGATGTGGTGTGCGAGCTTTACGGCGTGGTGGCCTATGATTACTCGTGCAAAAAATACAGGTATGATGTTTTCACCAAAAAGCTCCGCCGGAAGAAGGCGAATGAAAAAAGCTTTGATCCGAGTGATTTTTCTCTTGATTGATAGGGGACTTTTTGAATTTGAGTATTGCCCATATTTTCAACGTTGCCCTCTCAAACACAGAATTTCAAGCATGATGTTTGCCCCTATCTTAAAACCGTCTATGAAAGAATCTGAACTGATAATAGCATTAATTTCATCATGTGCGTTGATGAAGTCTAAAAATAACCTTTTTTCCATACCTTCAAGCAATTCTGATAATTTTTTCTCTGCATTATCAATAACAGCTGTTGCCTTTGCGTATTGAGGAATACCCTCATAATTCCTTACATTTGGTTGAATGTCTCCAAAGTAAAAGTCTTCTAAAAATTTTACCTCCTCATTATAAACTATTTTATTATTTTATAAAAATATTTTTTATATGGGTGAACCTTAATTTGACAATATAAAATATTAGTGTTAGCATATAAACATATATTTTGTTTTATAAAGAGGTGTAATGATGCCGATATCGGAAAAAATTAAAATACTTTGTGTTCGTGCAGGAATAAGTGTTGCAGAACTTGCAAGGCGAGTTGGACAATCTCCACAAAATTTTAATTCAAAAATGAGAAAAGGACGCTTTTCTGTAGCTGAACTTGAAGAAATAGCGTCAGCTGTTGGATGTAGTTACGAAAATTATTTTATATGGATTAATGGAGATAAGATATGAACGATATCATAAAAAAGCCTGCAACCGTTGCGGTTGCAGGCTTTTTTGTGTGAAACCACTGATTATGTAAGCTGATTTATTTCGGCTGTTTGCCGATGTAGGCCAAAATACCGCCGTCCACATAAAGGATATGGCCGTTGACAAAATCGGACGCGTCGGATGCCAAAAATACCGCGGGGCCCATCAGGTCTTCAGGTGTTCCCCAGCGCGCAGCGGGGGTTTTGGCGATAATAAACGAATTGAACGGGTGGCCTTCGGTGCGAAGCGGCGCGGTCTGCGGTGTGGCAATATAGCCGGGCCCTATGCCGTTGCACTGGATGTTGAACTCGCCCCACTCCGAGGCGAAGTTTTTGGTGAGCATCTTAAGCCCGCCTTTTGCGGCGGCATAAGCGGAAACGGTTTCACGGCCCAGCTCGCTCATCATGGAGCAGATGTTGATAATCTTACCGTGACCTTTTTTTATCATACCGGGGGCGACCGCCTTTGAAACAATAAACGGGCCGTTTAAATCCACGTCGATGACCTGGCGGAATTCGGCGGCGCTCATTTCAAGCGCAGGAATCCTTTTTATAATGCCGGCGTTGTTGACCAAAATATCGATCACGCCGACCTCCTTTTCAATTTTTGCGACGGTTTCGTTTACCTGTTCTTCGTTTGTAACGTCGCAAACGTAACCGTACGCCTTGATGCCTTCCTCCTCGTAGGCCTTCAAACCCTTATCTACCAGCTCCTGGTTGATGTCGTTAAAGACGACTGTCGCGCCCGCGTCGGCATAACTCTTTGCAATCGCAAAGCCGATACCGTAGGACGCGCCCGTAACTAACGCAATTTTTCCGGCCAGCGAAAAACGCTTTAAAATATCCATATGTAACCCCTCCTGATCAGATCAAAAAATAATCGCTTACAAAACTATATCACAACACAAAGGCATTGTCAAACCCAAGTTGCCCTTTGCGGGACTGTGACCGTATTTTAATTTATCTGTGTTAAACCCAAATTTTTGTGTTTACAACGGGCTTGTAAGTTGGTAGAATGTTATAGGAAAAATTAAGACATAATGTCGTACGTTTTGGAAGGGGAAATCACGAATGAAAGTAAAAAAGGCGGTAATACCCGCAGCGGGCCTGGGAACAAGATTTTTGCCCGCAACAAAAGCGATGCCTAAAGAAATGCTGCCCATTGTGGACACGCCCACTATCCAGTATATCATAGCCGAGGCCGTGCAGAGCGGTATTGAGGATATTATTATCATCACAGGCCGTACCAAACGCTCTATTGAGGACCATTTTGACAAAGCATATGAACTGGAAACAGAGCTTGAAAAGAGCGGCAAGCAGGATCTGGTCAAAATTGTTCAGGACATTTCCAATATGGCCAACATCCACTACGTCCGTCAAAAGGAGGCCTTAGGCCTGGGCCATGCCATCTACTGCGCCAAAACCTTTGTGGGCAATGAGCCGTTCGCGGTGCTGCTGGGCGATGATATTGTGGCGTCTGACAAGCCTTGCCTTGCGCAGATGATGGAGATGTACGATAAGTATCAGTCCACGATTTTAGGAGTACAGACTGTTGCATGGGAAGAGGTGTCAAAATACGGCATTGTTGCCTGTGAAGCGGTGGGGGAGCGTGTTTACAAGGTAAGTGACCTGGTGGAGAAGCCCGAGACCGAAAATGCGCCGTCCAATGTTGCGATACTCGGCAGATACATCATCACACCCAAGATATTTGAATGCATCGAAGGGACGACCAAAGGCGCCGGCGGGGAAATACAGCTCACCGACGCGCTTAGGAAGCTTTCGGAATATGAGGATATGTATGCTTATGACTTTATCGGCAGAAGATATGATGTGGGCAACAGAATGGGATTTTTGGAGGCGACGGTGGAGTTTGCGCTTTGCCGCGATGATTTGAAGGACGAGTTTATGGCATATCTGAAGGATATCGTGAAGACGCACTAAGACCAAGGCACAATGTAAAGGAGGACGGCCCAAAAATGGCAGACACCATACTTCGGGGTATGAGCAGCGACGGCAATATCCGTATCTTTGCCGCCGACACCACACAGCTTGTGGGTACGGCGCAGAAAATGCACGCCACATTCCCAATCGCAACTGCCGCACTGGGCCGGCTGCTGACCGCCGCCGCCATGATGGGCAGTATGCTGAAAGGTCAGGAGGATACCCTCACGCTTCAGATAAGGGGAGACGGCCCGCTGGGTGGGGTGGTTGCGGTGGGCAACGCCAAAGCGCAGGTGAAGGGGTACGTGAACAATCCTAAGGTAATCCTGCCCGACCGCGTAGCCGGGAAGCTCAACGTGGGCGGGGCGGTAGGGGCTGGAACGCTTTGCGTCATTATGGACCTTGGGATGAAGGAGCCTTATATCGCACAGACGCAGCTTGTGACGGGGGAGATAGCCGAGGATCTGACGGCGTATTATGCCGAGTCGGAACAGTTGCCTACGGCGGTGGCGCTGGGTGTGCTTGTGGATACCGACGGAAGCGTCATTAAAGCCGGAGGGTTTATACTGCAGCTCATGCCGGGAAGCGGCGACGATTGTGCGCAGCGTCTGGAGCGCACTATTGCCGCGCTGCCGCCGGTCACGACCATGCTGAGTGATGGCATGAGCTGTGAGGATATGATTTTTGCCGTGACGCAAGGGTTTGACGTTGTGATCTACAATCAGCCCATAACGCCGGAGTATCGCTGTGACTGCACACGCAGGCGTGTGGAGAAGGCACTGATCAGCATAGGCAGGCAGGAGCTTGAGGATATGATTAACGAACAGGGGAGTGCCGAGTTGACATGCCAGTTTTGCGACGCGGCGTATGACTTTTCCAAGCAGCAGCTGGAAGCGCTTTTAAAAAAGGCCGAGAATTAGCTTGCCTGAAGCGCATATAAAAAAATAAAAATATCATAAAATTTGTCTTGACAACGCACCAATGTTTCTGTATAATAGTCCTTGCCGTTCTGAAAGACGGCAAAGCCGGGAGCATAGCTCAGCTGGGAGAGCACCTGCCTTACAAGCAGGGGGTCACAGGTTCGAGCCCTGTTGCTCCCACCATTCGGTCCGGTAGTTCAGTTGGTTAGAACGCCAGCCTGTCACGCTGGAGGTCGAGGGTTCGAGCCCCTTCCGGATCGCCATTTTTATTTTGTGCGGTAAGCGCGCCGCCATACGCCTCTGTAGCTCAGTCGGTAGAGCAAGGGACTGAAAATCCCTGTGTCGTTGGTTCGATTCCGACCGGAGGCACCAGTGTGCGGGAGTGGCTCAGTGGTAGAGCGTCACCTTGCCAAGGTGAACGTCGCGAGTTCGAATCTCGTCTTCCGCTCCATTTTTCAACGGAAAAGGCGCATGTAATTTGCGCTTTTTCTGTTAGTAATCAATTTGAAGGCACAGACATATAGTATATATATGATCGTGATATGGCACCATAGCCAAGTGGTAAGGCAGAGGTCTGCAAAACCTTTATTCCCCAGTTCAAGTCTGGGTGGTGCCTCCAAAGTAGACAAAGCCACTTATAACATAGTTATAAGTGGCTTTGTCTACTTTTGCTGAAAATAGATGAAAATGTGGGATTTTTAATGCATTTTTGGTTCTAATTGAAGAAAATCGGAATTGCATCGGGATTTAAACCTAATAATACGTGAGTTTAACAATTAGAATGAAAATGACAGACGCACTTTGAGAGATCAAGATGTGTTTTTTTATATATACAATAATTATTTTAGGAGGTTTTTGCAATGACGCTAATTGAGTCAAGATTCTTTGGCAGAATTTGTTACGGTTATACTCGTGATGAGGATGGTTTTATATTTGTAGATGAAGAAAAGGCAAAAGTCATTAAGATGATATTCCGTTTTTCGCTGGAAGGAATGATCCTTGAAAAATTCAGGTGATATTGAGCGAAAGGGGAATTCCATCTCCATCGGGAAAAGAAAAGTGGACCAGGGCGGCAATTGAAAAGTTACTGTCAAGCAGAAAATATGTTTGTCACCTGATCAGCATGGAGGATTTTGTTACAGTACAGATAAACAAGGCAGACCGATGCAGGCATATAAGACAAATTGAAATCAATGAGGATATAAAATGCAAGTTTGTCAATGATATGTTGAACCATCACAGAAAAAATTCATCTCAAAGTGTCAATGATTGCTGACACCAAATAAAGAAGTATGTATGCGGTGCGGTCAAATGACTGCTCCGCTTGCGGTGTGTGCCGCATTATGACGGTGTTTAAGCCGTCTTGTTTTGTTTTCCCTGTCGTTTGCGCCTGCGCTCTTTGAGATATTCCACCATATCGTCCTCGCCCGGAATGTCAATGATACCGACGGAGTTGTAGTATATATCCACCTTCTGCTTTCTCTTTCCGCCGGACTTGTCGGGGGCATGAACCACAATCTTCTCGATAAAATCGTGCAGGATTGTAGGCGAAAGTGCATCAATTTCGGTATAGCTTCGGACAAGGGACATAAAACGCTCGGTATCGGAAACGGCTTTCTTTTCTTCGACAAGCTCGGTTTCTAATTTCTCGGATTGCTTTTTCAATTCCGCCTGTTCGGTTTCATATGTAGCGGATAGTTTCAAAAACCGCTCATAGGTAATCCGGTTGGCTACATTGTCCTCATAAAGCCTTTGAAAAAGCAAATCCAACTCTTGAAGCCGCTTGGCATACTGCCCTGCCGTTTTCTTTTTTGCCGCAATCGCTTTTACCTGTTCGTCCGTAGTCTTTTTATTCACCGCTCTGATGAATAAATCCTCATACTGCTTCACATAAGCCAATACCCGCCGCATATGTGTAAGCACCAAATTGAACAGGATAAGCTCACGGATAAAATGCCCTGTGCAGGCTCCTGTGTTGCCTTTGTAACTGCTGCAAACAAAATACTCGTTATCATCCGAATTGCCGTTTTGGGCGCGGTAGTACAGCTTCTGTCCGCAATCCGCACAATATACCAACCCGGAAAACAAACTGACCTTTCCGCTCTTTACAGGGCGGCGTTTGCCCTTGCGGATTTCCTGCACCCGTTCCCACACCGCCGTTTCAACAATCGGCTCGTGAGTGTCCTCAAAGATTTTCCACTCGGTCTGCTCGTTAAACATCACCTTTTTCACTTTGAAGGACTTGCGGTAGGTGCGGAAATTGACCGTATGCCCGATATACTCCGGGCGTTCCAAAATTGCGGCGACAATTGACGGCTGCCAGTCAAACGACTTTTGCGGAAGAGCGGACGGCGTCTTTATACCCGCACTTCGCTTGTATTCGTTCGGCGTGAAAACCTTGTCCTTCGCCAAAATCTTCGCAATCTGCGCCGGGCCTTTCCCGTCCATACAAAGGGCATAGATGCGTCTGACTACCTCTGCGGCGGTTTCGTCAACCAACCAATGCTTCCCGTTGGGGTTCTTTTTGTAACCGTATGGTGGGTTTGGCGTTAGCGGAATACCCGAATTGCCCTGCGCCTGTTTTACCGATTTGACCTTCTGACTGGTATTCTTTGCGTGCCATTCATTAAACAAATCAGTAAGCGGCACTAAATCGCTGAGGCCCTTGTCGCTGTCAATGTTGTCCATAATGGCGATGTACCGAACGCCGTAATGCTCAAAATCTTCTTCAAGCAATGTCCCGATTACAAGCCTGTTCCTGCCGAGCCTTGAATGGTCTTTGACTATGATTGTCTTAATAGAGCCGTCTTTTACGCCCTCCATCATTGCCAAAAATCCCGGTCTGTCGAACACAACGCCCGAAAAACCGTCGTCAATAAAAAATTGTGTGTTTCTGAAACCGTCTTCTTTTGCGTATTTTGCAAGTATCGCCTTTTGATTTGCAATACTGTTTGATTCGCCCTCCTTTGTATCTTCCTGTGAAAGTCTGCAATACAGGGCGGTTATAGGTTCTGGCTGTTTATTCATAATTACCTCCGTTTCCACAGCCGGAACACGGTTTTTGTAGCAAACTCATTATACCACGTTCCGGCCTTTACTTCAATGCTTCGGAGCAATAATTTCACTCCGCAACCTCATCTTCCAAACGCCGCATAAGTTTATGGAATATATCTTCCCCGCCGGATTTCTTAAAGTGTGATGTTACGATATACTCCGTTCCGCCGATTTGCCAGCTAAAATCCACATTGCGGGGTATTCGCTTGTTTGCGAACAGTCTGCGGATATATTCTTCCGGCTGTTCCGATAACCAGTCCATATATTCGTCAATGGCTGCTGATACGGATTTTCCAGTCATTTTGCTTCACCTCCTGCTGTTCTTGTTCCGCTACTTGCCGCCCTTTCTCCAACGTGGCGGGAACGTCTAAATCTTGCAGACCGTAAATTTCGTTTATAACCGTTAAGTACATTTTTTCAAACCGCTTTTTCAAATCCTCTATTTTTGCGGTGTGAAGGCTGCCGAAATATCGCGCCGCATCGACCAATCTGGTCAAACCATTGCCGACAGATTGAAGCTCTTTCATCATCTTCCAGTAATCAATGCCCGGTCTTTCAGTCGGACAGCAGCCATTAATCATATGCCGGATATAGGTCGTTTTCGGCAGACCGGATTTTTCGGCGTACTTGCAAAGCCGGTCGTACTCTTTTTCCGTGAAACGGATATGAAACGTTTTCGTGTGGGTTCGCATAGTCGATACCTCCGTTCAAAATAAGGGTTGCAGGGAAACCCTGCGGGGTGTGTTTGTGGGCTGGGCACACAAACACGATGCTTGCCAGTATAATGTATTTTGATTTTGGTGGTTGTCTTTTAAAAAATAAAAACCACCACACGCACATAACAAACTAAGGCGGATAGGTCGCCAAAACCGTTATGTACGCGCGATGGTAAATAATAATTTTATATATATTTAATTAACCCACAAAGGACAATATGAGAATTATCCCTGTGGGTTAATATTATATCACCTTGTTTTAAAATTGTCAATTTTAATGTAATATTTTTACATCAAAGCAATGGCTTTTAAAACTATTATTCTTAAATTGAGTGGTTTATACTAATATACGGTTTATTCACAGTAATATTGAATATATTTATACACCCAACGTACCTCCGCTAATCAATTTTATGTTAAAAAGACGGGTGTTTTTCAAGTCGCCCGCCTGTTAAAACTTTATATATATTTTTTACTGTTCCATATCCCCATGAAAAATTTCCTCCACAGAATCGTCATAGTCGGTCAATTCCACATGAGGGCTTGTCTGGTCTGTTTGATGTATTTCAGTCATATAGTGGTTTCTTTTCTTCTTTTGATTCATCACCCATATCAAAAGTGCGCCCAAGCCTGCAAGCAATAGTTTCCCGCCGTCCGGCTCTGTTTCGTCCGCTATGGCGCTGATAAAAGGAGCGGCAGGAAAATATGCTACCCTGTCCCCGGTCTTGACCGACGAATCGCTACCCCGGCGTGTGGAAACACCGTTGTGCTGTCTGTCATTTTTGTCGGTAAATGTATAGCTGACAGACCATTCATATCGCTGACTTGGCGGCTTGTCATCGTCCGCGCCGCCAACCCGCCTTGCGGAAAACGAGGCGGGCGCGGTTTCTCCGAAAAAGTATAATGCCGTGCGGGAAAGGGATAGAACAATTAA
>JAKJBW010000043.1 GCA_022706785.1 Bacillota bacterium
CAAACAATGCAAAACTTGCGTCACTGACCTATCAGCCTAACGGCGGAAGCGTTACGCAGGTTCCGGGCTTTAGTACCACAAATGATGGCGGCACATACGAAGTATCGCTGGCTGCCGGCACCACATCGGTAACGATGGGGGCGACCAAGTCGGATGCGAATGCTTCAGTGACAGTTTTGCCTGTGGGCGGAATAGTTGACGTGACAAGCGGAAGCGGTACAGCTACGGTAAGCGTAACGGCGCAGGACGGCGTTACGACGCGTATGTTTACGGTGAACTTTATGGTAACAACGACAGAGCAGCCGGCAACAACACCACCAGCAACGACACCACCAGCAACGACACCGCCGACAACGTCAAACAATGCAAGGCTTGCATCGCTGACCTATCAGCCAAACGGCAGGGATGTAACAACAGTCCCCGGGTTCCTGGCAACTGACGACGGCAAGACATATCATATAGATTTACCTTCGGGCGTTACATCTGTAACAGTGGGGGCAACAACAGCAGATACCGGCGCTTCTTTGACAGTTTCACCTGTGGGTGGAATCGTTGACGTGACAAGCGGCGTAGGAAGCGCAACAGTTACGGTAACAGCACCGAATGGCATCACTGCGAATATCTATGCGATAAGCTTTAGTGCGGAAGGGCCAACGTCAACGCCGGTTGTAACACCGACGCCGACGCCAACGCCTGCGCCGACCAGCAGCAACAACAATAACAACAGCGGCGGCGGTCCTTCAATAAAGAAGACGCCGACCCCTGCGCCAAGCGCTACGCCGGGGCCTGACGAGACGCCTGCGTCAACCGAAGAGCCTGTCGGGACGGACCAGCCGACTGCTGCGCCGGATAGCGGAGAGCTGCCGAGCGATATTTCGGGCAGCTGGTCGGAAGAGTATGTGAAGGATGTTATTGAAAAAGGCATTATGACAGGATACGGCGACAATACTTTCAGGCCGGACGGCGAGCTGACAAGAGCGGAGTTTGCAACCGCTGTGGCAAGGTACTTAAAGCTTGATGTATCGGCAGGGGGCAAGGCGTTTAGCGATACGAAGGGACACTGGTCGGAGGATTACGTAGGCGCATTGGCTGATAAGGGCATCATTACAGGAAATGACGCGGACAGCTTTGGGCCGGATGAAGCGATCACAAGGGAGCAGATAGCGGTAATATTGGTACGTGCGTTTGCACCGGATGTGGTTGTGGATGACTTTGTGTTTGCGGACGACAGCAGCATATCCGACTGGGCGAAGGAAGCGGTCTATATTGCGCGCGCGATGGGCTGGATGACGGGAGACGAGGCAGGGTTCCGACCGGGCGACACCGCGACCAGAGGCGAGATAGCGGCAGTTCTGTCCAGACTGTCCTCTGCCGGTGTGTAAAATGTCTGTTTGAAGGGAAAAATTAAGCTATAAAAAAAACAGCAGCCACCCATTTAAGGGCCGGCTGCTGTTTTTATCATCGCATATTGACCAAAGTGCACAAGTATTAAACTTAGATCCTGTATGAAAGGCCTCAGCGCATATGTTTCGTTAAACCAGTTGAATATGCCGCCGCGCTCGCTGTTTTGTTTGATACGCATAATAAAACGGGTACGATCTACGGTACAAATTTATTTTCTTGTCCTGATATACGTTTACTAACATATTCAGTGATACCCCTAACGACGATGGTCAGGCGGGGAAAAAGCAGAGCTATCACGGCTGCGGTGTCATATATAAGGTCACTTTTAAATATCGCAAATAACACCATGAATATAAAAATGGTGCGCAAAAGGAACGAAAAGCGGATCAGCGCGGCGCCTTTTTTACGGTCACAGCTTGCGGCAAACTGTATGGTAATTCCCAGCAGTAAAAAGTTCAGTGCGGAGAGAGATGCTCCTGCGGCGGTTCCCAAAGCTACCGAGAGATCAAATCTGCCTAAAAGGACAAAAATAAGCAGCATAAGAATAGAAAAAGCCGCTACGCCTGCCAAAACGGCGAAAATCTCTTTTTTTACCGAAGTGTTAAGTTTCATACCAAGTTACCTCCCGGAATGAAGCATCTAAAAAAGAACATTAAAAAAGGCCCGTTGTTTGACAAAGCCAGAGGTTTAAATATTATTATATCAACAGTTAAGGAAATTATATCCTACAGCGGCCATAATGTCAAGTTATCTGGTGAACCGCTGAAAATGATTGCAATATTATTTTCCGTATAGTATAATCTGGTCACAGACGAAAGTGCCTGTTAAGATTAAAATGAAGGAGCATAGAGCTGACATGGGACAAATTATACTTTTTTATTCGTTCACGGGCAAAACGCGGGATTTGGCCATAAAGAAATGCGAGGAGCTGGGTGCGGACAAATTTGAAGTGAAAGAAACCAAAAGACGGGGCGTGTTCAACGCTTTATTGGTTGGCGCGCGTCAGGCCATGAAGCACAAAACCGTACCGGTAGAGCCCATTGATATCGACCTGGGCGCTTATGAAAAAATCATTATTATGATGCCGATATGGGCCGGGTTCCCCGCGCCGGCGTTTAATAATGTTGTAGCGCTGTTGCCCGAAGGTAAGCAGGTAGAGCTTGTTATGCTGTCAGGGAGCGGCGTTTCCAAAAAAGAAAAGATCATAGAACAGGTTCGTCTGCGCGGGTGCGAAGTCACAGCATATTCAGACGTTAAGGCATGAGCCTGGCGACTCCGCGTGAAAGTTTTGTAAAATTGCCGCGAAAATATAGACAAAGCGGTTTGGTTTATGTATAATAGGAACAGTGATATCAATGCAGGCCTTTAAATCGGTACAGAGAGACTGGTAAGGCATTTCTTTTGAAGAGGGAGGAAGGCTTTCTTCTTCTGCATGTTGTGTCTTTTTAGCTTTTCGCCGATTGGCGAAAAGCTTTTTTGTGTGATGCAGGAAACTACGCCAAAATGGGTTGCCGGGCACAGGATCAGAATTACCGCTGACTGCCTGCGTGGTGCCAGCGGGCGCTGCCCATTTTTTATAGGTTAGTATAGAGGAGGTATTGGGATGTCGCCAAAAATAAAAGCCGAGCTGATGGATGCGGAGGGGATTTCGCGTGCGCTGGGCAGGATAGCGCACGAGATTGTTGAGCGCAACAAAGGCACCGAAAACCTTTATCTGATCGGTATACAGCGCCGGGGCGTGGCTTTGGCAAGGTGCATAGCCGAAAAGATAAAACAGGTTGAATCAACTGAAATTCAGACGGGTATTTTGGATATTACCCTGTACAGGGACGATCTTAGTATGCTTGCCGAGCACCCTGTAATCAACAACAGCGACATACCGTTTCAGCTCACGGGCGCAAAGGTTGTGCTGGTAGACGATGTGCTCTACACCGGCCGGACTATCAGGGCGGCCATAGACGCACTGATGGACATGGGGCGCCCGGCGGCGATACAGCTTGCCGTGCTTATCGACCGCGGCCACAGGGAGCTTCCGATCCGGGCGGACTATGTGGGCAAAAATGTGCCCACCTCGCGCGATGAGATCGTGAATGTAGAAGTAGCGGAGTTTGACGGAGCACAGCGGGTTGTTATTATGGGGAAAGGGGAATAGGGTATGCTTGGCAAACACAAGGACCTTTTGGGGATCAGGGAGCTGACGGCGGATGAGATCCTCTATATCTTAAAGAATGCACAGACTATGAAATATATCCTTGAGCAGAACAATAAAAGGACGCCGCATCTACAGGGCAAGTCCATTGTGACGCTTTTTTACGAGAATTCCACCCGTACACGGCTCTCCTTTGAGCTTGCCTCAAAATACATGGGCGCGTCAAGCGCCAATGTGTCGGCAGGCTCATCGAGTGTGTCAAAGGGGGAAAACCTGATCGACACTGCAAAGACAATCGATGCCATGGGCGCGGATGTGATTATCATACGCCATGCTATGAGCGGTGCGCCGCATTTTGTGGCGAAAAATGTGAAAGCTACCGTGATAAACGCGGGTGACGGCATGAACGAACACCCCACGCAGGCGCTTTTGGACGCGTTTACTATCCAGCAGTATAAAGGCGGCTTTGAAGGCTTGAAGGTGGCTATTGTGGGCGATATCCTCCACAGCAGGGTGGTGCGCAGCAATATTTATCTGCTGACCAAGCTGGGGGCAAAGGTAGCCGTCGGCGGGCCTGCTACACTGCTGCCCAAGGGGATGGACAAGCTGGGTGCGGACGTTTTTGATAACGTACAGGAGGCGCTGATTGACGCCGATGTGGTAATGGGGCTTCGCATGCAGCGCGAAAGGCAGAAAAGCGGGCTTGTGCCTTCTGAGCGTGAATACGCGCGCTTTTTCGGTATAGATGAAAGACGCCTCGGGTTTGCCAAGCCCGATGCGCTTATCATGCATCCGGGTCCTGTCAACCGGGGCTTTGAGCTAACCAGCGGCGTTGTGGACTCAGACCGGTCGGTCATCAACGAGCAGGTGACAAACGGCGTTGCGGTGCGTATGGCTATCCTGTATATTTTTGCGAGAAGGGGTGGGGCTGGTGAGAATACTAATTAAGGGCGGACGCGTGATTGATCCTGCCGGTGCGATAGACAAAATTACCGACATCTATATTGATAAAGGCGTTATTCAGGAAATCGGAACGGACCTTGACCCCGAAGGCCTTGAGATAGAGGTCATTGACGCGAAGGGAATGGTTGTGGCGCCGGGGCTTGTGGACATGCATGTGCATCTGCGCGAGCCGGGCTTTGAATATAAGGAGGACATTGAGTCGGGCACGCGTGCCGCCGCGATGGGCGGCTTCACCTCCGTAGCGTGTATGCCCAATACCAACCCTGTCGTAGATTCTGCCGCCATGGTCGGATTTATCAAGTCGCGTGCGGCAAAGGTCGGCAAGGTAAATGTGTACCCGATTGGGACTATTTCCAAAAAGCAGGCGGGAGAGGAGCTTTCGGAAATCGGTGAGCTCAAGTTTGCCGGGGCCGTAGCGGTATCCGACGACGGAAAGCCTGTGGAGAGCGCATCGCTTATGCGCCGGGCGCTCCAGTATGCCAATATGTTTGACATGACGGTGATATCCCACTGCGAGGATGTTTCTTTGGTAGACGGCGGCATGGTAAACGAGGGCTATATGGCCACCTCTCTCGGGCTGAGGGGCATTACGCCGGCTGCCGAGGAGGTCATGGTCGCGCGCGACATCATTTTAGCCGAGCATGAAAATGTGCCCGTGCATATCGCGCATGTAAGCACTAAGGGCAGTGTCGAGCTGGTAAGACGGGCAAAGGCCAGAGGCGTGCGCGTCACCTGTGAGACTTGCCCCCATTACTTCACACTGACCGATGAGGCGATAGAGGGCTTTAATACCAACGCCAAGATGAACCCGCCGTTAAGGAGCAGGCAGGATGTGGACGCGATCATAGAAGGGCTTAGGGACGGCACAATCGATGTGATCGCGACCGATCACGCACCGCATCACACAGACGAGAAAAACTGCGAATTCGCGGCAGCCGCAAACGGGATCGTAGGGCTTGAAACGGCGCTGCCGCTGGGCATAACCTATCTGGTGAAGACCGGCATCCTCACCTTAGAAGAGCTGTTGGTCAAGATGTGCGTGAATCCGGCAAAAATTCTGGGGCTGGGCAAAGGAAGTCTCACAGTGGGCAAACCGGCGGATGTGGTGATTTTCAGCACCGACGAAAGCTATACGGTAGATGTTTCAAGCTTTCAGTCCAAGGCCAAAAATTCGCCCTACGACGGTTATACGCTGAGCGGCAAGGTCTGCTACACCATCGTCAGAGGTAAAATTGTGGTTATGCAGGGCATTCTGCTGTAAATTTGCGATAGGCTAAGCAAAGATTTTAAACAATGATACCGGACGGAAGGCGGCGTTGTGTCAATGGATAGGCTGATCGAAAAAATAAAAGCGACGGATTGCCCTGTGGTGGCAGGGCTGGATCCTAAAATAGACTATGTTCCGGAGCACATCAGGCAGGAAAGCTATAAACAGTATGGCAAGAATATCACGGGCGTAGCAGAGGCGATTTATGCGTTCAACAAGGGCCTTATTGACGCGCTGTGCGAGGTTGTACCGGCGGTTAAGGTGCAGGCCGCTTATTATGAAATGTATGGCCTGCCCGGCGTTGAGGTTTTGTACAGGACGCTTGCATACGCAAAAGAAAAAGATTTATATGTGATACTCGACGGCAAACGAAACGACATAGGCGCAACCGCCCAGGCCTACTCGACAGGCTGGCTCGGCACGGCGGATCTGGACGGGGAAGCAGGGGCACAAAGCGGGGCGGACAGTCTCACAGTCAATCCTTACCTTGGTTCAGACGGGATTGTGCCGTTTATAAACGACTGTAAAAAGTATGATAAAAGCATATTTGTGCTTGTCAAGACGTCAAATCCGTCTTCGGGCGAATTGCAGGATCTGCAAACCGACGGGACGCCTATCTATGTCAAAACCGCCGAGCTGGTCAAAGCATGGGGAGCGGATAATATAGGCAAACACGGCTACAGCAGCGTGGGCGCGGTTGTGGGCGCCACCTATCCGGTTCAGGCGCAGCAGCTGAGGACCCTCCTGCCCCACACCTATTTTTTGGTTCCCGGCTATGGCGCGCAGGGCGCAACGGCTGCCGACGTGGCAAAGAGCTTTAATGCGGACGGGCTGGGCGCCATTGTGAATTCGTCGCGTGCTGTCATGTGCGCGTATCAGAAGAGTGGCAAATCTGCCGGAGGGTACGCGCAGGCGGCTAAGGATGAGGCTTACCATATGGGAAAGGCAATTTTAGCGGCGGTAAAAGGCGGCAGATAAGCCCGATGCAAACGGGCGGAACTGAGGTGGCATACTTGAAAAGCATACAAGAGTGTGAAATTATTTCAATAGAGC
This sequence comes from Bacillota bacterium, assembly GCA_022706785.1. Classification (GTDB taxonomy): domain Bacteria; phylum Bacillota; class Clostridia; order UBA1381; family UMGS1253; genus JAKJBW01. The sequence continues at coordinate 6,837 of JAKJBW010000043.1, forward strand.
AAATCGCTCCGCAAATTTTTGATATGTGGGTGAAAAACGATGTGCTTGCAGCGCAGGCACGCCCCGGGCAGTTTGTGCATATCGACTGCGGCGACGCTACGGACAATTTCCTGCGCCGCCCCATAAGCATCTGCGATGTAAAAAGCAACGCGGTCCGTATCCTGTTTGAGGTGAAGGGCAGCGGAACAGCGGCGCTGGCATGTAAAAAAGCCGGCGATGTTTTGGATATGCTGGGGCCTCTGGGGAATGCGTTTACCGTTTTAGAGCAGTACCGGCGTCCGCTCATTATAGGCGGCGGGATCGGAATATTCCCACTATATCTGCTTGCAAAGCAGTTTTCCGAAGCACAAGTCTTTTTAGGCTTCAGGTGCTGTGAGCGCGTTGTGATGGAGCAGGATTTCAAAAACGTGGCTAAAGAACTCCACATCACAACCGATGACGGAAGCTATGGTTATCACGGCTACGCGGTAGAGCTTTTAGAGCGGAAGCTGGCTGCAAAAGAGGGCGATATCATTTACGCATGCGGCCCCCTGCCCATGCTTCGCGCCACTAAAGCGCTGGCGGAAAAATATAACGTGAAGTGCCAGCTTTCCATGGAACAGCGGATGGGGTGCGGCATTGGCGCATGCCTGGTCTGCACATGCGAAACGACTTCCAAAGGAGCGAATCACTACAAAAGGGTGTGTAAAAACGGGCCGGTATTCTGGAGCGACGAGGTGACGTTAAATGGCTGATTTGAGGATAAACATAGCGGGTGTGGAGTTGGAAAATCCCGTCGTTACGGCTTCAGGTACGTTCGGCTTCGGACGGGAGTACGGTGAGTTTTTCGATCCCGGCGAGCTTGGCGCGATTGCGGTAAAAGGGCTTACGCTAAATCCGCGTGAGGGCAACAGATCTCCCCGTATCGCACAAACGCCCGCAGGCATTTTAAACAGCGTGGGTTTGCAGAATCCCGGCGTGGAGAATTTTATCAAATTCGAGCTTCCGGACTTAAAAAAGCACAGTGCGAAAATTATCGCGAATATGTCGGGCAACACCATAGAGGACTACTGCAGTATGGCGGACAGGCTTTCCGGCACAGAAGTGGATATGCTGGAGATGAACATATCCTGCCCCAACGTAAAGCAGGGGGGAGTGGCGTTCGGCACGGATGCCTCCACGGTGCATAAAATCACTTCTGAGGTGAGGAAGTACGCAAAAAAGCCGCTGATCGTAAAGCTTTCGCCGAATGTGACCGATATCTGCGAAATGGCCAAGGCGGCTGAGGCGGGGGGCGCTGACGCGCTCTCGCTGATCAATACCATTCTGGGTATGAAGATAGACATCCACACCCGCCGCCCCGTACTGGCAAACAACGTAGGCGGGCTTTCGGGCCCGGCTGTGATGCCGGTAGCGGTACGGATGGTGTGGCAGGTTGCGTCTGCGGTTAAGCTGCCCGTCATAGGCATGGGCGGTATTATGAGCGCCGAGGACGCGATAGAATTTTTGCTTGCGGGAGCGTCCGCTGTGGCAGTGGGTACCGGTATGTTTAAAAACCCCATGCTGCCTGTGGCGGTCAAGAACGGTATTGGGGAATATATGGATCAGAACAATATCAAAAAAGTATCCGAGCTGGTGGGTGCGGTCAGGGTATACGAATAGATCATTTTGTTCATACACAGGGCTGGACGCATGAGAGCGAAGGCACGGTCAGGAATGAAGGTTTATCCGGACAGTATAAATAAAATGTCCGGGGATATGGGCAACAGTGAGGGGAGTGGCAGACGCTCCTTCCATTGTTGCCTTTGTTTTATGGCAAATGGTTATGATACGGTCTGGCAGGCGCATTATCCGGTTTCGGGTTGCTTTTGGTGCGGTCATAAGGCTGATACTGTTTTGAACGCGAAATAGTATGAAATATGTGCATGGCAAGTGTCATTATTATGTAAAATGTTGTAACACAACCAGTGCGGTGGTAAATTCAGGTTTATATCAAAGGCCTACTGTGAGGTCATTTTTAACAATTTTACGCAGGCATTTCTGTGCACTATATCTTTGTGCAATACTTGACAATTTTATCGGTGTGCACTATAATATAAATAGCAGATATAGTGCAAAATCCGGGGTTTTTTACAGCCGGCGAAATAATACGGCAAGTGTCTGCGCAAATGTGTACGCTTTTTTTAGCGGCTGTGGTTCCGCTTTGGCATGCCCCTTGTTTTAATGGCGGTTTAGGTGGGAACAGGTTTTATGTCGTATTGGCGTAAAGCATAAAAATGGATAATAGGAATTTGGTATAGTTGGATTAGGGGGAAAAGATATTGGTACATAAAAGGTGTATTGCTGCGGTTTTGTTTGTCGCTATGCTGATGGGAAGCATGGTATTTGCGGGCGGAACGGTTAAGGTATCCGCCGCTGTGCCTATGAGCGGGATTAAGTGGGACCAGGCTGTTGTTGACGTTGCCGTTAAACAGTCTGTGGGCACTATGGACATTGATCCGGACTTTAAATGGGCTTCCACACTGCATCTCTCGGAGATAATATACTTTTTAGCGCTTGCTTCATATTATGACCCTAATCTCACAAGTACCTCAGGGGTAAAGGTTTCGGACAGACTGGTCAATCATATTACATATCTTACTTCGGGCGGCAAAGAACCGGCAAGCCGAGGCGCGCTTGGCGGATGGATCGACAACCCCATTGCCCAGGCTTTTGTGCTGGCAAAGCATACGCCTGCGGTTTGGAATGAGTTGAATAAGAAGGACAGGGAAAAATGTGACTTTATTATGAAGTATATGGCGGTATCAAACAATTACATGCAAAACTATGCAAATAACCCCTCTCGCGATCTTTCACAAACGTATGAGTACAATAAAACATGGAATCCGAACATGCAGGAAGGCAACGTTCATGCTATGGCCGCAGCATATATTTATTTTGGCGGCGCTGACGAGGTAAATAAGATTCTGGCCGGTTTTGATTATGACCAGTACATAGCTAAAATGGACGAATATAATTTTACTAACGTCAAGCGGTATTTTGAACTTACGGGTAAGGAGCTTTTGGAAAACGGCGGAGCAGGTACAAAGGGCGCAAAAATCCCTTTTACCTATATGGATGTGCTGACCAGAGAGGAAGTGCCTTTTGAGCCGTACGCCTTGTTCCGTTCCACGGCTTTGAAGCAGTTTTCGCATATTGTTCAAAGCGTTGTGTCCGATGGGCAGGGACGGATCGCCGACAATTCGGTCTCCCCGTATGAAGGACGGATGGGCATGTGCTATGAATTTAACTCGCTGGATGCGGGCGGCTTGCGCACAAGTGCAGATTATGTCAGTTTCAGTATGAGAAATACCATTCCGACACGCGCCACATTGGAGGCTCTTGAATACTGGAAGGGCGACGACATAAGGGATATTGAAGAGAGAATGTATGTGGGCGTAGGGGATTTTTTGTATAAAGTATCTTCTGAGCATGGCGGGTACATCGGGCATCAGAAGGGCAATAATACGCATGATATTGAGACAGCTTCCAACTTCCAGTCCGTTGGCTATCAATTCTATAAAGAGGTATGGCAAAAAGCGCTTAAAAGTGATTATCACGCGGATTATACTATTTCCGGAAGCGGCCAGAACACTGAGGCAAGCGTGTCGTTTTCAAACTACCTGCTGGCCGATATCCCCGTGAAGATTATTGTAGCTGTCTGTGACGGGAACAACAAGCTGACAGGCGTGACTACCAAGGATATCAGCGTGGGCAGTAAAGGCGGTAAAGAAGAGATTGCGGTAAACACCCAGAAGGATTCAAAAATAAAGGTGTTTGTGTATGACAGCGCAAAAGGGATGCAGCAGTTAACCGCAGCGACGGAGATGTAAGGCTTTGGAGGAAATAAGATCAACACCGGATTGCGGCTTTATTGCATAACGTTATAGGACGATATTGGATCAGAATTTAGGAGGAAAGAATCATGTACTTAAAAAAACAGATTTCCGTAATGCTGGCAGTATTTATGCTTATTGGAGCCGTTGCGTTTGTCGGGGCTGCGCCTGGGGCGTCAGCGGCGGCGAAAACGCCTGTCGCGCCGCAATGGGATCAGAGCTTTATTGACCTTGCGGTGGGTACAGGGACGAATTCCATGAACGTTAATCTGAATCACGAATGGAACAGTACGATGAAGGTTTCGCAAGCGATTTATGCCCTCGCGCTGATGTCGTATTATAATCCTGAGTTAAAAAGCACCGGCGGCAAAAAGGTTTCCGACAGGCTGGTGGAGCATCTCAATTTTCTTGTTAAAGGCATCGTAAGAACCACTGCTGATGACGACATAGTCATTAATGGTAAAAGGGATGCCGATGGTTCATTAAGGTATGGTCTCAGCAACGAACCAGCGGCCAGAGGCTGGATAGGCAACTGGATTGATAATTCTATTGCGCAGGCATTGGCATTGGCAAAGAACAAGCCTGAGGTTTGGAGCAAGCTGAGTGACAGCACTAAAGAAAGATGTGATTTTATTATGAAATATATGGCTGTTGCAGCGAATTACATGCAGAATTATGATGCTAAACCCAACATGGATCTTTCACAGGCGTACTCAGGAAACAAATGGTGGGAGCCTAACTTTCAGGAAGGTGAAGTTCATGAGTTGATTGCCGCCTATTATTATTTCGGCGGTGCGGCTGCTGTGAATAAAATTCTTGATGATTTTAGGTATGACGATTATATTGAAAAGATGGATGCCTATGGGTTTACCAACGTGAAGGTCTATTTTGAGCTGACAGGCAAGGCGTTGCTGGAAAACGGCGGGAGAGATGCAGGTGGCGGAACTGTGGTTGGTGCAAGGCGTCCGTTTACCTATGAGGATTTGTCGGGCAGCAATATATGGCCAAACAAAAAGGTGCCGTACGATCCATATCAGTTATATAGATCCACAGCGTTAAGGAATTTCAAAAACACTGTGCAAAGCAAAATTTATGGCATGAAAACACCCACTACAGTGGTGGGATATATTGTTGACGGCTCTATATCACCATATGAAGGGCTTATGGGAATGTGCAGCGAGTTTAAAACAAAAGACGGGGGCCAAAACACGGGAGGACAAGGCATCCGCACCAGTGCGGGCTATGTTTCTGACTCTATCAGAAGCAGTATCCCCACGCGTGCGACCCTTGAGGCGCTTGGAGATTGGAAAGGCGATGGAATAAACGATATTGAATCAAGGATGTATGTGGGTATAGAGGATTTTCTCTACAAAGTAAGCAGCGCTCATGGCGGCTACCGCGGGAAAAACAAAGGAGAGACAGTAACTAATTTTTATATTGACAGCGAGACGGGCGAGCATACCAGTCTGGTGGATCAGGGGTTCAAATTCTATAATAACATATGGCGTACTACGGCGGGCAAAAACAGCTTTGCCGCACAAAGTCAGCTTAGCAAGGTCAGCGGAAACACGGTTACGGCAAAGGTCAGCGCTTACAATCTTTCCCTGACACAGAACAAGCCGATTACAATTATAACTGCGGTGTACAATGGCAACCGGATGAAGAGCATCAGCACAACAAGCGTAACGCTTGACAAGAAGACGACCAGTAAATCTGTGTTGAATACCAGCATACCGCTGACGTCGCAGAATGATCAAGTCAAGCTGTTTGTCTGGGACAGCTTGTCCGGGATGCAGCCTTTGGCAGAGTCTGCAGAGATATCAAACATGGTATACTAGACTAAGGGCGTGTGGGATTAAGTTCGCCGGGTTGGGCTGCATGTGTGAGCGGCGCAAGCGATAGTAAGTTAATAATATTTTTGTGGGAGGAAAACGAATGATTTACAAGAGGCAAATTGCGGTAATGTTAGTGGTAGCTATGCTTGTGGGCGTTGCAGCGTTCGCCGGTGGCACACCAAAAGTATCCGCTGCAGTAGCGATTGGTGGTCCCAAGTGGGATCAGACGGTTATTGACGCGGCGGTCAAGCAGTCTGTGAGCACTATGGAGGTTAATGTGGATTTCAAATGGGCCAACACGCTGCTTGTTTCACAGGTCATATATTTTTTGGCGCTGGTATCCTATTATAATCCGAATCTGACCAGTACCAGCGGCGTAAAGGTTTCGGACAGGCTTATTCAGCATATTACATACATTATTTCGGGCGGCAAAGAGCCGTCAGCCCGCGGTTTTACCAGCGGTTGGATTGATGCGCCTTTTGCTTTGGCGCTTGCTCTGGCCAAAGAGACACCGGATGTCTGGAACGAGCTTAATAAAAAGGACAAAGAAAAATGTGACTTTATCATGAAGTATTTGGCTGTTTCGAACAACTACTGCCAGAATCTTGAAAACAGTGTCCAAATGGATCTTTCGCAAAATTATCCGACCAATAAATATTGGCACCCTAACATGGAAGAAGGCAACGTTCACGGCATGATCGCTGCTTACATGTATTTTGGCGGCGCCGACGCGGTTAACAAAATTCTGGCTGATTTTAACTATGACGAATACATCGCACAAATGGATGCATACAATTTCCCCAATCCGAAAGTATACTTTGAGCTGACAGGCAAAGAGCTGCTGGAAAACGGGGGGAGAGACGCCGGCGGGGGAAGCACAAAGGGAGCCAGAATACCTTTTGTATATCAGTCACAGCCCTATTCAAAACAGGATCCAAATCCGGCGGAAAAAGTGCCGTTTGAGCCATATGCGCTGTTCCGTTCAACTACCAGAAGGAATTTCTGCCATATCGTTAAGAGTAATATATATGGTGATACAGGGTATTTAAGCGACGGAGCTGTCTCGCCTTATGAGGGAAGATTGGGCATGTGCAATGAATTTGAGCAGGAGGATGCCAAGGGCCACCGTACAGACGGGCATTATGTGGCATTGAGTATGAGGACCAGTATCCCTATGCTTACGACCATGAAAGTGCTTGGCTATCTGAAGGGCGATGATGTGAATGATCTTCAGGAGAGAATGTATGTCGGCGTAGAGGACTTCTTCTTTAAAATGGATCCTGCACATGGCGGCTGGATAGGGTTTGAGAAAGGCGTTAATACCAGATCCATGGAAAGCAATTTTAATAGTGAAGGTATCATGTATTATAAAGAGGTATGGCGTAAATATGGAAAAGAAGATTATGTAGTAGACTGCAAAGTTTCCGACAGAAGCAAGAATGCGACGGCCGAGATGACTTTCCTTAATTTCTTAAAGGCTGAAGTGCCTGTTAAAGCTATTGTAGCCAGCTATGACAAGGATAATAAGCTGATAGCTGTGGAAACAAAAGCTATTAAAATTGGCGAAGAGGGCAAGACAGATAAGGTTACGATAGGCAAGCAGGATGGCGCGACTGTCAGGGTCTTTATGTACGATGATGCCAAAGGTCTGCAAGTGGTGACTGAAGCCAAGTTTTAGTAAAGCAATCGTTGTTGTATAAAGCTTTGGGGCGGGCTGACGCATATTGTGTCATCCCGCCCCAAAGCTCAGTAAGTT
>JAKJBW010000044.1 GCA_022706785.1 Bacillota bacterium
CCGCCTTCGTCCACAGTGTCAAAGTCCGGTACTGTGGTGACACTTCCGCCGTTCGGCTGATAGGTCAGCGACGACAGCTTTGCGTTGTCGGACAGCGGCGGCGTGGGTGTTGGTGTCGGCTCGGGTGTAGGCATTGGGGTTACCGTAAAGTTCACCATAAACATATGCGCCGTGACGCCGTTTTGTGCCGTCACGCTTACCGTGGCCGTACCGCTTCCGCTTGTGACATCAACTGCCCCGTCCGCCGGCGTTACAACCATTGCGGCCCCTTCATCCGCCTTGGTCGCCCCTACCGTTACCAGTGTGGTCCCAGCGGGCAGCATCACAAAATATTCTCCGCCTTCGTCCACAGTGTCAAAGTCCGGTACTGTGGTGACACTTCCGCCGTTCGGCTGATAGGTCAGCGACGACAGCTTTGCGTTGTCTGACAGCGGCGGCGTGGGTGTTGGTGTCAGCTCGGGTGTAGGCGTTGGCTCAATTGTCGGTGTTGGTGTTGGTTCAGGCGTTGGGGTTGGCTCAATTGTCGGTGTTGGTGTTGGTTCAGGCGTTGGGGTTGACATTTCTTTTTCAAAACCAATACGATAGGTTTTTGTATATGCCCTGTTGCTGTCGCTCACGGTAAGCGTAGTCGTTCCGGGTATGGATTCTGCTGCGCTCACATCCACGATCAAATCATCAGCTGCCTCATAGGATACTTCCGGCACTTGTGTTGCGTTTGCCGAAAGCATGACTGAATAGTCGGTCTTATCCGGTGAAAAGCCAAGACCCGTCCCCTCCAGCTTGATGGAATCAAGATATACTCTCATAATACCAAACTGATCCACGATATAAGGTTGGGCATCATTTTTCTTTTGATCAATATCATAGGTAACAGCCGTAAGTCTGCTGCCATTTATGGTGATCTTGACAAAAGTCTGCGTGCCTCTCCACCCGTCCGCAACCTCAAAAAGATCAAGATAATCTGAAGTTAAGTAGGGGTTTCTGGCCTCCGCTATTGCACCCGCTGTATGCGGCGCAACATAAACACTGCCGCCAGGATTCACACAATATTGTATGCTTTGCCCATTCACTGTTTCAGCCACTTTCGCGGTAGGTAGCGCCACGCCGTTCCTTATAACTTTGGAACGGGAATAAACATGGTCATGCCCCTGAAGGACCAGATCAACGCCCAGTTCCTCCAGCACGGGCGCAATAAGCGTTCTTAGGCCGATAACTCCCGCTATATCGTTCTCGGTAGAATGATCTCCTATTGTATACGGTCCCTTATGCATTGCAACAATAATCCATTTTGCCCCCGCTGCCTTGGCCGCATGTATATCATCTTTCATCCATTGAAGCTGCTCCGGCGTAAAATCTGCGTATTGCTTTGACGATTGGTTTGTATTGAGTACCACAAAGTGTGCGGTATTGTAGTCATACGAATAATATGCACCGTTTACAGTGGGTGAATTGGGTGGCGGACTGACATTAAAGTGCCCTATATAAGAATTGGCAAAAGCGTCATGATTTCCCGCGGCAACCGAAAAAGTAGTGCTTAAAAAGCTTTGCTGGGCATGATTAAACAGCCAGTTCCACTGTTCCTCAACCGAGGTGGTATTGAGAACATCCCCGTTATGCACAACAAATTCCGCATCACTTACTGTATTTAATGCCTTGGAAATGGTTTGTGCGCAAATAATTGCCTCAGCATCTGTTCTCAACTGAGTGTCCGTGATGTCAATAAACGTAAAAGCACCCTTCCCTGCGGCAGTTTTAAATGTGCCGGTCTGGCCCCATACGCCCAGAGCCTCATCACCCACACGGTAATAATATTGCGTCCCTGCTTTAAGTCCTGTCGCCTCGGCTTTATGTACGGCTTCCTGCGCCGAATTGGTTGAAACGCAGACCGTTCCTGAGAACTTGACGGCATGACCAAAATCGGGATCCGCATCGGTTTTCTCAACCACCTGCAAATCGCTATTTACCGAACCGAGCGGCGTATACCAAGTAAAACCTCTGGCTGAGGTCGTATTCCCGTTGAAGGTGGCGGTGACTTTACTGACAGTTATGGGGAGGGTCGGCGTTAGCGTGGGTGCCGGCGTTGTTTCTGTCATATCATCAAGCGCCCGAATCCCAAAAGTATCCGGCACAACCACATCGGCGGCCGTTCCGACGTATTTGGTAATGGTGACCGCACCACCGCTAACAGTATATTCAAAATCCCCAAACTGCTCCGCCGACACGCCCTGGTTCCACGCGGGCGCAAACCCAATGGCACCAAACACCAACGCCACCGCTAAAAGAATACTTAATCCCTTTTTCAAGTCTCTCATTATGTTTTGTCCCCCTCCGCTGCATTTGATATGGATGAATTATACAATACAGTTATGCAAAAGTCAACAATTGTATTTTTATACCGTTACGTCTTTTAAGGAACTGTGTCAAAACTATATTTTTCATTTTTTTGACAAATAAACCGACGTTTTTTTCATGTTATTTGTTATTTAAAGCCCAATGCATAGCCCAAAATAAAAATCTGCGAAAAATGTATTGACATTACTACACATGCACGTTATACTGAAATCATAAATTTTTAAGAAAGGCAGAAACGCCATGCTTGCAACGAATTGCGGATTTATTTATGATGCAGCCGTCTTGCTAAAGGGACTCGTCGTCGCGGTCGTCCCCTTTTTCGTCGCGGTCGTCATTAGTCGCAGGCGAGAGCGTAGCTGCATGTGTTTCCAAAACGCCCAATGCTGAGTCAAGGGTAAATTGGTGGATACAGAGCATACGGCCTTCGCCTGAGGTTATCGGGCGAAGGCTTTTTTAACGCAAACAAGACACTGAAATTTTATGGGATGATTATCCCCGGAAAGGAGCAAACACTTATGTTAATGACAGGCGCACAAATCTTAATCCAATCCTTGATCGACCAGGGTGTTAAGGTCGTCTTCGGCTATCCCGGCGGCGCTGTCCTGAATATATATGACGCACTCTACGAAAAGCAGGATGAAATCCGCCATATTATCACCTCCCACGAACAGGGCGCCGCACATGCGGCTGACGGCTATGCCCGCTCCACAGGCAAAACAGGCGTGGCGATCGCAACCTCCGGTCCCGGCGCAACCAATCTTGTTACCGGAATTGCCACCGCTTATCTCGACTCGGTACCGATGGTAGCCATCACAGGCAATGTGGCGCTGGATCTTATTGGACGTGACAGCTTCCAGGAGATCGACATCACAGGCATCACCATGCCGATTACCAAGCACAACTACATCGTCAAAGATGTCTCTGAGCTTCAGGGAATCATACAGGAGGCCTTTGTGATTGCAAATTCAGGCCGTCCCGGCCCTGTGCTCATCGACATTCCTAAGGATGTGACAGCCAGCAAGGCCGAGTATGTCAAAGCTGAGAAATACAAACCAAGAACCACCCCTGCCCCATGCGGCAAAGAAATAGAGGCAGCGGTGGAGGCCATAAAAAACGCGCAGCGCCCGCTGATTTATGCTGGCGGCGGTGTGGTGATTGCCGATGCCGCCAGCGAGCTTTTAGCACTGTCTGAATTGATACACGCTCCTATCACCGCAAGCGCTATGGGGATTTCGGCAATACCGTACGACCACCCCCTATACCTTGGGATGATCGGTATGCACGGTACGCCTGTATCCAATAAAGCCTGCGCAAATTGCGATGTGCTTATTGCCGTGGGCGCGCGGTTCTCGGACCGTGTGGCGTGCAACCGCAAAAACTTTGCAGCCAACGCAACCGTGATTCATATCGATATAGACCCTTCGGAGATCTCCAAAAATATAATAGCGCATCTGTCGGTCACCGGGGATGCAAAAACTGTGCTTGAAAAACTGACCACAGCGTTGGCGCCAGAAGAGAATACCGAATGGGTAACATCGCTTATGGACTACAAGGCCCGCCGCACCCTGCCCGCTCCCCCTGCTGACGGCCATGTAAATGAGCGGGATATCCTGCAGCATATCAAAGAGATGTATGGCGGTGACGCCATTATCGTTACCGACGTGGGCCAGCACCAGATGATCGCCGCACAGTACTATCAGTTTTCACGGCCCCGCTCGTTTATCAGCTCCTGCGGCCTGGGCACAATGGGCTACGGCATGGGCGCCGCGATAGGCGCCAAAACCGGCAATCCCGACCGCCCTGTTATCCTCATCACAGGCGACGGCAGCTTCCACATGAATATGAACGAAATGGCGTGCGCTGTTAGCGAAAATCTCCCCATTATCATTATGGTAATGAACAACAGGGTGCTTGGTATGGTGCGCCAGTGGCAGCGGCTATTCTACAAATGCCGTTTTTCCAACACCAGCATCAACCGTGCCACCGATTTCGTGAAGCTGGCCGAAGCGTTTGGTGCGACGGGCTTTAGGATAGAGTCAGAAGACCAGATCGCCGATACGCTGAAAAAAGCCGCTTCTGTCAACGGACCGTGTATCATCGACTGTGTCATTGATTGCGACGACGGGGTGTTTCCCATCATCCCGCCCGGCGGCACAAGAGAGGACACCATTTATTCAAATGACGGCAAGTAATCTGCCTTTACAGATAGGTCTGGTTTGATAAACAAGTCATGCGGTATTATGAAAGGAGGAAGTAATGATGAAAGAAGAAGTGTTGTCTGTGCTGGTGTCCAACCATTTTGGTGTGCTTACCCGCGTAACAAACCTGTTTGGCCGGCGCGGCTTCAATATTAAAGCGCTGAGCGTTGGCGAAACCGAAAATCCCGCTTTCTCGCGCATCACCATTATAACAGAGGGCGACGAACAGACGCTTAACCAGATTCAGAAGCAGTTGTCTAAGCTTGAGGACGTAAAAAAAGCTGTGATCATACCCGATGATCTTTTAATCAGCCGTGAGCTTTTGCTCATCAAAGTCAGTGCCGATGCGGAAAACAGGCCTCAGCTTGACGCGCTTATCAGCGAATACAGCGCAAAAATAGCCTCGCAGCAGTCCGATTGCCTGACGCTTGAGCTGACTGCCGCTCCCGAAGTACTCAACCTGTTTATTGAAAAAATGCGCAGCTACGGCATTATGGAGATGTGCCGTACAGGCTCTGCTGCCCTTGCGCTTGGTACGCAAACCGTCTACCACGATGCAAAATAATCTCCGCCCTCTTTTTTGGCGCACTGGACAACTGTGAAAATAGGTAGTATAATAAACTGGCGTTAATAATAAGCTTGATTCAATAATAAAAATAATAATTTTGGAGGGAATAGAAATGGTAAAAATGTATTATGACAGTGATTGCAACTTTGCGCTTTTGAAGGGCAAAACTGTGGCTATCATCGGATACGGCAGCCAGGGCCACGCCCATGCCCAAAATTTAAACGACAGCGGCGCTAACGTCATTGTGGGTCTTACGCCCAATTCCGCAAGAAGAAGCGTTGCCGAGGCGGACGGCCTTAAGGTATACGACACAGCGCAGGCCGCAAAGCTTGCCGATATTGTGATGATCCTCATTCCGGATCAGATTCAGACCGATGTGTATTACAAAGATATCGAACCCAACCTGCAGCCCGGCAACACTTTGATGTTTGCCCACGGCTTTGCAATTCATTTTAACCAGATCGTCCCTTCAAAGGACGTCAACGTCATCATGGTAGCCCCAAAGGGCCCCGGCCATACCGTGCGCAGCCAGTATCTTGAGGGCAAGGGCGTTCCTTCGCTGATCGCCATCCATCAGAATGCCACCGGCGACGCCAAGGACCTTGCGCTGGCCTATGCCTGCGGTATTGGCGCAGGCCGCGCGGGTATCATTGAAACCACCTTTAAAGAAGAAACGGAAACCGACCTGTTCGGTGAGCAGGCCGTGCTGTGCGGCGGCGTGACCGAGTTGATGAAGGCCGGCTTCGATACGCTTGTGGAAGCGGGATACGCGCCCGAAATGGCATATTTTGAGTGCGTACATGAGATGAAGCTGATCGTTGACCTCATCAACAGCGGCGGCTTTGCCATGATGCGCTACTCCATCAGCGATACCGCAGAGTACGGCGACTATATCACAGGACGTCGCATCATCACAGAAGAGACCCGCAAGGAAATGAAGAAAGTACTTGAGGAAATTCAAAACGGAAAATTCGCGGGCAACTGGATTTCAGAAAACAAATCCGCAGGCCGCGCCCACTTCCTCGGCATGCGCCGTGTAGAGGCCTCCCACCCTGTTGAGATCGTAGGCGCGCAGCTCCGCAAAATGATGAGCTGGCTCAAGAAATAGGCTGAGGCATCTGTTTTGGGGATAAAACCGGAAATGGAGATGATGAAAATGACATTACCCAGCCACCGGGTACTTAAAGGCGTGGAGGCTGCGCCTCAGCGTTCGCTGTTTTACGCCCTGGGCCTGACCGAAGAAGAGCTGTCTCGGCCACTTGTGGGCATTGTGTCGGCCCACAGTGAGATCGTGCCGGGCCATATGCACTTAGATAAAATTGCGGAGGCCGCCAAAGCGGGCGTACGCATGGCGGGCGGCACGCCCATTATGTTCCCCACAATCGGCGTATGCGACGGTATAGCAATGGGCCACATCGGCATGAAATACTCGCTTGCCTCCCGTGAGCTGATTGTGGATTCCATTGAAACCATGGCGCTCTCGCACTGCTTTGACGCGCTTGTCTTAATACCCAACTGTGACAAGATTGTGCCGGGCATGCTGATGGCGGCGGCGCGCCTGAACATCCCGTCCATTCTGGTAAGCGGCGGGCCTATGCTCGCGGGCAGGAGCGAAGGCGGTGAGCACACCAGTCTGTCTACCACATTTGAAGCAGTGGGCGCAAGAAAAGCGGACATGATAAGCGATACAGACTTGACATGCGTGGAGCAAAGCGCATGCCCGGGCTGCGGTTCCTGCTCCGGCATGTTTACCGCAAACTCCATGAACTGTCTGAGTGAAGCCATCGGCATGGCGCTGCCCGGCAACGGGAGTATCCCTGCCGTCGCCTCGGCCCGCATACGCCTTGCAAAAAAGGCGGGCATGGCCGTGATGAAGCTGCTTGAAGAAAACATCCGTCCACGCGACATCCTGACGCCCAAGGCTTTTGAAAACGCGCTCAGGGTTGACATGGCTCTGGGATGCTCCTCAAACAGCGTGCTTCATCTTTTAGCAATCGCAAATGAAGCGCAAGTCCCGGTGGATCTAAGTGTGGTCAACCGGATTAGTGAAAGCACACCCAATCTCTGCCGGTTAAGCCCTGCCGGTCCGCACCATATGCAGGACCTCTACGAAGCGGGCGGCGTCGCGGTAGTGATGAAGGAGCTTTCCAAAAAAAATCTGCTCAATTTGAGCTTAAAAACCGTAACAGGACATACGGTCGGCGAAAACATCGCCGACGCGGTGAATAAAAACCATAATATCATTCGTGATATCGAAACGCCCTACAGCCAAAGCGGCGGTATTGCCGTTCTTTACGGCAACCTTGCCGAAAAAGGATGTGTGGTCAAACGCTCAGCGGTTGACGAAAAGATGCTTGTTTACATGGGCCGCGCCATGGTGTTTGACTGCGAAGAGGACAGCATTGCGGCCATTTATGCGGGCAAGGTGCGCCCGGGCAATGTGGTGGTTATCCGCTATGAAGGGCCTAAAGGCGGCCCCGGTATGCGTGAGATGCTTTCCCCCACCTCTGCCTTGGCGGGTATGGGGCTTGACAAAGACGTAGCGCTCATCACGGACGGACGCTTTTCCGGCGCCACACGAGGCGCGGCTATCGGACACGTTGCCCCCGAAGCGGCGGAAGGCGGCACAATCGCGCTTGTGCAAGACGGCGACGAGATCAGCGTCGACATCCCGTCAGGAAAGCTGACGCTAAACGTTTCGGATGATGAGCTTGCACGCCGCAGGGCTGGCTGGAGCGCGCCTGAGCCTAACGTGAAAACAGGCTGGCTAAACCGCTACCAGCGCATGGTATCGTCCGCCAGCGAGGGCGCTGTATTGAAATAACCTTACTAATTTTTAGGACTGATACACAAAAATGAGGGGCGGCTCCGCCCCTCATTTTTTACGTTATAGGAAATTGCGCCACAACAGGCTACCGGGCATAAGCTGTAAGCTAACAGCTGCCTGCCTGCTTTTTATGCGTTTACTTGCTTAATCATGCGGTTTACCGCACTCACCACAGCGCGCAGCGCCGATTTGGATACGTTTGACGAAATGCCTGCGCCGCTAAATACCCTGCCCTCATTTTCGATCTGAACATATGAAACCGCGAGCGCCTCAGAGCCGCTTGTCATGGCGTGCTGGCTATAGAGCACAATTTCCGCACCAATGCCCAGCTGAGCCTTCAAACCGTTCACAAATCCGTCCAAAAGACCGTTGCCGGTGCCTGAGATGTTGATCGCCCTGCCATCCATTGTAATGGTCACAGAAACGTTAATCTCGTCTTTATCCTCCACATTTTCACTGTATGACTTAAGCGCAATCGGCGCCTTAATATTGATATACTCCCTGTCAAAGAGGTCAAATACCTCCTGCGGAAGCAGCTCCTTGTGATTCTCGTCCGAAACAGAGGTGCACAGTTTGCTAAACTCCTGCTGCACCGGCTTTGGCAGGATAAACCCGAAGTTGTGCTCCATAATAAACGCCACGCCACCCTTGCCGGACTGGCTGTTGATACGGATAATCGGCTCGTATGTGCGCCCAATGTCTTTGGGGTCGATGGGCAGATACGGCACCTCCCAGTGCTCGGGATGCGCCTTTTGACGGAGCATACCCTTTTTGATCGCATCCTGATGTGAACCGGAAAAGGAGGTAAACACCAGCTTGCCCGCCCACGGATGCCGCTCATGCACACACATGGCTGTGCACTGTTCATAGCCCTCCACAATCTCATCAATATTGGTAAAGTCAAGCCCCGGATCAATACCGTGGGAGTACATGTTCATCGCCAGATTCACGATATCCGCGTTCCCGGTGCGCTCGCCATTGCCGAACAGCGTACCCTCCACACGCTCGCCGCCCGCCAGGAGTCCCAGCTCTGCGGCCGCAACAGCGGTGCCGCGGTCATTGTGCGGATGCAGGCTGACAATGGTCTGTGCACGCCACCTTGTGTGCGTGCAGTAATACTCCACCTGATCGGCGTAGGAATTGGGCGTAGACATTTCTACAGTATTGGGCAGGTTAATGATGGCTTTGTTGTCCTCTGTCGGCTGCCATACATCCAGCACAGCATCACAGATTTCCACCGCAAAATCCGCTTCTGTGCCCGAAAAGCTCTCGGGCGAATACTCCAAGATCCAGTTTGTGGCGCTTGTATCGCTGTCGATATATTCTTTGATCTTCTTAGCGCCGTAAACCGCAAGATCGATACACTGCTGCCTGGTAAAATTGAAGACCACATCGCGCTGCAGGGTGGATGTGGAATTGTACAGGTGTACCACCGCGTTTTTTGCGCCTTTCAGCGCCTCAAAGGTCCTTTCAATAATATGGTCGCGCGACTGGGTCAAAACCTGTATCGCCACATCGTCAGGGACAAGGTCATGTTCAATCAAATGGCGTGTAAATTCAAATTCGGTATCCGACGCGGCCGGGAAGCTGATCTCTATGGTCTTAAACCCCATTTTGACCAGCTGCTTAAAGAAATACAGCTTTTGGTCCAGGCTCATCGGCACCTCAAGCGATTGGTTGCCGTCCCGAAGGTCGCTGCTGACCCATACCGGACTTTTGGTGATCTGGCGGTCCGGCCACTGCCTGTTTTGCAGCGGTATGGGCGCAAAGGGACTGTACTTAGTGTGGTTCGGCATAGAAACTTCGTTTTTGTTTTGCATAGGACAATACCTCCGTTCGCTTTATTTCCCGTTTGGGGAAAATAAAAAATGACCCTCTTCTCCCATTACTGGAGACGAAAGTCAAACTCCCGCGGTACCACTCCTATTCCCATATCAATTATGGGCACTCTGCAGATACTTGCCCAAGGGCGCATATCCTGCTTCTGTAACGGGAAGCACCCGTCCCAGCCTACTGGCGATACACGTTCGGTGGGAATACTCCAAGGCGAGTTCACTGCCCTTCCGCTGCCGGTTCACACCAACCACCGGCTCTCTGAAAGCTTCCAAACAGCTACTATTCCTCTTCACAGTATATGGTATTAGATTGTCATTTTTTATTAATATATCATATGTAAAACCGTATGTCAAGATGATTTTTTCCATTGTCCGCGTTTTTACTATGACGCTTTGCCCGCAAGCGAAAATATTCATAAAAATAAAACAGTACTTTTTGCAGTGCGCCCACAACCCCATAAGCTGGTTTGCATGGAACGCAGAAGCTTCTGGTAAAACAAAAAGCCCATCTTATCCATAGGCCATTGCACCTGCCATTGCTGACAACACCGCAAAGGCAAATCCCGCAGCCCTCACTTCTCATCAGAGCTTTATCGTGTCTATGGAATGCATTCTAATGATTTTTATTTTTATTTATGCTGTTATATAGCTTCAATAAAGGTGCAGTCTGGGTTACCCTATATAATGGATTTTTATACGCCAGTAATTTTGATACAGGAGCGCCTAATAGAGTTATTAACGTATTAAAATCCTGATTGTCAAAAGTATTAATGGCTTCTCTGTACAAATGCACTTTTTGAATATACTTTGTAAATGGCTTCATTACCTTGTTATAATCCTGTTTATTGATTATGGCTCTTGCAGCAAATAAACCGCTGATTATAGCTTTAAGCGAACCAAATCCAATAAAATCATCAATAAACCCGCCAGCATATCCTGTAAAATAATAATTGCCCACTTGGACACGATTTACTATACCAACTTTATGGTTTACATCCATTGTCTTGACTATTTCATAATTAAGATCTTTCTTTGCTGTGCTTATAAACTTATTCCAATAATCATCAAGTTGATGGACTTGAATATCATTAACAATCAGAACCAATTTTGCTTCGTTATGCGTATCCGGAACAAGATACCCATATGAGTTTTTAGCAAAATCATTGTTGACCCATATTGTGATTGAATCAGTTTTAAACTCTCCACTTACAGTCGCAATCCTTGTCCAAGACTTGAAAGTTTCTGTTAATATATTCATTTCATCTGCTTCAACCAATGAACCGGAAGCTATGACAATATGCTCAAATTTATCCTTTAAGTCTTTATAATAAACCGGAGTATTTACGTTTATGGGAGCTTTTACATAGTCTCTTATTTGATTGGGCATGGAATGGGTAAAATATCCTCTTCTAAAAATCCAACCAAGCTCTGCTTGAATAACGGTAGTTTTATCAGGAGCATTCAATACCATCTCATTTAGGTTGTAATGCGGATTTAAGCTTAAATCAAATTCTTTTCTCAAATATTTCAGAGGGTCCTTAACAGGAGCATTAAACATTTTAAGTAATATTGCCGGAAGTTCAATGTTTTCACCAACAAGGCTTGTCTTTTCAAAAATATCCGCTGTTATTCCACTTTTCTGCAGTTCATACGCACATGCCAATCCTGCAAGTCCTGCACCAATAATTGCTACCTTCATTAGGTGTTTTCTCCTAACTTAAAAATATATTTATCAAAAATAGTATGTTGATTACTGGATAGCCTTCGCATAGTAAATTTTTCATGCCTATGTATCAGCATTGAAAATATATACTACTGTAGTATAAACCCTTTCAGTACATATAATACAAAAATACACCCCCAAAGCTCTTGATGATTTTCCCATCAGCAGATAAAGATTAATATTTGGGATAAACCTTCCCCACAGTGGTAAAAATATAATAATCCTGTTTTCCCTGCACATGTAGGGATAAAAAGGGTAGTGCCATAATAAACCATTGTGAAAGGAAGGTGATGCCATATGTATAAATCAAGTAAAGCCAATAGATTGGCAAATGAGAAATCCCCATACCTTCTACAGCATGCTTATAACCCTGTAGAATGGTTCCCTTGGTGTGATGAAGCGTTTGAAAAAGCAAAGGCTGAAAATAAGCCTGTGTTCCTCTCTATTGGCTATAGCTGAATTTATGCTTTTGAGAACATGTCATTGGTGCCATGTTATGGAGCGCGAATCATTTGAGGATGCGCATGTCGCGCAAGTCATTAACGAAGGATTTGTCGCAATCAAAGTGGACAGGGAGGAAAGACCCGACATTGATGCGGTTTATATGTCCGCCTGTCAGGCACTCACAGGCCAGGGCGGCTGGCCTCTTACACTGCTTTTGACCCCCGATCAAAAGCCATTTTTTGCGGCCACTTATCTGCCTAAAGAACCGCGCTATGGAATGACGGGACTTATCGAGCTTTTGCAAAAGGTTTTACAGCTTTGGACTGCCGACCGCAAGAGACTGATTTTATCAGGAGAAGAAATCACAAACGCGCTGCAACCGACCAAGCAGACCGTGGATGCCGCACACCCTGACAAGGCGCTGATAAAACAGGCGTTTTACCGGCTAAAGAAAAATTTCGATGAACAATACGGCGGTTTTGGCAGAGCGCCGAAGTTCCCCTCGCCTCATGTCCTTATGTTTTTGCTGCGGTATTATGACTATGAAAAAGACGGTTCGGCTCTCACAATGGTGGAAAAAACCCTGGAGCATATGTATCGCGGCGGCATATTTGACCATATAGGCTTCGGTTTTTCGCGTTATTCGACGGATGAAAAATGGCTTGCTCCCCACTTTGAAAAAATGCTCTACGACAACGCTTTGCTTGCTATGATATATCTTGAGGCGTTCCAGGTAACGCAAAGAGAGCTTTACAAAGATGTCGCGGTAAAAATTTTTGAGTATGTCGGTCGGGAGATGACCGACCCTGAAGGCGGATTCTATTGTGCGCAGGACGCGGACAGCGATGGCGAGGAAGGCAAATACTATCTGCTTACGCCAAGTGAAACGGCCGCCGTGTTGGGTGATGCTGACGCAAACTATTTTAACAGCTTCTTTGACATAACACATCAAGGCAACTTTGAGGGAAAAAGCATATCCAATTTAATAAAAAATGATAATTATAATCCACACGACAGCAGGCTGGACGCTCTGCGCCAGAAAATGCTTGCCTACCGCAGCGCCAGGGCACGTCTGCACAAGGACACCAAAATACTCACCTCGTGGAACGCACTGATGATCGCCGCCTTGGCAAAGGCATACCGCGTTCTGGGCGATGAGAAATATTTAAAATCAGCCGAGCGCGCATTGGCTTTTGTACAGGCCAATCTGAGCGGTAAGGACGGCTCGCTTCTGATCCGTTACAGCGACGGCGACGCCGCGGGCGCCGGTCTGGCAGACGATTATGCGTTCTTGATCCTGGCGCTCATTGAGCTTTATGAAGCGACTTACCACTCCGCCTATCTGCAAAAGGCAAGTGATTATCAAAACCGTATGCTTGCTCACTTTTACGACAGTGCAGGCGGCGGCTTTTACCTGTCCGGCACAGATGCAGAGACGCTGATTACCCGCCCTAAGGAAACCTATGACGGAGCCATGCCGTCTGCAAACTCTGTCGCAACGTATAACCTTATTATGCTGTCGCGTCTTACAGGAAACGAAGTGTTTAACAGTGCGGCGCAAAAGCAGCTGG
This sequence comes from Bacillota bacterium, assembly GCA_022706785.1. GTDB lineage: Bacteria > Bacillota > Clostridia > UBA1381 > UMGS1253 > JAKJBW01. The sequence goes on from JAKJBW010000044.1 coordinate 13,519, forward strand.
CATTTGTTGCCGGCACAGCGCAGGGTTATCCCGAAGGATTCTGCTTTTCGCTGATTGCCATATGCGCAGAGCTATATCCTTCCTTACAGATTACAGGCGTAGTGCCTGCAGAAAAATTAAACGAGCTTGCCCTTGTTATGGGCAAAAGCTTCTATCCAAATACAACGCTGACAATAAAAGACGCGGCTGCCGCACCTTTCACAAAAGACTATGCCATGCTTGGCAGCGAAGCAACATTCTACCTATGCGAAGGCAGGACATGCAGTCAGCCTTTTTGCGGGATTGATGAATTAAATAAGCGAATGAAAGAGAGGCAAGCAAATGGAATCTATATGGAGCGCTAACTGCAAGCTGCCGCAACACCAAGCGCTGACAAGCGACATCAAAGCAGATGTGGCGG
>JAKJBW010000013.1 GCA_022706785.1 Bacillota bacterium
CGCTTAAGCGGCGGCCTGTAATAGTAATGCGGTTGGCGGACTTATTCAATGCGTCTTAAGACGCTGCGCCAGTAATATGCCCTTTTAGGGCTTGTGCAAACCACCAGTTCAACTGGTGGTTTTGATTATGGATAGAACATAAAGTTCAGGCTTTGACGACCGCAATGCGATCCGTTTGGCTCATACCCGACACCCGGCCGCCGTCGGCTGTAAAGGCTGTAAGATAGTCAAGCGACTCTGCGGTAATTTCGCATCCGCAGACAATGACGGGCACGCCGGGCGGGAACGCGGCTATATTGGCAGCGGAGATCCTGCCCCTGCACTGTCCGACCGGCAGCAATTCGCTGTCTGCACAGAATGCCCCGGCAGGATTCATGCGCATCTCTATCACAGGCAGAGGCAGCGAGGCAGCGCGTTGCAGGCAAGGCTTATCCAACGCAAGGGCAATGGCTATAACAGCCTCCTGGAGGCTTTGCAGCTCACCCTGCGTAGCGTAGGGGCCCACAATGCAGACAATATTATGCCTGTCCGACATCTCCACCTCCATGCGGTGGCTTTCGCGAAGGATCCGGGCCGCCTCATATCCGCTGATCCCATAGGCAGAAAAGTTAATCACCAGCCGCAGCGGGTCGTGCATACCGCCCTGCCGGGGCAGACACCGGCATAGGGTTTGCGCCTGTATAGCGGATGCGACCGCTTCGCTGCGCACAGCTGCAAGTGAAAGAAGCGCATTGCCCCTCTCGGCAAGGTCTGCGCGGATAAAATCTGCCACGCACAGCATCATATAAGACGGGCTGGAGGTCTGTACCATATTTATGGCGGCCTTCAGCCTTGCTTTGTCAAACCGGTTTCCGCTGCCCAGCAAAACAGAGGTCTGCGTAAGCGCGCCCAGCGTCTTGTGAAGCGACATGGCGCAAAGGTCTGCTCCCTGCCGGACAGGCGGCTGGGGAAAGCTGTCGCAAAACGCAAAGTGCGAACCGTGGGCGCAGTCAGCCAGCAGGAGCATTCCTGCGTCATGGGTAAGCCTTGCAATAGCGGCAACATCGCTGCAGATTCCGTAATAGGTCGGGGTGGTGATAAGCACCGCCTTAGCGTGCGGATTTTCCGCCGCCGCACGTGCGATACTGCCGGGACTGACGGGTGCCGCCACATCAAAATCGTCCAGTGTGTCCCGCTCCGCAAATACCGGCATGATGCCATACATGACACACGCGTTGATCACACTGGCGTGGGCGCATCTGTCCACGATAAGCGTATCACCCCGCCTGCACGTTGCCAGCAGCATAGCCTGAATACTGCTTGTGGAGCCGCCGACCATATAATGCGCAAATTCACAGCCAAACGCCCCTGCCGCCGCACGGTGCGCCTCAAGAATACACCCGTCTGGGCAGGCCAGGTTATCGGTAGCGTCAAGCTCTGTAACGTCAAAGCTGCCCAGAGCCCCCGCCACATCCGGCGGCAGGGCGCTTCCACCGCCATGGACAGGCATATGAAATGACAGATGCTTCTGTCTGGCGTATTTTCTTACCGCGTCAAATAACGGGGCATTCATCCTGTGCATCACCGCTCCTCATTGAAAAACGGGCCTCGCCCGCTGTATCTGCACAGGCGGACCGCTGACAACGGCCTGCCTGTGCAGCCTGTTTTATACTATTTAACTGTTGAAATCGGGATAAGCGTTACGAGGATTTTTGCTGCCCCGCAAGGCGGAGGACGCAGACAGTCTGACGCCTGTCAAGGACGACAACATAGCAGGACAGCAAAAGACAGTGAAGATATCTCTATTTTAGCAGTTAAATGGTATTAGCACAATTTCCTATATTTTAAAAAAGGCCGCAAGTAAGCGGCCCGTTTTTGGTACGATGCAATATCACGGCAGACCAGGCTGCCCCTGCGCACTGCAGATAAGCGCCGCATTGTTATTATGGTTGGTTCTCTCTTTTCTTGATATGGTAGTCAAACATAAGGCCGCAGCCTATGGTCAATGTAAACATGGAAACGGCGCTTTCGGTTAGGTGTATATTCATCCAGGTAATGGCCGGATTTAAGTAATACATCAGGTTGACTGTTCCCATAGCGACGCAGACGGCAAGAAGAAAGATTGAAAACAGGATACCTGCTTTTATCAGCCGCTTGGCGGCTTTATGCATGTCTTTGAGCAGCTTGACCGACTTGCTGACCGATTTCCTTACCATCTCTCCCCCTGCCCCTTTCTTGATACAGCTATAGCTACATTGTACCAGAAGTCCGGGCGGATGGCAATACAAAAAATATGGCAAGGCCAGTTGTTATGTTAACTTGTTTACAACATACGCCATTTCGGGATATATTCAGACATAAAATAATAGCTTTCGACATGCCTTATGCAAAAGAATGCCAGATTACCATGAATTATGCGATGGTTTTATATTCACAAATGCGCAACCGATTGATATAATTCATTTTGTTGATATATTTTAATCTCTGTGACATACAGGTAACATAAATATGTAAGATATCCATTCACAATGTCACAAAAATGCATGCGCTCGCGTACATCATCTTCTTCCCTAAAGTATTAATAACCCAAGTGAAATACTAATTTCCCACAGTGATAGATTAGTATTAAAAAAAATAATATGAGGGGGAATACCAATGTGGAACGATCCTTATATCACCGTCACTGTACACGACGAGATTACAGGAGAAGCGTTTTACCTGGACTACTGCATTGTCGAAGACCAAATATCACTGCCGGATTCTTTTGGTGTCGTGACCTTTGGTGTAGCGGTGCAAATGCGACGCGCAAATAAGATAGAACAGGTAATGACACCCTCCCTGTACACCTTCAGGAGCGGCGTTGAGGACTTTATCCGATGTCTGGCAAGAAATGAGGTTACTCCCACAACGTTTATGGATATCGTAGAGGACGGCTTCGGCAAGCCTGTAGAACGGCAAGAAAACCAGCTTGTGCTCACAGCGTAGCACGATCTTTGCCCGCCGGCAGTACATAAATATGGTATGTGCTTTGCGTATAGCCGGCGGCTGTCTGCATACTTTGCAATTTTCTGAACAATAAAAAAAGCGGGCCGCACCCGCTGGCACTACGCGGGCAGTCAGCGGTAATTCCGATCCCGTGCCCGGCAATCCATTTTGGCGTAATTTCCTATTGTTATAAAAAAAAACTGTAAAAAGCAGCTTCATATGATAAAATTAAGAATCATAGGAGGCTTTTTACGGTCTTCTTAAATAATATATTCCAGGATTACTTTTATAAATTTATTTGCTTAGTCGCTTATTGTCTTGATTTCTTTCATGATAACATTTAAATTGGATACTATACTATCCTTAATCAGCTTGCAGGACACATTTTTTTTGTGGATTTCACCCTGCAGATTCAATATCTCGCACTGACTGGACGCCATAGCAAGCGACAACTGTTCCGTAAGCTCAAGGATCTGCGTGTTCAGCTTGTCTATAACAGATATCTGATGCGTACAGTTTTTGGTCAGTTCCTCGTTTTCCACCTTAAGCTCAACAAGGCGTTTGTCTGTTGCTTCCTCCTGCGCACCTTGGGGCGGCGCAACAACCGCCAGGGCATTGGCAGACGCGTCTGCGCCGGTATTATCGGTCAGATCCCCCGCCAGCATCTTGTCAAAGTTAGCGTTTAATTCGTTTAATTGGTCGTTTAACTCCTTGTTTTGCTCCTCCAGATACCGGTTTTTTAACGCCTGCGCCTGACTGTCCAGGTTAGCGCTTTCAAGCTCCTTGGCCAGCCTGCTGCTTTCTTCCACCTGCTTGTCCCGTTCTCTGACCATCATTGACAGGCTTGTCTGAAGCTCGCGGATCTGCTCGTTGTATGCTTTGATGATCCGTTCCTTCTCATCCGCCAAAGACTCAATATACCGCTCTACGTCTTTTTTGTCATATCCGCTCAGAAGCGTGCGCTTAAAGTCGGGCTTAGCCTGTTCGCTTTCCTCTCTTAAATCATTCAAACTAAGAAGGTCTTCCATCTTTTATGCCTCCAATACTTTTAGTTTAGCGCCTATTTGTAAGTTGTATTTTTGAGCGCTGCCTTCCGCCAGTTCCAAGACATGCACACCCCGTCCCACATATTTGCCGATCCGGTTTGGCGACAGGCCTTCCTGGATAAAAACGATTTCCATATCCTTTGATAAAAATACGGTATCAATGGTAAAATGCATCCCAAAGGTATGAACCTGTTTGCACCGGTACAACATCAGCCCATTCTCCTCTGACATATACTGGGTAAACAAAAGGCCCTTTAACCTTTGAGAAAATGTTGTCGCTTCAAGCAGATTAGCGACAAGCTGCGTATCGTTGAGAAATACCTGTTTCAATACGACTTCCCCCTTTTTTTACTTAAAGTGCCCGAACACTTCTATCACGGTGGGTCCAAGCAGAATGACAAAGATCACTGGAAAAATAAAAACAACCAAAGGAAGCATCATTTTAATCGGCGCCTTCTTGCCCTTTTCCTCGGCAAGCTCGCGTCTGGCGTCCCTGAGCTGGCCAGCCTGCAGTTTTAAAACATTTTTGACCGAAATACCTAAAGTTTCCGCCTGTATCACGGCGGCGGAAAAGGTTTTGACCTCCTCCACATTGCTCCGTTCGCCAAACGTGCGCAGGGCTTCCTTCCTGGGCTTGCCCATTTTTATTTCCCTGTGCAAAAGCACCAGTTCATCTACAAACGGCCCCCGGATTTTGCTTGATATCTTCATCAGCGCGCCGTCAAATCCCAGCCCCGCTTCAAGACTGACGCAAAGAATATCCAGCACGTCCGGCAGCTGGTTTTTGATTTTGTTTCTGCGCAGCGTGGTCTTGGCCTTTAAAAAGTAACGCGGTAAGAGAATGGCAAGAATGATGAGAAATAAAGACAACAGAAGAGAGAACATCATATTCTTGAGCGTTACCATAATAATAAAGGCCAACACCATAAAACTGCCTGCTATAAAATATTTGATGCTTATGAATTCATTGACCGATAGCGATAAGCCGGCCATTTTAAGCTCGATTTCAAGCTTTTCGTCCGCGTTTGTTATCTTTTTTGTCTTTTTTTTTTGCAGGAGTTTTCGGACAGACAAAACGGCAGGAACAATAAAGCGCTGGGCAAACGACTTGGACATCTCCTCATCCATCCTAAGATCCATAGTGCCCTGTATCTGGCTGTACCTCGCCTGCATCAGGTCGTATTCCTCTCCCTTTTCTCCAAAAAGAAGGACCACGATACAAAACATGGTGACGGCAAAACTGCTCATTAAAATTACCATAGGAACCCCACCCTTTATACTGATTTGATTTTGAAATATAGCAATAAAAACGAAGGATTTTTTTCGCCAGGCGTGGCGGCAGCCGGCGGAAATACTTGATGTATTTCTGCTGGCGACAACAAAGCACGGTGGGAAAAAGACAAGTTTTTATCTGTATTTTAAATTGAAATCAGTATTAATATTTCACAGACACTATTTTTTGTATGATCAGAAAGCCTATTACTTCAAGACACCCGGCGCCAATCAGCATGCCGATACCCGTCTGGCTCTCAAAAAACTTTTTGATATAGTCGGGCGTAGCAAGCATGAGAATGACGCCGATTGCCGGCGGAAGAAGCCCTACCACATATCCCGACATTCTTCCGGTCGCGGTCAAGACCTTTATCTCGGCACGGATCTTGAGCCTGTCTCTTATGGTTTCTGAAACACTGTCTAAAATGGCGCTTAAGTTGCCCCCGATTTCACGCTGTATCAGTATGGCCGACACAATCAGATTAAGCTCCTCACATTTCACCCTGTCCTTTAAAGCCCCAAGGGCATTTTCCAAAGAAACGCCGTAATTAATTTCCTTATAGACCCGCTTGAATTCTTTGCCGAGCGGATCGGCCATTTCGTTGCCTATAGATTCAATCCCCTGTGTCAGCGACAGTCCGGAACGCAAACAGTTGCCAAGTGTAATCAGCGCATCACCCAACTGAACCGTAAATTCTTCCCTTCTTTTTTTTTTGAATCTATGTACCAGCGCCAACGGAAGCACAACCGCGATGATAACAAGGGAAGTCGCCGATATCATATTGTCCCACAGGATAATCACAACGCCCGCCGGAACAAATATCAGAATAATCCACATAATCAGAAATTCTTCCGCTTTCATCAGAATACCGGCAGAGGAAAGCTCCCGATCCAGAGCATCTATAATTTTAAGGTGTGCGAAAAATTGGAGGTTGCTTTTCCTGGTTTTTTTCTCGGCCGTTAAAATATGCTTTTCCTTTTTGCTTTCGGTCCTTCCGGATATATTATCCAACCGTTTTTCCATATTTATTCTGTGCCTTAAAAAAAATCTTGTCAGCAAAACAATTATGCAAAAGCTCAAGAGCCCAACACCTGAAGCAAGCAACATAATAATCCCTCTTTCATCTCAGATCAAACCAATCATTACTGACGGGCACGCCGTTTTCGCTGATTTTTTTCAAGCACACCGGTACAATACCTGTCGCTACGAAGTTTCCGCAAAACTGATGCGATGAGTTCATTTGCCCTTCGGTTTTAAACTTGAAGATATCCTGCAGGACCACCACATCACCCTCCATGCCCAATACCTCGGTGATGTTGGTTATTTTTCTTGTCCCGTCACGCAGCCTTGACTGCTGCACAATCAAGTTGATGGAAGAAGCGATCTGTTCACGTATGGCTCTTAGCGGCAGCTCCATGCCCGACATCATAACCATCATTTCTATTCTGGAAAGGGTATCGCGCGGTGAATTGGAGTGAAGCGTGGTGAGCGAGCCGTCGTGTCCCGTATTCATGGCCTGGAGCATGTCGAGCGTTTCACCCGACCTGACCTCGCCTATGATAATTCTGTCGGGACGCATACGCAGTGAGTTTTTAAGCAGGCTTCTGATGGGTATTTCGCCCTTGCCTTCAAGATTGGCAGGCCTGCTCTCAAGCGAGATAACATGCTCCTGCTTCAGCTGCAGCTCCGCCGCGTCCTCAATGGTGATGATCCGCTCATTTTGCGGGATAAACGACGACAAGACATTGAGCAGTGTAGTCTTGCCGCTGCCGGTACCTCCGGCTACCACAACGTTGAGCTTGCCTCTGACACAGGCCTCAAGAAAGCTTGCCATTTTCCTTGTCAGCGATCCGAATTCAATCAGCTTATCGATGCCTATGGGCGTCTTGGAAAATTTCCTGATAGTGATAACAGGCCCTATCAGACTGAGCGGCGGAATGATGGCGTTGACCCTTGAGCCATCCTTGAGTCTTGCGTCCACCATAGGGCTTGCCTCGTCTATATGCCTGCCGATTGACGACACAATCCTGTCTATAATGTTTAACACATGCTCTTCATTTCTGAATTTAACGTCAGAAAGCTGTATCTTGCCGCTTTTTTCGATATACACCTGCGCCGGGCCGTTTACCATGATTTCGGAAACGCTAGTGTCGCGGAGCAGATTTTCAAGCGGGCCGTAGCCCATGACCTCGTCATAGAGCTCCTGCGCTATTTTGCTTCTTTCGCCTCTGGTGATATTTGAAATTTCCAGCGTCAGGGCTTCCTCAATGATGTCTTTTATTTTGTCTTCCTTGTCGAGCCCTATGTTGGTCTTGTTCATTGTGTCAATGACATGGTTGTGGATCTTTTGTTTAAGCTCAGTCGGGACCGACTGCGCAATATCTTCTACAGAAGCTTTGGCAACCGGATTTGCCGATATTCTCTCCATTAGGCCCATTTTTCCCACTCCCCCGAAATTACACCGACTCGGCTATGCTTTTAAGCTGCTTGCCTATAATTGACTTGGGGTACATCTCCACTATGGGAATACCTTTATTCAGGCTGTTTAAGGCCAGATCGTCGCTTTGGCATACCTTGTAGTCGATCCGTCTTGCCAAAACTCTTTCCACATCCTTTTCCCCTATGACAGCCTTTGTATACTTATTCAAAACAAGTGTGACCTTCTCATCCTGACGCAGCTTCTCCAATATGGAGAGGCTGATGCGCGCGCCCCTGATACTTGAAATATCAACGCCCACCAGCAGCAGTATCCTATCGGAATTCTCAAAACAGCTTATGGTGGCATCGGTAAACGCCGGCGGCAGGTCAATGATGATATAGTCGTAGTACGGCCTTAGGGTGTTGATAATACTTTCAAAATGCTCCGCCTTAACAATTTCGGAATACTCAGGGCTTTTGGGTGAGGCAATGATCCCTACGCCGGAAGAATGGGCGGTAATAAAGCTTTTTATAATTTCTATTGCGCCCAGATTGCCCTCATACACAAGCTCGCCCAGCGTATCCTTGGGGTCGCAGTCAAAATACATATGCATATCGCCCATTTGGAGGTTGGCGTCTATGATGATCACCTTTTTGCCCTGCTTTGCCAGGCACAGTGCCGTATTGGCGGCAATCGTGGTTTTCCCTATGCCCCCCTTGCCCCCGAAAACGCAAATCACCTTAGACGGGCTGGGGCTTTTGGTCAAATCGCTTGTTTTCCTCGTACTTTCCAGCCGATAGCACTCCCTTACAGATTCCCTGACAGTGTCATCGTCGGCATCCAGCGCAACAACTTTCTTTATACCTGAAAGCATAGCCTTTTGCATCAGCGCCATGTCAATATCGTCACACATCAGCATAACGACGCAGTGGGGCAGATTAAAATAAATGCTGCCGGCGACCTCAAACGCGCTTTCGCCTTTGGCGCCTGCGAGTATTACCACATGCGGGCACAGACTGAGCACCTTGTCAAACCCGCGCTGGTCTAAATCTCCAAACCCGACAACCGCTATGTTTTCGTCCGCAATCTTGCTCTTGATATCAAAGCCTGTTTCGGCAATATCAGAAAGTATGACAGCTTTAATCATCTCCATACAGCGCTACCCTCTTTGACAGATAATCGTTTAGCTCACCGGGGGTCTTAAAACCAGCCTGATGATGGCGTTGGCTATGACGTATTGCAGTTCGATCGCCTGTTCGGGCGTCACAGCCAGCGTAACGCTTTCGTATTTAGCTGAACCTGATTCGGTCTTGGCGCCCGCGCTTTTTTCCTCTCCGGTCCTGAGCACCAGCAGGTTTTCAAATGCAATCCGTTTTGTACCCTTCTCAATCTCATTTGCAAAATACGCGATCACATCGATCCTGTCGCCTTTTTTGAGGTAGTTGGTGACCCCGGAAACCTCGTCGACCGAAACCGAAACCGCCCTGTAGCCGGCAGGCACTTCGTAGGCCAGCCTGTCGGGGTTGTCGCCTCCGGCCAGCGACAGCCTTTCAGTATACAGCGGCTCCCCCGGAGCAAGGGGGTATTTTGTAATTTTTCCTACGACCTCAGACGGACTTTTCACAAAGCCTTCGCCTGTAAGCTCTTTGGATATCTGTTTTATCTCTACCATATTCTCTTCCAATACGGTGTTTTCTACAATTTTAACGGCAGCCACCACTACGTTTACCGAACCTGAAACCTGACTTTTTGCCTTGCTTTCCAAAGAAGTGGCAAATCTGTATGTAGCGTAGGCTGTGACCAATGCGGCAATCACTGCCAGCAAATATATCTTTTTCATTGCGCATCTCCACTATTCTATGAGTTTTACAGCGTACATGCCGCGCCGGACCCCGACGCCGTCATCCTGCCGTATATAACTATATTTAAATAGGAGCCGTAAATATTGGCCTCGCTGTTTGCTGCTTTGGCGCAGGCATGCCGCAAAGCCCGTTATTGTCATTTTTTCAGCTGCCAATAATATTTTTGGCGGCGCCACAGCGCAGGCAACGGAGGCTGCGTCCTCTTTAATAAAGATTTTTATTCCATCCGCATGGTGACATGCGAGGTAACCGGGATCTTTCCGTCAGTCGCCAAAGGTGCGGTCAGCGGTGTGAGCGACGATACGAGGCACGAAATATTCACCGTAACATCCCCGCTGCTGATATGGGAAGGATTCGAGAAATTTACACTGACACTCAGCGCATCCGCCAGATCGACCGACGCAATCTGCCCGACGCGCGTTATAATCTTTGCACGCAAGCTCTCGCTGGTTTCATTGCTGCCATGCACAATGGCATATCGCGTGGCTTCCATGCAGTAGTTGCTCACACTGAGCTTATTGAAAAAGAGCCAGCCGTAGTCCATGATGCCGCAGAGCAGCAGCAACAAAAGCGGTACGGTGATAGCCAGCTCAACAACTGCCTGCCCTTTCTCGTTCTTTAATTTGCTAAATATATTCTTCACGTCAGATCCCCTCCATACTGAAGAAAAAAAAACTAAGGGCAATTAATATTAAATCTGCCAATATTAATTGCCCTTATGTGAGAGGTGATTAATCGGGAATACCAGCGTTGTCAAGTTGAGTCCCTGAACGAGTGAATATACCGAGTATGTCATCCTTAAACGCTATAATTGCCGTAATAGCCGCCACTGCGATCAAACCCAGAATCAAACCGTACTCCACCATTCCCTGTCCGCTTTCGTCCAATAACATTTTTTTCATTTTCATTTCCTCCTTTTTTAAATTAGGTTTTTTGGTTATATGGTTACGTTTGCAAAGCCAAAGCTGTATTTGGCTAAGGCGCCGGCGGCAAAAGCGCAGGCCGCCATACCCCAAACCAATCGTTGGTACTGTCCCGGAGCTTACTACCCGCCTTTCTCCGGCAAGCCATACTTCATAGCACTCCCCCCTCTGCTTTTCTTGCATTAAATCGTTAATGATACACAAAGTGTAATAATGAAGCCCAGTGAAATATACGGACCAAGCGCCGCGGATGTTTTTAAGCCGCCCTTCCGTGTAAGCACCAAATAGAGCCAGTAAAACAGCAGACAAATACCCATAATGGCTGTCGTCTGAATAAAGCCGATGGTGCTTAAGTAAAAGCCCGTAACCATCGCAAGCTTGATATCGCCCATGCCTATCGTTTTACCGAACTTGGCGGGGAATAAAAACACAACGCCTGCAAACAGCATACCCACTATCGAATTAAACGGATTTGCATGAGTAATGAAAAGTATAACGATTTTTAAAATCAGCAGCGCTAAAAGCAGCTCGTTCGGTATCTTTCGTATCTGGAAATCAACCACTGAAATCATAAGACATATTGAAAAAACAATCGCGCATTCCACCATGTTGAACACATTGTCGTAAAACAGTAAACCGATGGCCAGATAACCTGCCGCGCACAACAGCGCCCAAATGAGATTGATGTAAAGGCCGTTAAACATCCTGCTATTATCGACGCTTCCCTGCCGTTTCTTGATCATAAGCGCAGATGCCATTTTGCTCAGAAGTCCCATGACAAGCCCTGCACTAAACATGATACCCAACATATCACTTTCTCCTTTGGCTTTTAATGTCAGTATTTTTTGTATAAAAAGCAAAATGCTTAATAACGAGAAAACAGCCGCAATTCGAAGAACTCCGAATTACGACTGTTTAAGACAGCTAATAAGCCTACACCCTCCCCTAAATGAGAGGAAATATGTAACCATTAGCCAAAACATGCACGTGTCTTCATTCGGAAACTGGCTGTCATAGGCGTTAGCCCTTAGACCCTATAGTTTTGCGTCGCAGCTTTTCAACTGCTTTGCCATTATCGTGAAGTTTTAAAAATGCTTTATTCAGTTTTTTTATAGACTCTGGAACCCTTCCAGCCAGTTGATTGCGCTGGCAGTACCGTCGTAGAGCTTTTGTGCCATCTCCTTCCCAATAAATCTGTCCATAACCTTCTTATAGGAAAAGGGATAATCGCTGTTGCGGTAAAACATAATCTCAATGAAAAATTCCATGTATCTGTCTTTTTCTTCCTCCAGCCTCTCGCAGTGGTCAAATTCCTTGCTCTGTGTCAGCTTGTTGACAAGAAATGTAATATTGTTAGACTTAGGCGCCTCCTTGCCGGTATAGTAAACGATCATACCTTTGATCAGCCTTTCAAGCGCCTGCAAACAAAGCGTTACGACATAGGTACCGCGATCCATATCAAGCATTATTTTTGCCGTTTGCAAATCATAATCGGACAGGTGCTTCCAGTATCTATATTTCTCTCTATTTGTCATATAGATTATCCTCTGCCGTTTGTTTAGCCCTATTTACCTGTTAAAATATCAGTTCAACCCCTGATTCCACAATTTCCTCAACAATACCTATCGGCTCGTCCAACTCTTTTTCATAAAATACCTGAGGCTGAATATCTACGCCATAACCCAAGCAGAGGAAGGTTACCCGCTTAAACTCATTTAAAATACTTTCAGCGCCATCCTCAATAAAAACCGCAATGTCAATATCGCTTTCATCGGTATAAGATTTTTTACTGTAAGAACCGAACAGGATCACTTTTTTTACATAGGGCGCTTTTCGGATATCTTTTGATACCTGCCCTAATATTTGGGCTATCTTTTCACCGACCGCTAAATCAGGCGCCAAGAGCTTATCCCCTTAATAAAATTTTTGTTTCAGGATTTCTGCCAACCCTGCGCCCTTTATGTAAGCAACCGATTACTGTGTCCTGCGCTTTGACCCCGCTCATAGCTTTTGTGCCGACTTGCCTGTTCTTATGATTGGCCAAAACCGTTCCTTCAGTGTTTTTTTGATAAAAACAGAGAATACAAAAACAGACAACCGGATAACGCAGTTGCCTGTAGTCAAACAATCTTTTAAATAAAAAGATCATTAACGTCTAATCAAACGGCAACTGGCTGCCATAGATTACAAGCGTAATCCGTAGGCCCTCTAGCTTTGCGCCCCTATTTTTCAATAGGTTAGCCTTTATTGGAGACAGGTCTGATTAAATCAGGGTGCCTATCTGATTATTATATTACAACAGTTTACCCAGCTTGTCAACATCTTTTTACATGAAATATATGACAAATTTCAACGTTTTTTTTATGCATGTTGTACAAGCTGTTCTATGTATATTAGTTTTCTATAATGGCAAACCCGATTTCGCCCGCTGCCGCCATTTCGCCGTCCACCGTAGCCTTGGCGGTTGCTTTGCCCATACCGTGGCGAAACGCTCCCAGCTCAATCTCCAGCTTAAGTACGTCTCCCGGCTTGACCTGGCGTCTGAATTTAAAGTTATTTATTCCTGTGAAAACCGCAAGCTTACCCTTGTTTTCATCCATGGAAAGAGCAAGCACAGCGCCCAGCTGAGCCAGCGCTTCCACAATCAGCACCCCCGGCATAATAGGATTTCCCGGAAAATGTCCCTGAAAAAAAGGCTCGTTTACCGAAACATTTTTATAACCTGCCGCTTTGCCGTCAGCCATCTGCTCGACCCTGTCCACAAGCAAAAACGGATAACGGTGCGGAATGATGCTTTGGATCTGCACACTGTCTAACATGTCATCCCTCCTTGAATATATTCTATTCCTGCTGATCGTAAACACATGACGATTTGTCCCGAAGCACATGCAAATTATCAAGCGCTGCGCCCGTACCCTTTGCCACGCACGACAGCGGATCGTCGGCCAGATAGACCCTTATTCCCGTTTTCTCCATCAACAGCTTGTCAAGGCCGCTGATCATGGCGCCGCCCCCCGTGAGCGCCACGCCGTTTTCCGCAATATCGCCCACCAGCTCCGGCGGCGTACGCTCCAATACAGAATGCACCGTGTCCACGATCTGCACCGCGACCTCGTCCAACGCCTCACGAATCTCTTCGGAAGTAATGGTGATACTCATAGGCAGCCCCGACAGCAATGAGCGCCCCCGCACCTCCATGGACTTTTCCTCATCCATCTTATAGACGCTGCCGATATTGATCTTGACGCTCTCCGCCGTTCTGTCGCCGATCACCGCGTTGTGCTTCTTGCGGATATATTTCACTATGGCGTCGTCAAATCTATCGCCGGCAACCTTGATGGAATCGCTCACCACAATGCCGCCAAGCGAAATCACCGCCACATCTGAGGTGCCTCCGCCGATATCCACCACCATGCATCCGCACGCGCGGCTGATGTCAAGGCCTGCGCCGATAGCCGCCGCAATGGGCTCCTCGATCAGATACACCTGACGCCCGCCCGCCTGCGTGCCGGCGTCCACCACAGCGCGCTCCTCTACCTCCGTGACGCCGCTTGGAACGCATATCATGATACGGGGCTTGAAAATCCTGTTCTTTGTCACCTTGCGGATAAAATATTTAAGCATCCTCTCTGTGGAGGAATAATCCGAAATCACACCTTCGCGCAAGGGGCGGATAGCAACGATATTGCCCGGCGTGCGGCCGAGCATTTTTTGCGCCTCACTGCCCACAGCGTACAATTTCCCGCTGTCCTTGTCAATGGCAACCACAGAAGGCTCGCAAAGCACGATCCCCTTATCCTTGACATGCACCAGAATGGACGCCGTCCCCAGGTCTATGCCGATATCGGACGACAGGGAAAACCAGCCCTTTATTTTAGAAAAAATACCTAATGCCACACGCAAAACCTACCTTCTTACAGGAGCCTGTCCCAAAAACAAGCGCGCTCCATCGCATAAATAGACATGTCCACTAATTATTATATCTTTTTTGGCATATTTGTCAAGCTTTAAAACATTATGTCACACGGCTGACGCATGAAAGGGGAAAAGCAAAACCTTACTTTCTTTTTCTATCACAAAAAGAAAGTAACAAAGAAAAAAGCTCCTATACGCTTAGGATTTCACCGTCTGCGGACGGCGATTCAGGGGCGCCGCCCCTGAAAATCCCGCAAACTTTTGAAAAAGTTTGATCAAAACTTTGTCTTTTTGCTTTGCAAAAGGATCCGGGCGTAAGGGCAAAACTGCCGCAAGACTACCCCCGTGATGCCAGCGGGCGCTGCCCGCTTTACCGGCGCTTAAACCACGCTTTAAGCGCGTGCCAAAAGCCCCGCTTCTGGGCAGGATTAAGATTGGGGATTGGCGCTTCGTTTGCAAACATTTCAAAAAAGTATCGCTGCGCATCGGTCCTGGGCGCATCACCGGCACCTGCATATCTGTCATAGCTGCCGTCCGGCAGCATGATGCGCGCTTTCACGTTATCCGCATCCAAAATCTGTAGCATTGCCATAATGGTCTTTATGCATTCGCCATCCAGGACAGGCATTGCCACTTCTATGCGACGCTGCGTGTTTCTTGTCATAAGGTCGGCCGAGGAAATATATATTTTGCGGCGCCCCGGCGTCCCGAACACATAGATTCTTGAATGCTCCAAAAAACGGCCCACTATGCTCTTTACGGTGATATTGTCGGTATAGCCGGGAACGCCCGGCCGGAAACAGCATATGCCACGGACAAGCATTTTGATCTTAACGCCTGCCTGCGACGCTTCGATCAGCTTATCGATAATCTCCTTATCGGTAACGGCGTTGCACTTGAGCATCATAAACGCCTCCTCACCGCTTTTGGCATATGTGATTTCACGGTTGATCAGATCAATGAGCCGCTGGCTGAAGCAATTAGGCGCCACCAATAGAAGCTCCGAATATTCCACCGTTTGGCCGAGCGCAAGATTATTGAACACATTAAGCGCCTCTATGCCTATGCGGTGATCCGTCGTGACGACCGAAAGGTCGGTGTAGAGCTCCGCCGTCTTTTCATTGTAATTGCCTGTGCCAATCTGGGTCACATACGTTATTTTGGCATCGACCCGGCGGGTTATCAAAAGCAGTTTTGAATGCACCTTGTACTCGTCAAGACCGTAGATAACAGTGCAGCCCGCCTGCTCAAGCTGCTTTGACCAGTCGATGTTGTTTTGCTCATCAAAACGCGCGCGCAGCTCCAAAACCGCCAGGACCTGCTTGCCGTTTTCGGCCGCCTTTAAAAGCGCCGACAGTATCTGGGAGTTCTTGGCAACGCGATAAAGCGATATTTTAATGGAAGCGACCGTTTCATCCGCCGCCGCCTCCTCTAAGAGCCTTACAAACGGCCTGATGCTATGGTAGGGGAAAGACAGGAGCAGATCACGCGTAAGCGCCTGCTGCATGATGGGAATATGGTGGTCAATATTGACGGGATACACCGGCGTGAGCGTATCGTTAACGAGGTGCGGATATTGCTTCGCGTACCGGTTTGCCAGCATAAACGCAAACGAAACGTCAAACGGGCTTTCCTCCAAAAATATCTGCCGCTTGGTAATCTGAAGCTTTTCGGTAAGATACGCGCAAAGGTCGCCCGAAAGCGGCTTGTTTACCTGCAGGCGCACGGCGGCAAGCCTGCGCCTGGTCTTTAAAAGATCCTGCATCATGTCGCGCCAGTCTATGTCTTCATCATAGAGCGCTTCCTCCGCCTCCAGGTCGGCGTTGCGCGTCACGCGCAGCATGATCTTGCTTGCAATGGTATATTTGGTGAATACGCTGTCCGCGAAATGATAAATCATGTCTTCTATCAGCGCGAGGCGTACGCCCCGCTCGGTATTAAGCAGGTGGACCCTTTCAAACTGCGCGCCCACCGGCACAAGGCCGAGCTTTAACTGATCCGACTTTGTGCGCATGTGGACACCGATATACACCTCATTATTGCGCAGGAACGGGAAGGGGTGGTGTTTGTCCACAATCTGCGGCGAGAGCAGCGGAAAGATTTCATCGATAAAATAACTTTTGTAGAAGGCTTCGTCGGGTGCGGATATATGATCAAAATCCACCTTGGTGATGCCTTCCTTGTCCAGACTGGCCATGATAGCGCGAAACGCCGCATCCTTTCTTTTCAGGAGCGCAGGCACAGTCTCAAAAACAGCATGCATCTGCTCTCCCGCCGTCATATGGCACTTGTTTTCCTCAACGTTGGGATGAAAGACCGACTGGTCGTAGAGGCTGCCCACACGCACCATAAAAAACTCGTCTAAGTTGCTGCCAAAAATAGAAACAAACTTCAAACGCTCCAAAAGGGGAAGCTTTGCGTCCTCCGCCTCCTCCAGCACGCGCTCGTTGAATTTGAGCCAGCTAAGCTCCCTGTTGATGTAGATGCCCGCTGCGTTTTCCCTTTCCATAGCCCACACCCCGCTTTCAAGGCAATGCAGAAATAATTCTTGAATATTACATATATATACTATACAATGGATAAATCAAAAATACAAGATTATGCGGCAATCATCTTTTATACTGATTCCATTTTGAAATATAACAATAAAAACGCAGGATTTTTTTCGTCAGGCAAGGCGGAAGCCGGTGGGAATACTTGGTGTATTTCCGCCGGCGACAACAAAGCATGGCGAAAAAAAGACCAGTTTTTATCTATATTTTAAATTGAAATCAGTATTAATCCCTGTATTGTCAGCCGGATATTACACACAATACGATATGGGTCAGAAGTTTAAAAGGAGGTAGCATATGAAAAAACGAATAGGCCTGCTCACAAGCGGCGGCGACTGCCCCGGTCTCAACGCCACCATACGCGGGGTCGCCAAAGCGGTATACGAACGCATCGGAGCGGACAATGTGGAAATGATAGGCATCGAGGACGGCTATCACGGCCTGATTTTCGGTGAATACCATGTGATGAAGCCGTCGGATTTTTCCGGCATCCTCACCATGGGCGGAACCATTTTAGGCACCTCCCGCCAGCCGTACAGCAAAATGCAGGTGATTGAGGAAGATAATATCAATAAGGTTTCAAACATGAAAAAGTACTATAAAGAAATGAAGCTCGACTGCCTGCTCACCCTGGGCGGAAACGGCACGCACAAAACCGCCAACCTGCTTGCCGAGCAGGGGCTTAACATCATAGGCCTGCCCAAAACCATAGACAACGACATTTACGGGACCGACGTGACCTTCGGCTTTCATACCGCGGTGGGTACCGCAACCGATGTGATAGACAAGATCCACACAACAGCATCCAGCCACAGGCGTGTTATGCTGATTGAGGTGATGGGCAACAAGGCCGGCTGGCTTACGCTGTATTCGGGGCTTGCCGGCGGCGCCGACATTATCCTTATCCCCGAAGTCCCCTACCGCTTTGAGGCGGTGATGGAGGCCATTGACCGCCGTGCCAGAAACGGACGTGCGTTTTCCATCATTGTGGTGGCCGAAGGCGCTATGGACGCTGATGAAGCCAATATGAAAAAAAAGGAACGCGCCGGCCACCGCGAGCAGGCGGGATATAAAACGGCGACACAGCGGATTGCCGACCAGATCGAAGCCGGTTCCGGCTACCAGACGCGTGTGGTCATCTCCGGCCATATTGTGCGCGGCGGAAGTCCGACTGCTTACGACCGTGTGCTTGCCACCCAGTTCGGCGTATATGCGGCAACGCTGATAGAGCGCGATATATACGGTGTGACAGTGGCTATGAAGAATAACGTTGTGACGCACAATCCCCTTGCAGAAATAGCGGGCATAACAAAGCTCGTGCCTATCGATCACCAGATGGTGGATGTGGCGCGCAATATGGGGATATGCATGGGGGATTGACGGGCGGCGGCGCTGACAGCGCAAACGCTTATTTCCCCACGCAGAATTCCGCAAAGATCTTATCCACAATATCGGCGCTGACCGTTTCGCCGGTCAGCAGACCCAGCGCTTCCACCGCGCCGGTGACATCAATGACGCACATATCCATAGGTATACCGCCATCTAAAGTGTCAAGCGCGTTTTGAAGCGACCTCAGCGCTTCGGCTACCGCCTCTGCATGACGCAGATTGGACAGTGCGGCGCTCGTGGGTGTGATGCCGCTTTGGTCGCAAAGCGACGCTATTGCATTTTTCAGCCCGGCAATGCCCTCTCCGCTTACCGCGGACACAGAAATGATTGGCGCCTCCGGGGCCATAGCCTGCACGGCGTCGGCTTTTATCTTTACCTCAAGATCGGATTTGTTCAGCAAAAGAATGCGTTTTTTGCCGTCTGTCAGCGCAAGCACGTCCCTGTCCTGCTCTGTGATGTGCGCGCTGCCGTCCAGCATAACCAAAACAAGCTGAGCCGCGTCGATGTATTGGCGTGTGCGCGAAACGCCGATTTTTTCCACAGCGTCTTTGGCGTCGCGCAGACCGGCGGTATCCACAAGGCGTATGGGCACGCCGTTTATGGTGATGAATTCTTCCAAAATGTCGCGCGTGGTTCCCTCTATTTCGGTTACGATTGCCCGCTCGGAATGGGAAAGGGCGTTTAAAAGTGAGGATTTGCCCGCATTGGGCTTTCCCGCGATCACGCACAAAACCCCCTCCTTTATCATCCTGCCGGAAGGGGCGCTTTCCAAAAGCGTTTCGCAATCGGATATTGCCGCGTGCAATATCCGGCGCAAGCCCTCTTCTGACAGCTCGGCAATCTCGTCGTCGGGATAGTCCACCATGGCCGCAAATTGCGCGCACACATACAGCAAAGGCTCGCGTATCTTTCTTATCTCTCGTGAGAGCGTGCCTTCAAGCTGCGCCACAGCGTTTTGAAGCGCTGCGTCATTGCCCGCGTTTATAATGTCAATGACAGCTTCCGCCTGCGCAAGATCCAGCCTTCCGTTTAAAAAAGCGCGCTTTGTAAACTCTCCGGCCTCGGCAAGCCTGGCCCCCGCCTCTATCAGGCGCGTCAATATACGCCGCAGCCCCACCATAGAGCCGTGCGCCGATATCTCCACCACATCCTCACCGGTGAAGGTGCGCGGCGCGCGCATAACGCCCGCCATAACCTCGTCTATCACAGCGGCCGTGTCTTCATCTGTAATATGGCCATAATGCAGCGTATGCGTGTCCGCCTGCGAAAGCTTTTTTCTGTTTGCCGCCAAAAACACCTTATCCGCCACCGCTATGGCATTTTTTCCGCTGATACGGATCACGCCCAAGCCTCCGGCGCCGTAGGGTGTTGATATAGCTGCAATGGTATCGTTTTGGTTCATGGGGCCGCCTCCATATGCTAAACGGCCGCGTCATCGGCAGCCGTTTGGGTTTATTTTTTCAGTTATAATACAAAAATGGTTTACATAAATAATAAAGCACAGCTTCATGTTCAAAGCGTTACGTACGGGAACGGTGCGGGAAACGCTGCTCTCCCCTGTCCTTCGACTCGCCCTTAAGCACAACAACCACCTTGCGGTTAGGCTCCTCACCGATCGAATAAGTAGAAACTTTTGCATTATCCTGCAGCGCGGCATGGATAACACGCCTCTCGTACGGGTTCATTGGCTCTAAAATATAGCGGCGTCCGGACTTTGCCACCTTATCGGCGATACGGCTTGCCAGCGCCTCTAAAGCGTCCTTTCTCTTTGCCCTGTAATTTTCGGTATCAATGGTCACCTTGACATAGGATTCTTTTGTTTTGTTAATAACCAGGCTGGTCAGATATTGAATAGCGTCCAGCGTTTCGCCGCGTTTGCCTATGACGATTCCCATGTCCGGCCCGCTTAAATCAATGGCCAAATCTTCGCCGTTAAGCTCACATTCCACGTCAACCTTGATCCCCATACCGAAAAACAGATCATCTAAAAACTGGGTTGCAAGCGAAACCGGCGTCTGCTTCAGCGTGACCGCGACCTTGGCGTCTTTTCCGCCCAAAATCCCGAAAAGCCCTTTGCTGCTCTCCTCCAGCACCTCTATCTCAACCATTTCACGGCCTACACCCAGCTCCGCGAGCGCCTCGGCGATTGCCTCATCTGTGCTTTTTGCGACTTTTACTATTCTTTTTAACTGTGTCGATGACAATCGAATTCCCCTCCTCTTTTTGGAAATGCTTCTGTGTAAAATACTGCTGAATCATCTGCACCACATTGGATATGGTCCAATACAAGCCTACGCCTGCCGGCAGTGTGAAGGTAAATACGGCAGACATGACGGGCATCAGCATCAGCATGGATTTATTCATGTTGGCAGCGGCATTGGCCTGGCCCTGCCCATTCGCATTTGCCTGCGCAGCCTGACTGGCAGCCGGCTGAGGCGTCATTTTGGTAAGCAGCCATGACGAAGCGCCTGCCATGATGGGAATCAGCAGCAACGGGAGCGTGACCCACAAATTATGCGTGATCTGACCGCTCAGCAATTGCGAAATAGGTCCCCATGTTTCATTGGGGTACTTGGAAAGATCCAGCCCCAAAAAGTTGAAATCAATTTTCCAGTCCATAAACCCGTCGATATAACCTGAAACATTACTCATGGCTATCTGGTACTGATCGGCCAATGTCTTCATGCTCGCAGAACCAAAACCGGTCGGTACCATACCAAGCAGGCTGGGCGTATTTTTAACAATCTCCTGCAGCTGCAGGGTCTTATTAATATTATCCGCAAGATTGAAATTGATATGAAGCATATAGGAAATCGGTTTTTGGATTACCTGAAACAGACCGAAAATGATGGGAAGCTGCAAAAGCATAGGCAGGCATCCGCTTGCCGGACTGACGCCGTTTGCCTTATAAAGCTCCATCATTTCCTTGTTGAGTTTGTCTTTGTCGTTTGCGTATTTTTTCTGAAGCTCCGCCATTTGCGGCGCCAGCTTTTGCTGTTTTGTCATGGACCTCTGGGATTTTAAGCTGAGCGGCAAAAGAATGAGCTTTATGACCAGCGTAAAGACTATGAGCGTAACGCCGTAATTGGGGATAAGACGATAGATGGTTTCAATAATATATCCCATCGGCTGTACAATCAGCCACGTGAAAATATGCTGCATAAATTCTGTTTCCTCCTGTTTTCCAAAAACATGAACGGACAAAAGCCGACCACTGGGGTACGCAAGCACCCGTCATTTTTCAGAAGTAATTTGGTTGGTTTGTCAGGCAGGCATATGCCGCCGGGATAAAGCACGGCTTTCCGTTATACTACTTCAACGGGTCGTAGCCGCCCGGAAACAAGGGATTGCAGCGAAGCAGCCGCAAAAGCGCCAGCCATAGACCTTTAAACGTGCCGTACCTGCTTACCGCCTCAAAAGCGTACTGGGAGCATGTGGGGCTAAACCGGCAGCAGCCGGAGCGCTTCAGCCCGGTCAGGTATGTTTGATAAAACCGGATCAGAAACAAGACGGCAGTTTTCACAATACCCACACCCTTTTCGCAAAACAACGGCGCACTGCTATAACACGTGTCATTGCCCGGCCGCATCCAAACGCAACCCGCTTTTTTTCAAAAGAAAGCTCATATCCCGGCTGATTTGCTCAAAGCAGCAGCCCGCGGCCCGGGTCCTTGCCACAAACACAATATCGTAACCTTTGGCAATGTCGGCTTCCTTTAAGCGATAGCTTTCTTTGATCAGCCTGCGTATCCGATTCCTTGTGACCGCATTGCCCAGCTTTTTGCTGACGGTAATACCCAGACAGTTGCCGCTTTGATTCTTTTTGCGGTAGTAAAGCACCAAAAAACCCGCCGCAATGCTGTCGCCTCTGTAGTACAGTCTTTTAAAATCGCAGTTGTATTTCATTGAAACCGTATGTTGCATAAACTCACCGCTTTTTTACTGGTATCCGCCCCCGGACAAAAATCGTCAAATGGACGGAATTTTTGCAGCAAGAAGATAAAAAGACCACCAAGTGGCCTTTTATGCTGACAGTCTTTTTCTGCCCTTCAGTCTTCTTCTAGCCAAAACCTTCCTGCCGTTGGCAGTGCTCATTCTTTTTCTGAAACCATGAACCTTGCTTCTCTGCCTCTTTTTAGGCTGGTATGTTCTTTTCACTGTTTGCACCTCCCGCAAGCCAATTCAAACTGCTGCGCCAAAAGCCGCGCCAAGTATCCGTATGTTTATCCGCCCGAAGGTGCGGATACGCTAAATATTATATATGGCTTTATAAAACTTGTCAATCTTTTTTTTAAATTTACGGCAAGCTTTGTGCCCGCCCTTTTTGTTCACGCCATGCCGGGTATGCCCTGAGGCGGTTTGCTGATAAGCCGCTTTAAAGCTCCGTACCCATATCGATATCATTTTTGAAGAACAATACCGCCGCATGGGCGGATATCCCCTCGCCCCGTCCCTCAAAGCCCAGCTGCTCTGTGGTGGTAGCCTTGATGCTCACCCTGTCGGGCACAGTCCCGCAAACCCGGGCAATATTTTCGCGCATTTGTTCAACATAGGGCGCAAGCTTAGGCTGCTGCGCCACAATGGTGATGTCGGCGTTGCCGAAGGTATAGCCGACGTCCTCCGCCATTTTGACGACAATATCCAAAAGCTTTAAGCTGTCCGCCCCCGCGTAGCGCGCATCGGTGTCGGGAAAATGGCGGCCGATATCACCCAGCGCCATAGCGCCCAGAACCGCGTCCATCAGCGCGTGCACCGGGACATCGGCATCCGAATGCCCCAGAAGACCAAAATGGAAAGGGATGTCCACACCGCAGAGAATAAGTTTTCGCCCTTCCGTCAGGCGATGCGTGTCTAGTCCATAGCCAATTCGTATCATAAGTGTTGCGCTTCCTTTCCTGGCAACCGTCCACTTGATTATGCCCGATTCGCAAAAGAAATCAGGGACATTTACCGGATTTAGCCCTCGCCCGTCAAGTACCCTTGCGCAAACAGCAAATCCTCCGGCGTTGTGATTTTGATGTTGGCATAGCTTCCCGGAACGATTTTGATTTTCAAACCGTAATTTTCAGCCACGGCGCAGTCGTCGGTCGCGTCAAAGCCTGAATTTTGCGCATACTGATGGGCGCTGATAATATCCTTGGCATAGAATACCTGGGGTGTCTGCGCCTGCCAGACACGCTCCCGCGCCACTGAAGAAACAACGTTGCCATCCGCGTCCACCGCCTTTAAGCTGTCCTTGCAGGGCGTGCCAAGCGCCGCCGCTCCGAACTCATGGGCCGCCACCACAGCGGAGGCGATTTCGTCCGGCGAGACAAGGCATCGCGCCGCGTCGTGGATCGCGGCAAGCACGGTATGCTCAGGCAGCGCCGCAAGGCCGTTGCGCACCGATTCCTGCCGGGTGCTGCCGCCTGTGACAATGGTTTTGATTTTTGTTATGCCGTAGTCGTCGCAAACCGCTTTGCAGTCTAAAATATCACATTCACGCGTAACTAAAATGATTTTGTCAATAAAACTGCACGCTTCAAACGCGTTTAAGGTGTGGGCAAGAATAGGATGATCCCCCAACAGCAAAAATATTTTATTAACGGCGGCCGCTCATGCGCGTTCCGCTGCCGGCAGCCACAATGACCGCCGCGCAAGAGCCTATCTTTTTCTTTTTCATGCCCATCACCGCCTTTTTTAGCATCAGTGCGCAGTTTGCCCTGCATCATCCGGCTTGCGCCCCAAGACCCTGTCAATAAGACTCATCCCTCTGTACAAATGGCTTGGCCCCGGAATATATCTGAGCAGAATGCAATAGACATCATTGGCTGCGGTGAATAAAAGAAAAGGCGCCGCTATTACCGCAAAGCGGTTATATTCCCATGCCTTCGCCCAGTCGCCGTGTAGCAGGTTTACCACCGCGCGCGTTCCCCCGCAGCCGGGGCAGCGTACGCCGAATAAATGATAATAAATACAAAAGCTCCTCTGCTCAAAAAATTGCAGCGGCACAAATAAAATTAAGACAAGAACCAGTGCGTATACCGCTATACGCACGCCGTCAAGTATTTTCCATTTCATAACGGGCTAATCCTTCAGCGGATTTCCGTTTGCGTCAACGTTTGGCGTTCCGGTAATAATCATAATGCCGTCAATCAACGGCCAGATAGCGCCGACCCCGCAGGTAAGCCATGTCGCCACAATTTGCAAAACACCGATGGTGGTATAGCCTAAATAAAACCTGCCGATACCCAAGCCGCCCAGAAAAATCTGCAAAAGTCCGGCCACAAGCTTGGATTTTTGTTCCGCAAGCGGATACGGCGGCTGATACTGCTGATAGGATTGGGATGTGTTCGGCTGGCCGGGCGCTGCTGTCGTAGCGTTCGTCGGCTTTCCGCAAGCCTCGCAAAACGCCGAACCGTCCGTAACAGATGCTCCGCAGTTTGGACAATACATGAATAAACCCCCTTAAAATTTACGCGCATATGCCAAAAACGCTATGCACGATGGATTATGAATCTTTTAGATAACAGGCCTGTTATTCTTCTCCGATCAATTCGATGACAAAGTCGCCTAAATCCTTAGCCGCGGCAGGCTTTCCCATAAGCTTTGCGCTCTTGGCAAGCATGGTGAGCCGCCATTCGTGCAAAAGCAGCTGATAGACGGCCTCGTCGATCGGGAATGTCGCACTGACCTTGATGGCCAGACCGTTGTTGAGCAAAAACTCTACGTTCCGGTCCTCCTGCCCCGGGATAGGGTCCACAAGAATCGCCGGCAGCCCCTTGGCAAGCAGCTCTGAGGTTGTAAGCCCTCCCGGTTTGGTCACAATAACGTCCGCCGCATCCATGAGCACATCGACATTACCCACATAGCCGTAAGCATACATCTTCTTTTTCCAGCTGTGGTTTTGCACAAGCGCAAGTAAATGTGAGTTTGTGCCGCACACGCACAGGACCTGAAAATCATATTCCATCTTATCGAGCGCCAAAAGCTGTTTTAGAACATTGCCATAACCCATGGAGCCCATCATGACAAGCAGCGTGGGAAGCCGCAAATCGACGCCTAGCCTTGCCCTTGCCTCATCCTTAGGAATGGATTTGCCGAATTTCGGGTGTATCGGAATCCCTATGGGCAGCGCTTTGCCGGACGGTATGCCCTTTTTGGCCAGCTGATGATTCAAAAGCCTGCTCGCCGTCACATAGTAATCCAGATTGGTTTCCTCCCAAAACGGATGGACGGTGAAGTCTGTAATAATTCCGATGAGCGGGCAGCTGACTTTTCCTTTATTGCGCATATAGGTTACGATCTCCGCCGAAAAGATATGCGTGCAAATGACCGCGTCGGGCTCAAATGTCTTGAAAAATTTCGTCAGTCTTGAAGAAATCAACTTGTTCCATGTATGGATCTTGCCCTGCTCCCCGCCGATATGGCGCCTTTTTTCCGCAAGGCGATAAAACTGCCCGTACGCCGCGGGCAAGTATCTGGTAGACAGCAAATATCCTTTTGAAAGCGATTCGCTTAAAAAGGGCGCGGCATACTGATATACATCCAGCATCTCGCAGACCACCCCGCACGATTCTAAGTAATCCATGATCGCCAGGCCGGTCTGGTGGTGACCCATCCCCGCTTTTACCGACAGAACCAAGACCTTCTTCATGCTTTACGCCTCCCTGTTTTGTGATGAAGCAAGATAACCGCAGCCGCGTAATGAGAAGGCGGTAAATACTATGACTTATTTTACCTTTTTTTATCCGCAATTACAAGTGTTTCGCGCAATTATATCTTAAAAGTTCCGCTATTGTAAAAAAGTCAATTCAAATCAGGACTTGTTCAATATAGTCGACCCACTTCAAAAGGGTCTGAAGATTTGCGAGAATTTTTCCCGCCAGGCAAGGCGGAGGGCAACGGCGGGCTGGCGCCCTCCTAGGACGACAACGCAGATAGTGGGAAAAAGGCCTCAAAGACCAGACTGTTTTGGCGTAGATCGACTATAAATCCGTTTACAGGCGGACTCTTTTCAAACCTGGCAAATCACGTCAAAATAACGTGGTTTGCTACCATTATAAAAACAGTAAAGCCGCCGTTAGGGCGGCTTTTGTCATATGAATTTCACAACATTGGTATTCGCCTTGCTGACACAGACGCAAAGCGCGCCTCCGAACTGCCTGGAAAGATAGCCGCTCAGCAATTCGCACACAATGATCTCGGTATCGTAATGGCCGACGTCTATGACCTTCATACCGTGCTCCACCAGGCTGCGTATCTGCGCATATTTGTAATCCCCTGTTATAAATACATCCGCTTTCGCTTCAATGGCGGCCCCGATCAGCTCGGTGCCCCCGCCGGTATTCACCGCGACCCTGCTGACCGGCTCGTCGGCGTTCCCGCTGTAACGCAGAAAATCCACTTTTAACGCTGATTTTAACTGCTGCGCCAGCTGAGCCAGCGTAACAGGACGGCTAAGGTCGCCTATGCGCCCGATACCCGCGCTGCGGTCAAGCGTGTATTCCAGAATCTCCACATTGCAAAGCCCTACCTTGGACGCTAAAAGGTCGTTAAGCCCGCCCCTGGCAATGTCTAAATTGGTGTGGGCCGCGTAGTATGAGATATCATTTTTGATCAGCGCCCGGATCACCCTGCCGTCGGGCGACTGCTGCGTGACCTTCTTGATGGGATCAAACATGATGGGATGGTGCGCAACGATCATCTGCGCGCCAAGCTGTGCTGCCTCTTCCACTACTCCCAGGTCTGCGTCAAGCGTCAAAAGGACCTTTGACACCTCCTGCTCCGCGTCTCCGCACAGCAGCCCTACATTGTCCCATTCATACGCCAGCGTCTTAGGCGCCAGACGTTCTATAACAGAAGCGATATCTCTGCACTTCACGGCTTGTCCCCCTAATTTTGTTTTTGCCCCGTTTTTGCTATTGCCATTGTAAAATCCGTGAGCAGCGTTTGGTAATGCGCACGCAAGTCATGCTGGCGCGGCGATTTTTCAAGCGCACGCAAGATGCTTTCAAGCTGCCTTTGCCGCTTTTTTAAATAGGGCAAAAGCAGACCCGGCGCGCTTTGCATGAGCGCAGGACTGAGGTGGCAGTCAAAATCGCTGTATTGCTGTGTCGGCCCGCGGCCTGCCTGTATGATATGATAAAACCTGTTTTTCTCGGCGGCAAGGCTTTCGGCCGTGATAGCATAACCGTTTTCATACAGATACCTGCGCAAGACCGGCGCATCGGTCATGGGCTGCAAAATCAGCCTGTCCGTCTGTCTGGCAATATCCGCTCCGTCATCCAAAAGCTGCGCGATCAGGCGCCCGCCCATGCCCGCAATAACAATAGCGCCGGCCTCTCCGGCACGCAAAGTGCTAAGCCCGTCGCCCAAGCGAAGCACGATCTGGCTGCCAAGCCCGAATTTTTCAATATTGCTGCGGGCACGCCCCACAGGCCCCATCGCCACATCCGATGCAATCACCCTGCCTGCCGCTTTGCTTTGCACCAGCAGAATAGACAGATAAGCATGGTCGCAACCGATATCGGCAACCACACTTTCGCATCCCACCATGTCCGCCAGCGCTTTTAGCCGGGGCGTAGTATGACATGCCGGCAGCCTTCCGGCGCTGCCGGTGTTTGTGGATAAATCTCCCATTTAGGCGTCTCCCTGTTAACGCTATTATATCTTTCCCGATTCACCTTTTCAATAAAAACCTGCGCGCAAAACTTACTAAAAATGCATGTCGCATTTTAGTCATTTTTAAAAGCGGTTTGTGCAGGGGCTAAAACAGCGCCAGCTGCTTTGCGGGCAGGTCCTCTGTTTTTAAGAAGCAGCCCATTGCGGGTATATTTTTTGTTTTGTAATAGTCCAAATCCTTTATCCCCGAAAGCTCTGCCGGGCGCACCATCTGTACAATACTGCCCTTTTTTGAAATCATGACCTGCACGCCCTGCGTGGTCTTTGTTGTCTTGAGCGGTACTTTGGTGGTTTGCATAAACAGCGCTTTGCCCAGGTTGGAATAGACCACCAGCTCACGCTCGTCATTGCCGAGCCACATGATACACGCCAGCGGCGAGCCTGCGTAATAAGCGTTTGTCAGGCGGCGGCGGTTAGTTTTGGTGGCGTATGCCGACAACGGCACCTTTGCCATTTTGCCGTTTTGAAAGCAGAACAGCAGATTGCCCGAATAATCGGTTGTGGGGTGTATGAAAAGAATTTTTTCATCCGGCTCCGTCTGCAAAAGGTTGGGCAGATATTCGCCCATCAGACTGATTTTCGAATCGGGAATATCGTTTATGCGCGTCTTGTATACGTTGCATTTGTCCGAAAACAGCAAGAGCTCCGATTTATTGGTGGTTTCGGCCTCCTGCACGATGCAGTCGTCCTCCTTGAGCTTGTGCTCCCCGTTGGACGAACGAAGCGACAGCGCCGACACCTTTTTTAAGTAGTTTTCCTTTGTGAGGAACAGCGTAAGCGGGAAATCCTCCACAAACTGGTCCTCATTATAGTGCGTCGCATCGTCGGGCGAGATAAGCTGGGTTTTTCTCTCCTGGCCGTATTTTTCCGAGATACGACGAAGCTGGGCCTCTATCATTTTTTTGATCTTGGCTTCACTTTCCAGTGTCGCCTTCAGGCTGGCTATATCGTCTGTCAGCGTTTCTATTTCATTAGTGCGCTTCAAAATATACTCGCGGTTTAAATTGCGCAGACGGATCTCCGCTATAAACTCCGCCTGAAGCGCGTCAATGTCAAAACCCTTTTGCAAATTGGGGATGACCATGGCCTCCAGCTCGGTATGGCGGATGATGCTGATGGCTTTATCAATATCCAAAAGAATCTTTTTAAGGCCGTTTAGCAGATGCAAATGCGCTGTTTTTTTCTCAATATCAAACGCCAGCGCGCGTTTGATGCAGCCCATGCGAAATCTGATCCACTCCGCTATAATGCCCCGCACGCCCAAAACCTGCGGACGGCCGTCGATCAGCAGATTGAAGTTGCACGAAAACGCATCCTGCAACGGCGTGAGCTTGTAAAGCCTTGTCATGAGCATGTCCGGATCGGTGCCGCGCTTTAAGTCAAGCGTGATCTTAAGGCCACCTATATCCGTTTCGTCACGCATGTCCGCCACTTCGCGCACACGCCCCGCCTTAATCAGGTCGACCAGCTTGTCCATAATGGCTTCCGCCGTAGTGGTATAGGGAATCTGGGTGATCTCTATGCAGTTGTTCTTTTTGTCAAACTGATAAACCGCGCGCAGGTAAAATGACCCGCGCCCCGCCTCGTAGATTTTTTTCATTTCCGCTTCATCGTACAAAAGCATCGCGCCTGTGGAAAAATCGGGCGCGGGCATGCAGCTAAGCAGGTCGGTATCCGGATCCTTCAGATAAGCCATGGTCGCCAGACACACCTCTTTTAAATTAAAGCTTGCGATATTGGACGCCATGCCCACCGCAATGCCCTGGTTTGGATTGACCAAAATATTCGGAAACGCCGTGGGCAGCAGCACAGGCTCCTTTGTCGTGGCGTCGTAATTATCAATAAAATCCACGGTGTTTTTGTCAATATCGCCAAAAACCTCGTTGCATACGCCGTCCAGCTTCACTTCGGTGTATCTGGGCGCGGCATACGCCATATCGCGCGAATACTGCTTGCCGAAATTGCCCTTGGAATCGATAAACGGGTGCAAAAGCGCGCCGTTGCCCCGCGTGAGGCGCACCATGGTTTCGTAAATGGCCATGTCGCCGTGGGGATTAAGCTTCATAGTCTGTCCCACCACGTTGGAGGATTTAGTTCTCGCGCCGGTGAGCAGCCCCATTTTATACATGGTATATAACAGCTTGCGGTGCGACGGCTTAAAGCCGTCTATCTCCGGAATGGCGCGCGATATGATAACGCTCATAGCGTATGGCATGTAGTTTTGCTTTAACGTTTCGGTAACAGGCTGCGGAAAAAACGCCTGATTTTGTGTATTGCTCATGAGTTTACCCCCATACTGAAAATAACCGCTTTGCCGCCTTTCGGGCATGTCCTCAGCTGATATCGGCAAAATCGATATAATCCCTGCCGGTTTCGGCAATAAAGTCCTTGCGCCCCGCAAGGTTGTCGCCTAACAAAAGATCGAACATATACTCTGTCTGCGCGGCATCCTCCGGCTCCACGCGTATCAAACGGCGGGTCTGCGGATTCATTGTAGTCTGCCACATCATGTCCGGCTCGTTTTCGCCAAGGCCCTTTGAGCGCTGGATTTTATATTTGTCATCCTTGAACTTTTGCAGAATCTCGCCCTTCTCACGCTCGGAATAAGCGAAATATGTGCCGGACTTGTGCGTGATCTCAAAGAGCGGCGACTCCGCGATATACACCTTTCCCATATCGATCAGGGACGGAACAAGCCGGTAGAGCATGGTTAAAATCAGTGTGCGGATCTGAAAGCCGTCCACATCCGCGTCGGTGCAGATAATCACCTTGTCCCACCTGAGCTGCTCGGAATCAAAGGAATTAAACTCCTTATTATGCTTTGTGTGAATCTCCACCCCACAGCCCAAGACCTTGATAAGGTCGACGATGATATCGTTTTTAAAAATTTTATCATAATCGGCTTTGAGGCAGTTTAATATTTTGCCGCGCACAGGGATGATAGCCTGAAACTCCGCGTCACGCGCCAGCTTGCAGGCGCCGAGAGCTGAATCGCCCTCCACGATATACACCTCGCGCCGCATTTTGTCCTTGGTGCGGCAGTCGGCAAACTTGGCGATACGGTTGGTGACGTCGATAGCGCCCGTCAGCTTTTTTCTGATACCCACACGCGTTCTTTCGGCCGTTTCGCGGCTGCGTTTATTGATCAGGACCTGATCGGCGATCTTGTCGGCGTCCGTGCGGTTTTCAATGAAATAAATGTCCAGCTGATGGCGCAAAAACTCCGTGATAGCCTCCTGGATAAATTTATTTGTGATAGCCTTTTTGGTTTGGTTCTCGTAGCTCGTTACCGTTGAGAAAGAACTGATCACCAGCATGAGCGAGTCGGCTATGTCGGCAAAAATGATTTTGCTCTCGTTCTTCTGGTATTTGCCGCTCTGCTTTAAGTATTGGTCAATCGCCGAAACAAACGCGCTTTTCGCTGCCTTGTCGGGTGAGCCGCCGTGCTCTAAAAAGCTTGAGTTGTGGTAATATTCTATCATGGGCGTTTCGTTTGAAAAACAGAAGGCAAGCTGAATTTTAAGCTTATAGTCCTTTTTATCCTCACGGTCGCGCCCGCTGCGCTCCGCTTCGCAATACTGCACAGCCGTCAGATTTTTTTCGCCGGCGCACTCGGCCAGATAATCGGTAATGCCGCTTGAATAGCAAAACTCATACATATCCATGCCGTTGTCGGTTTCGTTATACAAAACAAAGGTCAGCCCGGCATTGACCACCGCCTGCTTTTTGAGCGTCTGCATATAGTAGTCAAGCGGGATATTGATGTCGGTAAACACCGCCAGATCCGGCCGCCAGCGGATCGCCGTGCCTGTTTTTTTGTTTTTGGCAGGCTCTTTTTGCAGCCCGCCGATATTTTCGCCCTTTTCAAAGTGCAGCGTATACAAAAGCCCGTCGCGCATAACGCGCACATCCATATATTCCGACGCGTACTGCGTGGCGCAGCTGCCCAAACCGTTGAGGCCCAGGCTGTATTCATAGCTTTCACCGGTGTTGTTTTTATATTTTCCGCCCGCGTAGAGCTCACAAAACACCAGCTCCCAGTTGTAGCGGGTTTCGTTGGTGTTGAAGTCGACGGGCACCCCCCGCCCGAAATCCACAACCTCAATAGAGCCGTCGGCAAACCGCGTCACCTCAATACGGCTGCCAAAGCCTTCCCGCGCTTCGTCGATTGCGTTGGACAGTATTTCAAAAAACGAATGCGCGCACCCTTCAAGGCCGTCCGAGCCAAAAATAACGGCCGGACGCAGGCGCACGCGGTCCGCTCCTTTGAGCGACGATATGCTGGTATTGTCATAGCTTTGCTTTTTTGCCATGTATCTATCACCTGCTATAGGATATTGTTGGTACTCATCATAAGGTATGGTATTATAAAGCACGCAAAAAGTCAAGTGGCGAAGTTGTTTTAACGCGGCGGATAAAAAAACCGCGCATTCCAATAAAGGCAATGTCGCGGTTTCTACATGGATTCTTTTATTTAATCACGTCGTGGCAACAAATATTACATGGCATGAATCAGCGTCACAGCTCTTCAGTTAATAGCCTTTTCTGCCTGTACTCCAGTCAACATTGCCATTTTCATCGACAGAATATCCTTGATCAGTCCAATATTTTATCTCAGCCTGCAACACATCTTTATTTATCTGCTCCATATCTGTCACATTATGAGATGGGAAATCAGAATCGACAAAAGATACTTTTCCAATATTATCACTTGCGCTTTTGATCGTGGCTTTCGCCTCTATCGTTCCTATCTGCATTTTGTATGGATTAGGTATATTATCCAGTTTAGCTGCCATATCAATCGTAGATGTCAGAACAACGCCATCCTTTATCGTCGAATCAGCAGTCAGACTAAAGTGCAATACTTCATAATACCTATTCAATTCTTTTGTAGCTCTATCCTTTACATCTTGGTCTGTTATAGTATTAATATTATCCATAATGGCGGTGTAGATTTCTTTTTCACTAATTGTGTAGCCAAGATGCACAGAACCATCATCGTTCGTGGCAAAAGTCAAGTTTTTGTCGCTCAGCAGTTTTGTAAAAGCATCGAACCTTTGCTTCATGCTGTCAAAATAATATATGGAATTTTTATAATGATAGCCATAGGAACCTTCAAAACTCTGTACTGCCGGCAAAGCTTGCTTTATAATAAATTTTAATTTCTCATCAACAGATAAGTTGTCAAATCGTAAAAACATATTACTGGCATCCTCATTTACGGGTTGTTTGACCCACTTCGATTTTAAATTTTCCCTATAATCTTTGGTTAAATAAGAATACTCATATCCAGTCAATAAAAATCCCCAAATAAAATCAGACTTAATAAAAAAATCGTTCTCATTAAGCATATATTTTATATTCATTGGCTTATCAAAATCGGGTGTTATAACTTGCCTGTCTTCCTCATCATCATAATATCCCTGCTGCGTCTGTATAAAAAATGTCGACAGGTTAAACAAACCATTATTTAATATATTTGCGTCTGCAGAAATTTTTCTTCCATCCTGCTTTATATCTATGTTAACATCGCTGCCGGCATTAAGGTTAACGCCAAACGTATCACTCTTGGCAACGATATCGCAATTTTGTGTTATGGTGCTATGGCAGTTTTTTAAGTAATTTTATAAGTCCAACTGATTTATACAGATTAGGGGTTTCCTGCTTGACCCTTTCTACAAAATACGAATAGTCGACTAAAATAGCGCTGTTTTCATACCTATCCCAACCGACCTCAATATCCATGGTCTCGGCCAAAGCGCGTAGCGGGACCAGCGTTCTGTCATCAACAATAACAGGCGCAGCATCCATTTCTATGTTTTTAGGTCCATCTTTGTCAACAAGCACAGCAGATGAATTGCCTACAGTGAATGTCAGCGTCCTCTCACCTTTTGTTGCTATGATTTGCTGACTAGCTTCATCATATTTTACGGTAACACCAATCTTCTCTGCTATTGCTCTGAAAGGGATCATTACCCTATCGTTAATCATAGTCGGCGCTACATCAAAATCTAAGTAATTGCCGTTCAACTGCACTTTAATCGGTTTTTCATCGGCACAAATGCCTACAGATGGAATAACTGTAATAATAAACATTGTTGCAAGCAATAAACATACAAATTTCCTCAAGTCAGACCCCTCCTGTGTTTTCTATGATTTTTAATTGCTGTTAAAATAATCCTTCTGCTTGCTCGTATTATACGTTATGCTGATAAGGGTTGTCAAGTAGCCCAACTCCGCATTTTAAAAACGGCAACCATGCGCTGATATTTTCACAACATTGGCGCCCTGTCTGTCACATGTTTATTTCGCTTTTTAAACTGATACGGCGTAAGCGCCTCCTGCCGTTTAAAAACGAAGGACAGGTGGCTGGCCGACGAAAAGCCCACCCGCTCCGCGATTTCTTCTGTGGAAAGATCGGTATACAGCAGTAGGTTTTTGGCGTTTTCCAGTCTGATGCTCGTAACCTTCTGTTTAAAGGACATTTTATAGTATTCTTTGATTATCCGCTGCAGCTGACGCGGGCTGACGCCTATGTTCTTTGCGATGGTATCCAAGGCCGTGGTTTTGGCGTAATCCTGATACAGGTAGGTGTCAAGCGTGCGCAGCCTGCTTTGATAAAGCGTTTTATAAGGCGGGGTATAGGCCGCCTCCTGCCGCCCCATATAATATCTGGCGCTGCTGATGATGATCTGCTCGATATAATTCTTCACCGCGATATAGTAGCCCAGCCTTTTGGCCTGAAATTCGGCAAATATCCGCTCAAAAAGATCACAGGCGTTATAGGTGTCGCTGCCGAACCAGAAGGTTGTTTCCTGCAGGTACCTTTCAAGCCCTTCAAGCTCCTGGGGCGGGATTTTGGGGTCCTGTCCCTTCGCCTTCCGGCGTTTTATCTCAAAGTTAATGCAATACTCTGTCATAGGGTCATGGAAGTCTGTCTTCTGCGCATGATAAACACCCGGGCCGGTCAGATAAAATGTAGACGGCGTGATGGCATAGCTCGTGTGATTTGCCGACAGTACCCCCCTGCCGCTCGGCACAAAGTGCAGCTCGTAGCCGGTGTGGCTGTGGTTGATCTCGGTCCATGTAGGGATCGGCGGTACAAAGTGAATGTACAAAATATTGATCTCCAGACCGCCCAGATGGATTTTGAAGTCAAGATCATCAAAATAATACTGTTTTGTCAGGCGCATCGTTCCCACCCTTTGCTTGTTTTATTTCATTATACGCTGCACGTTCTTTCTTTTCAATAAAAATATCATAAATACGTCATAAATTTGCAATTATTGTCGCAAATATGTCTTATCTACGCATGAAAAACATGCTAAAATGAGCTGTAGCAAATAATTTAAGGAGGAATCGTTTTTATGAAACAGCTTATTTTAGGGCCTGAATTAAAAAATATCCCCTGGCAGGACAAGCCTGCGGGCTATAACGGCGTTGTATGGCGTTACGAGAACAACCCCATCATCCCGCGTGACCTGATTCCGACATCCAACAGTATCTTCAACAGCGCGGTTACCCCCTATAACGGTGAATTCAGAGGCGTTTTCCGCTGTGACAGTATGACCCGCGAACAGAGCATTCATACGGGCAAGAGCAAAGACGGTATCAATTGGGAGCTTGATCCTGAGCCCATCCATTTTACAACCGAAGACGGAACAGACAGCATCCTCAAAGGGTATGACCCCAGAGTATGCTGGATCGAAGACCGTTATTATGTGACATGGTGCAACAGTTTTCACGGACCGACCATAGGTGTTGCGTACACCTACGATTTTGAAAAGTTCTATCAGCTGGAGAACGCTTTCTTACCTTATAACAGGAACGGTGTGATGTTCCCGCGTAAAATAAACGGCAACTATGCCATGATCAGCCGTCCCAGTGACTTGAGCCATACCGCCTTCGGCGATATTTTCTACAGCGAAAGCCCCGACATGACATACTGGGGCCGTCACCGCCATGTAATGGCGCGCGGGAACGCCTGGCAGAGCACAAAGATCGGCGGCGGCCCGGTTCCCATTGAGACAACCGAGGGATGGCTGCTGATTTATCACGGCGTGCTGTGCTCCTGCAACGGCTTTGTATACAGCGCAGGCGCGGCTCTCTTAGATATCGACCAGCCTTGGAAAGTTCTTTACAGAACGGCGCCCTATATTATCAATCCGCGTACCATATATGAGTGCGTAGGCGATGTGCCCAATGTCGTTTTCCCATGCGCTACGCTTTGCGATTCAGTCACAGGCAGAATCGCTATCTACTACGGCGCTGCCGATACTGTTGTGGCGCTGGCCTTTGCACAGGTTAACGAGCTGGTTGATTTCATTAAGAACAACTCCCTGTAATAGGGTTTCGTAAAGGCTTAAGCATTCAGCCTGATGCATAATCAAAATAACAAAGCTGCCGCCGTGAAAGGGTTTAACCCTTTTGCGGCGGCTTTTTTAGCGCTTCCTTCTAATAAAATACGGGCAGCGTATGCCCCGCACAGTCCAAGCCCAGGCAGAGCAACAAAAGCGGGTTGAATGCTAAAGCCGGCGTGCAGCCGCATAGGGCTATCCCCTTCCTGTGATTCCAGTAATTGAGGGTTGATAATCGGCGGCGTTTACTGTAGAATGTGAACTGTGGTTGACATAATGTTATTGCTTGATCGCTCATGCCATTCTGGTTATTGCCCTGAATACAGATAACATATGGGGTTTTAAGTAACGGAACAGGCATGGCGTTTCCAAACATTATGTCTACCGACAAAGTCGGGAGAAAAACTCCCGCACACATCACCAATTTATTAGAAGGAGGAAACACACATGAGTAAGACAAGAAAGGTATTGGCCACGCTGCTTGCGGCACTTATGGTGCTTGGCGTGGTAAGTATCCCAACATTCGCAGCGCTTCCGTCAGACATGGAAAACAGCAGATATGCAGAGGCGGCAGAGACGCTGGGTGCGTTGGAGATTATGGTAGGCGACGCTGAGACAGGCTTGTTCAGACCGGATGACGCCATCCTGCGTTCCGAGGTTGCTAAAATCGCGGTAACCGCTATGGGTCTGCAAGACGCCGCACAGGCATCCAACTACCGCACCAAGTTTCCTGATGTTGTGGAGAATCACTGGGCAAACGGTTATATCAACGTAGCCACCAATCAGGGCTTGGTAATCGGTGACGACATCGGCACATTCCGTCCCGACGACACCATCACTTACGCAGAGGCAATGACCATCCTTGTAAGAGTTATCGGCCATGAGCCTTCCGCTCTTTCCAAGGGCGCTTATCCGTCAGGCTTCTTAGTCGTAGGTGCTGAGAACAATCTTTCCAAGAACGCGAACGCTTCGGCAAACGAGCCCGCAACCCGTGGCTTGGTAGCGCAGATGACGTTCAACGCCTTAACCGCAAAGCTCATGGAGCAAACAGGTTTCGGCCAGGATCCGGTTTACACGGTTGTGGACAAAACGCTTTTGGGCAACAAGTTAAACACCGAGAAGAAGACCGGCCAGGTTATGGCGACAAGCCAGACCAAGCTCAGCGGCGCAGGTACGCTTGCCAAGGACGAAGTGCAGATCGGCCAGGAAGTCTACACTCTGGCTAAAGGCCTCAATGCTACCAAAATGCTTGGCTACAATGTCGTGTTCTACACCAGAGAAAACGACTATGGCGACAAAGAGGTTATCTTGATCAGACCTGAAGCATCCAAGAATGACGCGCTGACCATATCAGCCGACAATTTTGAGGGCATAACCGATCAGGACAGCAAAAAGGTTGTTTCTTACTGGAAAGACAAAGAAAATGACAAACGCGCAAGCGAAGTTGATGTTGTGCTTGATGCTAAACTGATTTACAACGGCAAGACCGAAACAATGGACAACGCGCTCGTTAATCTTAAGGGCAAGGCCGGTAATGTGAATCTGTTAGACACCAACCGTGACGGCAAATATGATGTTGTGTTCGTCACAGAGTACCAGAACATCGTTGTGGATGAGGTTATGCCCACCACAGGCAAAATCACCGACAAATACGGCGCTCAGACTATCGTACTCGATCCCGATGACGAGGATCTCACCTACACGATAGAGAAGGGCACACAGAGGCTTGAGCTTTCCGACCTGAAGGAATGGGATGTTCTTTCTATCGCGGCAAGCAAAGACAAGAGCATCTATGAGATCATCGTAACAAACGAAAAGGTCGAAGGCAAAGTAACCGAGCTGGACAGCGATGGCAAGGTCAAGATCGGTGAGGAACTGTATGAAATAGCCGCCAACTACACGCAGGGAATTAACCTTGAGGACGAAGGCGCATTCTACCTTGACGTTGAAGGCAAGATCGCCGCAGTTGACGCGACAAGCCGTATCAGCTCCAACTACGCATACCTGATCAATGCCGCAATAAACAGCTACGCAGACGAGTATTTTGAGATGCGTGTGTTTACCAAGGACGGCGAGACCATGACCTTGCGCGGCGCTGACAAGATGCGCTTAAACGGCCAGACGGGCAAGACCGGCGAGCAGGTACTGGCAGCTCTGAAGAGCGACGGTCAGATCGTTAAACAGCTGATCACGTTTGAGAAGAACTCCGACGGTTATGTCTCCTCTATCGAGACAGCGCAGGATAACACAGCTACAGGCGCAATCAACGAAGACAGCTTCACCAAGAACCTGAACCTTTCCGGCGCGGTTTACAAATCCACAACCGGCAAGGTGGGCAATGTCAACGTGAATGAGGACACCATCGTATTTGATATCCCCGCTGGTTCTTCTGATGTGGAAGATTACGCGGTCAGAAACAGCAGCATGTTTGAAAACGATACGCCTTACGACGCTATCGTATTCGATATGGGCGAAGACTTCACGGCAAAGGCCATGATCGTTACCAACGCAAGCTACCAGGCTAACGCTGAATCCGCAATCGTTATTGTAACCTCTGTTACAAGCAAGATGAACGATCAGGGCGTGACGGTCGACAACCTGTACGCAATGCAGAACGGCCAGCAGATCCAGGCTATCACCAACGAGCGTAACCTGCTTGTGAAGGGAGAGAATACCCCTCTCCAGAAGGGCGATATCATCCAGTATAAGACCAATACCCGCGGTGAGATAAGCACCTTCAGATTGCTCTTTGACGCTTCCAAGAACAGCGAGCAGTTCACGCAGACACCGGTGGAAGACCTGCAGACAGTGTATGGTAAAGTAACAGCCAAGTTCTCCTCGTCAATGAACATGACGGTTAACGACGGCGCTACAATGAATATAGCTTTCGGTGACGCTGCTATCTACTATGTTGACGCTTCCAAGCAGAACAACGCGGTACAGTCAGCTACAACCGGCGACATTCAGAAGTATGACTCCTCAGATCCGAGTATGGTATTCGTAAGAATATACAAGGATGTCGTGAAAGAGATAGTTATCATTAAGCTGTAACCCTCCTGAATTATAGGATTTGGCCGGAGCGCATAATGCGTTTCCGGCCTCTTTTTTTATTCCCGCCTCCGGGCGGATAAGCCCCGGATGCTTGGCGCCGATAAGGTATCAGCACAAAAACAGCGGATAAAAACAGGCGCTGTTTGTGCAGATTGATAATTTCAAAACACAGATTGATAATTTTAAGACAAGCCTGAAAAAATTTTTTCAAAACCGTATTGCAAATGGCGTAAAACAGGTGTATGATAGCTATTATTTGAGAATGTCAGAAGTCTGGACATAACAGAAAGCAGGATTGGATATGAAGGCGGTCATTACGGTAATAGGCAGGGATAAAGTAGGGATTATCGCGGCTGTCAGCAAGGTATTGGCAGACGACGGCATAAATATTTTAGATATTTCACAGACTATCATGCAGAACGTGTTTACCATGATCATGCTTGTGGATATTTCGGGCGCCTCGGATAACTTCTCGGACATGGCAAAAAGGCTTGAGCAAGTCGGCGAGGGTCTGGGGTTATCCATCAGGATCCAGCGCGAAGATATTTTCAATTCTATGCACCGGATATAAAAGACCGCCGACAGGGTATCACGGTACGGGTAGGGCGTCAGCCGGTAATGAGCGTATAGCAACAGGAAACTGCCGTGGTTGGGAGGATGCCATGA
The DNA here is from genome assembly GCA_022706785.1 of Bacillota bacterium. Classification (GTDB taxonomy): domain Bacteria; phylum Bacillota; class Clostridia; order UBA1381; family UMGS1253; genus JAKJBW01. The sequence continues at coordinate 40,080 of JAKJBW010000013.1, forward strand.
TCAATTCTTTTGAAATTATCGAAACCATTAAAATGCTTGAGGAAGAGCATTTAGACATCCGCACCATAACAATGGGCATTTCTTTGAAGGATTGCGCCGACTCAAACATTGACCGCGCATGTGTGAAGGTATATGATAAAATTACGTCCATGGCAAGCCACCTGGTCAAAACGGGCGAAGACATCACAAGGGATTTCGGGATCCCTATTATCAATAAAAGAATCGCCGTAACGCCTGTTTCCTGTCTGTGCAATACCGCCGTGACGACGGAGGACTGTGTCCGCCTGGCCCATGCGCTCGACAGAGGCGCCAGAGAAACAGGGGTAAACTTTATAGGCGGCTACAGCGCGCTTGTCCACAAACACTACACCAAGGGCGACGCCATGTTGATACAGTCTATCCCTGAGGCGCTGAGCAGCACCGAGCGGGTGTGTGCAAGCGTCAACGTGGCCACAACGCGGGCCGGCATCAATATGGACGCTATCGAACAGATGGGGCGTATCATCAAAAAGACTGCCGGGCTTTCGGCAGACAGCGCGGGCCTGGCCTGCGCCAGGCTGGTCGTGTTTGCAAACGCCGTGGAGGACAATCCCTTTATGGCGGGCGCGTTTCACGGCAGCGGCGAGGGCGAATGTGTGATCAACGTAGGGGTAAGCGGCCCCGGCGTTGTGAAGTCCGCACTTGAAAAGATTGGCCCCGATGCGGATTTTGGGCTTGTAGCCGAAACCATTAAACGGACAGCTTTCAAGATCACCAGAATGGGTCAGCTGGTGGCACAGGAAGCGTCCGCCCGTCTGGGCGTACCTTTTGGCATTGTCGACCTTTCGCTTGCGCCGACCCCGGAGGTGGGCGACAGCGTCGCGCATATATTAGAGGAAATGGGGCTTGAGAAGTGCGGCGCGCACGGCACGACTGCGGCGCTTGCCATGCTAAACGACGCCGTGAAGAAGGGCGGCGTGATGGCGTCAAGCTACGTTGGCGGGCTTTCGGGAGCGTTTATCCCGGTAAGCGAAGACGCGGGCATGATTGACGCGGTGCGCTGCGGTGCGCTCACCATCGAAAAGCTGGAGGCCATGACGTGCGTGTGCTCGGTGGGACTTGATATGATCGTGGTGCCGGGAGATACCCCCGCCGCCACCCTATCCGCCATTATAGCGGACGAAGCGGCCATAGGCGTGATCAACAACAAAACAACAGCGGTGCGGATCATTCCGGCCTGCGGGAAGACTGTGGGCGACACGGTCGAGTTCGGCGGGCTTTTGGGCAGCGGGCCCGTTATGAAGGTGAACGGCTTTTCAAGCGAAGGGTTTGTCAGGCGTATGGGAAGGATCCCCGCACCCCTGCACAGCCTCAGAAACTAGGAGGTAGGTTTTCGGACCCCCTTAACAAAACCGGCTACATAGGCTGACAGCCGCCAGCCAGATCTGATAAAGAGAGGTATGCTGTTATGGAGCAATTGATCAAAAAAATCATTGATATTGAAAACGACGCGCAAGATATTGTGAAAGCAGCCCAGGAAGCGCGTGACCGCTTTGATCAGGATATCGCCGGGAAAGTCGCCGCCCTGCAGGAAGGGATCGCTTTGGAAGCGGATAAAAAAATAACCCAGATGGAAGCGCTTGAAGCCGACCTTGCCAAACAGAGAACCGAAGAAATAAAAAATGAAATTGTCAGGAAGAGCAAGGAGTTTGACGCCTTATATGAAAAAAACAGGCAGGCGTGGGCCGACCAGATCTTTGAGAATATACTAAGGCGGTGAGCGTAAATGCTTAGCGAGCTTTTTAACTATTCGGCGCTTCATTCAAAAACCTCCGCTATGACCGCCAGGCATCTGACAGAGCAGCAATATGCGGAGCTTGCAGACAAACAGAGTGTGGCGGACGCCTGCAGCTATTTGAAAAACAATACGGTATACGCTCCTTTGTTTGAGGGGATCAATGAACGCGAGCTTCATCGCAGCGATATCGAACGGCTTTTGGACGGCTATATGCAGTCCGAAGTGCAAAAACTGTATAACTTTGCGGACATGTCCACGCGCCGGTTGGTTTCCTACACATACTTCCGCTATGAGATCAACCTCTTAAAGCAGGTCCTGCGCGGCATTTTGAGCACGGACCCCATCAAGCTTGAGTATAACAATAACAATTTCTTTTATACAAAGCTGGCCGTAGACCTAAAAAAGCTGAGCGAAAGCAAAACCATACGCGAATTTCTGGCTGCAGTCGAAGGCACGCCCTACTACAAGGTGCTGAGTCCGCCCTTATCCCAGCCTAAGACAGACCTGTTTACGGTGGAAATGCATTTGGACGGGTATTATTTCAGGCGGATGTGGCAGCTTAAGGACAAGGCGCTAAAAGGCCAGGACAAAAAGGTGATCACCCAGTCTTTCGGCGGTGAGATCGACATGCTCAACCTCATGTGGATATACCGGTTTAAAAAATATTATCAGCTGGATAATGAATTGATATTTCCCAGCATTATCCCCATCCACTATAAAATCTCCCAGGCAAAGCTGACCGAAATGGTTTACGCCCCCGACCTGCCCGCATTTTTGCAGCTGGCGGCGGCTTCCCCTTATGCCGCGCTTTTTGAAAACCTGGACAGCCGGTTTATAGAACAAAATTACACCAAACTGGTTTACGACAGGATCAGCAAAATGATGCGGGAGTATCCCTTCTCTATCATTTCCATACTGGGATACGTTCATTTTCTGGAAACAGAGATAAAAAGAATTGTTACCGTTATAGAAAGCATCCGATACGGTGTTGCCCCCAAATAGGCGCGCCCGGCCGGCAGGCCGTGCGGACAGACGCCACTTCTTGCTCCGAAAGGGTGTGTATCATGGCAATCTCTAAAATGAAGCTGATCAATATTGTCGGCCCGTCAGATGATTTTGAGGATTTCTGCGCGGATTATCTCATGGACTGCGACATGCATCTTGAAAATGTTGCCGGCGCACTTGAAAGCGTTAGCCAGCTTGGCGCTTATTCCGATGAAAACCCTTATGCCGATATCCTGGCAAAAATCAAAGGCATATACCAAAGGGCGGGCATCAGCGTGCCTGCCGGCAATTATGTTCCCAAACAGCAGCTCTCACGCGAGGAGCTTGAAGAGAAGCTGTCCGACATCAGCGTACAGCTTGTTCAAAACGAACACGAGCTTAGCGCCGCACAGACGGCAATAGCCGAAAACGAGCAGATCATAGCCCAGCTAAAGCCCTTGCTCGGGGTTGAGGACGTGGCGGTGGATAATTTCTTCCACTTTGATTTCGTTATGTTCCGCTTCGGCAGGATGCCTGTCAGAAGCCTGAAAACGCTGGAGGATTATCTGGGCAACATCGATGCCTTCTTCATTCCTACCAGCACCGACGGCGAGTATGTGTGGGGCATGTATTTTATGCCCAATATCCTCAAGAAAAAAATAGACGCTATCTTTGCCTCACTGTATTTTGAGCGGACACGTATTTCAGATAAAGCGCACGGCACCCCCAAACAGGCCACCGTTGCGCTTTCGCAGGAAAACTCCCGGCTCCGCGATTATGTGCGCACATTAAACGAAGAAATCAAGGCTGTGGTGGAGAAAAACAGCGATCTGCTCCATCTGATGTATTTGCAAACGCAGCTGCAAAGCAAAATAGCGTATATCCGGCGCTTCTCGGCCCACACCAGGGAATCGTTTTGCATCACCGGCTGGATGACAGACCAGGACGTAAGCAAGCTGGAGCATGCGCTTTTAAACGAAAGCCAAATCGTTGTCCAGGTAGAGGAGCCCCAGGTGGTAGGACCCGCAGAAAGATTAGAGCCTCCGACCAGGCTGCGCAACTTCCCTCTGGTCCGGCCGTTTGAGCTGTTCGTACACATGTATGGCAGACCGGGTTATTACGAGATTGATCCCACGCCGCTTGTCGCCGTGACCTATATGCTGATGTTCGGAATCATGTTCGGCGACGTGGGGCAAGGCGCCATTTTGTGCCTGGGCGGGTTTTTGTTTGCCTGGCTGAAAAAATCAAAGCTGGGCGGGATCGTCGGGCTGGTGGGTATTTCATCAATCATATTCGGTATTTTGTTCGGCTCTGTGTTCGGGCATGAGGATATTTTGACCTGGCGGCTTATCAACCCCATGGAGAGCATGGATTTTGTCCTGCTCGGCGCGGTCGCTTTAGGCATGATATTGATCGGGGTTTCCATGGTTTTTAATATCATAAACGGTGTTCTGGCAAAATCGCCCGGCAAGATATGGTTTTCGCAAAACGGCGTAGCAGGTCTCTTGTTTTATTGGTCTGCCGTCTTGTATGCGGTTCATGTGTTTATGAATATGGGCCCTGAGGCAGCCCCGTGGCTGATCGGCCTTTGTATTGCGGCGCCTCTCATTGTGATATTTTTGCAGCAGCCGCTGTCCATGCTGGCCGAAAAGCGGAAGGACTGGATCCCCAAGGAAAAAGGTATGTTTTTTCTTGAGAATTTCTTTGAATTTTTCGAGATCATGCTAAGCTATGTGACCAATACCATGTCGTTTATCAGGGTAGGTGCGTTTGCGCTTAACCATGTCGGCATGATGAGCGTTGTTTTCCTCCTCTCAAAAATGGCGGGGGACGGCGCCGGCAACATCGTTGTTCAGATTTTCGGCAATATCCTGGTCATAGGCCTTGAGGGGCTGATCGTGGGCATCCAGGTGCTTCGTCTGGAGTACTACGAAATGTTCAGCCGTTTCTTTGTGGGAGACGGAAAGGAATTCAAAAGCATACGGGGCGCCGGCATGGATTGAAAATTATTGATGGCTGCCGGTTCCCGGAAGACATCTTGCAAATAATATGTTGTGAAAAAAACAGAGCATTTGAGGAGGAAGCATTATGCTGGTACAAATAACATCGATTATTTTAACACTGAGTATCGTATTGCCTATAGGCGCATACTTTATCATGGGCAGAAAACACGCAAAGGGCATGCTCACTACCAATCTTGTCACTTTTTTTGGTGTTTTGGCTGTAGCTGCGGTCTGCCTGTTTAGCGGTGAAACCGGCTTAGCGGAAGGTACTGCGGAAACGAGCAAGGCAGTCACCGACAGCGGTATTGCCTATTTGGCGGCAGCATTGGTCACAGGCCTTGCGACGATTGGCGCCGGCGTGGCGGTGGCGGCGGCTTCCGCAGCGGCGCTGGGCGCGATCAGCGAGAACGACAAGGTTATGGGCAAAGCGCTCATTTTTGTTGCGTTGGCGGAAGGTATCGCGCTCTATGGCCTCCTTGTTACCTTCATGATCTTGGGACGCATCGGATAATCCCACCCAGGATTTTTCCGTGACAGGACAGGTGATATAAAATGAAGATGTATGTTATCAGTGATAATGTGGATACGCAAAAGGGGATGCGTCTTGCCGGGATAGCCGGCTGCGTCGCCCACGGCCGTGAGGAAGTGACGGCGGCGATTGACGCGGCGCTGCAGGATCCGGATCTGGCAATCCTTCTGATCACGCAGAAAGCCCAGAAGGACGCGCCCGAATATATTTCGCAGATCAAGCTGTCCCATGCTCTCCCGCTGATCGTCAGCATACCGGACCGGCACGGACTGGATAAAGACCAGAACGCCATCGCAGATTATATCCGGGAGGCGGTCGGGATCAAATTATAACAACGGAAGCGCTCGCCTGCAGGCGCAACACACCGTTACAACCTCGCGACGCAAAGGATATAGACCTGCCGCGTGCCCGATAATTCAGTGCCCGCCGCCTGTAGAGGCGGGGGACGTCTTACCGAGGCTATAATACCGGCACGCCGGAAACCGTCATATTCATTCAAGAAGGAGATTTGCCGTATGGCTGCCAGTAGCAATATTACTATGCAAAATAAGCTTCAGAACTTCTCCCGCCATGTCTTTGCGCAGGCGTATTCACAGCGCGATGAAATAGAGGAATGGCTGGCCGCAAAAGAAAAAGAGGTTTTAAGCCGGGCGGAGATAGAAGCCCTGGAGGCCGCCTACAATAAAATCCAGCAAAATAAAGTGCGTATCCAGCGCGCTTCAAATGAAGACATCAACCGGCGCCAGCTGGAAGGAAAGAAACAGCTCACCGCTCACCGCAGTGAAATTATGGCTCAGGTATTTGACGATGTGCGAAAGAAAATAGACGCCTTTATCGCAAGCGACGACTATTACCCCTGGCTTCTTGACTCCGCGAGAGCCGCCGTACAAAGCCTTGGCGAAGGTGATATTGCGGTATTTATAAACGAGAGTGATGCAAAGTTCAGCCAAAAACTGGAGGCCGACTGCCAAAGAAAAGTATTGCTTTTGGAGCCTTCCGTCAATATCATAGGCGGTGTGCGCGCCGTCAATAAAACCAAGCATACCGTGTATACCGACAACTTTGCGCAAAAGCTGGAGGAACAGAAAAAAGAATTTTTACGCATAAGCGGTTTGTTGATTTAAAGGTTATAGTCGATCCACTTCAAAAGGGTCTGAAGCTTTGCGAGAATTTTTCCCGCCAGGCAAGGCGGAGGACGACGGCGGGCTGGCACCCGCCTAGGACGACAACGCAGCATGGTGGGAAAAAGGCCTCAAAGACCAGACTGTTTTGGCGTGGATCGACTATAATCAGCAGGCCATTCCATAAACCGTCCGGCATGAAAATCTTGGCGTGCCCTGTTGTGCTCACGCAGGGTCCATGGGTCTTGACAGCCCGATATATTTATTTATGTGAGCGGAAAGGCTAATGATGCTTGATGAACATGACAAAGGGCAGTATTTACGGTATCAACGGCCCGGTAATTGAAGTGATCGGCTCTGACGCGTTTCAGATGCTTGAGATGGTTCGCATCGGCAATATCGGGATGATCGGTGAGGTTATCGGTATCCATGAGGATAAAACTATCGTACAGGCATATGAGTCTACCACATCCATTCAGCCCGGCGAACCGGTCAACGGAATGGGCCGGCCTATGTATGCGACGCTGGGCCCCGGAATCATCGGCAATATTTTCGACGGCATCCAGCGCCCGCTCAAAGACATCGCCCGGCATACCGGCGCCTTCATTGACAGAGGCGTGGACGTAAGCGCCCTGGATCTGGAGAAAAAATGGAACGTCACCATGTGTAAAAAAGAGGGCGATACGGTAAGCGGCGGCGACATCGTCGCCACACTGCCCGAAACGGACCTTATCACGCACAGGGTAATGATCGCGCCCGGCCTTGAAGGCAGGATCGTCTTTATGGCCCGGGACGGAGCATACGCCGTGGGCGATGTGATCGCCAGGGTGGAGGACGCCAGAGGCGGCATCCATGAGGTGACCTTAACACAGACATGGCCTATCAGAACGCCCCGCTCCTACAGGGAACGCAAAGCGCTTAGCGTGCCTCTCATAACAGGTCAGCGGATCATCGACTCAATCCTGCCCATAGCCAAGGGCGGCGCAGCAGCCGTACCGGGCGGTTTCGGTACCGGAAAGACTATGACGCAGCATCAGCTTGCCAGATGGGCCGACGCCGATATTATCGTCTATATCGGATGCGGCGAACGCGGCAACGAAATGACACAGGTGCTAGACGACTTTTCAAAGCTTATCGACCCCAAAAGCCACCGTCCGCTGATGGAGCGTACGGTTCTGATCGCCAACACGTCAAACATGCCGGTTGCGGCACGCGAGGCAAGCATATACACAGGCATCACGCTGGCGGAGTATTACCGCGATATGGGCTACCATGTGGCGATCATGGCAGACTCCACCTCAAGATGGGCGGAGGCCCTGCGTGAGATTTCGGGCCGTTTGGAGGAAATGCCGGCCGAAGAAGGCTTTCCGGCCTACCTTTCCAGCCGTCTTTCGGAATTTTATGAGCGCGCGGGGCTTTGCGTAAACCTTAACGGCAGCGAGGGCTCTGTTACCATCATCGGCGCGGTTTCACCGCAGGGCGGCGACTTTTCAGAGCCCGTCACCCAGAATACCAAGCGTTTTGTACGTTCATTCTGGGCGCTGGACCGCTCCCTGGCGTACTCAAGGCATTACCCGGCCATTAACTGGATCAATTCCTACAGTGAATATATTGTCGACTTGTCGGATTGGTACGACAAAAATATAGGCCCTGACTTTTTAAACTGCAGAAGCGGGATCATGGGTATTTTGCAGGAAGAGTCGGGGCTGATGGAGATTGTTAAGCTGATCGGCCCGGACGTTTTGCCCGACGGGCAAAAGCTTATTTTGGAAACAGCGCGTGCGGTCCGCCTGGGCTTTTTGCAGCAAAACGCCTACAACGCCACAGACACCTATGTGCCGCTGGAAAAACAGTTTCGCATGATGATGACCATCCTGCATTTGTACAACAAGGCAGAAGAGGTCATAGCAAAAAGTATCCCCCTGTCGCAGGTGAAGGATACCGGTATCTTTGAGGATGTCGTCAAAATCAAATACACCATAAGCAACGAGGATATGGCCGCTTTCGACGCCTTAAACGAAAGGATAACGGCCACCTGCAAGCAAATACTGACGCAAAACGGTTTTAACTGAAGGCGGCTGAAAACAAAACGTTTTTGCCGGCAAAAGGTTGTACAGTCAGGCTCACAGCCCATCCTTTACGGCAGGATACCCCCCACATGAAAAAGCGGGCCGCAGCCGCTGACATTACGCGATAAATACGCCAGACGGTTTAGCACCCTGTCCGGCAGCTTGATTCAGCGTAATTTCTACATGAAACTTTTTTCAGCGGCACAGGGCGGCGGAATGGAGCTTGTTATGTCAATACAATACGTTGGTTTAAATCAAATATCAGGTCCTCTGGTGGCTTTGGAAGGCGTCACCGGAGCGTCATATGAGGAAATGGTGGAGCTCACTACCGCGGATGGCGGCAAACGCCAGGGGCGTATTATCGAGCTGCACGGCGACAAGGTGATCGTCCAGGTCTTTGAAGGCACCAAGGGACTCTCCCTTACCAACACCACCACCCGC
>JAKJBW010000052.1 GCA_022706785.1 Bacillota bacterium
CCATCGCCATCGGCGACATAGCGCAGTCCACAACATCAACACCCGCCTCAATCGCCTTCAAATACGTCATGGAAGCGACGCCGCTGGTGTAGTGCGTGTGAAGCTGGATGGGAATTTTCACGGTTTCCTTAAGCGCGCTGACAAGCTCGTACGCGGTATACGGCAGCAAAAGCCCCGCCATATCCTTGATACAGATGGAGTCGGCGCCCATGGATTCGAGTTCCTTTGCCAGCTTGGTGAAGGATTCAATATTGTGTACAGGGCTTATAGTATAGCTGACCGCAGCCTGTGCATGCGCTTTGGCTTTCTTGGTCGCTTGGATGGCCTCACGCAGATTTCTGATGTCGTTTAACGCATCAAAAATGCGGATAATGTCAATGCCGTTTGCCACAGACTTTTCTACAAAATAGTCCACCACATCGTCGGCATAGTGCTTATAGCCTAAGATGTTCTGTCCCCGAAAAAGCATCTGCAAAGGGGTCTTTTTCGCTTTGTCCTTGATTTTTCTGAGCCTTTCCCACGGATCCTCATTCAAGAAACGCAGACAGGAATCAAAGGTTGCCCCGCCCCACGCCTCTAATGAATGATAGCCCACAGCATCCAGCTTTTCCACAATCGGAAGAATGGTATCGGTAGTCATACGTGTTGCGATCAGAGACTGATGCGCATCACGCAGGACGGTTTCTGTAATGCCAACAGGTTTTGGGGTATTTGCTTTTGCCATATTCAAAAGCCTCCTTTATTCGGTATGACAAATCATACGTCTTTTAAAATAATAAACTTTAATTCAGGCAAGTGAAATGAGTAAATCGCCAGTGCTGACACTTGAGCCTTTGGCAGTCCCAATAGCAACAACCTTACCTGCGGAAGGCGCCATGATCTCATTTTCCATCTTCATAGCTTCCAGAATACACAAAACGTCTCCCTTGCCAACACTGTCGCCAACCGAAACTTTTACATCTAAAATAGTGCCGGGCATGGGCGCATTGATAACGGTTGCGCCTGCCGGAGCGGCGGCAGGTGCTGCCGCAGGTTTAGCCTGAGGTGCGGGCGCTGCCTGCGCGGCAACGGTGGCGACTGCGGGAGTCGCGACAGAAGTTACGACACTCTGGCCTGCGCCTATCTCTTCAACCTCAACCTCGTATGAATTGCCGTTTACGTTTATTTTAAATTTTCTCATTTGATTTACCTCCTTAAAATTAAAGTCTTGATTCTAAATTTTCTTTTCTGGAAACCGCGTTCCAGACAGGAGCGTGCATACCCGAACGCTTAATGGAGCGCACCTGCAGATTATAGGTGGAAGTATAGCCCGCAACGGCTGCCGCTGCGGCTATTGCAGCCGCTATGACTGCCGCCAGCTCATTTTCATCTGTCTTAGGCACCGCAGCTGCAGGCTGGGGTATTGAGGTCAGATCAGGTGATACCGTGCTTTTTTTGTTTTTCTTATTGAAAAATGCCATATTCAATCACCTCATTATCTTAAACAGGAATATTCCCGTGCTTTTTTACAGGCAGACTGTCGCGCTTACCGGCCAGCATCTCAAGCGCGCTGATGATCCTTGGCCTGGTGGAATCCGGCTCAATCACGTCATCGACATAGCCGCGCTTTGCCGCCTCGTACGGGTTTGCAAAGGTTTGCCTGTATTCTTCAATCTTGGCGGCCCTTGTCGCAACAGGATCTGCGGCTGCCGCGATTTCTTTGCGGAATATAATGTTTGCAGCACCGTCGGGACCCATGACGGCGATCTCGGCCGTAGGCCAGGCAAATACCATATCGGCGCCCAGATGCTTCGAACTCATCGCTATGTATGCCCCGCCGTAAGCCTTGCGCAATATGACATTAATAAGCGGTACTGTCGCTTCGGAATACGCATATAACAGCTTTGCGCCGTGGCGGATGATTCCGCCATGCTCCTGTGTCACACCGGGCAGATATCCGGGCACGTCTGTAAAGGTCACAATCGGAATGTTAAAGCTGTCGCAAAAACGCACAAAACGCGCGGCCTTGTCGGAGGAATTCACATCCAGAGCGCCCGCCATAACCTTAGGCTGATTGGCAACAATGCCTATAGTGGCGCCGTTCATTCTGGCAAAGCCAATGACGATATTGGTCGCAAAGCCTTCCTGTATCTCCAAAAATTCGCCGCCGTCTACAACCTCGGCTATAACTTCTTTTACGTCATAGGCTTTATTGGCATCATCGGGGACAATGGTCGCCAGCTTGGCCGACAGACGGTTCAAATCATCGGCGCATTCATAGGCAGGCGCATCGGCCAGATTGTTTGAAGGTAAGAAGGAAATCAGTTTTTTCACATTTTCAATGCACTGCTCGTCATTTTCCGCTTTAAAATGCGCAACGCCGCTCTTGGACATATGCGCGTTAGCCCCGCCAAGGTCGTTTGAAGAAACATCCTCGCCGGTAACCGCCTTGATGACCTGCGGGCCTGTGATAAACATCTGGCTGGTTTTTTCCACCATAAAGACAAAGTCGGTAATAGCGGGCGAATACACAGCGCCGCCCGCGCACGGACCCATAATAACCGAAATTTGCGGGATCACGCCCGAAGCTCTGGTGTTACGGTAGAA
>JAKJBW010000014.1 GCA_022706785.1 Bacillota bacterium
TATTGACCGCCATAAAAACAGCGGTGCGGATTGCACGCTTCTTACCGCCGATGTGGAAAACCCGCCTGCCTATGGCCGGATAGTCAGAAACGCAGACGGCGATCTGGTTGATATCGTAGAGGATAAGGACTGCACGCCGGAGCAGAAGCGGATAACAGAGCTCAATGTGGGGATTTATGTGTTTAACTCCGCGCTTTTGTTTGAAGCTTTGGGCAAGCTCAAAAACGACAATGCCCAAAACGAGTATTATTTAACCGACCTCCCCAAAATATTTTTAAGTGAGGGCCGCAAGGTGGCCAGCCACACCATACACGACAGCGCAGAGATTTACGGTGTGAATACCGAAGAGGATTTAAGGTTTTGTGAAAAGTGGCTGAGCAATTCCTGAAAATTAATACCTGAAAAAGGGTGATAAGGTTTGAAATTTTATCAGCAGTGGGTTGGCTGTTTTGATGACGGCACAAAAAAATCCGATTGGTTTGCCGCAAGTGTGCCGGGAAATATCCAAAAGGATTTTGCGGATGCGCATCATTATGACGACATCAATTACGGCTGCAATGCCGGGCAATACAAATGGATGGAGGATGTGTCGTGGCTGTATCGGACTGAGTTGGACTATCAGGCTAAAGAGGGCGAGCGGATCTTCTTTGTCAGCGAAGGGATCGACTATGCATTCCAGATTTACTTAAACGGCAGCAGTATACATGCCCAGGAGGGCATGTACACCAAGGTGGAGCTGGATTTGACAGACAAGCTTGAGCAAGGCAACACGCTTGAGGTCCTGATCCTTCCGGTGCCCAAGCGCGAAGGTGCCACAGAAGATAACAGGACACAGGCCGACCAGTGCTGTAAACCGCCGGCAAGCTATGGCTGGGATTGGCATCCGCGGGTTATCCCGTCGGGGATATGGGATGATACCTATATCGAAACCAGAACGCATGCCTTTATTCGCAGCTGCGAGCCGGCCTATAAGCTGAGTGAGGATTACGCCAGCGCAGACGTTACGTTTGAGGTTGACTGTGGCGGGGACTTTACCATTGAGCTGACCGACCAAAGCGGAGCGGTTGTCTACAGCGGGGCAGACACCAGCTTCACACTGAACGGCATTAACCTTTGGTGGTGCCACGATCAGGGCGAGCCGTATTTATATCGGTGGCGGGTGTACAGCTGCGACGATGAGAAAACAGGGTATCTGGGCTTTAAGCACATAGAGCTTGTTATGAACGAGGGGGGATGGGGCTATTACGAGCACTTCCCCATGTCTCGAAATAAGCCGCCCATGACCCTTAAGCTCAACGGCCGCGAAATTTTTGCCAAAGGCACCAACTGGGTGAATCCCGAAATTTTTACAGGCACAATGACAGAGGGCACCTACCGGCCGCTGATAGAGCTTGCGAAAGCGGCGCATATGAATATTATCCGCTGCTGGGGCGGTGCGGTCGTCAACAAAAGCTGTTTTTATGCGCTTTGTGACCAATACGGCATAATGGTTTGGCAGGACTTTCCGCTGGCCTGCAACAATTATCTGGGAACAGACAAATACTTGGCCATACTGGAACAAGAGGCGTCATCTATCATCAAACGCCTGCGCAGGTTTGCCTGCATCGTGCTGTGGTGCGGCGGCAACGAGCTGTTCAGCTTTTGGGCCTGGATGACCGACCAGGCGCTGCCGCTGCGTTTACTGGACAAGCTGTGCTATGAACTGGACCGAAACACGCCGTTTATCACAAACTCGCCGGTTTCGGGCGCGGCGCATGGCGGATATGTTTTCTACGATCCCAGGCTTCAGGTCGATGTTTTTGCGCAGATGCAGGGGGCGAAGAATACGGCATACACCGAATTCGGTGTGCCGGGCATGCCGGATGTCGACTATTTAAAAGAGATCATACCCCAAGACGAGCTTTTCCCCATCAAGCTGGGCGGAGCCTGGGAAATGCATCATGCGGTCGGGGCATGGGGTGATAAGCGCTGGGTGTGTGCCGACATTCTAGAAATGTATTTCGGCAAGGCCGAAACGCTTGAGCAGCTGGTGGCACAGACCCAGTGGCTTCAGTGCGAAGGCTACAAAGCCATATTTGAAGAAGCGCGCCGCCAAAAGCCATCGTGCAGTATGGCGATAAACTGGTGCTACTGCGAGCCGTGGAAAACGGCTGCCAATAACAGCCTCATCAGCTATCCGGTTATTCCAAAGGCAGCCTACTACGCGGTTGCCGATGCGCTCAGGCCTGTAATGGCAAGCGCAAGGATACCTAAGTTCAGCTGGGATACTTATGAGACGTTCACCGCCGAGCTTTGGCTGCTAAACGATACCCCCAAAGAAGTGCAAGACACCGTTCGGGCATGGCTCCAGATTGGCGCAGAGAGCATTTTTTTGATGGAATGGTCTACGGGCGCTGTATCTGCTAACCGCAATAAAACGGGTCACCGTATTCAGCTGGAGCTGCCGCCTGTGAAAACCGACAGATTCACGCTTGTACTTGAGTCGGCCATAGGCGGGATCAGCCGATATACGCTGCACTTAAGACAGGTTGAGCCTAAATTGAAATAAAGCCCTGCTTAAAGCCGCCACTTTCCACTTTTAAGTATTCACGTCTGTAATCATTAAGGAGAATAGCTATGCCGCCGATTACGCTGCTTATCAAGCCTGCCTCAAGCCTTTGTAATATGCGCTGCAAATACTGTTTTTATCATGACGTCGCAAGCAACAGACAGGTGGCGTCTTACGGCGTGATGCGTGCAGATACGCTTGAAAGCCTGGTCAAAAAGGCGCTTGCGTATGCCGACGGCGTTTGCACCTTTGCGTTTCAGGGCGGTGAGCCCACGCTTGCGGGGATTGCGTTTTTTGAAAAGCTTATTGAGTTTGAAAACAAATACAACACAAAAAAGGTTAGCATTAATCACGCCATACAGACAAACGGCTATCTGATCAACGACCGGTTTGCAAAGTTTTTTGCCAGCCACAATTTCCTTGTGGGGCTGTCTGTAGACGGGAGCCGTGACATACACAACAGCCTGCGGGTGGATGCCGAGGGCAAGGGCACGTTTGATAAAGTGATGAGAGCGGCTAAGCTGTTTGATAAGTACCATGTCGAATACAACATATTGTGTGTGGTGACCAATTTTATTGCCCGGCACGGCAGTCAGGTATACAGCTTCTTTAAAAAGAACAATTTCAGATTCCTGCAGTTTATACAATGCCTTGACGGGTTTGACGGTGAAAAATACGCCTATTCGTTAACGCCGCAGCGTTATGCCGCTTTTTTGAAAAACACCTTCGACTATTACTATAATGATTTTTTGAACGGCGATTATATCAGCATCCGCATGTTTGACAATTATGTGACCATGCTTGCGGGCGGCCGGGCGGAATGCTGCGGGATGAGCGGCGTGTGCAGCTGCAATCCCATTGTAGAAGGCGACGGCAGCGTGTACCCGTGCGATTTTTATGTGATTGACAAGTATAAGATTGGGAATGTGGCGGATGACTCTTTTGAAGCTATGTTTAACAGTGACGCCGCAAAAACCTTTGTGGAGGAGTCACGCTATATTGCCCTGAAATGCCGTACCTGCAAGTGGCTTAACATATGCCGGGGGGGTTGCCGCAGGCTGCGTGAGCCATTTGAGGATGGGAAACCGGTTTTGAATCAGTTTTGCGAAAGCTATTATGAATTTTTTGAATACGCCTATGACCGCATGTGCCGTATGGCAAGGGTGATACAGGCATAAAGGCGGTTTCGGAAATAAACTTATCTGGTTCTTTGAGAGGAGCGATTTTTTTGAGGGTTTTGTTTTTGGATCTGGACACATTGCGGCCCGACCATCTTGGGTGTTACGGCTATAACCGCAACACCTCGCCAAACATCGACAGTGTCTGTAAAGACGCAGTGAGGTTTGACAGCTATTACTGCTCGGACGCGCCCTGCCTGCCGTCGCGCAGCGCACTGATGAGCGGGATGTTTGGTATCCACAACGGCGCCATCGGGCACGGCGGCACCGCCGGCGACCAAAAGCTTGAGGGCGAGAGCAGACTGGCTCGTACCGATGCTTCATGGCACAGTCTGCCGTATTTGTTTAGGCGGGCAGGCTTTAAAACCGCAAGTATAAGCCCGTTTGCGGAACGCCACTCGGCGTTTTGGTTTTATGGCGGCTTTAATGAGATGTATAATACAGGCAAAGGCGGGGTGGAGTCGGCAGAGGAAGTAACGCCCACCGTGCTGGACTGGATTGACAGGAACGGACGGGACGATAACTGGTTTTTGCATGTGAACTATTGGGACGCCCATACCCCATACAGAGCGCCGGAAAGCTTTGGAAACCCGTTTGAGGACCAACCGCTTAAAACTTGGATGACACAGGATATCATCGACAGACAGAGAGCGGACGCAGGTCCGCACGGCATCAGAGAGATCAGTATGTTTGACAACATTACAAATCCCGCATACCCGCGCCAGCTCGGCGAGGTGCGCGATATGGCCGACTACAAAAGTCTGATAGACGGCTATGACTGCGGCATAGCGTACATGGATTCGCATGTCGGACAACTGTTTGACAAGCTTAAGTCCATGGGCGTGTGGGATGATCTGGCGATTATTATCACAGCTGACCACGGTGAAAATTTTGGTGAACTCAACAGTTATTCAGAGCACTCCACCGCAGACCGGCCCACATGCAGGATACCCTTCATTATGAAGTGGCATGGCTGCAAGCAGGGTCATGTCGACAGGGGTCTGCACTATAACATCGATTTAGCGCCTACCGTAGCCGACATATTCGGGTTGAAAAGGTGGGAAAAATGGGACGGCAAAAGCTTTGCCGCCACACTTTTTGAAGGAAAGCAGCAAGACCGCGACTATCTTGTTTTGTCGCAGTGCGCTCATGTGTGCCAGAGAAGCGTTTTATTCGACGACTACCTTTATATCAGAACGTACCACGACGGCTTCCACACCTATGATAAGGAAATGCTGTTCAATTTAAAGGACGACCCGCAGGAGCAAAATAACTTGTCGCAGACGCGCCGCGAGCTGTGCCATAAGGGGGCGTATTACCTTATGGAGTGGCACGATCAGATGATGGAAACGGTTGAAGACGGGGTAGACCCGCTGCGCACCGTACTGCTTGAGGGTGGGCCGTTTCATGCCAGAGGGTATTTGGACACGTATTGCGACTATCTGCGAAAGACAGACAGGGGCAGTCTTGCGGACAGACTGGAGCAAAAATATAAGGGATAACCGGTGCCGGCTGCCGCTTCTAAAGGGAGGCGGACCAATAAAATCCACCACAAAAGGCGGTCATATGACCGCCTTTTTCGTATACTTATCCGCCTAACGCGGCTACTATATAATGCACTGACATTCTCTACGGCCCTCATGGCCACATCCTGTTGTTTTACAGATAGAACGCGTGGTTCTCAATAGCCACATAATATGTCCTGTTTTCGCTTATCCATGTACTCGTTGCAATAGCAGGATTGAAGAAGAAGAGTGAATCCCCTGCGTAGCTTTCGCCCTGCAAAGCGCGTTTAGCCGCAGCGATGCTCGCCAGCGAAGGCTGGTTATATATCCTGCCGTTTAAGACCGGCTCAAACTGGACGCCGTGCGCCGTATCGAAAACGACATCATGTATGGTATCCGGAAAATCGGAACTGTTAACCCTGTTTAAAACCACATTTCCCACAGCAATCATCCCCTCCATAGGCTCTGCCGCGCTTTCGGCCTCAATCAGCCTTGCCAGCCAGAGCACTTCATCGTCTGCGTACCAGTCCTTTACCGACGCCTTGTTTACCTGTACCGCGGGCTTATCAATTGTGACAATGTAGAGCGATTCATCCCAGCCTACCGCAGCGCCCAGGCTTTCGGATACGAAACGGACGGGCACGAACGTGCGGCCGCCGGTAATACGCACGCTTTTCTTCAGATCCACCTGCGCCCCGTTCACATAAGCTGTCCTTTTCCCCTCGGTAAGCTGTATGGCCGTGCCGTCGTCAATAATGGTGACGGTGGCGGAAGGCCCGTCCCATGTGACCCCTGCGCCCAGAGCCTCGCTCACAAACCTGATGGGGACAAAGGTGGTGTCATAATCAATATATGTCCCGGCATCCGTCTTGATGTAGCTGCCGTTGACCTTAATATCGATCGGGACATCGGAGTCCGATATGACTGCGGCACCGGCAACCGGGATTTTTACCGCCATGAGCATGAGTAAAAGCGCCAGTATGGACCATATCTTTTTCATAGCGCATCCTCCTCCTTATGTACAGGATAGTGTTGGCAGGTAGATACCTATATCATAACACGGCCGGTATTATGTTAACAACGCAAAATATATGGCGTTGCGCCCAAATGCTGATATCTCTGGGCAAAACAGCCTGCAACTAACGCCATACCCCTCATGCTTACCCCAGCCACAGAAAAAGGCGGACCGTTTTGACGGTCCGCCATATATTATAGTAAAAAAGCATCTTACGCCAACTATTTCTGTTTTCTTTCAAGCACTCTTTTGACCTTCCCGACAATATACGGCGCGCTCATGTGGTAAGCGTCAAGCAGCGCCTCCGGCTTGCCGGAACGCCCGAACTGGTCGGCCACGCCCACAATCTCCATGGGAACAGGATAATTCTGCCCCAGTACCTCGGCAACAGCGCCGCCGAGGCCGCCTATGACATTGTGCTCTTCTACGCATACTATTGCTCCGGTCTTTTTAGCCGATTCTATGATAAGTTCAGAATCAATGGGCTTGATTGTCGCCATATCCACAAGACGGACACTGATGCCTTCCCCGGCAAGCATATCTGCCGCTTTAACGCCCTCGTGGAGCAGCAGTCCGGCGCCGATGATGGTCACATCGCTTCCGTCGCGCATGATATGTCCTTTTCCAAGCGTAAACTGATAGCTGTCGGGATCAAATAAAACAGGCATAGCCAAACGGCTGACACGCAGGTATACAGGCCCCTTGTAGTCGGCGATAGCGCGGACTGCCGCGTGGGTCTCGGTTGCGTCGGCGGGCGATACGATCACCATGCCGGGGATGGCGCGCATAAGGGCCACATCCTCAATACACTGGTGGGTGGCGCCGTCCTCGCCTACCGTGAGCCCTGCGTGGCTGCCTACTATCTTCACATTCAAATGCGGATACGCCACAGAATTGCGCACCTGCTCAAAGGCGCGTCCGGTTGAAAACATGGCAAAGCTGGCCGCAAATACCGTCTTGCCGCAGGAGGCAAGCCCTGCCGCTGTGGAAATCATGTTGCCTTCCGCTATGCCGCAGTTGATATGCCGCTTAGGATACACCTTTTGAAATAAGTTGGTCATAGTAGACTTGGTAAGATCAGCGTCCATCACAACGATATCTTCTCTTGCGCCGATTTGCGTAAGCGCCTCGCCAAACGCCATTCTGGTGGCAACCTTTTTGATATCACCCATTGATCTGTCCCTCCAGTTCTGCTATTCTGGCATCAAGCTCTGCCACAGCGGTTTCATATTCTTCTTTGTTCGGCGCCTTTCCGTGCCATTCTGCGCGGTCTTCCATGTAGGAGATACCTTTCCCCTTGATGGTTTTGCAAACCACAGCCGTAGGTCTGCCCTTCTCGGCCTTTGCCTTTTGTATGGCATCGGCTATCTGATGATAATCATGCCCGTCGATCTCCAGCACATTCCAGCCGAAAGCCCTGTATTTTTCCGCGATAGGCGCCGGATTCATGATCCCGGCGATGTCGCCGTCGATCTGAAGGCCGTTGTTGTCAACAAACAGCGTTAAGTTATCCAGCTTATACTGCGCCGAAAACATCGCCGCCTCCCAAACCTGGCCTTCCTGGAGCTCACCGTCGCCCGTGGCCACATAAACGCGGTAGCCCGCGCCGTCCAGCTTGCCGGCAAGCGCCATACCGTTTGCCGCTGAAACGCCTTGTCCCAGCGAGCCTGTGGACATATCCACACCCGATACCGATTTCATATCGGGATGTCCCTGCAGGCATGAATCAATGGTTCTAAAGCCTGCGCAGGCAGCGGTTTCGAAGAAACCGCGCTCTGCCAAAACGCCGTAAAGCCCCGGCGCACAGTGTCCTTTTGAAAGGACAAAACGGTCACGCTTGGGATCGTGGGGATTTTTGGGATCAACGTTCATTTCGGAAAAAAACAGTGTGACAAGTATATCCATCACCGACATAGAGCCGCCGGGATGGCCTGATTGTGATTCATAGATGCCGCGAAGCGCATTTTTCTTGGCCTTGGCGGCGATCACAGACAGCTTTAAAGCCGTTTTGTTATCCATGGTTTCAGCTTCCTTTCTCAAAATAACAGTCTTAAAATTATCTAACGGTCGCAGGACCGGTATTACGCACAGCTTATTTTTCAGCCTCACGCACCGCTTCAAAGGCTAGGCCCATCACTTCATCCAGCCTTTCGGATTCCCCTTTAAGATACAGGTATCCCAAGAGGGCTTCAAGCCCTGTGGCTCGGCGGTAGTCCGTCAGCTTGGCATTTTTGGGCACGGTGGGTGATTTGGCGTTGCGCCCGCGTTTGTATATTGCTGTCTCATCCTCCGACAGCAGGTCTAAAACAGCGCAGGCGCTTGCAGCCTGCGCCTGTGCCCTGACATATCCGCTGGCGCGCTTATGAAGCGCCGAAGCGGGTGCGTTGCCCTCCGCTATAAGGCGGGTGCGCACATACAGCTCATACACGGCGTCCCCGACAAAGGCAAGGGCGAGAGGGGAATACAGCGCAGCCTTATCCCCGTTACTGTCCGGAACAAATAACAAGCCTTACCCCTCCTTTGGCGCACAGCATAAAAACCGGCTGAATATGTGAAACGCTTCGGCACAGCTAACCCCAGAAAATATCCATATAACTTTCTTCGTGCTGATCTACCAGGAAATAATCGATACTGATCTTCCCGAACGGGGTATTATAAAAAAAACGCGCAAAGAAATCGGGATTTTCATTCAGATCCACAGCGCGATAGTCCGCGGGTATCTCTTTGTCAGGATGTATTTCCTGTTTTGCTAGCGCGGTGTTGAATATATCTATTTCATCCTTATCGTCGATATCCGCCCGGGCATGCTTGTCCGCCTTGAGCTTGGCTACCAGTTCGGCAATTTCGCCTGTCTGATAATGAAAGCCTCTCCAGTGTTCCAAAATGTCTACCTCCTCAAAGCAAGATGCGTCTGTTTTTGTCTGCGGTGGTCAGACTCACTTGGAAAGCCGCCATTTGACGCCGGACGGCGTATCCTCCAAGATGATATTCATCTCGTTTAGCCTGTCACGGATGGCGTCGGCAGTGGCAAAATCCTTGTTTTTTCTGGCTGCGGCACGTTTGGCAATAAGCGCCTCGACCTCACTGTCAAGGTCCTTGTTTCTGTTGTTTTGCAGGATACCCAAAATGCCGCCCAGATTATTCAAGCACTCCAGCGCATATTCAATCGCGCGCTTGGAGCAGCCGCCGGTGCTTGTTGCCGCAATATTGATCGCTTTCACCATTTCAAACAAAGCGCCGATAGCGCCGGCAGTATTTAAGTCGTTATCCATCGCCTCCACAAATTCAGCCTTGCAGCGGTTGATGTCCACGATGAAAGTGTCGTCACACGAATCCGGGCGCCTGTCCTCGGCCGACCGGAGCAAAAATTCAAGATTTTCGCGGCAGGTGTAGAGGCGGTCCAGCGCCGACTCCGCCTGCGCCAACAGGTCTTCGGAAAAATTGCTGGGGCTCTTATAATGCGTCGACAGCAAAAAGAAACGGATGGTTTCGTAATCGTATTTTTCCACGATATCGCGCACCGTGAAGAAATTGCCGGCCGACTTGCTCATTTTTTTGTTATCTATGTTGATATGCCCGTTGTGCAGCCAGCAGTTGGCAAACGGCCTGCCGTTGGCGGCCTCACTTTGCGCTATCTCATTTTCATGGTGCGGGAAAATCAAATCCTGCCCGCCTGTGTGTATGTCAATGGTCTGGCCGAGGTAGCGGTTTGCCATAGCGGAGCACTCAATGTGCCAGCCGGGGCGGCCTATGCCCCATGGGCTTTCCCATGCGGGCTCGCCCGGCTTTTGCGCTTTCCACAGCGTAAAATCCATGGGATCGCGTTTCTTTTCGTCAACGCTTACCCGCGCTCCCGCCTCCAGCTCCTCAAGCGGCTGATGCGACAGCTTTCCGTACCCGTCAAATTTTTTGGCCGAATAATAAACGTCGCCGTTTGCCTCGTACGCATAGCCTTTGTCTATCAGGTTTCCTATCAGTTCAATAATAGCGTCTATGTTTTCGGTAGCCCTTGGGTGCAGGGTTGCCGGCTTGATGCCAAGGCCGGTCGCGTCGGTAAAATACTCCGCAATGAAACGGTCCGCTAGCTCGGCTACCGTAATGCCCTCCGCGTTTGCGCGGGCAATCATTTTATCGTCAATATCCGTAAAGTTTTGCACAAAGGTGACATTGTAGCCGCAATATTCGAGATAGCGGCGCAATGTATCAAATACCACAAAGGGGCGGGCATTCCCGATATGAAAATAATTGTAAACAGTGGGCCCGCACGCGTATATTTTTACCTCACCCGGCGTGATGGGTTTAAGGTCCTCCTTCTGACGGGTAAGGGAGTTATAGAGTTTCATGCAGTATCCTCCTTGGTTAGACATTCACACAGCTAAACCTGCTTTATACCTGACGGTGAGTCGGCGCTGGCCTATTTGTCGGCTTGCGAAGCATCCTTTTGGGAAAGCTGCTTTTCCAAAGCCTCTATGCGCGCAAGCAGCCTGCACAGCTCCATGCTCACAGGGTCGGGGATATGTATCTGATCCAGGTCGGGTACAAACACCGCGGGCGCCACGCGTTTATCCCCGCGCTTAACCACCCTTGCCGGCACGCCCACGCATGTGGAGCACGGATCCACCTGATCCAGCACCACGGCGTTAGCCGCTATTTTGGAATTGTCGCCCACCTTAAACGGCCCCAGCACCTTTGCCCCGGCGCCCACCAAAACATTGTTGCCCAGCGTGGGATGGCGCTTTCCGGTGTCTTTGCCGGTACCGCCCAGGGTAACGCCCTGGTATATGGTGCAGTTGTCCCCGATTTCGGCGGTTTCCCCAATCACTACCCCTGTGCCGTGGTCGATAAACAGCCCGCGGCCGATAGTTGCGCCGGGATGGATCTCGATACCCGTCCAAAACCTGGCCCATTGTGAGATCATACGCGCTATGAATTTCATATTATGCCGATAAAACCAATGCGAGAAACGATAGTAGATCACAGCGTGCAGACCGGAATAGAGCATAAAGACCTCAAATCCGTTGCGCGCGGCGGGATCCCGGTCAAGTATGGCCTTAATATCGTAGCGAAGATTTTTAAACATCATCTCACCAGCCATGCATAACAAAATAAACAAGCCTTTGCCTATCAAAGACGCTAAACCCGCATAAAGCTTGTGTGTGCGCAGAACTAATTTATTATAACGTTAAAAAGCGCGGCAGTCAAGATATATACCGATTTTTCCGGGGCGGATATTTGCCTGCAAAGGCGCGTATGCAGGCGTATTTTATGGGATCAGGTGCCGGCGCTGCTATCGCCCCGCATAAAAAGAGCGGGTCATTTCAATAATATTCGCATGCTTGCCTTAATAGTATTATCTTTTGGGGAATACGCTCAGAACGAAAATAGCCATTTAAACCCCGGAACTTAAGGATACAGGTTTTTGGAAGGGTCCGGGGATTTGATGACGTTGAGAGTGAAAACGGCTTCTTTATTATTGTTTAACTGAAAGAGAGATTTTGTCACTGTCTTTTGAAATCTGCATTGTCGGCGCTAAAACAGACTCCAAAACATATGTCCGGCCAAAAAAAGTACGGGCCGGACTTTCGCAAACCCTGGTGCCTTCGGTATCTGTTACTGTCATTGACTCAGCATTGAAGCTGTAGCGGATATCATTCAGACTGACAGCAATTTCGTCTGTCTTGTCGTCCCAGCGCACCTGAGCGCCTGCCGCTTCAAACACATCGCGCAGGGGGTAGTAGACTGCGTCCTGCTCCACAGCAGGATGCTTCAGCCTGTGCCCGTCAAAAAACAAAGGCTTATGCCTACTGCTGACCAGATAAACGTTTGTGTCGGCGGGCAGGTTGTGAAGCTGCAGAAAATAGGGCTCAAAATCGGAATTTTCATAAAACAGGTCGTGACGGTATGGCTGCTCAAGGTCGATATTCCAATAGAGCTGTCCCGACCTTTGCGCATCTGCGACACCGGCCTCATTACTTTTAAGGATCAAATAATTCGTGTGATACCCTTTTATGACCGGGGCAAAGAACAGCACAAATATACAGACCGGTACCAGCAGCTGAAACTGTCTTGTACGTTTTGAAAAATATAATACGGCAGAGAATAAGACTAAAACCGCCGCCGCTTTTAACGGAAGCAGCATAATAGCAAGGATACCGGCGGATAAAGCGGTATAAGCATATGTTTTAATGAGTTTTATGCTAAGCCCTGCCGCAGCGGCCGCTATAAGCAACGCGGTAACCAGGATTGTCCGCTCGCCTAAAACGGGAGAGGCAAGCATAAAAATCTGCAGCCCAAAGGCGGACAGCATAAAAATGGCGGGATCCGGGTGCGCTTTGCTTTTCAACGCCGCGGCTGCCCAGTTGGTCAGATATATTAATGAGAGCGCTGCGGCCGTAAGGCACAGCGCTTCCTGATACCAATTGAATAAGCGTTGGCAGAGCATGAGCCCGACTATTGGCATCCCCATAAGCCGCCATGCGCGGGCATCCTTATCGCTTCTTACAGTAAAAAGCACTGCCATGACCGCAATGCATAACAAATAGGCGATGCCCGCTCTGCCTGCCATAAAGACGGATATATGCGTAATATTGCCCAATATATTGGTGCATAACGCCGAAGCGGAAAAGCTGTCGTATGAACAGGTCAGCATCCGTGAAAAGGTTCCGGGCGCCAGCACTACGCTCAAAAGCCCCGCCAAGGCAAAAATGGGAGGCGCAGTATGACGTTTCAGTTGAAAAGCACTATCGTGGCGCCATGTCGTCAGCACAAGCAGGGCGCTGAGCAGCACGGCAACAAAACCGCCCTGCTCAGTGGTCGCGCCGGCGAGCAGGGCGAATAACAACACAGCGGCCGTATTTTTGTGACCGTTCATGTTCCTTTTTACCAGATAATACATCAGCATTGCCATAAACGCCGGCAGCATATAATTCATGGAGCCGGTTATCCAGTATATGGTTTGGCTTGTAACCCCATGCGGCAGGCACAGGATGAAGAACAGGACAGCGGATATGCAGAGATAAAGGCGTTCTTTTTTTAAAGGCTGCCCGTCGGCAATAAAGCATTTAGCGGACAAAATCGCAAAGCCAACAATCATCAGCGTATTGACCGCAGCGAACAGGCCGTTTCCAAAGAACAGGATGATTTGGTCTAAAATGTGTACCAGCATTCTGCCGTTGATATGCTGATAATGCGCTATGTTCATATGAACAAAGTTATCAAACCCGCTTTTTAAAAAGGTCAGATAATACACGTCGTCACTGTACAGATAGAGCATACTGCTGACAGCGCACAGTGAAATTGCGCATATGCCGATAAACAGCATACAGCATATAGCGTTCGGTGTGTTTTTGCCTGTGCCTATGAGGACCAACCCTTTCCTATTTTACGCGATATCAATAACAGAAACGGGGCAGCTGTCTCTTGCTTCCGTTGCGCTTTCCTGCAGGCTGTCGCCGACATCGTTATAGGCTTCGGCATAGCCGTCGTCCGTCATGCGAAACACCTCGGGGCAGATTTGCTCGCACAGGCCGCAGCCGATGCATCCGTCTTTGTCAACGCTTGCTTTCATAAATAACACGCTCCTTATTTTTTTAAAAATAGATGTTATAAAAAGGCATCCATACCTATTGAGGGAACACCACCACCAAAAACATTTTAAACCGCTCCGCGGCATATACGGCGTGAGGCCTTCCGGCAGGCATAACAATAGATTCCCCTGCGTTAAGTGTGTATTTTTGTTCATCGATAGTGATCTCGCCTGTGCCGTCAAGCGCTATTACCAGTGCATCACCGTCAGACTCATGAGTACTGATTTCCTCTCCTTTGTCAAAGGCAAACAACGTCAGGCTGACCGCTTTGTTCTGGGCAAGCGTTTTGCTTACGATCTGCCCGGGCTGATAGCTTACCTCGTCTGAAAAGGAACTTACTTTTGCAAAATCAATATTTTTAATATTTATGCTTCCCATGAAAAACCCTCCTTTTTTATCTATATTTGCAGCTAATCTAAAATCGTGCCGTCGGTGGAAATGACGACAACCTGCCACGGGATCAGCTTACCGCAGTTTTGAAGCGCTGTTTTGACGGCCATTTCTATCCCGGAGCAGCACGGCACCTCCATACGCGTCACGGTCACGCTTTTGATATTGTTGTATATGAGTATCTCGGTCAGCTTTTCTGCGTAGTCTACTTGGTCCAGCTTAGGACACCCGACCAGAACTATCCTGTTTTTGATAAACTTATTGTGAAAGTCCCCGTATGCGTATGCACAGCAGTCGGCGGCGATTAAAAGGTTAGCGCCGTCAAGGTACGGGGCATGGACCGGCACCAGTTTGATTTGCACAGGCCAGTGCGACAGCATGGAGGCTGCTTCTTGTTGGGGCGTTTGCACCTGACTGGTCTGCGGCGCTCTGCTGATTGATTTGGCCATAGTGCCGGGGCAGCCGCAGGCAAGCGGCTTTTTGTTTTGTTCCTGATTTTTGCGCACAGCCTCTTCGTCGTAGGCGGCGGCGTGCCTTTCCTCAAAAGATATGGCTCCGGTAGGGCATACGGGCAGGCAGTTTCCAAGCCCGTCGCAGTAGTCGTCGCGCAACAGCTTTGCCTTGCCGTCCACCAGGCCGATTGCCCCTTCATGGCAAGCGGTCACGCACAGTCCGCAGCCGTTACATTTTTCCTCTTCTATTTTGATGATCTTTCTTATCATTAGGCTTCCCCCTTCGCTTCATTTTATGAGTCCATTATAGCCCATAAAAATACCGCGGTACGTTGCAAATGCAACAGAATGGCGAAAAAGTACGGCACATGCTAAAAAAAGCGTATCTGTAAGTGTCATGTACTGCCGCTTTATGGCGCAGCGCCGCCGGGGCTGCCCCCTATAAATCGGGATGCATAATATTATGGGCTCCGCGTCGGGCGGCGGCGAATAAAATTATAGGAATACCAAATAATAAAGAGGGTACGATGCCGCCTGCGGCTACGCGGGGAAAATAGCGGAAAGGGTGTCGGTATGGGGAATAAAAATAATACAAGATTTTTCATAGCCATGGCGTGGTTGATTTCATTTCTGATCATGTTGCTGGTTTTTAATGCGTTTTTGCCCCAAAGCCGGTTTGAGGCTAAGCTGGACAACATAGAACAAAGCGTCGCCAAAAAAGATTGGGACAAAGCAAAAGGGTCAATGCGTGAGCTGAAGGAAATATATGACCAGAATAGAATTCTGCTCCAGGCGGGCAACGCAACCGAAATCCTAACGACATTCAATTACACCATGGGGCAGTTGGATATTTCCATACAAAATGAACAGGATGCTGCGCTTGAATATATCGGGGGTCTACGGTCTTCGCTTGAATTTGTTATGGAAGCGTTTTCCGGTCCATAACCAAAACAAATCTGAAAGCTTGGGGTGAACCGGCGTGAGTGATATACTGGCTTACAGCATAAGGGCAATACTGGTTTTCTATTTTACGTATCTTTGCACAAGAGCCATGAATAAAAAGGCTATGGCGCAGATGACCGCCTACGAATTTGCCGGACTCATGATCCTGGCAAACGTGGCGGCCGAGCCGCTGGTGGATAAGGTCACGGTAAAATCCGTATACGGCGCGGGGCTTTTGGTCATTTTTATGATTGCCGTCACGCGCTTGTCGTTAAAAAACAAGTTCACGCGGGTATTGGAGCATACGCCTACGATCATTATGAACAAGGGAAATCTGGATATGAAGGCGCTTGCAGGCGCGGGCCTGAGCTTAAACCAAATGGAGGGCCTGCTAAGGCAAAAAGGGTATGACAAATTATCTGATCTTGATACCGTCATCGTAGAGCCTCAGGGCGACATTTCCGCTTTTCCAAAATCGGAAAACAAGCCTGTAACACTAAAAGACATGAATATCAAGCCTGATTCACAAGGGATAACCATTCCATTGATCATGGACGGAAGCATCATATTCAGTAACCTGAAGCATCTGAATAAAACAAAGGATTGGCTCACAGAAGAGCTTAGAAAGCAAGGGGTTTCGGATTATAAAAGGGAAATAGGCTTTGCCGAGCTCGATACAAATTGGCGGCTGACTATTTTTAGAAAATAAACCTGCGCATTGATAGCAGAAATACTCAACGCTGTGCGGGAAGGGCGAGTGTAAAATAATTTTTTTTATATTGCAGGATGCCTTCATCCTGCATTTTGGAAAGCTCACGCGAAAGCGCGCTTCTGTCCACGCATAAAAAATCGGCCAGCTCAGTTCTGCTAAAAGGAATTTTAAAAGATGTTTTGCCCTTTTTATTTGCCTGCGTGTGCAAATACGTTACAACCCTTTGCCGAATGGTCTTTTGGGACAGCACATCGATTTTTTCATTCAGCTGCAAATTTTTTCTGGCGACTATTTCAATCATATTGGCAATTAATTGCTTGTGAAACGCACAGGTATTCTGGCACATGCCAAGCATCTTTTGTAAGCGCACCCACATCACGCTGCAGGGCTCAAGCGCCTGGGCATAGACAGGGCTGTGGGGGAGCTGTGCGCAAATCAGGCTTTCGGCAAACATCTGCCCTTTGCCGATATTGGTCAGGATAACGCGCGTGCCGAAGGCGTCCTCCTTGGAAATCTGCACGACGCCGGAAACCACCACGCCAATGCCGGGAATAGGGTCGTGCATATATAAGATATATTCATTTTTGGCGTAATGCTTGACAGACGCATCCAGGCATGCCAAAACACTGGAAATGTGCTCAGCATCCAAGCCTTTAAATAACGGCGAGGCTTTCAAAGTATCTGCGGTGTTGGCCATGCGATTACCTCCCCAAGCTTTGATTGTGCAAACGTGAGTCAGAGGCGAAAAAGCCACTAGACAGTGTTTACATGAGTAGACGCTGCCTAAGAAAGGCGGTTTTTAAAATCCTGATATCCAAAGCTGCGGATCAGATTTACCTGTCCCCGCCTGTCAATGGTTGCAATCGACGGCAGGTTTATGCCGTTGAAGGTATTGTTTTTGACCATGGTGTAGTGTGCCATATCGCAAAATACCAGCCTGTCTCCCGCCTTCAGCGGTGCGTCGAACGAATAGTCGCCGATAATATCGCCGGCAAGGCAGGTTGGCCCGCCAAGGCGGTATGTATACGGTTTTTCATTTGCCGCCGCCCCGTCAATGATACGCGGCCGGTAAGGCATTTCAAGCACGTCGGGCATATGGCATGCCGCGGAGGTGTCTAAAATCGCAATATTTATCTTATTTTTCACGATCTCAAGCACAGTACAAACCAAAAAGCCTGTGTCCAGCGCAACCGCCTCGCCCGGTTCAAGGTAAACTTGCAGATTGTATTTTTCCTGCATACGGCATATGCAGGCGATAAGCGTTGCTATATCGTAGTCGGAGCGGGTGATGTGATGCCCGCCGCCAAAATTTAACCATTCCATTTGTGAAAGATAAGGGCCAAAGCCGCTTTCCACCGCTTCGAGGGTAGCGGCGAGCGCGTCGGCGTTCTGTTCGCACAGCGTGTGGAAATGCAGGCCGCTGATGCCGTCTAACAGTTCGGATCTAAAGTTTTCTTTTGTGGCGCCCAGCCGTGAAAAATCGGAGCATGGGTCATAGATGGCATGATCCTGCGTGGAAAGCTCCGGATTGATGCGGATGCCGCACGTCCGGCCTGCCGCCATAGCTTTGCCTTTAAACTTTTCCCATTGCGCGAACGAATTGAAAACAATATGGTCGCAAATGGCTAAAATCTCGTCAAATTCACTTTCTTGATAAGCAGGGGAAAAAATGTGGGTTTCACCGCCCATTTCCTCATAGCCCAGCCGCGCCTCAAAAAGGCCGCTGGCCGCCGTGCCGCTTAAATACTGCCCGATCAAGGGGTAGAGCGAAAACATGGAAAACGCCTTTTGCGCAAGCAGTATCCGGCAGCCTGTTCGGTCCGCGACAGACTTTAATATTTCTAAATTTTTCACAAGCAGCCGTTCGTCCACCACATAGCAGGGCGTTGGCAGAGCTTTGAAATCATCCAAACCTTTCATTCCTCCCAGGGCGTATTTGAAAAATCCCACGCACCCGCCTTTGCGGTAATTTTTCCGTGATTCTTCCGCCAAAAATTGTTCACCAGAAACAAATTATGCTAAAAATTTTTGGCGAAATCTCGCAAAAAAAATTCCTCACAAACTCGTGCACGGTGATTTATAGTCATATCACTCTAAAACAGTCCAATCTTTGCAGCCTTTTTTCCGCCTGCCGCTCCCTTTTTTCAATTAAATAACAACGGTTATTCGCTTTCAAAAAGGAAACAACAGACGAAAAAAATTCTTGCAAATCTTCGGACCCTTTTAAAGTGATATGACTATATCAAACACGCCCTAGTCTACCAAAACAGGCGAAAAGCTCTCCTGCCATGGCAGTCCCCATTTATTCAGCGCATCCATAAACGGGTCGGGGTCAAATTCTTCAACATTGTATACACCGGGGCGGCACCACTTGCCTGTCATCAGCATCATGGCGCCTATCATGGCGGGCACGCCGGTGGTGTAGGAGATCGCCTGCGAACCTACCTCTTTATAGCATTCCTGGTGGTCGCAGATGTTGTACAAATAATAATTTTTGTTTTTGCCGTCCTTTACGCCCTGAAAAATGCAGCCGATATTGGTTTTGCCCACAGTGCGCGGACCGAGCGAGGCGGGGTCGGGCAGCACCGCTTTTAAAAACTGGAGCGGAACAATTTTTTTGCCCTCAAATTCAATAGGCTCAATTGAAGTCATGCCCACATTCTGCAAGCAGCGCAGATGGGTAAGATAGCTTTGCCCAAAGGTCATGAAAAAGCGGATGCGCTTTATCCCTTTTATATTTTGGGCAAGCGACTCCAGCTCCTCATGGTGGAGCAGATACATATCCCGTTTGCCGATGCCTTCAAAATCGTATTCGCGCTTGATTTGCATGGGCGCAGTTTCCACCCACACGCCGTTTTCCCAATAGCTGCCGTTTGCCGTAACCTCGCGGATGTTGATTTCGGGATTGAAATTGGTCGCGAACGGATAGCCGTGGTCGCCGCCGTTGGCGTCTAAGATATCGATAAAATTGATTTTGTCAAAGTGATGCTTTTGCGCATACGCCGAAAACACGCCGGTCACGCCCGGGTCAAAGCCGCTGCCCAAAAGCGCGGTGATGCCGGCGTCCTCAAAACGCTTGCGGTATGCCCACTGCCATTTGTATTCAAACTTCGCCGTGTCGGGCGGCTCGTAGTTTGCGGTGTCCATATAGTTGGTTTTGGTCGCCAGGCATGCGTCCATGATGGTAAGATCCTGATACGGCAGCGCAAGGTTCATCACAATATCCGGCTTGAAACGGTTTATCAGCGCGATAAGCTCGGCTGTGTTGTCCGCATCCACCTGAGCGGTCTGCACTTTTGTTTTGCCGCCGTCAAGCGCCGCTTTGAGCGCGTCACACTTGCTTTTTGTGCGGCTTGCAATGCATATTTCCTCAAATACCTCAGAATTCTGACAGCACTTGTGCGCCGCCACGCCGGCAACGCCGCCCGCGCCGATTATCAAAGCTTTTCCCACAATGCATTCCTCCTGTTGGCCTGCCATACATGATATAGTCAAATCTGTCTTAAAATCTATGAAAGCATAATCAAAAGCTCACGCAGGACCTTGCACGCCACCGCGGTGGATACCCCGCTGTGGTCGTAGGCGGGCGAAAGCTCGCTCATGTCGCAGCCTACAATGTTTAGCCCCTTTAAAGACAGCATGGCGCTTAAAAGCTGCAAAAAGCTTACGCCGCCCGCCTCCGGCGTACCGGTGCCCGGAAAAATCGACGGGTCTAGCACATCCAGATCCAATGTAAAATAAACAGGCTTGCCGGTAAGTGCGGCTGCCGTCTTTTCAAGACCGGTAAAATCAAACTTCTGGGTGGACACATGCCCTGCGCCCCAGTCAAATTCAGGTCTGTCGCCCGAACGTATGCCGAATTGCCATATCCTGCCGTCGCCCACCAGCTCCCATGCCCGCCTGAGCACTGTCGCATGTGACAGTGAGGCTCCCAGGTAATCGTCCCGCAGGTCCGCGTGCGCGTCAAAATGCACAATGTGCAGGTCAGGATATTTCCTCACTGCGGCGCGCAGCGCGCCTAGCGTTACCAAATGCTCTCCGCCTATCATGACAGGCAGCTTGCCGTCGGTTAAAATCAGCGTGCAAAATTGCTCAATCTGCCCAAGGGCGGCAGTGGTATCACCAAAGCACAGCTCCAGATCACCGCCGTCAAACACGGCGGCATCGCATAAATCCGCGTCCTGATAAGGGCTGTAGGTTTCAAGGCCGCCGGATTCTGCGCGCATGGCGCTGCTTGCAAACCGCGCGCCGGGGCGGTTGGAGGTGGTAGAATCAAACGGCGCGCCGAAAATAACGGTTTTGGCCTCACTGTAGTCCTTGTCACACCCCAGAAAAGTGTATACATGTTTATTCAACATCTTCCAATAACTCCTCTACATAATTGGGCAGGCAAAACGCCCCGGTATGCAGCCTGGTGTTGTAGTATCTGGTTGCCAGTCCCAGCGCGTTCCACTTTTTCGCGTCAAAATCCTTTTCGGGATGATATTTTTTTGAGGCAAAGCCAAACAGCCAATGCCCCGAAGGGTAGGTGGGGATATGCGCCTGATACACGCGACTGATGGGGAAAGACTCCACAATGCGCTTGTGCGCGCGCTGCATAGCCACGGCATCCACGCTGTAAAACGGGCTTTCATGCTGGTTGACCATAATGCCATCATTTTTCAGCGCCTTGAAGCAATTGCCGTAAAATTCTTTGGTAAACAACCCCTCGCCGGGGCCGAACGGGTCGGTAGAGTCCACGATGATCAAATCGTATTCATCCTCGCAGTGGCGGACAAATTTGAGGCCGTCCTGATAGTGGATGGTCACGCGCTTATCGTCAAACCGGCAGGCGGTTTGCTGTAGATACTCCTTGCACACCGTCACTACCATTTCGTCTATCTCCACAAGGTCGATATGCTGAACGCTGTCGTAGCGCGTCAGCTCACGCACCACGCCGCCGTCGCCCGCGCCGATTACCAAAATGCGCCTTGGCGAAGGATGCACCGCCATGGGAACGTGGACGATCATCTCATGATAGATGAACTCATCCTTTTCGGTTAGCATCATATAGCCGTCCAGCGTTAAAAACCGCCCGAATTCCTTGGACTCAAACACGTCTATCCGCTGAAACGCACTGCGGCCGGAATAAAGCTGCCGGTCAACCTTGATTGAGAAATCCACATTAGGTGTATGTTTTTCGGTAAACCACAACTGCATAGGCTCATACTCCTTTTAAAACGTTGATATGGGTAAACGCCATGTCCTGCGGGCCGGTCAGCGAACAGCCCTTTTCCTTGGCATAGCGGATGTAGTCTAAAATTTCGGCTGTGATCCGCTCGCCCGGCGCTAAGATAGGAATGCCCGGCGGATAGCACATCACAAATTCACTGCATACGCGTCCGCAGCTTTTCTCAAGCAGGAGCGACTCCTTTTGCGCGTAAAATGCCTGCTGGGGCGCCACCACCACCAAGGGTGTGATATATTCATGGCGCAGCATACCCGATTTATCCTTTTTAAAGCGGCGGCGGATTTCGGAAAGCGCACCCACCAGACGCTCAATGTCCTGCGGGCGGTCGCCTACAGAAATGTAGGCAAGAATATTGCCGATATCGCCAAACTCCGCCTGAATATCGTAATCATCGCGCAGGATGTCGTACACCTCAATGCCGGCAAGGCCAAGCTCGAAAGTATTCACAGACAGCTTGGTGCCGTCAAAGTCATAGACACTGTCGCCATCTGTCAGCTCGCGTCCGAAGGCATAATAATCGCCTATCTGATTGATCTCTTCTCTGGCATAATCGGCCATCTGCAGGACGCGGCGAAAGGTGTCCGCCCCGTTTAGAGCCAGATTCTTTCTTGAAATATCCAGGCTTGAAAGCAGCAAATACGAGCCGCTTGTGGTCTGGGTCAGATTAATGATCTGGCGGACATAATCGGCGCTGACGCCGTCCCCTGTCAGAAGCAGGGAGCTTTGCGTGAGTGAGCCGCCCGATTTGTGCATGCTCACGGCCGACATATCCGCACCGACCGCCATGGCTGATGCGGGCAGATTTTCGCCAAAATAAAGGTGCGTGCCGTGCGCCTCGTCGACCAGCGCCAGCATACCGTGCCTGTGCGCCATATCGGTGATGGTTTTCAAATCGGAGCATATGCCATAGTAGGTAGGATTATTCACCAAAACCGCCTTGGCGTCGGGGTTTTGCCGGATCGCCTGCGCCACTGCCGAAACAGGCATGCCAAGCGCAATGCCAAGCCGCTGATTCAGCTGCGGATTGACGTAGACAGGCGTAGCGCCGCACAATACCAAAGCGTTGATGACACTGCGGTGCACGTTTCGCGGCAGAATAATTTTGTCGCCGGCCTTACATGCCGCAAGCACCATGCTCTGTACAGCGGAGGTTGTGCCGTTCACCATAAAAAAAGCGTGGCGCGCACCGAAGGCCTCGGCCGCAAGCTGCTCTGCCTCCTTGATGACCGACACAGGATGGCACAAATTGTCCAGCGGCTTCATGGAATTCACATCAACCGCCATGCATTGCTGTCCTAAAAACCGTGTCAGCTGAGGGTTGCCGTTTCCGCGTTTGTGCCCGGGCACATCAAACGGCACGATGCGCATATTTTTAAAGCGGCTCAGCGCCTCAAAGATGGGCGCTGCGTCCTGCGAAAGCTTAGCCATATTACGCTTTTCCTTCCTGAGAACTATAATATACGTTGCTTCCGCTGAAGATCTCAATCATTTCACGACGCAGATTATTGGCTATCTGGAGCCTTGTTTTGGGCGGCAGCTCGTAGATATCGGTATTGAACAAGTAGTTTTGCAGGTCAATTTCCTTCAAAAGCATTTTGGTATGGAACAGATTGGACTGGTAGACGTTGATATCAATCGCGTCATAGCGGTTGAGCGTTTTATTGTCAATATAGTCCTGAATGGAGGTGATCTCGTGATCCATAAACAGCTTTTTTCCGCTCACGTCACGCGTGAAGCCTCTGACGCGATAATCCATGGTAATAATGTCGGAATCAAAGCTGCCGATGAGAAAATCAAGCGTGCGCAGCGGCGTGATCTCACCGCATGTGGCGACGTCAATATCCACTCTGAAGGTAGCGATAGAGGTGTCTGGGTGGTACTCCGGATAGGTATGTACCGTGACATGGCTTTTATCAAGGTGCGCTACGATGGTATCGGGGCACAGGGAAACTGTTTCACAGGCGCCCTCACGGCTTGCCGCGCGCATTTTCTCCTCGGCAATTAAGAGGGTAACGCTTGCCCCTTGCGGTTCATAGTCCTGGCTCGATACGCTTAAAACATGGGCGCCGATCATTTCCGTCACGCGGCAAAGGATACTGGTGAGTCGGTCGGAATTGTACTGCTCATCAATATAGGCGATATAGTCGCGCTGTTCCCTTTCGCTTTTTGCGTAGCACACATCATAGATATTGAAGCTAAGCGACTTTGTGAGATTATTAAAACCATACAGTTTTAATTTGTTTTCCACGCCTTCCCCAACTCCTTCGGTATCACACATTAATAGACGGAAATAAATCCCCGCCAAGTGATAGTTTGCCCATAAAAATTAAAAACAACCCAAGTAAAAAAATGACGTTTACCGCCACAGATTTCACTTGAGTTTCATTTCTACAAATATGTTTTATTTATTACTTGAATTTACATTCACTTTTATTTATTCAAAATGTAGATTAGAGTCTATATAGCAAGAATACTTTTACTACTCTTATTGATTGATCCACAAGTGTGATATGCGGCTATGTACACAGCACAAAATAACCCGATTTCATAGTACGTGAGCGTATCGCTCAATCAATAAAGCAACGAAAGTTGCCAAACCGGCGTTTGCCGCGGCTGTGCGCACAGCCGAAAAAGCATGCCGACAAAAAAATGGCCGGTGAGCTTTGCTACGGTGTTTAATGTAGTCCGCACACAGCCTGCGCCGCACATACACGGCTCTGCAAGGCGTCTGCAAACATCACCCAAGACTCTAACACACCTACATCCGTTCAGCCGCACTTATTATACACGATAATTCTACAAAATGCAATAAGTAAAATGTAAAATTTAAGTGATTTACACCAAACAAAAATCCGGCCTGCCGGCGCCTGCCTGCAGCCGTCTGCCTGTAATGCCCAGCCATGCTATTCTCCGGCTCCGGCCTTAACCTTTTTTGCCGCAGACTTCTTTTTAATATACATCATATTGGATTTATTTCTCTGCACCCGTTTTGTGTCGAATTTATTTAAGGATTTTATAAACAAAGTGAGTTTGGAAAAGCCGTAGTTGCGCACATCAAATTCCGGGAACCTTTTTGTCAGGATATCGCCGACCCGGCTCAAGGCGCTCCAGCCGTCCTCGTCGGAGGTGTCGTGCGCTATGGAAACGATCGCTTTGACAACCTCATCCTTTGGGGTTACAGGCATTTCAATTGAAGGCGGTTCGGCGGCGCAGGCCTCGGCGGTAACCGACGGCGCGGCCTGATTCAGGCAGTCGCTTTTTGCCAATATGTCTAAGTACTTGAACTGATTACAGGCAACGACAAAGGGATTCGGCGTTTTTTTCTCCCCCATCCCTATCACATACATCCCGGATTCGCGCAGCCTGGAGGCTAGTCTTGTAAAATCGCTGTCGCTGGATACAATACAAAAGCCTTCTACCTTGCCGGCATATAAAATATCCATCGCATCAATAATGATGGCTGAATCCGTTGAGTTTTTCCCTGATGTATAGCCATATTGCTGGATGGGCGTGATAGAATTGCCCAGCAAAATATTCTTCCATGCCGCCAGCTCGGGCTTTGTCCAATCCCCGTAAATGCGTTTATAGGTCACGGTTCCGTCGGTGGATAACTCGTCAAAAATATATTTTACATACTTGTCGGAAACATTCTCTGCGTCTATTAATACGGCAAAACGCTTATCATCGTTCATAGAAACACCCCTCTTGCCTTGTATTTTTAATACTAGTATATCATATGGCACAGCTTGCAGTAAACCTATTGAGTAAATTTAGAAAATCAATGCTGCCTGAAGCATAATTTTTTGCGTCCATTTTTTGCGTCCTGATACCGCCTGTCTTGTAATTTTCGGGAAAATGGACACGCATTATGTAACATACTGCCGCATATAATGGAAGAGCAAAGATAGATTCGGCATTGACATATCAATGCGCAAGGGAGGCAGTCTGATGGGAAACACACCAAATAATGATTCTACGAAAAAATTAGAGCAGGTATTATCCGGCCTCGGGCCCGCAAAGATAAAAAAAGGCCTGGAAACGTTTAACAGATTGGCAAAGAGCGGGGACGCGGACAAAATCAAAAAACAGCTTGAAAACATAGATACCCAAAAAGTGCTCAATATGTTCAATAACATGGACACAGATGAAATCAAAGCTAAATTAAACAACTTCGATCCCGATAAAATAAATCTTGACAGCTATGCAAACGACAACGATATCTGGAAAAAGTTCAAATCATAAAACAGGCAATCCACACGACAAAGCCGTGCTTTTGAGGGGGCAAACAGTTAGGAGTTGATTCAAAATGGCAAACGGCATGGATTCGGCGGTAGATATGTTAAAGGATCTGCTTTCAAGCCCTGACGCGGGCGAGAAAATCAGTTCTTTGCTTGGCGCATTCCAAAACGGCTCAGGCTCAGGCGATAAAGGTTCACTGGATTTGTCTGGCATCGCAGGGCTTTTGGGCGGGGATATCGGCGGTAATACCGGTTACGGTGACAGTGCGAAAAATATGCCTGCCGCCCCGGTTGATCTTGCGTCGCTGCCGGTCGCCAGTATCTTAAACCTTACGCAGGAGTACCAAAACCTGAGCCGCAGGGATGACCCCCGCATAAACCTTTTAAATTCGCTGCGTCCGTATTTACAGACGCACAGGATTGAGAATCTGGAAAACGCTATCAAAATTATGGGATGGGTTAAGCTCTTGCCGCTGCTTGGCAAGTTTAAGGACATCATTTAAGCGTTACTTATGCGAATAAAGCCGCTTTGCCGGCGGCAGGGATAAGCACTCTCGAAAGGAGACTTTCTATGTATCGGCGCTATTATCGTTATGAGGATACGGGGGCCTCCGGCCCCAGATTTCCCGGCACCTTTCAGGCGCCTCCTTTGCGTGCAAAGCCGAAAGAGCCTCCTAAACCAACAGTCCCATCTATATCGTACAGTGAAGGAGAAATCATTACGCCTCAAAAACCCAAAAACAACACTTCCGATACGCATCATGATAAGCATAATCAAGACAAGCCAGAGAAAAAAGAAAAGGAAAAGGAAAAGTCGGGCGGCCTGCTGGGCAATCTTGGCCTGGGCAATCTGTTTGGCGCAAATTCTCTGGGCGGCGGTCTGCTTAGCGGAAATCTTTTAGGCGGTAACCTGTTTGGCG
This sequence comes from Bacillota bacterium, assembly GCA_022706785.1. GTDB lineage: Bacteria > Bacillota > Clostridia > UBA1381 > UMGS1253 > JAKJBW01. Next base: position 26,717 of record JAKJBW010000014.1, read on the forward strand.
GTTTGTTCGGCGACGGCCTGTTCAAGGACGGAAAGATTTTCGGGCGATTCCAGTTCGACGATATCCTTTTAGGCTTTTTAATATTGGTGTTGCTGCAAAACGAAGACCCGGACAACGACGATTTGCTGCTGCTTTTGGCGCTGGGATACATCTTTCTGGGTGACGGTACGATTAAGCTGTTTTCAAAATAGCCGGCGGCTGAACGGGGGCAGCGCGTGGAGAGAAAATTTTATCCGGCGCTGCCGGCATTGGCCGCCAAACAATATCATAATTCAACACAATCAAGGCGCGGGGATAAGACAAATCCTCGTGCTTTCAGTTTTCAGGGTTATAATAGGGTGAGTCGGCACATATAATGGCTATGTACAAGCTTGACAGATCTTTGAATAAATCCGGCAAAGGGTGTTTACCATGCGCAAAATCGCCTTTATTATTATTCTTTTTATCCTGTTGGTACTGTTCGTGCCTTACCTGTTTGTCGCAGTTTCCCAAAGGTACATAGGTTCCGGCCTGAGCGAAAACACGCCGCCGTCGGGCGAAAGCGAGCCTGTTGACAGCATCAGCGTCTATGTGGCGGATGAGGATAAGGTCGCCGATATGGATTTTGCCGAATATCTTATGGGGGTGGTGGCCGCTGAAATGCCGGCCAGCTTTAATGCAGAAGCGCTCAAAGCCCAGGCTGTGGCTGCCCGCAGCTACACGCTGACAAGAATGCTGGGCTATGAGCGTGACGGCACGCCGCCCGAACATAAGGGCGCTATGACCTGCACAGATCCCACGCATTGCAAAGCCTGGATATCCAAGGGAAAGGCCATTGAGAAATGGGGCCAGGAATGGGGCGATACCTACTGGTCAAAAATATCCGCATGCGTTCTTGCCACCAAAGGCAGCATCATGACATATAACGGCGAGCCTGTCAACGCGGTGTTCCACTCCACCAGCAGCGGCCGCACGGAAAACTCCAAGGATGTGTGGGGCGGCGACGTGCCGTATTTGGTAAGCGTAGAAAGTCCGGGCGATGCGCTGTCGCCCAAATATGAAGCGAACAAGCAAATCAGTGTGGAGGAATTCAAGCAAAAAATACGCGGCGCCAAACCGGAAGCGTCCTGGAAGGAAGGCGATGCGCTGATCGGAAACATTGTGAAAAGCGACGCAGGGGGTATCATCAGTATAGAAACCGGCGGTGTGACGTTTAAGACGACAGAATTTCGCAACCTGTTCGGCCTTGCGTCCGCCCATGTAGATTTTGACGTAGCAGGCGACACGGTTACCATGAATACCAAGGGCAACGGCCACGGCGTAGGCATGAGCCAGTACGGCGCCAACTACCTTGCCGGCCAGGGGATGGGCTATGCCGACATTTTAAAGGCATACTACACCGGTGTGGAAGTCGGCCCCTGGCAAAAGTAACGGTTTACATTAGACTTCTTTCGAAACTGGGCGCGCGCGGATAAACGAGATGTTTTTTTGTGCCGCAAGGCGCAGGTTCCGACAATACTTTGTGTATTGGCGGGTTCTGACAACAAAGCGGGGCGGAAAAACAGCCGTTTTCGCCGCCGCGAATCAGTTTCGAAAGAAGTCTATTCAGGTATCAATAAAACCGCCGCCGAAGAGGGGATCATCAAAGGGATTTACATGAACGAGTAAATTTTTGACCGACTCTCTTCAAGCGGAGGTAAAAGTAAAGACTGCACTGAAGAATAAAACCTTTAGTGCAGTCTTTCTTTATTGCAAATCTTCCAACTCGCTAAACGCCTTTAAAAACTCTTTCTTTCCATATCCTTCAAATGAAACTGTTACCAAATCGTCATTTTCGTTCACGACAATGCCCATTGCATATTTCGGATGCTTAACCCCGCGTTCTCCACCAGAAGTAGTTGTTGCTACCGATGGGGAACGCGGCTGTTCTTCCATCCTCGCCACTTCTCGACGGAAGCATCAAGTGGTGCATTACTGTCCTCCAAAAGCATGATCGTAACTTCTGATATGAAGGTTTTTAAATATATAGACGCACCAGGACCAAAAAAATATGACGCTGAATTTTAAAAAGTTAAATTATCATTTGTTAAGACGATATTGTAGCGGGGTGCAGTTTGTAACTTCCCTAAATATTTTTATAAAATAGCTGGGGCTTTCATAGCCGCATATTCTGCCGATTTGCTCTATGGAATAAGAACTGTAGCGTAGAAATTTTTTCGCTTTCTGAATACGAATCCTTTTAAGAGCCTGCATAACGGTCTCACCTGTATCTTTTACATACGACCGGCAGAGGTTGAATTTATCCATACCCGCATGTTCTGCAATCATCGGCAAGGTAAGAGGCTGATCATAATTATGTTCTAAGAACGAGGTGACTTTTTCAGTCCTGGAGAGAGGCCTTTGAAAAAGAGCATCCAGCAGTTCTGTCACCCAAACATAACCATGGGCGGAAAGGGTTGCTTTGGAAACCGAACTGTTACAAAGCTCTATAAGATGGTTGGTGGAATTGGTTAAAAAATCCGGCACGTCAAAAAAGAAAAAATCACCGATTTGATAGTAATCAAACAATTCCTCACCATTTTGAAAGGTAATCCACATGGTGGCAAAGGCTTCACCGCTGCTTTGATAACAATGAGATACATTTTTACGAGAGAAAAACCCATGTCCCTGCGTCAATGTTACCTTATTGTCTTTAGCGGTGAATACACCCTCTCCTTCAATAACCCACAAGAATTGATGTACATCAAATCCGTTTGGGCGATCCGTGCGTCCTTGTTTTTGGGATACGCCAATTGTAACAGGAATAAATGGAAGCTTAACTTCGTGTTGTTTGTGATCTTTTATAAACATATGCAATATCCTTATATTTTTTACAATTATATAGTATTGATAATCCAATATAATTGCAATATAATTATATTAATTAGCAAGATAAAAGTCAACAGGGGTAAACCATTATCAAACCATTATTAAAAAGAAGAGAGGTAAGGTCATGAAAAAAATTCGTGTCGGACTAATTGGTTGTGGTAGTAGGCAAAACGTACATATTGATGCACTTCTTCAAATGGAAGATGTGGAAATTGTGGCAGTTGCAGAGCCGGTAGAAGAAAGAAGGATCTCAGCAGCTGAAGCTACAGGAGCAAAGCGGCTGTATAAAAACCACACCGAATTGTATGAGAAGGAAAACAATGAAACGCTGGATACTCTTTTTATTGCTGTTGAACCTACAGCACATGAAAATATCGAAACCAAGGCGATTGAATTGGGAATTCCGTTCCTGGTTGAAAAGCCAATGACTTTAGACCTGGAGCAGGCGGAAACCATCACTTCGATGATCCGAGAGAAAAGTCTTATTACTGCCGTGGGATTTCAAGATCGTTATTTAGATTTGATGGAAATGATGAAAGAAGAGATTCCCAAACATAAAACAGGTGGAATTGTAAACGGGTCATGGGTTGGCGGCATCCCCGGCGTATGGTGGTGGCAGAAAAAATCCACCTGTGGTGGTCAACTGTTGGAGCAGAATATACATTTGGTGGATGGATTGCGTTGGTTATTTGGTGAGCCCCTCTCCGTATATGCGGTAAATGCCACCGGCATGGTTCAACCGGGTGTAGATGCCAGTCCGGAGTATGATACCGATGATTATTCTATTTGCCTGTTCCGGTTCAAAAATAATATAACCGTATCTTTAGCAAGTGGATGTTATTGTAGAGGAGTTCAACCGAAAAACGGTCTGGTCGTAATATTGAATGATATCATCTTGGATTATCGCCTGCGGAACAATTTAATCATAACGACAAAGAACAAAACACTGGACATAAAGAGAATAAATAACCAAACCTATGATTTAGACCGGGATTTTATTAACGCAGTGAAGTCCGGAGACGGAACTCAGATACGTTCACCCTATGAAGATGCCTTACAATCACTTAAGGTTGCATTCGCAGCGAATCGCTCAATGGAAACCGGCGAAGTTGTCTACTTTAAGGAGGATGAGCAATGAGGATTTGTATCCCCATCCCCTGTTTTTTTTCAGACATGGATTTTGTAAGTGCCATCTATAAAGTAAAAGAACTGGGATTTGATGCAGCAGAAACCTACCGGTGGAAAGGCCTGGATTTGGAGGCTGTACGCAATGCTTGTGAAGAGACGGGTGTGGAGCTAATAAGCATGTGCACCACTGAGTTCAATATGACCAACCCGAAAATGCGTCAAAAATGGTTGGAAGGCTTAAAAGAAAGCTGTCAGGCAGCCAACATTGCCGGCGTGAAACACTTGATTACGCAAGTTGGTAATGACACCGGTGCAGAACGTGAATTGCAGCATGAAAGCATTGTTGACGCACTCAAAGCTGCTTACCCCATATTGGAAGGCACCGGCGTTACTGTTATGATTGAGCCTTTAAACATCCTTGTAAATCATCCGGGATATTATTTGTGGACAGCAAAGGAAGCATTTGATATCATCCATGAGGTAGATCATCCTTTGGTGAAGGTGGTTTATGACATTTACCACCAACAGGTAATGGAAGGCAATATTATTCCCAACATAACCAACAACTTAGACTGTATTGCTCATCTACACGGTGCAGGACATCCGGGACGCATTGAGCTGCAATTTGGCGAAAACGATTATCATGTTATTTTTGATGCGGTGGACAAAGCGGGCTACCAAGGCGCTTTTGGATTGGAGTACAGACCCACACTTGGCAGTGTGGAGAGCTTGGAGAGCTTTAAACAAAGTTATATGAATGACAAAAAATAAATTAATCTGATATTTGCTGGTTTATTATAGCATTTGATTGAGATTTTCAACTGTATTTAAGGCGGAGAAGTTGGCATCCTAGTGTCCAACCTCTCCGTCTTTTCGTCGTATGTCCGTAACGCTCTCGTTTGGGCATCTCAATTGGTCGCTTAACAAGCATACAGCTGGTTGCCAATGAATACAGTTGTTCCTCTTCTGCTGTCAGCGTACCAGAAGGCTTTCCCCGGTCATTTCTTCAGGCTTGTCAAGCCCCATGATATCCAGCAGGGTGGGTGCGATATCCGCCAGCTTGCCCTCCGGCTTGAGGCCCGCGTTGCAGCGGTACAGAATGAGCGGTACAGGGTTTGTGGAATGGGCCGTAACGATATCCCCGTCGTCTTCACGCATTTCGTCCGCATTGCCGTGATCTGCGGTGATGACGGCGCAGCCGCCGGCCTGCTGTATAGCCTCCAGCACCCTGCCGACACAGGCATCCACAGCTTCCACGGCCGCCACGGCGGCGCTGAATATGCCGGTGTGGCCCACCATATCGCAGTTGGCATAGTTTAAGATGATAACGTCGTACTCGCCTGAGTGGATGCGCGCAACCACCGCATCGGTCACTTCATAAGCGCTCATTTCGGGCTTTAAATCATATGTGGCTACCTTGGGCGAAGGGATGAGTACCCTGTCCTCACCCGGATACACATTCTCCACGCCGCCGTTAAAGAAAAAGGTGACATGGGCATATTTCTCCGTTTCCGCAATACGAAGCTGGGTATACCCCTTTTGGCTGATATATTCCGCAAACGTGTTTTTGAGGCTTTCTGGCGAGAACGCGACCGTTACGTTGGGCATTTTTTCATCGTACTGCGTCATACAGACATAAAACAAAGAAAAATATTTTCTTTCAAACCCGTCAAAATCGGGGTCGACAAACGTTCTGGTGATCTCTCTTGCGCGGTCGGGGCGGAAGTTGAAGAAAATAACGCTGTCATTTTCCCTAATGCCCGCATTTGGTGTTATTACGGTGGGAAGCACAAATTCATCGGTGACTTCGGCGGCATATGAAGCCCGTACCGCCTCGGCGGCATCGCTTGCCGTACCGCCTTTTGTGTTTACCATCGCGTCATACGCCTTTTGCACGCGCTCCCAGCGATTGTCACGGTCCATAGCGTAATACCGGCCCATGACCGTCGCAATTTTTCCCGTTCCGATCTGCCTCATTTTTTCAGACAACGCGCCAATATAACCGGCGCCCGTTGTAGGGCCTACATCCCTGCCGTCCAGCAGACAGTGTACATACACGTCTTTTAGTCCCTGCTTTTTAGCAAGCTCCAGAAGCGCGTAAAGGTGCGTGTTATGGGAATGTACGCCGCCGTCGGATAACAGGCCTATCAAATGCAGGGCGCTTCCGTGCGCTTTGCAGTTTTCTATGGCAGCGCCAAACGCGCTGTTTTCAAAGAAATCCCCGTCGCGGATTGATTTTGTTATACGGGTCAGCTCTTGGTAGACGACCCGTCCGGCGCCGATATTGGTGTGCCCGACCTCCGAATTGCCCATCTGTCCTTCAGGCAGCCCCACGCTAAGGCCGCTGGCATGGATAACGTTGTGCGGACAGGTCTTGAAAAGCTCGTCCATCACAGGCGTATTGGCGGCGTCTATGGCGGATACCGTCTCTTTTTCCGCGATGCCGAAGCCGTCTAATATCATTAGTGCAAGTGGTTTTTTCATAAGTCTCTCCCTCTCCGGGGCCGGTTTGCGGCCCTGCTCTGCAAAAAAGGGGGTGGGGTGTGCGCCCCGCCCCCTTTTATTTCATCCTTTTACGGATTAATATTTCACTATCTTGGTAAAATCATCGGATTTAAGGCTCGCTCCGCCAACCAGGCCGCCGTCTATATCCGACATGCCGAAAAGCTCGGCCGCGTTGTCGGCATTTACGCTTCCGCCGTACTGAATAATGACTTGCTCAGACACCGCTTTACCGTAAAGCTCCTCGATCACCTGGCGGATAGCCGCGCAAACCTCGTTTGCCTGCTGGTTTGTGGCGGTTTTTCCTGTGCCGATAGCCCAGATAGGCTCGTAGGCGACTATCATCTTTTTAGTGTCTTTTGCCGCCACATTTTTAAACGCGATTTTTACCTGGCTTCTGATCAGATCAATGGTAATGCCGTCCTCGCGCTCACCGAGCGATTCTCCCACGCAGACAATGGGCGTAAGGCCCTTTTCAATCGCCTTTAACACCTTTTTATTTACTGTGCTGTCGGTTTCGGCAAAGTATTGTCTTCTCTCGCTATGGCCGATGATAACATATTCCACGCCCATGCTGGCAAGCATATCCGCGCTGACCTCGCCGGTGTATGCGCCCTTGTCCTCAAAATGCATGTTCTGCGCACCGATTTTGATATTGGTTCCCTTTGCCGCTTTTAGCGCACCATCCAACCCGACAAAAGGCACGCAGCAAATGACGTCCGCTTTAGCGCCGGCTACCTTGGGCGCGAGCTCTGCGATAAACGCCTCTGTTTCGGCGGGCGTCTTGTTCATTTTCCAGTTGCCCGCGACAACCGTATTTCTGACTTTGCCGTCCATCAGGCAGGCGATACCGGGCAGGATCTTGCCCTCCAAAAATTCCAGGGACGCGCCGCCGCCTGTGGAGATATGGCTCATTTTGTCCGCATAGCCGAGCTGCGTGACCGCCGCCACGCTGTCTCCACCGCCGATGATTGTCACAGCGTCCGCCTTGGAAACCGCTTTTGCGATTTCCTTGGTGCCGTTGGCGAAGTTGGGGAATTCAAACACACCCATGGGGCCGTTCCAAAGGATGGTTTTCGCGGTTTCAATCACATTGCAGAATTTCTCGACCGTAATGCCGCCGATATCCATGCCCATCCAGCCGTCCGGCATAGCGTCGGAAGGCACATACATGCGGTTTGCGTCATTATCAAACTTATCCGCTACAATAGAGCCTATGGGGAGCATAAATGTAACGCCCTTCTGCTTTGCCTTGCGCATAAGCTCTTTTGCCAGATCAAGTTTGTCATCCTCACAGATGGAATTTCCGATTTTATAGCCCTTGGCCTTCAAAAATGTATATGCCATGCCGCCGCCGATGATGAGCGCATCAACCTTATTGATAAGGTTTTCGATAACGCCTATTTTATCGGACACTTTGGCGCCGCCGAGGATAGCCACAAAGGGACGCTTGGGGTTTTCCAGCGCGCCGCCCATGAACTCGATCTCTTTTTTGATCAAATAGCCGCATACCGCCGGCAGATAGTCGGCTACGCCGGCCGTTGAAGCATGGGCGCGGTGTGCGGTTCCGAAAGCGTCGTTGACATAGATTTCGGCCAGCGCTGAGAGCTGTTTTGCAAATTCCGGATCGTTTTGCTCCTCTTCCTTATGGAAGCGCACGTTTTCCAGAAGAACCACGTCGCCGTCCTTCATAGCCGAAACGCAAGCCTTGGCAGAATCGCCCACCACATCCTCGGCCATAACCACATTCTTGCCAAGCAGCTCGGTTAAACGCTTTGCGACAGGCTTTAAAGAGTATTTTATATTAAATTCACCTTTGGGCCTGCCCAAATGAGAGCACAAAATTACCTTAGCGTTATGGTCAATCAGATATTTGATAGTGGGCAGCGCACCGATTATTCTTGTTTCATCCGTGATTTTTTCGCCGTCAAGCGGAACGTTAAAATCGCAGCGCACCAATACTTTTTTTCCGGCTACATCAATTTCTTCCAATGTCATTTTGTTAAACATACCTTCAAGCACCTCTTATTCTATTTTATTCTTAGAGCTTAATTCGCAGCCCGGCAATTGTACCATTGCCAAAACTGCCCGCTTAAATCTATTCTTTCAAACTTTAGTTATTTTACAACATACAGGATTAATTTTCAAGTGCCGGGGCAAATAAAATGTAAAAAAATTAACAATATGATATACCGTGACGAAAATACCATGTGCAAATATAGTCGATCCACGCCAAAAGGGGCTGAAGATTTGTGAGAATTTTTTCCGCCAGACAAGGCGGAGGACGACGGTGGGCTGGCGCCTGCCCAGGACGACAACGCAGCATGGTGGGAAAAAGGCCTCAAAGACCAGACTGTTTTGGCGTGGATCGACTATAAAAGGACAGCCCGGTCATATTTCATGAGGATACGGCCGGGAAGGGTGTGTGCCGAAGGCTTACAATCCCTGAGGGGACAAGCCTTACGGCCCAAAGTTGCAAAATTTTAGATGCAGCGAAAAAAGTGTAAATTTAAACATATAAAAATACAAGCGATAAAAATAAGTGTTAGTTTACTTGTCAGCGGCCTTGTGCTATGTTAATATTAGACAGTTAGGGCTGACGTTTTATTCGCTCGGCGCTTCAGTGCAAAATATGGCGTACCATATCCGGTGCGCACAGCTATTTAGTTTTGTTTTAACTGTCACGGCAAGAAGGAGGAAAATGCATGCAAGACAATATGTCCGTTAAAAAACAGGGTATTTTTGAACCGCCTGTTAAGCCCAGGATCACCAAAGCGATGAAGCTGGCTGTCAGGCAGGCAGATCAGAAGGATGTCCTGGAAAGGCAGATATCGGATCTGAAACGCCGGTACAAACGTGATGCAGAGGCGAAAAATGAGCTGCTTAAAAAATCAAGTGAAAAAGATGAACTGAGAAAGCAGCTGGTTGCGCTTAAGGCGGAATATGAGCAGGCTGTTGCGGCAAAGAAAGAGGAAATCTGCCGTTTGGGAGGCCCGAAAGCCGAACAGAGGAAGCTTCTCGGCGAGCAGCTTGTGCTGCTGAAGGAAAAGTATGCGCATGATATCGAAATATGGAACAGGGTTCCGGAAGTTTCCGCGCAGCAGCTTGAAAAGTACAAGCAGGACTATGCCGCTTTGGAAAAGGACGTGAAAGCGCGCCGTCTTCAGGCAAAAGCTGACTATAGCCATGCTGTCGAGCAGGCGAAGAAGCAGTACCATGCTTCCAGCAAAAACCTAGAGGCCAGAACAAAATATAAGGTAGCCGTAAAATACGCCAAGGACAAACGGCATAACACCTTGCTTGACCTTAATGAGGAATTGAGATACGCCAGAGAGCAGGAGGAGAGGGCAACAAAATCCGATGCGTGGCGTTATAAGAAAAAGACTGCGGCAAAGCTTAGGGCTGCCATATGGCGCGACCGCAATTTATATATCATGCTGCTCCCGTTTATTGCATGGTTTATTATCTTTTCCTATGTGCCTATGTATGGCCTGCAGATCGCCTTTAAGGACTATAAAATATTTAAGGGAATATGGGGCAGTCCCTGGGCGACCATGAATGGCTTTTATAATTTTTATGTATTTTTCACAGGCCCGTATTTGTGGCGCCTGCTTAGGAACACTGTCTTAATCAATATATACTCGCTTATCTGGGGATTCCCGATTCCTATCATACTTGCTATTTTACTCAATGAAATACGCAATAAGATGTTTAAGACGGCCATACAAACGCTTTCCTACCTGCCGCACTTTGTTTCCACCGTTGTTGTGGCGGGCCTGGTTGTAAACTTCCTGTCGCCGTCCACCGGGCTTATCAATTTCTTTTACAAGTGGGTTACAGGCTCAAATGAGGGTATTTACTTTTTGATGAAGCCGGAATATTTCCGAAGTATTTTTATCTTCAAAAATATCTGGCAGAACGCGGGCTTTGGCGCCATCGTCTATGTGGCCGCGCTTGCCGGTATAGATCAGGAGCTTTATGAGGCTGCGCGTATTGACGGCGCCGGGCGCTGGAAACAGATGTTAAACGTCACGCTTCCGGGCATTATGTCTACCGTTGCGATTATGCTTATCTTAAGGATAGGACATTTGCTCAGTGTCGGATATGAAGCGATCATTTTGCTTTATCAGCCGTCGACCTATGAAACAGCCGATGTTATCAGTACATATGTGTACCGTGTTGGTTTGCTTGGCGGAAACTTTGGCCTTTCAACGGCTATCGGTCTGTTTAACGGTATCGTTTCATTTATCCTGGTGCAATCGGCTAATGCTTTTTCGCGCAAGGTCAGCGATGTAGCACTGTGGTAATATGGTGAGAAGGAGGAATTGACAATGGCTGTAAAAAGCTTAAAAAGAAAAAATGCTATCAAGCGTACGCGTGGCGAATTAATTTTTGATATCATCAATCATATTATTCTGCTTGTGGTAGGCCTGATAACGCTTTATCCGTTTTGGTATGTCCTGGTAGCGTCTATCAGCGATCCTGATATGGTAGCAGCCGGTAAAGTACTTTTCTGGCCAAACGGCTTCAATATTGCGGCGTATGAAAAGATCATGGGCATGAAGGATATCTGGACTGCCTATAGCAATACCATCTTTTACGCGGTTGTGGGAACATCTGTGAGCCTGATTTTAACTTTTCTGGGCGCGTATCCGCTTTCCAAGCGCAGGCTCAAGGGCAGGAAGCTTTTCAACCTGATCATGCTGTTTACCATGTGGTTTGGCACCGGCATGATACCGTTCTACTTAAATATCAAGCGCCTGGCCTTGGATAACAACCGTTGGGGTATTATTATTGTTTTTGCTATTTCGGCTTTTAACACCATACTGGTCAGGACATATTTCGAGTCTATTCCCGATTCTATGGAGGAATCGGCTAAAATGGACGGGGCAAGCGACTGGCGGGTGCTGCTGGATATTTACCTGCCCCTGGCCGTTCCTGCAATCATGACAATCGGTCTGTATTATTTTGTCGGCAGATGGAATTCATTCTTCTGGGAAATGATTCTGCTGCGTGACGCAAGCAAGGTCCCATTGCAGGTTTTGCTCAGAAAGCTGGTTGTTCAGACAAATTTGTCGGGTACGGATCTTAATATCAACATCGACATAGCGACCTTCAACGAGCAGACAATGGTGTATTCTACCATCATGGTTGCGATATTGCCTATGCTTGTGCTGTATCCGTTTATACAGAAATTCTTCATAAAGGGTATTATGGTTGGCGCTATCAAAGGCTAAAAAACGGTTTTCAGCTTATGCTTATACAAACAGCTATCCCCCCGGCTTATGCCGGGGGGATAGCTGCTATAAAGGGTAGTTTATTTTATGTTTTATTCCACAGTAACCGATTTTGCCAGATTACGCGGCTTATCCACGTCGCAGGCCTTGTTGACGGCCATGTAATAGGCAAAGATCTGGAGCGGAACGATGGTAAGAGCGGGCGCAAGCACAGGAAGCGTCTTGGGTATATAGTATACGGTGTCCGCTTCACTGGCGATATCGGTATCACCCGCCATTGCCACCGCAAACACCACCGCTCCGCGGCTGCTCACTTCCTTAATATTGCTGAGCATCTTTTCAAAAAGCTCCCTTTGCGTGGCCAACGCGGTCACAATAGTGCCTTCCTCAATAAGCGATATGGTTCCGTGCTTCAGCTCTCCCGCCGCGTATGCTTCGGAATGGATATATGAAATTTCCTTAAGCTTAAGCGAGCCTTCGAGCGCCAGGCAGTAATCCAGTCCGCGGCCCAGGAAGAACACGTCTTTTGCGTTATAGTGGCTTGCGGCATATTCCTGAAGAAGCGTTACATCCTTCAATATGGCGGAAACCTTATCGGGTATGGACAACAGCTCCGCTACGATTTTTTTATGCTCCGCTTCCGTAATCGTTGCCTTTTTATCGGCCAGATAAAGCGAGAGCAAATACAGCACCTGCAGCTGTGCGGAGTATGCCTTGGTGGTCGCCACGGCGATCTCGGGGCCTGCCCATGTGTAGATCACATCATCCGCCTCGCGCGCCACCGAGCTGCCGACGACATTGACGATTGCCAGCACACGGCAGCCAAGCCGCTTTGCCTCACGCATGGCGGCTAAGGTGTCGGCGGTTTCTCCCGACTGGCTGATGACCACCACCAGATCATCGGGCGTAAGGATAGGCTTTCTGTAGCGGAATTCTGAGGCGAGTTCCGCCGAAACGCTTATGCGGACCATATCCTCTATGACATATTTGCCCACAACGCCGACATGATAAGCGCTTCCGCAGCCTACCACATAAATTCTGCTTAATTTGGCGATATCCTCGTCAGTCATTTTCAGGTCGTCAAGATATACCTTACCGTCCCTTATACGAGGACTTATGGTATCGCGTATTACGCTTGGCTGTTCGTAAATTTCTTTCAGCATGAAATGCTCAAAGCCGCCTTTTTCAGCCGCTCCCGCATCCCAGGTTACATGGAAGATATCTTTTTGCACTTCCTGCTTATCAATGTCGAAAATTTTCACTTCATTTCCCTTAAACCACACGATTTCCTTGTCCTCGAGCAGGTAGACCTTGCGGGTATGCTCCAAAACAGCGGGTATGTCGGAGGCGATATAATTCCTGTCCTCACCCAGCCCCACAATCAGCGGTGAGTCTTTGCGCACGGCAAACATCTCGCCGGGATGGTACGAGGAGATAACACCGAGGGCATAGGAGCCTTCCAGCCGGTTTATGGCTTTCACAAGCGCGTCTATCATATTTCCGCAATAATAGTAGTCTAAAAGGTGGGATATGACTTCGGTATCGGTATCGGACAAAAAGGCGTAGCCCTTTGCCATTAAAGATTCCTTGAGCTTTTTATAGTTCTCTATAATGCCGTTGTGCACTACTGCGATATGCCCGCCCTGGCTGACATGCGGATGCGAATTTTCATCCGAAGGGGCGCCGTGTGTTGCCCAGCGTGTATGACCTATGCCTATATTACCCGACAGATTGCGCCCTCCGTCTGTCTTTTGGGAAAGGACGCTGAGCCTCCCCTTTGCTTTTTTAATGGTGATCAAATCCCCGTCAAGCACCGCGACGCCTGCCGAATCGTAACCGCGATACTCAAGTTTTTGAAGTCCCTGTATCAGGATGGGCGCCGCCTGACCGGGACCTATGTAACCGACAATGCCACACATTGTATAAACCCCTTCCTCTCTTCATATAGGGTGATTGCCCTAAACCATATTATAAATCATACCACAAAATATACGATATGAAAATAATAAATTTCTTTTTGGCCTGTAAAATATTTTCCCATATAGCCAAAATATATTGACTTTTTCCATTAGTCGTACTATATTGATTAAGGTATTTGTAAATTTACAGGAACAAATATGCCTTTATTGTCTTTCAGACTAGCTGCAAGGCTTAGAAATGACATCCGAATAAACGGGCGCAAGGGGGCAGGCAGTTTTGAAAGGGTTAAAAAAATATTTTCTACCGCAGGCGTTTGCAGCTCTGGCAGGCGGGCTTCTTACCCTGCTTGTGGTGTGCTACCCTATAGGTGTGGCGAACAATGGTGATTTCGACAGAGTGATCGGGCCTGCCGGCCTCAGTTACCTGACAGAAGGAGCAGAGCGGTATTTTCATTATGTCGATGAACATTACCGGATCAATTTCAGTGCTGCCGCAACGGTTTTGGCATCTGAAACGCAACAGTCTTCAACCCGGCTGCCTGATAAAATCTCTGTTTTTGATAATGTTTATATTACCACGCATGTCGTGTGGGTATGGTTAACGGTAGCTATTAACGCACTCTTTTCGAATACATATAACATCCGGATTTTGTCCGCATTTTATGGTATTGTGTTTATTTTTGCGTTATTCCTGGGCATCGGCGGCATTACAAAACGATATGGCAGGGCAGCCGGCTGGATTTTGTCCGCCGCGGCAGTTTTCATGTTTTGCGATATCAGCTACCTGGCATATTTCAATTCCTTTTACGGCGAGGCGGCGTCGTATGTGTTCCTTATGCTGGCCGCAGGCGCGCTGCTGTCGCTTTTGGCCGCAGATAAGCCGAGGCTCTGGCAGCTTGTCGCATACTGGGCAGGGGCCGTCATGTTGGTAGGCGCCAAGCAACAAAACGCTATGCTGGCGGTATTGTTTTTAGGCATCGCTGTCCGGCTGTTTTTTCTGTACAAAGATAAGATATGGCGCAGGGTTACTGTTATTTTCTCTGCGGTTATGGTGGTTGTATCTGTTTTCACCATGGTATTTGTCAGCCATGAAATATACCGCATCAATATCCATCAGGCTGTATTTTTCGGCATATTAAGGCTGTCCGACGATCCGGCCAAGGACTTAGACGCCCTGCAGCTGTCGCGTGAGCTAACTGTGCTTGCGGGTCACACCTATTATGAAAATGACGTCGTGTATCCTCCCGACAGTGAATACCTGCAGCGTGAGTTTTTTGACAAGATCAGCTATTCAAAGATTATGACATACTATCTTACCCATCCAGCGCGTCTGTGGCAGGCGATGGAGAAAACGGCCAAAAGCGCTTATGAGATCATGCCGGGCTACCTTGGAAGCTATGTCCGAGCGGCTGGATTTCCCCCCGGGATGACAGCCGAGGCCTTTGCGCCATACGACCGGCTGCGCCAGTTCGTTTTTGCGCGCAACCCGTTTCCCCTCGTTGTAACGATTCTCGCGTATCTGCTGGCCGCTGTATATGCCGTCGTCGTATATGTGCGCGCCAAAAATAAAAAAACCAGGGCGCTGCTTGAGTTTTTAGCTGCCATCGCGGTGATGGGAGCGCTGCAGTTTGCCATGCCGTATATAGCGGATGGAGACGGTGATTTGAATAAGCATCTGTTTTTGTTTAATGTGGCAGCGGATATCCTTATTTTTTCCGGTATTGCAGCGGCCTGCGTCAAATGCTTTAAAAAACCTGCCGCCACGCTTTCAGAATAGAAGAATATGCAGCAAAGGCTGCGCATATTACTGTTTACGAAAGGATGAATACTAATGAAAGAAATCAGCGCAGAACTGTATCAGCCGGTTGATATAGTCATTGACGGCAAAAGCGCTTTGCCTAATCTATTTTTTGCGCAGATCAAGGGAATATTTAAAGGGCCGCAGGGCGAAACCTTGTCCATACCGGCATTTTACAATGGGGACGATAAATGGATAATCAGATTTTCACCGGTATCTTTAGGAAATTGGTATTATGAAATACAATCAACAGATGTGGATTGCAGCGAAAAATCAGGTATGGTAATTGCCGCAGAGAATCGTAATAAAAACATCCATGGCAGGCTAAGGTGCAATGATTCTTGCAAACATCATTTTGTCTATGAAGACGGCACGAATCATTTTATGATGGCCTATGAATGCAACTGGTTATTTTCCCTTGGCCTTGGGGATCCACAGATAAAAAAAGTCAAAGCGCTTATCGCGCAAATCAAGCAGTATCATTTCAATCAAGTTATCATGAATGTATACGCATATGACACATGGTGGAGCCCGGGGAACGCTTCTGATGCGGATTACGGCCCGCCAAAGGAGATTATTTGGGAAGGCAGCAATGATGAGCCCGATCATGGCAGATTCAATATCGGCTATATGGAAAATCTGGACCGAACGATTGCGCTTTTGATGAAGGAAGGCATAACAGCGCATTTGTACTTGAAAGTATTTAATAAAATGGTGAAATGGCCCGAGAATTATTCTGTATATGATGATTTATATTTCTCGTATATCATAGCCAGATATCAGGCTTTTCCTAATATTATATGGGATTTTTCTAAGGAAGGGTTTTATGAACTGGATAAAGACTATTTAATCAATAGGCTGAATCTGATCAAAAACAATGATGCCTATAATCATCTGACAACCGTTCATGATGACAGGATATTATATGGGCGCTGTGCGGACAGACTGCCCGTCGATTTTCTGACCGCACAGCAGCATAAGGCGCATTATCGCCATACGGATTTCTATTATTTTACCTTACTGGAAACCATGAAAAAGGATTGGCCTGTGCTGGTGGCCGAGTTCGGCTATGAGCATGGTCCCAAGGGCGCGGACGATCTGACATACAAACAGGGAAACTCTGCCGAAGATTTGATAGGCATAGCCTATGACATCATCATGGCAGGGGGTTACATCACTTACTACTATACCTATACCGGCTGGGATATCATTGACTACAGCAGTATTCCGAAAGGATACGGCTACTTTAAGATACTTTATGAGTTTTTCACTTCTGTAAAATGGTATGCATTCACACCCTATCCCGATTGTAATTGCGCAGGCTGCAGATGCCTGGCCCGTGTGGGGCATGAATACATCTTTTTCATTGACAAGGTTACCAATTTTGGACGGAGAATCAATTTAAAACAAGTTTTGGATGAAATGGGTGACAGGCAGTACAAAATGGTTTGGATCAATATTTACACAGGAGAAAGGGTCGAAACAGACATCAAGCATGTGGCAACCAACAGTGACGACTATATGAAAGAATTGGCCATATTGAACGTGCCTTTTGGTGAAACGCCGGCCTTGCTATACATTGCAGCGGGAGAATAGTATAAAATCAATCCTGTCGATACCGGAATTGTTTTTATCTGTCTGCCTTAGCCAAAACGATATGAGGTGTACGGTGATCCGTACAACTATACACGCCCACATTTTTATCATGTGGGCGTTGTTTTTATAAAAGATTGAATCAAACCAGATGGCAAAAAAATCTGACAATTTGCCGTATTTGTTGCATGATTCCGGCGGGTACGGCGTACTTTTCAGTCTATGGCAAGAATCACGCTAAGCACCTTTCCGAGTATTGTTACCTGTTTGGCGCCGAGCGGAAACGTCTGCGGCAAATATGATGCGTCAGTGCTTTGCGGCAGTAACGAGATCTGGGCATCTTTAATTTCCACTTTTCTCACAATAGCCTGCCCGGAGTCGATCATAACCACGGCAATATCGCCGCTGTTAACCTCCTGCTGCTTGCGCACCAGTATGGTGTCCCCTTGTGAAATTCGCGCACGATCCATACTGTAATCGTTCATACGGAGGCCAAAATATTCACAAACTTTGTCCAGGTTAGCCGGCAGGGCTATGTAATCTACTGCTGTCTGCGCAAAATATCTCGGGAGCCCCCCGCTGATATCGTCCAATACCGGAATACGGGTCACGGTGCGGTAATCTGTGCCGGGATCCTGCCTGAAGGTTTTTGACGAAAAGAAGCTTTCGGGCGTATCATCGTTTAAGCCTAATAAATAGTCCACACTTACGTTGAAGAGGCTTGAAATGGCGATCAGTTTTTCAGTATCGGGCATGGAAATCCCCGTCTCGTAATTGCTGACCGCCGACTTGCCGACTCCGAGCCTCTCGCCAAGGTCGCGCTGTGTCAGGCCATATTGAACACGCAGCTTTTTTAGTTTTTCACTAAATTCGTTTTGAATCACACACAAGCTCCTTTTTCTGTTTCATAGTGTGCCCTGCCTGGGTGCATGCCGGCCTGCTTGCCGTCTATTGCGTATAATCGCGTACCCTAAAACGGCAGCCTGCTTTTTGTGCGATTTTGCGGCAGGCCTCAATTTCATCAGCCGGGAGCAGGTCCACCACACTGAGCACAACCTCAGGCACATACTTTGCCGCGCGGGCGGCAAAATCCAGCATACCATAAAAACCGTCTTCACCGTAATCTGACAGGCAAATCTTATCATACGCTGCCGCAGTCGACGCGTTTAAGCTGATGGATATGACATCCACCAGTCCCGCCATTTTAGGCGTGACGTCATAGCCTATAATTAGATTTGCGTGCCCGTTGGTGTTAATTCGGATTAAAATATCCTTATAGTTTTCCTTTAGCCAAAGGCATATCGCCATAACATCGTCAAACCGCATAAGCGGCTCGCCATATCCGCAGAATACCACTTCCTTGTAGCCGCCCGGCTTTTCACGCAGGAGCGCAGCCTTGATCTCCGATACGGAGGGCTCATGTGTAAGCCACAGGTCTGTCCCGCCGCCAACGCCGTCGGGGTTGTTGCGAATGCAGAAGGTGCAGCGGTTGGTGCAGCGGTTGGTAATATTAAGGTACAGCGATCCCTCGTGACCGTCTTGGGCGCCATATTTATAGAGAATGGTATCTGACATACATAATTCCTTTCATGACACGCCGGCGCAGGACCGTCGCTTACTAATGCTTTCGCTCTTTCTGCCCTTTTATCACCTTCAGACGGGTAAACTCTTCCCTCTCCTTTTCTTCCAGGACACTTTGGATTTCGGAGGTGATGGTCTGATATTTTGGGATAGTGACGTTTTTTAAAGCATTTGCGCGCTTCTGTGTTTTTTTGATATTGACGGCAAGGCGATACACTGCGTTTTCCACTTCCGCCAGCTCTATGCAAAGCTCCTTTACCGCAATAAAGTGCAGGCAGGCCTCGTCCAGTGAGGAGGTGGTGGCATACAGGCCGTAGCGCGGATGCATCTCCTGTTTTTCATGCGCCACAATGGGAATCTCGGTCCCCATAACGCTGCGCGACATGACCTTAATGCTGTCTTCGAGGGGAAGCGCATGGCCGAGCTCTTCCACCTGTTCAATACCGACAGCGATGTTGGCGCGCTGCAGCACAGCGTAGGCGGATGAAAAGATGGTATCAATCTTGCCTTGTATTTCTTTTGCCTTGCTGATAAGCTCCATCATCTCGCGAATGAGGATGTTGCGCTTTTTATCCAGCAGCTCATAGCCCTGCATAGACAGCGCGAGCGTGTTTTTGGCAAGTATCAGATTACCTTTTGTGGGGAACAACGTGATATCCACGGGCAGCACACACCCTTCCTATCATGTACACATAAGTCAGCTCACTGTTATGACTTGTAGTATTTTTCTATCAATTCCGGTGAAAGGCGGTCAAGCTCGCTTGCCGGAAGCAGCTTCAAAAGGCTCCAGCCCAGATCCAGGGTCTGGATAATATTTCTGTTTTCATTGCTGTTTTGGCTGATAAACCGTTTTTCAAATTCCTCGCCGAAACGCATATACTGCTTGTCGGTATCCGTCAGCTCATCCTCACCGATAACCGACGCCAATGCGCGCGCATCGCCAACCTTGGCGTAGCTGGCAAACAGCTGGCCTGCCAGATCGGCATGCTCCGAACGCGTAAAGCCTTCGCCGATACCGTCCTTCATCAGGCGGGAAAGGCTGGGCAGGATGGCGACAGGCGGATACACGCCCCTTTGCGACAGCCCGCGGTCAAGCACGATCTGCCCTTCGGTGATGTAGCCTGTGAGGTCGGGGATGGGATGGGTGATATCGTCGTTGGGCATAGTCAGGATGGGGATTTGGGTCACCGAACCGCCTTGGCCGTTTATGATGCCCGCCCGTTCAAACAAGGATGCCAAGTCGCTGTATAAGTATCCGGGGAAGCCTTTTCTGCTGGGGATCTCACCCTTGGAGGATGAAATCTCACGCAAGGCCTCGGCATATGAGGTCATATCCGTCAAAATAACCAAAATGTGCATATTATGCTTAAACGCCAGATACTCCGCCGCGGTAAGCGCGCAGCGCGGCGTTATGATACGCTCTATCACCGGGTCGCCCGACAGATTTAAAAACATGACGACCTTACCGAGCACGCCGCTTGCCTCAAAGCTGCGTTTAAAGTATTCCGCTACGTCGTGGCCGACGCCCATGGCGGCAAAGACAACGGCAAAATCGTTGTTGTCGCCGCTTATCTGAGCCTGGCGCACGATCTGAACGGCAAGCTGGTCGTGCGCCAGACCGTTCCCCGAAAAGATGGGGAGCTTCTGGCCGCGGATCAGTGTGGAAAGGCCGTCAATGGAGCTGATACCCGTCTGTATGAAGTTTTTGGGGTACTCACGCAGTACGGGGTTGATGGGCTGGCCGTTGATATCGCGGATTTCATCGGGGTAGATATCGCCAAGTCCGTCGATAGGCCTGCCGCTGCCCGACAGTATGCGGCCCAAAAGCTCCTTTGAAAGCGGCATCT
>JAKJBW010000015.1:0-42500 GCA_022706785.1 Bacillota bacterium
CCCGAAGCAACACCGCAAATCGAAGGAATTAAGTCGGCCCGACGCTCCTTCACGCAGGTGGCTCAAGCTGTGTGGTAACATACGGCGTAGATAGATAACCGTCCAATACAGAACCCGGCTTACAGGCTTACTCGCGGATTTAATGAAAAAGGCCATAAAACGCACCGAGCGTTTTATGGCTTTCTGTAATTATCCGCGTTTTTATTGCTATATTTCAAAATGAAATCAGTATTAATTGATTCGACAAAGAAAATTTCATGGAACTTTTTATGGGAAAATCAGTCTAAACCATTAGAAACCCAAATAGCAAAGGAGAGACGTTTATGAAACTGTTAGGCAAAAAAGGGATTTGTATGGTGATAGCCATATGCGTTATGCTTTCTATGGCAATACCGGCAGTATTTGCGGAGGATAAGCAGACCTACATAGATGCAAAGCTGAAAGGCGCTGTCGTTTTATCGGTCGGCAGTCCTAACGCCATGATAGGCTCGCAAAAAGTGCAGATAGACCCCGCCAACCGCTTTGTGGTTCCGGTTGTGGAAAATGATGCCACCCTCGTGCCGGTACGTTTTGTGTCCGAAGCGCTTGGTGCAAAGGTCGGCTGGGATGAGCAGACGCAAACCGTTAGTCTTTCGCTCGGTGGCTCACAGCTTGCGTTTGTGATCGGCGAGGCTAAAATGCTCAAAGACGGAAAGCAAACAGACCTTCTGGCAGCGCCAAAGATGGAGAACTCAAGAACACTCGTGCCGCTGCGCGCCATAGCCGAGGGCTTTGGCAAGCAGGTTTTCTACGACCGCGGTTTGATCATTATTTCAGACACCAAAGACATATTTGACCCGCAAAAAGAGCCGGATGTTTTGGACCAGATTATCATGGATAAACTGGGCAGCCTTCCAAGCGTAGACAGCTATGCCAATTATGTTGCCATTGTTTCAGGGCTTGGCCAGAGCAGTCGTACAGGTTCGGGCGGGGTAGCGGTGTTTGAGGACGGGGCTGTTTCGGGCGCAGGCAGTGGCGCAAACGCCCCGGCGCCTGAAAAAAGCGCAAATGCGTCGATGGATTCCGCCGCGAACGGCAAGGGAAGCAGCGGGACGTCGGATGCGGGCTATTCGTCCACCAACGTGCAGGTTGAAGGCGTGGATGAAGCCGACGTGATCAAGACCGACGGTTCCTACATTTACAAGGTCCGCCAGAACAAAATCAGCATCGTCAAGGCTGTGCCGGCGGATGCTATGTTACTGGTAAGCGAAATCAATTTTGAGGCTGGAAATTACTATCCGCAGGAGATGTATGTGGATGGGGACAGACTTGTGGTGATCGGCTCATATTGGAAAGACATCAAATATGAAAACGGTCCGCAGCCCGCGGCCGATACCAAAATGATCATGCCGTATCCGTACTATTCAAAATCGTTTGTCCGGGCGGATGTTTATGATATATCGGACAAAACCAGGCCGGTATCCATGCGTCAGGTGGAGCTGGAAGGCAACTATGTGTCGTCTCGAAAGATCGGCAGCAGCCTGTACTTCGTAACCAACTACTACACCTACAACTATAACCCCGATCCGTCCGCACCTCCAGGAGAGGTACGGCCTATGCTGCGCGACACGGCGGCGGGCGCGGATTTTACCTCGCTTGATTTCAAGAGCATTTGCTACCTCCCCGGCTTTTCCCAGCTTGTCTACTTAAACATAGCCGGCTTTGACATCGCAAACGACAGCCGCAAAGCGGAAGTGGTCAGTTACCTCGGCGGCGGCAACAGCATCTACGTATCCGCAGAAAATATGTATGTGGCGGTGCAGACCTACGAAGCCGCCAAAACAAACGGCACTGACAACGGAGATACCAAACCTGCCGTAATTGAGCCATGGGACTATGCAAAGCCCATCACCAAAGTGTTCAAGTTTGCCATAAAGGACACCCAGATCAACTATGTGGCAACAGGTCAGGCGGAAGGCAACATCTTAAACCAGTTTTCCATGGATGAATACAATGGCGATTTTAGGATCGCCACAACAAGCTGGAACGGCAATACCCAATATAACAACCTGTTTGTACTCGATTCAGCCATGCAGCTTAAGGGCAAAATAGACAACTTAGCCCCCGGCGAGCGTATTTATTCAACCAGATTCATGGGTGACAAAGCATACATGGTGACCTTCAAGCAGGTCGATCCGCTGTTTGTCATAGACCTTGCAGACCCGGCCAAGCCGCAGATACTCGGACAGCTCAAAATTCCCGGCTACAGCGATTACCTGCACCCATACGACGCCACACACATTATCGGATTCGGCAAGGACGCAGACGAAAACGGCAGGGCCAAGGGCATGAAGATGGCGATCTTTGACGTCAGCGACTTTGCCAATCCCAGGCAGATGTACGCAGAGGCCATAGGGGACAGAGGAACGTACTCGCCGCTGCTCTACGACCACAAGGCGCTGCTGTTCTCAAAGGAGAAAAACCTTCTGGCCTTCCCCGTATCGCTCTACGAGATAGACGAGGCGCAGAAAGACAACAAGGACGCCTACGGTATGTTTAAGTATCAGGGCCTGTATGTGTATGGTATCAGTCTGGAGAATGGTTTTACGCTCAGAGGCAGGCTCAGCCATATTTCAGACGAAGAGCTCAAAAAATTCGGCAATGTGGCGGAAGGGTCGTCCGCTATCGTTGAACGCGGCCTGTATATCGGCAACTCACTTTATACCGTTTCAAACTTCGGCATTATGTCTAATGATCTTGACACACTCAATCAGCGTGGTTTTGTAACCTATTAACCAACACGGAGCGACCTTAATATAAAAATATCCGCTGTGCCGTTTGGTACAGCGGATATTTTTGTCATTATGACCTGTCACGCGTGCTGTGCCGGGACCTTCTAGCTGATCATCCTTTTGATCCAGCTTAAGTAGCCTTCCTTATCGGTAATATGAACAAATTTATAGTCATTTGCCAAACGCTTTAAAATATTCGGGGTTTCATCCTCCGAACCCAAATCAACCACTACAATCTGCGGAATAACGCCACCGTTTTGGGCGTGAAGATTTTGCCAGACAATGCTGCGGATCATGCTCTCTACACTGTCCTGCTGATTTTTTACGGTAAGCACCACATACATATCATCGTTTTTTTTGCCGATGCCGCAAACCCAGCCCCAGACATTCTGGATAAGACTTAATATGCCCACAATCACAAAAAACCAGAACAGTGCGTCAAAAAAAATACTGCCTGTCATAAAAAAATCCCCCTCCGCTCTATCCATATGCCATATTGTATGCCGCGGCAGACAAAAGTGTGAGAAGACCGGCAGACACCACAAGCTATGGCATTATTTTGGTAAAATAGTGGCAATACCGCAGGCCAAAATGTACAAACTGTATAATTTTGCCCTTGCCTAACCCCCGCTGAACGTGTATAATAAAAATAGTAGGCTTATACTGATTCCTGCGTTATTATACATAACATTTCAATAAGCCGCCGCCTTTGTTCTGTTTATCACATAGACCTCTTAATACGAAACGGGGCTTTTTTATGGCTAAACGAAAATATTTTAATCGTATTTTTGCAGGCTATATTGCGATAGCTATCCTATATACCATTTTTTTTGCTGTCTATTATTACGCAAAAAACAGCGAAAATATCAAAAACGAGCTGAGCTATCAGAGCCGTTTTGCTTTGATGCAGATTATGAAGAATGCCGACACCCGCTTTAGCCTTGTGGACGAAATGATAGAAAGATTATGCGTAGATGAAAAGGTGATTGAGTTCGCCAATACCGACAGGCATAATCAACGTATCGCATCCGAAGTCAGCAGTGTGCTTAAAAAGAATGCGGGCGTTGTGACAGGCCAGGGACTTACTACTTACGTCACCCGTTTTGAGGACTCTATGGATCCTGTCATTGGGCAGGAAACCGATGTTGACGTGTACGATCTTATGGTAAGCCTTAATTTGGGTCTGGACTCTGTCAAGGATATCAGGGAATATTTCATGCGCGAGCAGACAAGCGGACGCAATTATGTGCTGTTTATAAAGGGTGAGGGCAAACGCAACGTCGATACCCTGCTGATCATCAAGCGCAAGATGCTTTCTGACAAGCCGCTGTATTTTGTGCAGCTCTACGATTTAGAGAGTCTGTTCGGCATCAGGGAGCATGACGGGAGCAGCCTTCTGATCTTCGACGGCAAAAACCAGATATGCAGCATAGGGCAGGACACCGCAACAGCAAACAGGGCGTTTGCCAAGGTGATCGGACATGACAAGGAAGTACCCGCTTTGAACGGAAAAAGCGTTGTTAAAGAGAGTTACCTTTTTGAGGTCACACGCTCCGGCGTATTTAACTGGCATTATGTTTTTGCCGTGCCGACCGCCGAGATGACCACCCGCTCGGTACACTTGTTTGTTTTTACGCTTGCCATCTACGGACTGCTGCTTTTGGTAAGCACTATCGCCATGCTGATGCTTTCCCGCAGGATGTACCGGCCTATTAATCAAATCATGGATTTTATGAGCTCCTACAATGAGCAAACCGGCAATGACGAAGTGGCCTATATTACAGAAACCGTGGAGAAGATCGGCAACGTCAACCGCGATCTTATGGAGGTAGTCAAGGCCAATAAAATTTCGCTCAAAACCAAATTCTTCAAAGACCTGCTGCTCGGTTTAATACCCGCTGAAGAAATACGCCAGGGCGCGGCAAGCTTCAAGCTTTCCACCGCCCCCCGGACGCTTCGTGTTGTCCTTTTAGAGTTTTCAAGCTATGAGCTTCTGCAGGATGCGTTTTCCAAAGAGGCTATCCTTGCAATCAAGGAGCAGATCAGCGCGTTTATTACCCAACAGCTCAAAGATCAGATGGTGCACGAGGTCCTGGAGCTGGACCATAAAAGGTTTGCCATCGTCACATGCGTCGATGATCTGCAATCGCTTCGCAAATCGCTTATGAATGTGGTTATGATGGTTGAAGGCAGCTTTGAAGTAGAGATAACCGCTGTAATTGGTGAAAACTGTGAAACCCTTGACGGCCTTTCCGATTCATATTACAGCGCTTTGTATATCATGGAAAACCGGTTTGCTCTGGGCGGACGAAACGCCGTCATTACGCCGGAGGATGCATCGGAGTCAATGGCGGGAGGATTTTACTATCCGATTGATGTGGAGCGCAACCTGATCATTGATGTGATACGCATGAAGCGTGACGAGGCGCATAAGCTGATAGAGCGGATGCTCACTGAAAACATTGAAAAGCGCAGCCTGACAAAAGGCCGTCTAAACGCTTTTGCGTTTGCCATCACGGCCACGCTCAACAGGATTATAGAATCTATGAACAAAAGCACCGAAGAGGTGCTGGGCGAAGGTAATATTGTGTTTCTGGATCTGAAAATGTGCACCGACGCGGCCGAGCTGAGGGGCAAGGTATATGAGCTGTTCGACAGAGTGATGGACTATATCGGCCAGGAGAATAAGCAGGCGGAGGATGATCTGGCCGACAGGCTTTTGGAATACATTCATCAAAACTACAACAAAGATATCTCGCTTCTGGATATCGGCGGCTATTTTAATCTTTCATCATGCTATATCAGTACGCTGTTTAAAAGCATAACAGGCGAGAATTTCAAGGATTATTTAAGCCGCTACAGAATAAAAATGGCAAAAGATCTGCTTACCAATAATCCCACTCTGAAAAACAGCGACCTGGCACAGATGATAGGCTGCAACACAGTGGCGACGCTGTTTCGGCTGTTTAATAAATACGAGGGCACCTCGCCCGGGCAGTTTGTGAAGAATCTGGAAAAAGCGCAGTAGGCGGCAATGCCGGCTCACACGCTTGTTTTTGGTTATGATAAATCAGCAGCCGCCTGTAAACAGGCGGCTGTGTAGCAAAAGGACTTGTTGACAAAAGCCCTTTAGTGACACGAGGATGGTTCTGTTGGCTTGGCTGCAATTTCTGTCTATTACATCAACACCTCTCAGTGATACCTTTACTTATGCCGGTTGCCTTATAATCTTGCAAACACTCCAAATATTTTTTACTGCCTTCGTTGTCCTCCAAAATTTGCTATTGATTTATGCCCTTTACCGTCACATGATACAAGCTGCTTTCACTCTCAGTTTTTCCACTCCGTGGTATATAATCATCCCGATACGAAGCATATCGCATATGCGTGTTTTGTCAAAACAACACAACCGTCCCCTTATCCTTATAGTCGTTGAATTTTGACCTGTTTTCAGCACTATGTCAAGCATTAAAAAGCGCGTCTTAACCGAAGACAAGAGCATGGCATAGGCATAAACTTATACGCATATTGAGAAAAACAGATTGATGTGGGAAAAGGCGGAAGAAAACGAAATACAGCTTGAGAATCGTGTGTTTTTGTGGATTTGATGCAGTATGATGCGTAATATTTTAGTATATGTAAAATTTAAGTTGCACGATGAAAATATGTGTTTTTAGATAGCGTTGGCCTGATTTTATTGTGTGGGTATTTAGTAATTTAAGAATAACGTTTAATAAAACGAATGGCGGATTGGACGGGTTTCCAGAGCGCTGTTTTTTTTATGCATTGGAATGTTTATATAGTGCAGTTTGCGTGGGTTTTATCACTTTGACAATATTTATTTAAGCGTTTAAATAAATTTTAAATGCTTAATTGGGAACTACGGTTTTTCTGCGCAGAACAGCATTTTTTTTATTGCGAACGAGGGCGCCAGCTTGACTTTACTAAGGTCGTGGTGTTTTTGAATAATATTTACAAATGAAGTCGATTTTTTGATTTTGAACATTAAGGAACGCCGATCAAAAGACAAATTCTGACCGGCGGTTCTTTATGATTTAAACAGTCTTTATAGTGTTTTTCGGGCGTAAAAAGGCTGATTTTTTTATATCCGCAAAATTGTGTTTACCTGAGAATCATTCACATTCTGAGAATTTTCCTTCGCAGTCATATATGTAAATTGTCCTGCGTATAAAATTCTCCGTAACGTTAAAATACTCCGCCAGCTGCCATACTTCGGTATAACCTATTTCAATAGCTGTTACTAAGTTATCATATGGGAGCGCCGCGTATGCTGCCCATTTATCGGCCCTGTATTCGTGTTTAGCTCTTAGGTCATATAGACTATGTGAATTATAGAAGCTTCCAGTCATACAATGCCCTAATTCATGGCACAGGCATGTTATTTCCTCGGCAGTTGTTTTAAGTTTTCGACGGTCAATTGCTACAGCGTTAGGTACAGACAGTGAAATATTTTCATGCATTTTAAAGTAGTCAATATCTATATTTTCATGTTCTGCAAAGCTGTAAATTTCAAACAATGTCATACTCATTTCCCTTCCTGTTGCCGCCTAAAACGAGCATAATTAAGAACGTCTCTTTTTTGCCCTTCTGTCATTTCCTTAACCTCACCCCAAAGGGCAAATTCTACCCCTTGCAGTTGTTCGTCAAGCGTTTTGGGTGATGGATCATCTGTCCGCCCTAAAAGGTAGTCCACAGATACCTCAAAATAGTCTGCGAGCTTCATTAAAGTTTCATTGTCAGGTTCTCTTTTTCCTGTCTCGTAAAGGGACACTGTACTTTCTGATAAACCTATCAGCTCTCCTAATTTTTTCATAGACAATTTTCTTTCTTTTCTTAAGTCTCGCAATCTGTACATGTCCCCAACCCCCTTATTGAAATTATAAACTTTACAAATAGTAAAGTAAATGGGGCTTTGCAAATTGTCAAGATGGTTCCCAAATATTCTTGACAAATTGTCAAGAATATACTATATTATTGGTATATGCTTGATAAAATGAAAAGAAATTGGTGATTTTATGCGAAAATATTTAAAAAAACTTCGGATAGATGCAAAGTTATCACAGTTAGAAGTGGCAAGAAAACTTGACATATCGGAGAGTTATTATAGCCTTATTGAAAATGGCCAACGCCAACAAAAAATGGATATAGCCATTGTTCAAAGGTTGGCAGATGCGTTTGATGTACCAGTTACATATATTGTTGAAAATGAAACGAAAATCAGGTCGAAAGATATATAAAGCGCAAGCAAGCGGCTGCTTTATGCAAGTAGGGGATGAAATGTTATAAAAAAGTGCTATCATTGCAAAAGCACCTATAACGGATGGGATTGGAATGTCTATATGAATGCTTCAGCATTATATCACAAAGCAAATAATAGCAATAATAGAATTTATAGGGCTTTCGTTATGAGGCTCTTACAATTGTGCTTTAATTGTGATGTAGCATTTAATGCCAATATCCACAAATCAGTTCAGTTTAAGCATAACATGAGGAATGTCGTCATAAGTTCTGAGTGCTCTATTGATGAAAATACAAACATTTATCACAATGTAACAATCGGCGCAGGCCCCGGAGGTTATCCAAAAATAGGTAAGAATGTGATAATATATACCGGTGCTGTAGTTGTAGGTGGCATAACTGTTAGCGACGGGGCTACAATTACTGCAAATTCTGTTGTTTATAAGGACGTTGGAAATAATTGCGTAATGCAGGGCAATCCAGCACAGCTCAAAAAAACGAATAGGGTTTAATTTGTATTGGGATAATATAATGATAAAATGGGCGGTTTCAGTCGCCTTTTTTGTAACTAGGTTTGCGACTGGTTATTGGCCGGTTAGTCAAACACCACCGGCTCAGCCGGTGGTGTTTGACTAACCTATTGTCTGTTGTCGGCTCAGCGCTTTCAAAAGACCCTGTCATAGACCTGCAAAAATTTTAAAAACCGGATGCAGTGCTTCATCCCCTGATAGTACATATAGTCGGCTTCCTGCTCAGCGACCATGCCTGACGTATCAATAAACTCTTTCATTGTTTTTTTGTCTTCATCCGGCAGACTCTCTATGATTTTTTCCACCTTCCGGTATAGCCTTGCATTGCATTCTTCCAATTCCGCAAACGTGCAATTGTTGAAGCGCAGCTCCTGCAGCGCTTCATTCATTAAGTTTCCAAAGTGTTCTCTCAAGCTGTTATCAAAATCTCTGACCATATCAACATTCCTTTCAGTTAACTTAGTTTTCAGCAACGCTCAAATGAAAATATGTTGTATGCTAAAGCCCACTTTCGCTAAATATATGCCCTTTTAGAAAAAAAATTAAATACAACGCATAAAAATAACTGCTCCTTTATGATTCTTAATAGTGTTTATAATCATTATCTGGAATTATAATACACTATTTAATGTTTTATGTCAAGTATTAAATTCTACTTTTATGTAATATTTATTATTTTTATTTGAAAAATCACATTATTTCGTGTAAAATTAGTAAGCGAAAGGGGTGTGGTTATTATGGGCATGGCAATCAAAATTAAGACAATATTATGGGAGAAAAAAATGACTATTAAAGAATTGGCTGAAAAGATAGATACTAGTGGAAATAATTTAAGCAATAAGCTTTTACGTGATAATTTTTCTGAAAAGGAATTGCGTCAAATCGCAGAGGCTCTAAATTGTGATTATGACGGTATTTTTATGATGCGTGACACAGGGAAAACAATATGAGATCATTATTAATGATATTGCGCGATAGTAATATCATAAACGATAAAGCAAAAAATATAAAAATACGAATCGCTAGCCTAAATCAGAAGCAGGAAAGGCATACCGTATGATGTCTATGCGTTTTTACCTTTCCTATCTGTGCTTTAGGGAAGCAGCTTCTATTGAGCCGCTTCCTTTATTTTTTATTTCTTCTTTTTAACTTTTCCACCGCTTCCTCACTGAATAGATAATTCCTTTTTCCCGCCTCCCGCATTTCACTTGATGAAAATTTCATTAACTTTGCCAAACGCAATAAATAACTGGGGTTTATTTCTAGGATTTCTGCAACTTCCTTTGTAATAAATACTTTTCGTACGTCCGACATAGGACTTTTTCCTTCTTTCTTATTACTATACTATGTCGTACGTCGTATGTCAATACATGTATTTAAAAATCGGATCCGCAATAACCAAGCCGCCTCCCGCAAAAGGGTAGCGGCTTATTCTCTGATTGAGCCCAATAGTCTGCTATCATTTCAGCGCTTTCAAAAGGCGCTGTCATATGACCTGCAAAAATTTTAAAAACCGGATGCAGTGCTTCATCCCCTGATAATACATATAGTCGGCTTCCTGCTCGGCGACCATGCCCGACGTATCAATAAACTCTTTCATTGTTTTTTTGCCTTCATCCGGCAGACCTTCCATGATTTTTTCCACCTTCCGGTATAGCCTTGCATTGCATTCTTCCAATTCCGCAAACGCGCAGTTGTTGAAGCGCAGCTCCTGCAGCGCTTCATTCATTAAGTTTCCAAAGTGTTCTCTCAAGCTGTTATCAAAATCTCTGACCATATCAACGATCCTTTCAATGAATTATTTTATAAAAACGCCAAAAAATAATGTCTCTGCCAATGTTCCAGCAGACAAGCTCATGGTGAAATCCCATAATAAACTTCATTTCTTAACATATTTAAGATAACATTTATTTTGTATGGTGTCAAGTAGACACCATACAAAATAGTGTCATAGTGATATCATAATAAAGAAAGGTGGTGTCATTATGGCTATTATTAAATCCCAATTTACTTTAAGACTAAATTTAGACGTGCATGCAAAAATTAAAATAATTGCAGGCAGGGAATCCCGCTCCATTACAAATATGATTGAATATTTGATCAAAAAGGAAATAGAAAAATACGAAAAAGAAAACGGAGAAATAATTTTAACAGAAGATGATCTGTTTATAAAATAGGAAGGTTTAATAAGCCGCCGCCGGCTCTGCCGGCGGTTGCATTTTTGCAAACAAAAAGATGCCCCGGCTGGCACAGAGGTTACTTATCGGTAATTTTTTCTGTCATTCCCAACCGTTCAGGCGTTCCCGGTCCAATTCCTCTTTCTACAAAAGCTCGCTTCTATTGTCGGCTTTAAGACTGTCAGTCACGCTTTTTATATCTTGTATATGTGTTTGGTCACAAACCAGAAGAACATCGTCGGTATCCACAATAATAAGGTCTGTAAGCCCTACAGCGGCAATCAGCCTTTTTCCTCCGACGATAATGGAGTTTTTAGTGTCGGCTGTGACCACATCTCCCCGCACTATGTTGCCGTATTCATCGGTTTTATTGATGCGCCGAAGCGCCAAAAAGCTGCCCGCGTCATTCCACCCGAAATCACCGGGGACGGTAAAAATACCCGAAGCGCGTTCCATAATGCCATAATCTATAGATTCAGCTTTAAATTCAGCGTAGCATTTCTCAAGCGCGCGCGTGGACGAGGCCGTTCCCCAAGTGTCCCGGATAACAAGAAGGCCGTTATACATATCCGGTAAGAACGCTTGAAACTGCTTTAGCACAGAGGATGCTTTCCAGATGAACATGCCGCTGTTCCAAAGATACCGGCCTGAAGCAATGTATGTTTTTGCGGTTTCCAAATCCGGCTTTTCCACAAACTGCCGGACTTTATAAGCACCGTATTGTCCTGCATCGGCCTCACCCGGTTCAAAGCAGATATAGCCGTATCCGGTCTCGGGATACGTGGGTAAAATGCCGACGGTAACCAGATTTTCGTCAGCTTTTGCCACCTCTGCTGCTCTCGCTATGGTATCAACGTATCGCGCATTGTTTTCGATCACATGATCCGAAGGCAGTACAAGCATCACCGCGTCCGTATATTTTTTACTGATGACAGCGGCGGCAAAGCCAATGCAAGGCGCGGTGCTTTTTGCCATGGGTTCTAACAGAATATTGCTTTCCGGAATTTCCGGCAATTGATTTTTTACAATGTCAACATAATCCCTGCTGGTGATAACAAACAGGTCTTCAAATAAAACGAGCGGCCGCAGCCGCTCGGTGGTGTGCTGGAGCATAGTCTTGCCGTCGTTTGTCAGGGAAAGAAATTGTTTGGGACAGCTTATCCGGCTTTGGGGCCAAATACGCTCCCCCCTGCCCCCGGCCATAATGACTGCAGTTATCTTCAAATTAAAGCCTCCAAACGCATAATGCTTTTCTTTGGCGCATTGCCGCAAATGGGTATGATTGCAAATGTCATTGACATGCTTTAACATCTACAGGTTATCGTCTATCGTAATATTTTTTGATTTAAATTCTTCCTCCGTCACGCAAAAGGTGAGTTTGCCGTATAAGCGGCGGTTGTCAATATATTGCGGTATGCCCGCTTTTCTTAAGGTATGACTGAAAATCACATACTCATAACGTCCGCTGCCGTCGTCATAGCAGACAGCGTCCAAAACTTCGTTTCTTATCAGGTAAGTGCAATGGATAACATCTACCTGTATCAGTCCTTTAGCCGCCTGAGACAGTATAGCGTAATACTCCGGGGAAGCTTTATAATACCCGTTTTCGTCGGTAACGTGATGATAATTCGCATAAAGGCTGGCCGCGTCATCGGCGTTGCGCAGCAATGGCCCTATGACGGGCATTCCTGTATCAAGCAGCGTTTCCAAAGTTTTTGGGACAATAAAGTTGTCGCAATCAACGACAAAATAGTGGGTTCCTTTGGCTTTCGCCCACAAAACGGACTCCTGGCGCAAACGGCCTATCGCTTTAAGCCGCATCACATTCCATTCATGCTGCCCGTATTCCTGCACGGGTTCGGGGATGTCGCTCGAATCGAAATAAATTTCCGAATACCGGTCCCCTACTTTTTCCACCCATTCTGCCAGTAAATCCGCCGTGTTGTCCTTATTGTTGTTTGTACGAATATATAGCTTAATCTTGGATGCCGGATATGTTTGCTTTTCAATCAAGCTGAGATAGAGGGGCAAAACATGAGCTTTATCCTTGGCCAGAATAGCCACTGTCACTTGGTCTGTCGTCAATTGCATCAGCACCTCTCTTTTTATGTTTTGCCTGTTAAAACGTTTTTTGGGCTTCAAATCTTATAATGCCTTTGGGTTTAGGTGATAAGCCGCCAAAATCCAACGTTATATTACATAAATATGCGTCAAATATTGAGATGGTTCGGTTTAAACGTAAAAAGATGCAACCGATTTATTTAAGTTTAGAAGCAACGATGCTTATATCATTTTGCACCATCCTTTTAACTAACTCGTGAAAAGAAATATCACGTTTCCATCCCAATATTTTTTCCGCCTTCTCCGGCGAGCCCAAAAGCAGCTCTACCTCCGCGGGCCTGAAAAATTTCGGATTTACTTCGACTAAAACCTTCCCTGTGTTTTTATCCGTGGCTTTTTCCTCTTTGCCCGCACCGTGCCACAAAAGCTCAATACCCGCCTCTAAAAACGCGAGTGTGACAAACTCTCTCACTTCGTGCGTCTCACCTGTTGCGATAACATAATCATCCGGGCTGTCCTGTTGCAGCATTAACCACATTGCGTATACATAATCTTTTGCGTGCCCCCAGTCCCTTTTGGCGGACATATTGCCGAGCTGGAGCTTATCTTGCAGCCCGAATTTTA
Source organism: Bacillota bacterium (assembly GCA_022706785.1). Lineage (GTDB taxonomy): Bacteria > Bacillota > Clostridia > UBA1381 > UMGS1253 > JAKJBW01. The sequence continues at coordinate 13,423 of JAKJBW010000015.1, forward strand.
TTCTTGCTGCGGAATCTGTTATTTTTCGCGTAACAAATTCTTTTCCGCGTCTTTCGGATTCATGATTGAATAAAATTCCCGTACAGGCAAACATGCCATAGCTCTCCCGGTAATTTTTCGTGATCCAATACCCGTATAATTTTGAGACGCCATACGGGCTTCTCGGATAGAACGGCGTTGTCTCCCGTTGAGGGATCTCCTGAACCAGTCCGAACATTTCACTTGTAGACGCCTGATAAAACCTTGCTTCCGGCTTTACGACTCTAATCGCCTCCAGCATATTAGCCACACCAATAGCGTTAATATCCGTCGTGGCAAACGGTTGTTCCCATGACGTTGCAACAAATGACTGTGCCGCGAGATTGTATACTTCATCCGCCTGTGAAATCTTCATGGCAGAGATCAAGGATACAGGATCCGTCATATCGCCGTAGATAAAATTGACCTTATCAATCAAATGCTCCGCATTCCCATAGTCCACAGTACTTTTTCTCCTGACAATGCCATAGACCGTATAGCCTTTTTCCAAAAGCAGTTCCGCGAGATACGATCCGTCTTGTCCTGTAATTCCTGTAATAAGGGCATTCTTCACTGATACTCCTCCTAACCATATTGAAGCGCTTAATAAAACAAAAGCCGCTTTGCGCTTTGTTTATTATCAGAATATTCTGCTATGTGCCAATTTGTTCCCTTCAGGCGTACCGTCGGTGTTTTATAAAAACACTGCCGGGCGTATTTTACAAACAATGCCTGACGCTCAGGTTTTAGACTTAGGGATCCAAAAATCAGGTTTTTTTAGTTTTTACACTTCCAATTTGGCGTGTTTACAAAGCTGACGTCTAATTTGATATTTATAGAAAATTGTTAAAAACCCGCTGTTTACGCTGCTTTCCGGCATTGGAAAAGGCAGGTAATCTAAACCATTCCAAAAAGAAATAGAAAATAGTTTCCCATTGATTGAGAAACTATTTACGGAAAAAAATTTGTTGAAATTTAAAAACGCTCGGATTTCCGGTTTATGCCGTTATCATTTTGGGTTAGGTACATGGATTAGAAATAACTTGTTATCTCCTAAAGAAAGTCTTTTACATGGTTTTATTCTTGAAAAACGGTATAGAACATGAGATGTCTTCTTTCATAATTGGACTATTCCACTACCATATATCAAGAAAAATATAAATTTTTCTAGCAATAACAGCCACTCAAAGTAGGCGGCTGTTGTTGTACTAAATATGTTGTTTTAGATGAAAAGTTAGGTCAAAAAAGATCCCACTTCTTTGGTGCATATTTTGCTTATAATCTCACCGATAATTGGACATAATCCCCATTAAGAGGTGATTTATTTTGAACGAACTTTTATACTCAGCCATCAGAACATCAATTGGTTTTGTAATCCTATTGTTATTTACACGCCTCACGGGCAAAAAGCAGCTCAGTCAGATGACCATCTTCACATATATCACCGGAATCACACTCGGCAGCATGATCGGTGAGATGGTTATTCAGGGCGGCGTTGAGTTTATGGAAGAAGTCGTAGGCGTGATACTCTGGGGTGTTTTTAGTTTCGTAGTGGAGTATGTTGGATTGAAAATCCCATTTATGCGCGTCGTGCTGGATAGTGAACCTACCATTGTAATCAAGCGTGGTGAAATTCAAGTCAAAGAGTTACGTAAAATGAGACTAAATATGGACGACTTAACTATGCTGTTGCGTGAAAAGGATGTATTCACTGTCCGAGATGTTTGGTATGCTATCTTAGAACCTCATGGCGAGTTAAGTATTGTTAAGAAAGCCGCTAAACAGCCGGTATTAATGGAGAACATGGGCTTTCAGCCACAAAATCCATCTTGTTTGCCAGGAGAGTTGATTACAGACGGAAACCTGATAACAAAAAATCTTTTGGAGTTTGGAAAAACGGAGGAATGGCTTACACAAGAACTGTCTAAGCAAGGTATTACATCTACAAAACAGGTGTTTTATGCCGAATTATCTGAGGACGATACGTTATTTATTCAAAAAAAGTAATTTTTTTTGAGGAATATTTCAAATTCCGTGTAATCGGTTATTCCCAACAAACGTTAAATAACCTATAACGGTTATTTTATGACAAGCAAGACTGGAAAGCAAATTAGACACTTATGTTCGGAAGTTAACTTTTTTACTTTTTGATCACTAAAATTTAAGCTTTTGAATTGTGAATGTAAAATTAATCTTCAGAAATCAAAATCGGCCAAAAGCGCATAAACAAAGAATTTTGGCATATAAAATGACGGTTGATATTTGGACATTCCAGAAAAAATGTTCAAATCATCGACCGTCGTTCAATATGGTGGAGGCGGGGGGAGTTGAACCCCCGTCCGAAAACAGATCCATACGGGCATCTCCGGGTGCAGTCTGTGGTCTGCATTCCCTCTGCTATAAGCCCACAGACAAGCTCATAGCTTCAGTAGCTTCATTTGTCATGTCCGGCGCAAAGCTTAACCGGATCACGTTCACCGCTAGATGACGCCCAAACCTATGCCGCGGTACTCAAAGGCAGGACGGCCGCCTTAATTAGGCAGCGTAAGCTAATTTATTATTGTTAGCGTTTAAATTTAATGTGGGCTTGTTAAAGCGGCGCCCGCCGCTACCCGCTTCCCCTACTTCACCATCCCCGTCGAAACCATTACGCCCCCGTGTATAGTAACGCTTCCCACCAGCAGCAGCCGGCGCAAAGCGTTATTGTTACCACAGCAGGATGAGCTCTTGCAGGAACTTTATTATAACAGTCATCCACCTCCCAGTCAACAGGCAATCCTTTCACGCTTTTCCTGAACCGGCGCAAGGCCGGTTGCGAACAATCAGTATTCCGCAGTGTACTCGTCACCATTATACGCCGCCTGCATCAGTCTCCGGTTCATCCTTGCACGCATATCTGAAAGAACGTCCGCGTAAGGCTGCTCATGTACTACGTTTCTCAGCTCATACGGGTCGTTTGACAGGTCATACAGGATTTCCTTTCCTTCTGTACTATAACAATACTTGTACTGCTCAGTTCTTACCGCGGCTTCACGGCGCCCAAAGGGATCGAAGTATTCGACAAGGATATCCTTCTTGTGTTTGTCCGTTGACCCTTCCAGAAGCTTTTTGAGGGATTCGCCCTGCACAAAACGCGGGGTCTGAATGCCGCAGTAATCCAGTATGGTGGGAACAATATCCACCGCTTCAGTGAGCGGCGGCAACACGGTTTCCGGACTGATCCTGGCCGGATAGCTCATAATCAGCGGCACCTTTATGATACAGTCGTGCCCGGGCATGCTTTTTTGTATTTTGCCATGATCCCCCAAAAATTCGCCGTGATCGCTTGTGAAAATAACCAAAGTATTATCAAACAGGCCTTCTTCATCCAGCGTATCAATGATTTTGCCCACACAGTCGTCCACATGGGTAACCAGCGCCAGGTAATAGGCCATGATTTTTTGCCATTGTTCTTTGGGAATATCCTTTAAAAACGGCATAAGCGCTTCATCTTCACCCACTTTGGGCAGCGGCATGTCGTTTAAGTCATACATATCCACATACTTTTGCGGAGGGTTGACAGGGGTATGGGGTGCGTAAAAACCCGCTATGGCAAAAAAGAGATCGTTTTTATGCTTTTTTAAAAACCGGCAGGTTTCCGAAGCCACAAAAGCTGAGTGCGTGAAATCTTCCCCGCCTTCAAATACATACGGCTCATGCGTATTGCTAAAGCCCTTGGTATAACTCGGCTGGTTATAATGAACAGCCGCCGGCGGCAGGGGCGTCCTGACCTTACCAAGCATTGCCGGATCAATGGACTCTACCCATTTCGTATAAGCGTCGTCGTAGCAGCCCGGCTCATCGGATAGTATAAATGTGTCAAATCCGTAGGTAGGGGTAGGGTCCTTGTGGCACCTTTTAGCATGAGGGTCAAAATGGAGCTTGCCGATCTGGGCCGTATGATACCCGTACGGTTTTAACAGTTGATTCACCGAGGTCAGACGCTGTGGGAAGACATGTCCGTTGGAGCCTATCTGAGTGGAGCTGCAGTATCGTCCGGTCAGCATGGACATCCGGCTGGGCGTACAGACAGGGTTCTGTACAAAAAAGTTCTGAAATAATGCACCCCGCTTTGCAAGCCTGTCGAGATTGGGCGTTTTAGCTAATGGGTTCCCATAGCACCCGAGCGAATCGAAGCGCTGTTGGTCCGTATAGATTAACAACACATTCGGCCGGTCAAGCTGTTTCATTTTATCTGCCCCCTAAAAAGCAATTCTTATTTTCTTTAGCATCTATGTTATTACATCAAAAGTACAGCCCCTCCACAGGAAATATCAGCAAGGCTTCCTACTCCCTGCTGCGCTCGCGCAAGGCGCGCTGTATGCTGCGGTGCGCATCACGCTTTGCCGCATCGTCCCGCTTATCATAGAGCTTTTTGCCCTTAACTACCGCAAGCTCTACCTTGACCTTTGGCCCTTTCAAATAAACTGAAAGTGGAACAAGCGAATAACCCAGCTGCGAGACGGCCTCGCCCAGCTTGCGGATCTCACCCCTGTGCAGCAGCAGCCTGCGGTCCCGCAGAGGATCGCGGTTGAAGATATTGCCCTTTTCATATGGACTAACATGCATTCCCTTTAAATAGACCTCACCGTCCCTGCTGATAGCGGCATAGGAATCCTTAAGGTTAAGCATGCCCTGGCGGATAGACTTGACCTCGGTGCCGCACAGCTCTATTCCGACCTCAAAAGTCTCTTCAATAAAATAATCGTGGCGCGCCTTTTTGTTCTGCGCAAGCGATTTTATTCTTTCCTTTTCCAACCCCTCTGCCCTCCTGTCATTTCCGCTTCCAAGCACACATGGCACATATATTTTACCACATCTGCCCGCGTCCGGCAAGCTGTTTTACCCAATGTTTGCCCCTGCTTAGGAAATTGTTTCCCGTTTTCCGCTGTTTCACACAAAATTGCTAATTTTTTTCAAAAAAAGCTTCAAATCCGTTTGCAAATAGGATATAATAGATGGCAATATCGATAATGGCGGAATGTGGCCTATTTTTCACATTATCTGCCCGTATCGTAAAAACAATATGGCGCAAAGGCCGTATTAAAATAAAGTCAGATGCTTAAATTTTCGCCTGGCTCTGTGAGTGAGGCCGTTTACTGTAGCGTGGTGTGCGCATGATGTCAACTGTTTGCGCGACAGCCGCACATACTTGATGTACGAAAATACTCCCGCAATCGGGTGTTCGTGGCTCGTGTATGGTTTCTTGGCTGCGTCCTTTGTTGAAGGTAATGGCGTTTGCAACAGTAAGCAATCAAGAAAGGAGATTACACAATGACAAACAACAAAATCGTTAAAGCTTGGCTTGATGAGCAGATCGCTCTGACAAAGCCCGACAGCGTTGTATGGATCGACGGCACTGAGGCTCAGCTTGAGGCGCTCAGAGCCGAATCCTGCGCCTCAGGGGAAATCATGAAATTAAACGAGGAAAAGCTTCCCGGCTGCTATCTGCACAGAACTGCGGTAAACGACGTGGCCCGCGTCGAGGACAGAACCTTTATCTGCACATCCACCAAAGAGGAAGCCGGCCCCACCAACAATTGGGAGGACCCCAAGGTCATGTACGACAAGCTGGGCAAGCTGTTCGACGGCTCCATGAAAGGCCGCACCATGTATGTGATTCCGTTTTCCATGGGTCCTGTGGGTTCGCCGTTCTCCAAGATCGGCATTGAGCTCAGCGACAGCATCTATGTGGTACTTAACATGGCTATCATGACCAGAATAGGTAAGGCTGTTATTGACCAGCTTGGCGATTCAGGTGATTTTGTAAAATGCCTGCACGCCAGAAAGGATATTGACGCCCAAAACCGCTATATCGTCCATTTTCCGCAGGATAACACCATCATGTCGGTCAACTCCGGCTACGGCGGAAACGTGCTTTTGGGCAAGAAGTGCTTCGCGCTTAGAATCGCAAGCTATATGGGCTGGAAAGAGGGCTGGCTGGCCGAGCATATGCTCATTTTGGGCCTTGAGAATCCCAAGGGAGAAGTCAAATACATAGCGGCGGCGTTCCCGTCGGCATGCGGCAAGACCAACCTTGCCATGCTGATCCCGCCTGAGTACTTAAAAGAGCAAGGCTATAAGGTGTGGACCGTCGGCGACGATATCGCATGGCTGCGCGTTGGTCCCGACGGCAGACTGTGGGCGGTTAATCCCGAGGCAGGCTTTTTCGGCGTCGCGCCCGGCACCAGCAACAAGACAAACGCCAACGCGCTTGCCACCACAATGTCCAACACCATATTCACCAACGTTGCTCTGCGTGACGACGGTACGGTATGGTGGGAGGGCATGGATGGCGATGCGCCCGGGCATGCGATTGACTGGAAGGGCAACGAATGGACCCCTGCCAGTAAGGACAAGGCTGCACACCCCAATTCACGCTTTACCGCTCCCGCAAAGCAGTGCCCCTGCATATCTTCCGAATTTGAAGCGCCCCAGGGCGTGCCCATCAGCGCTATCGTGTTCGGTGGCAGACGCGCAAAGGCGGCTCCGCTGGTATTCCAGAGCTTTGATTGGCAGCATGGCGTGTTCGTGGGCGCTACCATGGCATCCGAAACCACAGCCGCGGCAATCGGCGAGGTTGGCGTTGTGCGCCGCGATCCTATGGCGATGATCCCGTTCTGCGGTTATCATATGGGCGATTATTTCGCGCACTGGCTTGCCATGGGTAAAAATATCCCCAACCCACCGCAGATCTTCCATGTAAACTGGTTCAGACTCGACGAAAACGGCAAGTTTATGTGGCCCGGCTTCGGCGACAATATGCGCGTGCTCAACTGGATTTTAGACCGCTGCGACGGCAAAGCCGATGCCAAGGAATGCGAAATCGGATACATGCCTACACAGATTGATACCACAGACCTGGATATTGATCCTGCCGTGATGGCAAATCTTTTGAGCATCGATAAGAATGTTTGGAAGGAAGAAGTGAAGGGGCAGAGAGAATTCTTTGAAATGTTCGGCGACAAGCTGCCCGCCGCAATAAAGGAAGAGCTGGATAAGCTTGAGGCAAAACTGAACGCTTAATCGATATTTTGTTATTCGTACCATAGTGGTTGACGTAAAAATCCGCCGTCCGGCAGGACGGTGGATTTTTGTATGCCAACATATTTTTATAATCAGTCCCATAGCAGCCAAACCGCCTGCTGCGCGCTCACGGCGCTTTAAGCCCCGGTACAAGCGTTTCATCCGGGGTAACATACAGGGTATTGTAATGGTCGTAGATAACCATTCCGGGCTTTGCGCCCGACGGCTTTTTCACGTTTTTGATCTGCGTGTAGTCCACAGGCACCTGAGAGCCGTTTTTGGCCGACGAGTGCAGCGCTGCCAGCATCGCCGCCTCCCTTATGGTACTGTCCGGCACGTCCTTGTCGGTACCCAGCTTGATAACCGTATGCGAGCCGGGGATATTTTTGGTATGAAACCACAAGTCCGCAGAGTTTGCCAAGCGCAGCGTGAGATAATCGTTTTGCAGGTTGTTTTTGCCGCAGTAGATGTCAAACCCGTCGCTTGAGATAAAATGGAGCGGCTCTGATTTTTGCTGCTTTCTCTTATCCTTGCCACCGCTTTTCTTGATGTACCCGCCCGCCGCAAGCTCGCTTCTTATCTCGCCAAGCTCCTGCTCGGTTGATGCCATGCTGCAGCTTTGGCGTATGCTCTCAAGATACGAAAGCTCATCGCAGGCCAGCTCGACCTGGCGCGACGCCTCGGTTTCGGCGGTTTTGGCCTTGGCGTATTTTTTATAGTAGCGCTGGGCATTCGCCTGCGACGAAAGCGAAGGGTCAAGCACGATTAAAACCATCCCGGGCGCCTCGGCGTAAAAGTCTTCCACCTCGGCAACCGCAGCCCCCTCACGCAAACGATAAAGATTGGCGGTGAGCAGATCCGCATAGCGTTTGTAGCTGTCCTTATTTTTGGCATCCTCCAGGGTCTTATATAAAAGCGTAAGCTTTTTTGCGCAGCGGTCAATATTATTTCCTATCACCCGGTCAAGCCCCGCGGACTTTTGCTTTTTTCGCTCCGCCGTATCGCGCACGGCATAAAACCGCTCCGCCGCCTCACTGACAGTGCCGCAGCCCTCCACCCTGGCGGCGTTGCCATATTGCGCTATGGCTATGGCGGCAAAATCCAGCGGCCTGCCGGTTGCGTTGTCGTATATGACACATGGTGAAAAGCTTCCGTTTCTCACGGCAGAAAACAGGCTACAGACAGCTTCAATCAGCCGCAGGCGCATAGGCCCGGTCATCTCACTGACATAAGTATCTGCAGCGCCAAGGGCACGGTAACATACTTCACGTGCCACCACAGGACTGATGCCTGCAAAGGTATCTAAGATAAACCGGTCGGCTTTAATCCCGGCCTGCGCCTTTGCCACCGCAGAGGCGATTTGTGCCTCGGTAGCGGTCAGCGGACTTATTTTATCCTGGGCGGGCGGAAGCGCGTAGGCCAATGACGGCAGCACCAGGCGGCGGCTTGATACGTTTGCGCCTATGTGCTTTACGCTGTCTGCGATCCTGCCGTCCGAATCGGTTAATATGATGTTTGAGTGCCGCCCCATAATTTCAATAATGAGGTGGCGCACCGCAAGGTCGCCCAGCTCGGTATAGGCCTCAATGCAAAAATCAATAATGCGCTCAAAGCCCGGCTGGGTAATATCGACAATCTTACCGCCGCCGATACGCTTTCTCAGAAGCATGCAAAACATAGGCGCATTGATAGGATTTTGAAAGGCGGTTTGGGTAAGATACGCGCGCGGATTCGATGCGCTTGCCGAAAGCAGCAGCTTGTAAGCATCGCCTCTGTTTCGCAGCGCAAGGGTAATTTCATCCTTTTCCGGCTGATAAATCTTATCTATTTTCGCGCCGAGCGCAGCTGTGCGAAACTCCCGCACAAGCGCGGCCACGGCAATCCCGTCAAGCGCCATTTGGTTCACCTCACATTAGTCTGAAAAAAAGACAGGCATAGCAAAACTGCCACCCACAGTTTACCCGCATCCGATGCTTTTGTCAAGGCCGGCGCAGGCGAACCGCTGATGTCTTGCGCAATAAAAATTCAAGAGCAACAGATCACAGGATCAAGCAGGAGCCAAAATCAAATAAAGTGTGATGGTCTATAACAAATGCTCTTGTGTAATATTGGTATAAGTGATAAACTAAACTATATTATCAAAACAGCAAATTTATTAAAGGGCAGAGGTGGGCGCGATGCTGAGTGAAATCAACAAAAAATATTTACAGGAAAGCCTTACCTTTTGGAACAAGTTAAATGGTGAGCAAAGAACCGTGCTTCTCGACAACACCTCCGAGATGCGCCATGCCAAGGGGGCAAATATCCACAGCGCTGATAACGACTGCATAGGCGTCATATTGGTAAAATCGGGCGAGCTGCGCACCTATATCTTATCCGAAAACGGCAAGGAGATCACCCTGTACCGTTTAAACGCAGGCGATGTGTGCATGCTTTCCGCCTCATGCCTGATAAAGAACATCACATTTGATGTCCATATTGACGCGGAAAGCGATACCGATATCCTGCTGATCAATTCATATACCTTTTCTCAGCTGCAGTCTCAAAACGTTTATGTGGAAAACTTTGCGCTGCATGTTGTGGTGGACAAATTCTCCGACGTCATGTGGGCTATGCAGCAGATACTTTTTTTGAGCTTCGATCAACGGCTGGCCGCATTCTTGATCGACGAAGCGCTCAAGACCAATTCCTATGACATTAAGCTTACTCATGAGCAAATTGCAAAATATATGGGCAGTGCGCGCGAGGTGGTGTCTCGGATGATGAAGCATTTTGAGGGTGAGGGGCTTATTGCGCTTTATCGCGGCGGGGTGAAAATAGTTGATAAAAACAGATTAAGGCGGCTGGTATAACTGTGGTTTTGCATTTTTAAATGAACATAAAACAAAATCGGATAGGGCCTATGCCCTATCCGATTTTGTTTTATGCCTCAACCATTTGCAGAATCTGAGCCTTAGGCTTTGCGCCTACAGACTTGCCTGTGATTTTCCCGTCCTTGACTACCACCAGGGTAGGGATGCTCATCACACTGAATGCCGAAGCCAGTTCGCCCTGTTCATCCACATTGATTTTGCCCACCTTAAAGCCTGTATTCTCCGCCGCGATTTCGTCGATGATGGGAGAAACCATTCGGCAGGGGCCGCACCAGCTGGCCCAGAAATCTATAAGTACCGGCTTATCTGACTTCATAACCTCATGCTCAAAATTTTCCTTGGTTATTGTGATTGCTGACATAATAGGCACCTCCTTTATTTGTTGTAATTACAGTATATCTTAAACCCAAGCGCCGGTCTGTAATCGTGTCACATTACGGCTTTATCAGGGATATCCCTTTCCTGAGATTCGCTTCGCTGAGCTGGCCTTCCTGCCCGGCAATAATATAGCCGTCTTTATCAATAAAAAAAGTGGTAGGAATAGAGTTGACGCTGTAGACATAGGCGGCGTTCTGCCTGGTATCATAGTAAACGGGAAAGGTATACCCGCCGTCCGATACGAATTTTGAAGCCTTCGCGACGGTTTCTCTTTGGCCGTCGGCCAGGTTCACCATCAAAAACTGCACCTCACCCTTGTTTTCGGTATAGACCTTTTCAAAATCCGGCAGCTCCGCCCGGCATGGCGGACACCAGCTGGCCCAGAAATTCAGCACGATCGGCCTGCCGAAAAAGTGCGACAGCGCTACCGCATTGCCGTCTGCGGCCGTAACGGTAAAGTCACGTGCCGCCGTTTTGGCGTCCGTTTTTTCATCAGACGGCTGGCCGCCGGATGGCGCAGGGACTCTTCCCTCACTCAAAGACGGGGTCTGAAGCGCCGTGCTGTCATATCCTTTCGATAAGGTATGGTAGGCATAATATGCCGCGCCTATCAGAAGCACGAGCAGCGCAAGGCCCGATATGGTTCGTAGGTTCTTTGTCATAATCCACCTCATATTAGGGCGTATAAATAGCCTGTCATGCCGGTTGCAATGACGATGCCCAAAACGACAAGCAATACCCCCGAAATAATATTGATCGCTCTATAATGCTTTTTGATAAAATCAAAGGTGCTCTTTAACCGGTTTATCAAGACTGCGCTTAAAATAAAGGGAAGGCCAAGCCCCAGCGAAAAAGACAGCAGCATAAATATCCCCTTTGCCGTTTCTTTAGTCGCTGCCGCAAACATAAGCGCCGAACCCAAAAAGGTGCCTAAGCAGGGCGTCCAGCTCACGGAAAAAATGATGCCGAACAATACCGACGGCCAAAAGCCTTTCCCCGTCTGCCCTTTTTCCAGTGATCTTACCTTATTGAAAAAAGGGATGCGGATGATTTCCATAAAATTAAGCCCGAAAAGAATCATGATAACGCCGCACACAAGGTTTACTACGGTTTGGTATTCCTTTAAAAAGGCGCCAAGTGCGCCCGCAAAAGCGCCCAGGGCTGTGAACAGTACGCTAAACCCTAAAACAAATCCCAAGGCATTGATTATCGCCCCGCCACGACCTTGCGTCTTTTGGCCCGCAAAATACGAAATATATACGGGAAGCATGGGCAGCAAGCAAGGGGAAATAAATGTGATGATCCCTTCCAAAAAAGATAACAGATACTGCAAACGGCCACCTCCTGTTTGGCTAAACGCCCTATTGTTGAAAGCCCATCCTAAAATGCGCCGGCTATAAGGGTTGCCAGCACGGCTCCGTATAGGGTAGAAATATATGGATTTGACGTAATGGGGCACGCCCCGCCCAGGCAGCCGACGAATTTATAGTAGACCTATCCACTAACCCAGGCGCGAGCGGATAATTGAGGATTTTTTCCGCCGGGTGGTGCAGGCAGGTTCTGCCAATACTTTGTGTATTGGCGGGTTCTGTCTGTATTGCCTGGCGGGGAAAAGACCGATTTCGCCGCCGGGTCGGGGTTAGCGGACAGGTCTAATACAAAAACCTGCCGCCGCGCCTATAACAGCCGCTATTATAAATTTTACCATATCCGCCGCCTGCTTTCCACATAAAATTTTCATTCCAAGACCAGTGCCCGCATGGGGCAGAAATTCGTGCACTTACCGCATCTGATGCATTTGTCCATATCCACTGCAGGCGCTTCATACCCGCTTTGTTTTAACGCGCCCACAGGACATACCCTGATGGACGGACATGCGTGATTTTACGGACACCGCTGTTTTACCACACGTAACACCTTATCCTTAAGCGATCCGCTCTGGTAATTGCCGTGGTTCGTTTTTCCGAAAAGCCCTAAAAAATTACCTGCCATTTTAGTTACCCCTCTTCTTTCTTAGATATTTTACAACCTCACTACCCGCCTGTGCCCCCTGATACACAGCCTTGGCAATCTGAAGCATACCGCCTGTACAGTCGCCCGCGGCAAAAAGCCCGGGGATATTAGTTGCCATATTGTCATCCACAATGATCCTGTTGCCCTCGGTCTGCGCCCCAAGCTTTTTTGCCATATCGCTGCTGCCCGCAATGCCTATCGCCACAAATACGCCCGCCGCAGAGAGCGTGCTCCCGTCTTTAAAATGCACACTTTCCAAGACGGTACTTCCTTCAAACGCCGCTATTTCCTTTGTGATAACAGTGATATTCGGCGGGATATCCGCTTTTGGCTGCTCGCCGTTTGTAAGAAGCGCCACAGAAGCTGCCACCGGCATAAGCTCAAGCATTTCATGGCGCGCATAGTCGCAGCAGCCCAAAACGGCAACATCTTTTCCTCTGTAGAAAAATGCGTCACACACCGCGCAATAACTGATGCCCTTGCCCTCATATTCCGATATGCCGGGTATAGCGGGCGCCTGCCTTTGCGCGCCTGTAGCGATAATGATGCTCTCGGCCGCATACTCTCCCTGTGAAGTTTTCACGGTGAACTTGTCGGTATACCCTATGCCGACCACCTCACCGGTAACGATACGCACGCCTAAATGCTTTGCCTGCGCTATACCGTTTTGAATTAATGCCTTACCTTCCGGCGGCTCGGCAAAACCATAGTAATTTTCAATTTTTTCAGCCCGCTCAAGCGCACCGCCGTTTTTACCGATAACGGTTGTGCCAAGCCCGGCGCGGACTGTATAGAGTGAAGCGGAAATTCCGGCAGGGCCGTTTCCAATAATAATGACATCACACATAATCTCATCCCTTCGCTTTCGCTATTAAATATAACAGAATACGGCTTTTCCGCTCTGTGACGATATCACACAATTAAAAAGCTTCTTTGTGACTTAGTCACCAAAAAAAAACTAAAATACCCGTATAATATGATAATATATAAAGTATAAATATATACATTATTTATAGGGTGAGGTGTTATTGATGAATAAAAAGGTTTTAATCGTGGGCGGTGTCGCCGGAGGTGCCTCCGCCGCCGCAAGGCTTAGGCGGCTGGATGAAAACTGCGAAATCATTATGTTTGAAAAGGGCGCTTATATCTCCTTTGCAAACTGCGGGCTGCCCTATTACATAGGCGGTGCGATCAAAGAAACATCCAAGCTTACGCTGCAGACGCCGGACAGCTTTCACGCCCGGTTCAATATTGATGTGCGTATCAACAATGAAGTCATTGCTATTGATAAAGCGGCAAAAACCGTGACTGTAAAAAACACCGCAGCCGGGGAAACCTATACCGAAAGCTATGATAAGCTTATCCTGGCGCCGGGCGCCGAGCCTGTTCGGCCTGCCATAGAAGGCATTGACAGCGACAGGGTTTTTACGTTGCGAAGCATTCCCGACACCTACAAAATCAAGGATTATATAGAAAGTCACAAGCCTAAGTCCGCCGTAGTCGTAGGCGGCGGCTACATCGGTGTGGAGATGGCTGAAAACCTGGCCGCGGCAGGGCTATATGTCACCATCGTCGAAATGGCAAACCAGGTGATAGGCCCTATTGATTATGACATTGCGTGCGATGTGCACAACCATATCCTGGGCAAAGGCGTCGGACTTATGCTTGGCAATGCAGTCACACAAATCAAGGAGACAGACGGCTCTCTTGCAATAAAATTGAACGACGGACAGCTTTCCGCCGATATGCTGATCATGGCGATAGGCGTTCGCCCCGAAAGCAGGATCGCCAAAGAGACGGGCCTTTTGTGCAATGAATATGGCGCGATTGTGGCAGATGAGCATATGCGTACATCCGATGAAAATATCTACGCGGCAGGCGACGCGGTAGAGATCACAGAATTTATCACCGGCCAAAAGGCGCTGATACCGCTTGCCGGCCCCGCCAACAAGCAGGGCAGAATATGTGCCGACAACATCTGCGGCATACCAAGCGTTTATACCGGCACGCAGGGCAGCGCAATCTTAAAGGTGTTTGACATGACTGTCGCCGCAACCGGAATCAATGAAAAGACCGCTAAAAAACAGGGACTGGATTACGATAAGGTGTTCCTCTATTCCACATCACACGCGGGCTATTATCCCGGTGCTGTGAATATGTCGATTAAGGTGTTATTTGAAAAAACATCCGGCAAAATATTAGGCGCGCAGCTTGCGGGCTACGACGGCACAGACAAACGCTGCGACGTGCTTGCCACCGCCATACGCTTCGGCGCGACCTACGAGGATCTGACCAAACTCGAATTGTGCTACGCGCCGCCGTTTTCCTCCGCCAAAGATCCTGTGAATATGGCGGGATATGTGATCGAAAATGTCGTAACGGGAAAGGTGAAGAATTTCCATTGGCACGATGTGGCTGATCTGCAAAAACGCTCTGATGTAACCTTGCTGGACACCAGAACGGTACTGGAATACGACAGCGGTCATATCGACGGTTTTATCAATATCCCGCTGGATGAACTAAGGGGCAGGCTCAGTGAGCTGGACAAAACAAAACCGGCATATGTGCATTGCCAGTCGGGGCTTCGCAGCTATATCGCCTGCAGGATTCTTTCGCAAAACGGATTTGACTGCTATAACCTGAGCGGCGGATACCGCCTGTACCATTCCATTATGGGCACACACAAGCCGAAAAAGGAGGTCACTATGGATATTGAGACCCAGAGAGTTGAGGAAACAAAAAAGAACGAAAACGGCAAAGTGATCCATATTGACGCCTGCGGCCTTCAGTGTCCCGGCCCGATTGTAAAGCTTGGGCAGGCATTAAAAGAAGCAGACGTGGGCGATACCATTGAAATTTCCACAACCGATCCGGCTTTTGCAAGCGATATTGAAGGCTTTTGCCGCCGAACAGGCCATGCCTTTGACGGTATGACAAGTGATAAGGGCGTAAGTATTGCAAAAATAACGAAAGCTGCGCCGGATGACGCTTCGAAAAATGCCTGCGGGCACGGCAACGGTAAGAATTTTATTGTGTTTTCAGGCGATTTGGACAAAGCGATTGCCTCCTTCATCATGGCAAACGCGGCAGCCGCCATGGGCAGAAAGGTAAGCATGTTCTTTACCTTCTGGGGACTTAATATCCTGCGTAAGCCCGAAAAAGTGAACTTGAAAAAGGATTTTATGTCCAGGATGTTTGGACTGATGATGCCAAGGGGCTCCGCACGGCTTGCGCTGTCCAAAATGAATATGGGCGGTATGGGCGCCAAAATGATACGCCGTGTTATGAAGACTAAGCACATTGACAGCTTAGAGGATTTGATCAGACAGTCCCAGCAAAACGGCGTCGAGCTGATTGCCTGTGCCATGAGCATGGACGTGATGGGCATAAAACTTGAAGAGCTTATGGACGGCGTTAAGACAAGCGGAGCCGCTGCTATGCTTGCCTTTGCCGAGGAGAGTGATATGAGCCTGTTTATTTAACCTGCCGCATTGGCAAATCGGCAGAGCCGGATATACGAAGCAATAAAAATCCCCGGCAGGAAGGGAAGAGCACTGAAAAACATTTGATTTTTTAAGATCTTTCAGAGCATGCCGATTAAAAAGCCACTATGTCCTATAAATTCATACTGATTTAAAATTAACAGTATAATTTGATAGACGCGCCTGAAGGCTGCACAGGGCAGATCATACTGAAAAACGGGTTTGTATTTGACAATGGCACCTCTGTAAAGCCGCTGGCTGGCGGCGTGTATCGCGTTGTGAAATCCCGCCGGGGGGACAAAATAAAAAAAGAGATGCAACAAGCCGGGGACAGCAAAATCCCCGGCTTTCCTGTAATTCATATTGCTTTAGGTTTTATCATAATTAGGGACGAATTTGGAAAACTCATTTAGATCGGAGGTTAACACACAGCGTTTATCTCCCTGTACCGGCATATTGCGATACTGCTGCACCGCACCGGACCTAATGTAGGCCTTTATAAGCCTTTCGAACAACTGGTGCCGCTTTTCGCTCCATGAGTCACTATAATAAAGGTTATTGCGTTCGCAGGGATCCTCCTTCAGATAAAACATCTCACCTTGGCCGTCTTCATCAAAGACTGTCAGCCGCCATCCATCATTCGTAATGATGCTTACCACTCTCGCATCATCAGCCGCAAGATGCACAATAACCTCGGGCCATTCGCTTCCTTCTTCGCCTCGGCAAACCGGAGCGAAGGATTTTCCTTCCACAAGAGGCCTCTCATCGATACCTGCCCAATCGCAGAAGGTAGGAAAAAAATCAAGCGAGCTTGTCAGCCTGTCTGTGTGGATTGGCGTAACGCCGCAGCCATAAACAATAAGCGGGCAGCGTATCCCGCTGTCATAATGCTTTACTCCTTTTGTGATAAGCCCATGGTCTCCCATCATATCTCCATGGTCGGTTGTAAACACTAAAATTGTGTTATCCCATAAGTTTCGCTGCCCAATAAAATCTACAACCCTCTTGATTTGATCGTCAATAAATTTGATGGAGCCATGGTAGAGAGCTCTCAATTTTCTTAATGCCTCTATATTGCCGTCAATAGCCCTAAAACCGCAAAAATCACGTGATTGCTCAAGAATGTTACAATCATACTTATCTCCTGTCATAGAAATTGGCGCCGGCATATCTTCGGGAGCAAACATTGTATCATATGGCGCCGGCGGGTCATAGGGGTCATGCGGATCAACATAAGAAATATGGCAAAAGAACGGCTTATCCGGGTTAGTGTCCGTATGTCTTTGCATGAAATCCAAGCTGCAATCTGTGATATATGCGGTTTGGTGCAGCTCTTTAGGCAACGGTGAGGCGTACATAGTCCTCCATTCAGATTCTTTACGAAGCGGCGTTATTATCTCCTCACGCGCTTTTATCCACCGGGGCAATAAATTCTTTTTATCCGGGCCGTATTCTTTCAGATAAGGCATCGGCCACGACATCGCAAGCGCTGTTTCATAATGCTGTGGATGCTCTCCTTCAATCCAGTCGAGCCACGGCCCGAGCTTAGGATCCTCGGTCGGGATCGACTCATCAAAGCCCAGATATGCAAAGTCTTTCGGCAGGGGCCTTTGCATTGGGGTCTGATGAAACTTGCCAAACCCTCCCACCCGATAGCCGTTGCTTTTCAATACGTGCGCATAGGTTGGAACGTCTGTTTTCAGTTCCAGATTATTGTTATTAACTCCATGTATTGTTGCCGAACGGCCTGTAAGGATTGTAGCCCTGTTAGGGGCGCAAAGAGGCACATTTGCATAACAGCGGTCAAATCTGGCCCCTTCCTCGGCAAGATGATCTAAGGTGGGCGTTGAATTTACACCGCTTCCATATGCTCCCACAAAGGAAGCCCCCAGCTGGTCAGCCATAATAAATATGATATTTGGTCTTTTTATCAATTCGCGTGCACCCTTTCCTAGCATAGCGTTTATACCATTAAAAAACGTTATACCATAGATATGAGAAAAAGTCCAGGTGTTTCTGGACTTTTTCAGACCTAGCCGGCAGGGGGGTTTTATTGCTTAAGCAGACATAACAAACAACCTTGCCGCCACTTATTAAATCACCAGGCCGCCGTTCGGGCTTATGACCTGTCCCGTAATAAAGCTTGCCGCAGGTGATGCCAAAAACAGCACCGTCTGGGCAATGTCACGCGCAGTACCAAGCCTGTTTAGCGGAGTGAGCGCTTTTAATTCAAGCAGCGCTTCCTCGTCTACCAAAGCGTTCATGTCGGTGTCTATCACGCCAGGCGCAACGCAGTTTACACGAACATCAGACGGGCCTACCTCTTTGGCAAGGGCACGTGTGAGCCCTATCACCGCGGCCTTAGAGGCAGAGTATGCCGTTTCGCAGGATGCGCCCGTAATCCCCCAAATGGAGGATATATTGATGATCGCGCCGTTTTTGCGCCTAATCATCCCCGGCAGCACGCTCCGGCAGCAGTAAAACATGCCTTCCACATTAACGGCAAATACGTTTTTCCACTCTTCATCGGTTATTTCATCAAACAATTTATAATGCGAGATTGCCGCATTGTTTACCAGAACGTCTATGCCACCCAAGCGCTCTTCCACAGCAGCAACCATCCCGCAAACTTGGGACGCATCCGCGATATCCGCACCAACCGTCATAGTTTCACAGCCCTTGCCCATCAACTCATCATACAAGGTTTGCGCAAGATCGGCGCGCTCGTGATAGTGGATTGCAACGCGGTAGCCCGAAAGCGCAAACAGCCGTGCCACCTCACGCCCGATACCGCGTGACGCTCCTGTGATTAAAACCGTTTTCAATTCCGCCATATCTCATGCTTCCTTTCATACAGGATGCAGGCTAAAACGCTCACAAACATCCATCGGCATCGGGGCAGAGCCTCCCTTCCATATAATCCCCGCAAGACTTGGTGAGCTCTACGCTGCAAAGCTTTCCCGCGATATCGTGATCTGATTTGCATATCACTGTGATATAATTGACCGTTTTCCCCTCAAAATATCCTCTACGCTCCAAGAGCTCATGCTCAAACAGCACTGTCATACACCGCCCTTCAAACGCGCTTTGAAACGCCAGCCGGCTTTCATGCGCCACATCAAACATAAGCGCACTCCGGCGGTGTTTCTCCTGGGCAGACACCTGCCCGCCCATGTTTGCTGCGGGTGTGCCGCGACGCGGTGAGTATGCGAAAATATGCATATCGGCAAAACCGGTTTTTCGCACAAATTCAAGCGATTGCGCAAACTCATCTTCATCCTCACCGGGAAAACCCACCATCACATCTGTGGTAATGGCGGCGTCGGCAAAAGCGGCGCGCAGGCCATTTACGATGCTTTGATAATCACTTGACCGGTATTTGCGGTTCATGCGCTCAAGCGTTTTGTCGCAGCCGCTTTGCAAAGAGATATGAAAATGCGGACACAGCTTATCGCACCCCTGGATGGCACGAATAAAGCTATTATCCAGCGTCATAGGCTCGATTGAGCTGAGCCTTATCCTGAGTATCCCGCCCGTCGCGTCAATACGTTTGATCAAATCGGCAAGGCCTGCCCCGCTGCCCAGATCTTTCCCATACGACGCGATATGTATGCCTGCCAGCACCAGCTCGCGATAGCCGGCATCTGCAAGCCGCCTTGCCTCGGCTACAACATCGTCTGTCGCACGGCTGCGCACAGGGCCGCGCGCATAGGGCACAATACAGTACGAACAGAACTGCGAGCAACCCTCCTGAACCTTGATATAAGCGCGCGTGCGCTCACCGCCGCTTACAGATAAGCTCTCAAAGTCATGGGTATGCATAATATCGCCCACATGGCAAACAACATCCTGCTCCGTCAGCGCTTCGGCCAAACGCACAATGTCTGAACGATCCTTGGTACCGATCACAAGATTTACCCCGGAAATAGCCGCCACCTCATCGGGCGCAGTCTGCGCATAGCAGCCCATTACCACGGTAATGGCACAAGGATTCAAGCGCTTTGCCCGCCTCAGCATCTGGCGGGATTTGCGGTCGGACATGCTTGTGACAGTGCAGGTATTGATCACATACACATCTGCCGCATCCTCAAAATCTACGATGGTGTAGCCCGCTTTTGCAAAAAGCTCGGACACCGCCTGCGTTTCATATTGGTTTACCTTACAGCCAAGCGTATACAACGCTACCCTTTTCACTAAAAAACCAGCTCCGTTTTTTACATTTGCCATGTCAATTACGAGATGCCGGTTGATATGGCAAAGATTTTACAAATATCACCTTGACGAACACCCCGGCAAAGTGGTAATATTATCTTGTGAAGAAAATTCTTCTACACCCCTAACCGAAAGGAGAAAACATATGATAAGCTTTAATGTTATGCTAAGCTCAATTAACAACGTGAAGGATTTTGTAAACACGGTTAATAAATACGATTTTGACGTTGACCTCACATCAGGCAGATATGTTGTTGATGCAAAATCTATTATGGGTATATTCTCTCTTGATTTGAGCAAGCCTATTTTGCTTAATGCCCATGATGACGGAGCAGACCCCGACATAGCTGAGGCTTTCAAGCAGGAGATGAAGTCTTTTGTAATTGAAAGCTAAGCCGCTGCAAATACACATACCCAAATTGTATCAATTAAGGTTTTGTCCTTTGGGACAAAGCCTTTTTGTTTGCAGATAAAGGGGCCGGCCTCACCGCATGCGGCAAGCGGCAAACACGGTCTATACCGTTTTACAAGGCTGCTCAAGGGTGATCCGGCCTATCCTGCCCGCACGAAACTCATTTAACAAAATATTTGCCGCACGCAGGGTATCAATTTCGCCGCCCGAAACCACAAAACCGCGGATCCTGCCGACATCTTGCAAAACCTCAAAACCGCTACGGTTTGAAATATCATCCAGCTTATAGCGATCTGCGAGCTGTTTGGGGTATGCCTGACACAAAAACTCAAGCAGGTGGCAGGCCAACTCCTCGGTGTCCATGATTTCATCTTTGATAGAACCGATGAAGGCAAGGTTAAGCGCGTCGCGCTGGTTTTCAAACTTTGGCCACAGAATGCCGGGTGTGTCTAACAGCTCTATTCCGTTTTTGAGTTTTATCCACTGCTTGCCACGGGTCACGCCCGGCTTGTCGCCGGTTTTTGCGGAAGCTCTGCCGCACAGTCTGTTGATCAGCGAAGATTTACCGGCATTTGGGATGCCCACTATCATGATCCGCACAGGCCGGCTTACGCCGCGCGCTTTATCCCGGCGCAGCTTGTCCGCCACGGCGGCGCGCGCCGCATCCGCAATTTTTTCCACACCGCTGCCCGAAAGCGCGTTGACAGAAAGCACCCCCCAGCCCTGTCCTATATACCATTTCTCCCATGCCGCCGTCACAGCCGGATCGGCAAGGTCGGCCTTGTTCATGACCATAACGCGCGGCTTTGCGGCAAAAAGCACATCAAAATCAGGATTACGGCTGGATGCCGGCGCACGCGCGTCTGTCACTTCCATCACAACGTCAATCCCTTTAAGCTCTTCGGCTATCTGCCTTCTGGTTTTGGTCATGTGCCCAGGATACCACTGTAGATTCATTGATTTTCTCCTGCTATCATGTTTACAGGCAATGCCTGCCAAGTCTTGGCAAAAAGAACGATTGGATATACAAAAAAATAGTTAGGGGACACGATCACTCGTGTCCCGCGTCGGTTATGCCTATTTTCACTAAGTGTTTGCACGGGCGCAAGCTGTTCTGCTTAAGATGTATCTTTAATAATCAAAACACCCTGAAGCACGGTCCTCCAAAGTAGGCGCGCGCTAATAAATACCCCCGAACTTGCCGAATGGCCAGATACGGAACACTGCCTTACCCGCGACAGCCTTCACAGGAACTGTGCCCAGGGCAGACATACGGCTGTCGGAGGAATTGTTGCGGTTATCCCCCATCACAAATACACGGTCGTCCTCTACCGTATAAGGGAACGCCAGGTCATGGAGCGGCCTTGTGAGCTGCTCATGTATATATGGCTCGTTAAGAAGCCTGCCATTTACGGTAACATCTCCGTTCTTCGGATCGATGTCTATGATATCTCCGGGCATGGCAATAACGCGTTTGACATAGTATTTGCGGTCAAGATTCAGGCTCTTGGGCGGAAACATGCGCAGCTTAAGCTCGTCGTACCATGTAAAGCTCTGCCCTTTTGCCACCTTCTGGGACTCAATATATGCCTCCCTGTTTTTAGCGTGGGCATCAAGCACAACGATATCTCCGACATGAGGCTTGTAGCCCAGCTTGCCAAGGATAAGCCTGTCGCTGTTCATAAGCGTAGGCTGCATGGACTCACCCTCAACCTTTACCACATCAAAGATAAAGCCCTTTATAAGAAAAGTAATGATGAGCGCAAGGCCAATAGCGAAAACCCATTCCCTGATCTCCTTGCCCCAGTCAAAGCCATCGTCGGGTTTGCCGGCGAGCGCTTCATCAAGGGTTTTGGCTTCAACCATAATCTCCATACCGCTTTCGCCTTCAAAACCGCCCTCTTTATCTTTTTCCATAGCATTGTCATCTCCCAGAATTTAATTGGTACGTTCGGGTCCGCAATTATAAAAGATATTTTTGCGCTTTTACCGCGGCAGATCATAAAAGTATGATATGTCGATGTTATAAAAAAGTCAATTGGGACGCATCTGCGCCTGCAGGCCCGGGATGCCATAAGTGGACTTTTTTGGAGCTTAGCAAATCACGCCAAAATAGTGCAATTTGCTATCGTTATAAAAAAGTTGCCTTCGGCAACAAACGTTCGCTGCGCTCACCTTTTTAAGGTAAACTTTTTTGATTTTCCGTCATTACTACCTTTGGGTAGTAATTTCCGTCAAATTAAAACAAAAGGGACACGCGTGTCCCTCTCACTGTTAGATTCTCTCTTTAACCTTGGCCTTTTTGCCTACTCTTCCGCGTAGATAGTAAAGCTTTGCGCGCCTTACTTTACCTTTTCTCGAAATTTCGATTTTGTCAATTTTAGGAGAATTCACCGGGAAGGTTCTTTCTACGCCGACGCCGTATGACACGCGGCGCACCGTGAAGGTTTCGGAGATTCCGCCTCCGTTTTTCTTGATCAGAATACCTTCAAACATCTGAATCCTTTCGCGGGTTCCTTCTTTTACCTTGAAATATACCCGCAGGGTATCGCCTATATTAAGCTGCGGCAGATCGGTTCTGATCTGGCTTTGGGTTAGTGCTTTAATTGCATCCATGGTATGCGCCTCCTTCCTTCATAGACGTTCTTAACCGCATCGCGGCAGAGGACCGTCCGTTTCGCCAAATTAGTTTACCACATTATAGAAGCGATTGCAAGGCTTTTTTGTATGAATTTCAAAATATTATAAAATCATTTTCCCCTGGCGGACAAATACTAATCTGATCAGCCAAATATTTTACGCATCTGATCACAGTAGTACTGCACATTTTCCCACTTCGCATCCGGCGCTATACGGTGGTCGGGGCAAGGTATATATCCGCCCAGCTCGACAAGAGGTCTTAGCCGTTGGATTTCCTCATCGATCGCTTGGTAGTCGCAGGCAAACACTTTTTTGTCCATGCCGCCCACGCCGCAGATTTACCTACCATACTTCCCCCGCAAGAATCTAGCCTGTAAATCCAATGCCGCTTACCTTAGGCTGTTTCCCACATGGAGCCGTAAGTCACTTAATCGGCAAGCATTTTTTACAAAAATCTTTAAATTTACCGGTGCAATAATGACCAATCCGGTATGCTTTCAGGATCACTCAATGGTCCATATGCATTCCTTATGATCCTGCGTTTATTATCTACCCACTCTTTATAGGTTTCGCAAGGGATCAATTCATCACATCTTTTATCCTGCAGCTCCTCCATGATTTTCTTTAGCGCTCCATATACTAAGCTGTAATTATCATCATTAACAACATTATTCATCTGAAGACGATCTTGTTCTAAATCATATAATTCTTCGTTTCCGTTAAGCCATTTGGCATAGGAATATCTTTTCGTCCGTACCCCCCTCCATTCATTTCCTCCGGCATGATGGTCATGGCAGCCTGTCAAGTTTGAGAAATTCATGGTGAGGATCCCCTCCTGCTCAAATGCATCGGGCTCTCCTATCCATCTTTTTGATAAATCATATCCTTCAACAGACCGTGGCACGGGAATGTTACATAAGCCGCACAGCGAGGGAAATATATCCACGGGTGACGTTAAGGCGTCACACTTAACGCCCTGTTCAAGCCTTCCGGGCAATCTCATGATAAATGGAACATTAAGCGACTCTTCATAAGGTGAGCGTTTTTGCCAGTGCCCAATGCCATGCGCACCTAATTGAGTCCCGTGATCAGAGGCAAAAACCACAAGTGTATTGTCAGTCAGCTTATTTTCATCAAGATAGTCAATAATTTCTCCGACGCTGTCATCTATAGCTAAAATCATAGCAAGATAATGCCTGTGCGCCTCCAGCGATTTTTCCTTGACGCAGTCCGGAACATTTGCAGGCAACTCAAGTTTGGCGGGCAATTTTTCATAGTATTTTTCCGGAGCGAACTGGTATGGAGTCCAATGCGGGGGCTGAGGCGATATAAAAAGGCAGAAGGGTTCATCCTTGTTCTTATCAAGGAAATCAAATGCAAATTTGTTCAGACCAAAGGGTTCATATCCTTCCCACTGCTCTGTATTCCAGTCATCACCGTTTACATATCCATCGAAATAGACCATATGCTGGTTATACCCTTTCCAGTATTCAAAGCCAAGACGGTCACGACCCTCCGGCACCCAATCGGGGACATTGTTTGCAGGCCATGCTCCACTATGAAGATGCCACTTGCCAATCCAGCCTGTACGATAACCATTATGGGCAAAAGCATCAGCGATAGAAATCTCGCTATGCCGCATACACAGGGAATTTACTACCAGCCCGGTTGTTTGGGGATGCCTTCCTGTCAGCAGCATACTCCGGTAAGGGGTGCATACCGGACAGGAAGAAACCGCGTTCGTTAGGGTTACACCCTCCGAAGCAAGGCGGTCAATATTAGGTGTGCTAATCTGTTTCTCACCATAAAGAGGCAAGGCTGAAGCACATAGCTGGTCTACAAGAATAAATAAAACGTTTGTCTTGTTATTATTAATCACAGTTAACCCTCCATCTTTTCTTGATTGTTCTGGTAGAATGCACAATTTTTAATTTTACAAAAGAAGTGTTTATCCATCGAACGCCTTACGCATCTGCTCACAGTAATACTGCACATTTTCCCACTTTGCGTCCGGCGCTATACGGTGGTCGGGGCAAGGTATATATCCGCCCAGCTCGACAAGAGGTCTTAGCCGTTGGATTTCCTCATCGATCGCTTGGTAGTCGCAGGCGAACACTTTTTTGTCCATGCCGCCCACGCCGCGCAGCGCTTTGCCATATTTCTCGCGCCAGGGGCTGATATTTGCGCCCCAGGTGCCGACCTCAATCGGAAACATGGTGTTTACGCCGTTTTCAAACCAAGTGGGGATAAGCGTATCAATCATGCCGTCACAATCAAGAGAAACAATATTAATGCCATGCCGCCTGAGTAAATCGGTTATACGCTTATAATGCGGCCCCACCTTTTCGTCAAATACGCTTGGAATGACCAGCGGGCCATTTTTAAAACAGATATCCTCCCAAAAATGTGCAAAATCAAATGTGATTCCTGATAGCAAAAGTTTTTCTGTAAGCTTAAAGCTCAGCTTACCTATGGTATCAATAATCTCGTCATAAAGGTCTTCGTCGTCCGCCAGAAGATAGCTGCTGCCTGTAACACCGGCCCAGTTTCTAAACTGACCGAACAGGCTGCCGCAATAAAGCCCAAGAGGATCCTCCCTGTCGGGATTACTTCTCAAAAAATCCAACGCGTCTTGATCCATACGCTCATCACAATATTGAAGCCTGGGAAGATAGTGCTGCTCCCAGCTTTCGCGATCCTTAAGCAAATGGTCTATTTCTGCCGGTATGGAACCCGCGCCTTCCCTTTGCAGGACGATTACGCCCTCATCGTTTTGCATTTTCTTGGAGCCGTCTGCAAACACTTCAAGCACTTTCGCTTCAAACGCAGGAAAAAGACCCGCGTTGACAGGGCAGGTGGAATACCAGTTAAAATCAAAGCCGAGCTTTAAGGCTATGGCCCTCTCATAGGCGTTGCCGTCGCTCCACATGGTTGCTTCTTCTTTGGTAAGATGCCCTTCCCGATACCATTTTTCCAGCGTCTCAATCCAAAAACCAAAATGCACGACAGGAAGCCGATCATATTTTTCATAATTCAAAATCGCAAGCGCGCGCTCTCTGTTGGTCATATTAAAAGGCTCCTCTGTTAATGGATTTACTATAGTAAACTATATTACAAAACCGATAGTATTGCAAGCTTATTTTTATCCCTGCATGCGCTTCAGTGGCGAATACCACTTTATAGCCTCCTGGTCATATTAGCCTGTTTTGTATGTTTTTATGGACGGCATGCAGACAGGCAGAAGAATTAAAAAGCATCTGCCCCGTATTTTTGACATAATAAAAACCTCTGTCGGAATAATCCAAGACAGAGGCAAAAAGTGCATTAAACATTAAAACACACCAGATAGATCCGGCCTGTTGCCTACCCTGCATTCAACTCTTGTTCGACGGCCTCCTGCAAAAGGTTTTCAAGCGTTTCCTGACACGCGGCGTCAGCCAACACAAGTTCGCTGAACAATATTTGCTTAGCGCTGGAAAGCATTTTGCGCTCGCCTGTGGAAAGCCCTTTCTTTTTATCACGGCACATCAAGCTTTTCACAACCTCAAGCACTTCATAAATATTCCCGCTACGAATTTTGAGCATGTTTTCACGATACCGCTTATTCCAGTTGGAATCCTCATTGTTGTAACAATCGCAAAATCTTTTCAAAACCCTTTTTGCCTCATCGCAGGTAATGATGTTGCGCACACCGATCTCCGTCACATTGAGCATGGGGATCATAACCTTCATATCCCCTGCGGATAAACGCATCACATAATAAGCGTGTCTTTCGCCCAATATTTCCTTTTCCTCGATAGCCTCAATGATACCTGCTCCATGCATGGGATAAAGCACCCTGTCACCAATTTTATAGCTCACTTCATATTCCCCTCCAACTCCCCAAAGAGGATGTTACCAATATATACAGTATTATTCTCTAATGGTAAGTATATTATACTATATTGGCTTGGAAATGTCAAAAAATTATAAAAAGAATTGCACCGGATAATAAAAATCTGCACCGCTTAGCATATCCCCCCCGCCACGCAAAACAGCCTGCGGCGTTTGCCGCAGGCTGTTTTATTTCGATTCCGGCAAATATCTATTTTTCCGGGCGGTCGCCCGCCAGGTATCGTCGACGTAAGAGAGCTTAACTGCCGTGTTCGGGATGGGAACGGGTGGGGCCTCTCTGCCATCTTCACCGGATGCTTCGGATGCTTATCACACCCTCAAAACTAAACAATGTCCGCCGCCACATCTCTGTGACAACTTAGGAAGAGCAAAGAAGCCTTACTTCCTTGCTTCATATATTTCCTTGCGCGCTTTCCCAAATTACCTTTGGTCAAGCCCTCGACCGATTAGTACGGCTTAGCTGAGCATGTTGCCATGCTTACACCCGCCGCCTATCTACCACATAGTCTTTGTGGGGTCTTACCAGCCTGCGCTGTGGGAAATCTTATCTTGAGGGGGGCTTCACGCTTAGATGCTTTCAGCGTTTATCCCTTCCGTACTTAGCTACTCAGCTATGCCCTTGGCAGGACAACTGATACACCATTGGTACGTCCATTCCGGTCCTCTCGTACTAGGAACAGCTCCTCTCAAATTTCCTCCGCCCGCGACAGATAGGGACCGAACTGTCTCGCGACGTTCTGAACCCAGCTCGCGTACCGCTTTAATGGGCGAACAGCCCAACCCTTGGAACCGACTACAGCTCCAGGATGCGATGAGCCGACATCGAGGTGCCAAACCTCCCCGTCGATGTGAACTCTTGGGGGAGATCAGCCTGTTATCCCCAGGGTAGCTTTTATCCGTTGAGCGACGGCAATTCCACTCTCATTCCGCCGGATCACTAACTCCAACTTTCGTTACTGCTCGACCTGTACGTCTCGCAGTTAGGCTGCCTTATGCGTTTGCACTCTACGCACGATTCCCGTCCGTGCTGAAGCAACCTTTGAACGCCTCCGTTACTCTTTTGGAGGCGACCGCCCCAGTCAAACTGCCCACCTGACAGTGTCCCCCGGCCGGATTCACGGCCGCAGGTTAGAACCTTCATATCACAAGAGTGGTATCCCAACGGTGACTCCACCCAAGCTGGCGCCCGGGCTTCGCAGTCTCCCACCTATTCTGTACATGTGATACAAAAATTCAATATCAGGCTACAGTAAAGCTCCATGGGGTCTTTCCGTCTTGTCGCGGGTAACCGGCATCTTCACCGGTACTTCAATTTCGCCGGGTACGTTGTTGAGACAGCTCCCAAATCGTTACGCCATTCGTGCGGGTCAGAACTTACCTGACAAGGAATTTCGCTACCTTAGGACCGTTATAGTTACGGCCGCCGTTTACTGGGGCTTAAGTTCACGCCTTCGCTTGCGCTAAGCATTCCCCTTAACCTTCCAGCACCGGGCAGGCGTCAGCCCATATACGTCGTCTTTCGACTTAGCATAGACCTGTGTTTTTGCTAAACAGTCGCTTGGGACTATTCTCTGCGGCCGGCTTTCGCCGGCTCCCCTTATCCCGAAGTTACGGGGTCATTTTGCCGAGTTCCTTAACAACGCTTCTCCCGTTGGCCTTAGGATTCTCTCCTCATCTACCTGTGTCGGTTTGCGGTACGGGCACCTCGCCAAATATACAGCTTTTCTCGTCAGTGTGCAATCGCCTGCTTCCCTACTTGTATTTCGGTCCCTTACGCCGCACTCTACCAACGGTGCGGTCAGGCTATGCTCCTGCGTCCCTGTATATCTTATCGGTTTCGGTGGTTACGGAATTTCAACCGTATGTGCATCGACTACGCGTTTCCGCCTCGCCTTAGCTCCCGACTTACCCTGAGCGGACGAACCTTCCTCAGGAAACCTCAGATTTTCGGCCATTATGATTCTCACATAATTCTCGCTACTCATTCCAGCATTCTCTCTTGCATGCAGTCCACGGCTCCTTACGGTACCGCTTCGCCCCGCATGCAATGCTCCTCTACCCCTGGAGTAAACAGTTAACAGTTAACAGTAT
>JAKJBW010000045.1 GCA_022706785.1 Bacillota bacterium
CGTCGACGATACCTGGCGGGCGACCGCCCGGAAAAATAGATATTTGCCGGAATCGAAATAAAACAGCCTGCGGCAAACGCCGCAGGCTGTTTTGCGTGGCGGGGGGGATATTTTAAATCCTTGCGGCCCAAAATATTTTATTGCGCGATACAGCTTGCGGCTTCACGGTCCATAATGACTGTTATGTCAGGATGAAGTTGAAGCAAGGTGGCAGGAATATCGGTGGTGATACGCCCTTTGAAGATCTCAGCGGCAATTTTTGCTTTACTGCTGCCGGTGATTAATAAAAGAATTTTTTTTGCCTGTAATATGCTTGACATTCCCATCGTGATCGCATATTTGGGGACGTCATCAATATTGGCGAAAAAGCGTGAATTTGCCTGAATAGTCTCAATAGTCAGCGGCGTGAGATGCGTATTGGAGAAAAGCGCCGAGGACGGTTCATTAAAACCTATATGTCCGTTTGCGCCAAGGCCGAGAATTTGCAAGTCAATACCGCCTGCCTGTTCAATCATGCAGTCATACCGCCTGCATTCTTCGTCAGCACAGTCAACATCGCCGTCGGGAATATGGATGCTGCCGGAATTTATATTGATGTGACTGAATAAATGCTTGTGCATAAAATAATGGTAGCTTTGCGGATTATGCTTTTCAATCCGGTAATACTCATCAAGATTGAACGTGGTTATTTTTGAAAAATCCAATTTCCCTGCCCGGTTCATTTTAATCAATTCATGATATGTACCGACTGGTGTAGAGCCTGTTGCAAGGCCTAATACGGCGGAAGGCCTGACTTTTATCTGCTTTGCAATAATTTGTGCGGCATACCTGCTCATTTCAATGTAATTATTGCAGATGATCTTATTCAAATTTATCACTCCCGAAGATATATATGTTTATACTGAACTATTATATTATAATTGTTTGGCAGCAAAACTCAATACCTTTAGACGAATTTCCTTAAGAAATTAAAAATTTAGGTTTGCTTAATCTGATTTTGAGATTACCTTTAGCAGTTACGGCAAATAAATAATCTCTGCAAGATCAGTTTTGACAAAGCTTTGCATCTTGCAGCAGAGACAGATGCAACAGCTTTATTGCGTTTGCACAAAAATATTTAAATTTTCGACAAAATATATGGTGCATTTGAGCAAAAAAATGTTGACAGTGGTAGAAAAATGTGCTATACTGCGATTGTCCAAGGGTAAGTATAAAAATAAGAAAACGAGGTATTTATTTCTTTTTTGAAAAATCGACTTGTATTTTTGCTTAATAAAAGGGACATGCTTCTTAATTTGCCTTAGTTAAAACATTTATGCTTTAAAATTTGTTCATCTTTTGAAAACACCTTATCCGTTTGAATAATATGACAGCTGCCGTTTATGAGAATGATTTGAAAATGGCGGGCTGTCTTTTTGTTTTATAATAACATAATAACGACATAATATGCCACAACATAGACGAGTTTTAATTTGAATCAATTGCGTAAGGGGGTGAACACCAAACAGTATTTTTATGGTTTAAAAAGCGCTTTATGTTTTAAAGCGGTTATTTTGTTTAAATGAAAGGGGAGGCAATCATGGTAAAAAAAGCATTATGTTATTTACTGGTCAGTGCAATGCTGCTGGTCATGGTACCGGCAATATCGGCAGCGCCGACTAATCTTGTTGTGAATCCGGGGTTTGAAACGGGAGCGTTTTCACCCTGGAGCAACCCTGCAAATTTCAGCATATCAACCGAGCAGAAGCATTCCGGAACATACTCTGTTAAGCTGGCGGGAACTGCCAGCTGGACCTATTTGGGGCAGACTGTTTCGGTAAGGCCTAACACCGATTACGTCTGGACAGTGTGGATCAGGTCCAGCGGTGCAAACGGCGCGCAAATGCGCGTTCTGCGGACAGCGGGAGATGGCGGCGGCATTCTGCCGGGCACCACCGCTGTGAATAACTTAGGCAATAGCATATGGCGGGAGTATACGATTCCTTTCAACAGCGGAAGCTACAGCCAGGTCGTGCTGTCCGTGTCGGATTCGGTTTCCGGCAGGACGCACTACATAGACGATATGGATCTGCATGCCGTAAATCCGTCCAATAATGCAAAGCTGTCCGCACTCACCTATCAGCCAAACGGCGGCTCGGTTTCGTCTGTGACCAGCTTTATGGCTACGGATGAGGGCGGCGTTTATGACGTGACGTTGCCTGAGGGCACAACCTCGGTAACGGTTGGCGCCACCAAGGCGGACGAATATGCGACTGCGGCGTTTGACCCTGCAGGCGGAGTTGTAAACATTGTGAACAACGTGGGAACGGCGACTGTGACGGTTACGGCAGAGGACGGAGATACCGAAAATGTCTTTGTCGTAAACTTTGAAGTGCCGGCTAACCTGTTTACAAATCCGGGCTTTGAATCAGGAAGCATTTCTGATTGGACAGCAGCGGCTTAATTTGCCATAAGCACAGAACAAAAGCATGCCGGCACCTATTCACTAAAGAAGACAGGCGTTTCAGGCAGCTGGCTTACTGCGGTGAAGGAAATTGCGGTAACAGCAAATACAGATTATGATCTGAAGTTCTACTACAGGGCAAATAACTCCGGAACGTATATCAGGGTGACTGATACATCCGGCGCGCTGATATATGATAACGGCGCAACCGCTAATACCAATAACCAGTGGTGGCTGCGTGAATTTTCTTTCAACAGCGGGAACAACACCACCATCAGGTTTGTTTTGCAGGATGGCTGGGGCGGCAACCACTACTTTGACGACTTTGACTTGCAGGCTGTCGGATCATCTACGCCAACCCCGACGCCAACGCCAACGCCGACACCTGAACCAACCCCAACTCCGACACCTACCCCTACCCCGACGCCAACACCAACGCCAACACCGAGCGGACAGCTTCTCAATCCGAGCTTTGAAACGGGAGATTTTACCTCGTGGACGAATGGCGGCGACTTATATACCATATCAACCGTACAGGCGCACGCAGGCACATACTCGGCTAAAATGCCGGGCACCGCTTCGGGACAGCAGTTAGCACAAACTGTTGCGGTAGCGCCTAATACGGACTATATCTGGAAGGTATGGATCTGGGCCAACAGCTCAGGCGGAGCTAGTTTAAGGGTTAGCTTAACAGCGGAAGACGGCGGTGGGCTAGTACCCGGAACAAGTATGGTATCCAACTCGGGCGGCAGCACATGGAAGTCCTATACCATTAATTTCAACACAGGAATCTACGATGAGGTTGTCTTCTCTGTGACGGATTCCGCTAGCAATAGGACAATTTACATAGACGATATGACGCTGACGGTTTCCGGCTCGTCGACACCGACGCCGACACCGACACCGACGCCGACACCGACGCCAACGCCTGCGCCGACACCGACGCCAACACCGCCTGCGGGTGGTAATTTAGTGCAAAACGCTGGTTTTGAAGCAGGGACGCTTGCGAATTGGACAATGCCCGCACAGTTTGCTGTAAGCACCGAACAAAAGTATTCCGGCACCTATTCTATGAAAAAAACAGGAATTTCAGGAAGCTGGTCTGTTGGTTACCAGGAGATAGCGGTATCACCTAACACAGATTATGATGTGAACTTCTATTTCAGGGCCACTAACAACGGAACTGTTATAAAAATCCTGGATACTTCTGGTACGATGATATACGATGCCGGTACAACTTACAATACCAGCAGCCAATGGGTGCAAAAATCCTTCACCTTCAACAGCGGAAGCAACAGCGCAGTCAGGCTGATGCTGCAAGACTCGTGGGGCGGAACGCACTACTTTGATGATTTTGATATGCGCGCTTCAGGCGGGTCAACGCCAACACCTGCACCAACACCAACGCCTGCACCGACGTCGACGCCAACGTCCCCACCGGACGACCGGCAGCTGTGGTCGTATGATTTTGCCGGGACAGCTGGGAGCGGAATAGGTGCCGACAGCGCCGACCCGACCCGTTGGAATCAGCTTTGGGAAGGTACGGCTTCAAGGCGCGACGACCCGAGCGGGGCAGCAAATATAGCGGGATATTTCGTTGCAAACGCGGCGTCAACGTCAAAAGCGAAAACCATGACGGCCGCCAAGGGCTTTTTGCCGGCTGAAGGCGATACGGTGGTCAGCACAAGGATATACCTGCCGGCAGCGGAGGTAGGAAACCGGCAGCCGCTGACCGTCAGTTTTGCGGGCAAGAAGATAGTTACCTTCACCTATGACAGCGGAGCAGGCGACTATACCTTTAAAGTGGGCGATGACGCGAGCGCGTCGGGCAGATGCAACGCCAACGAATGGATCAAGCTGGACGGGGTTTTCGTGCCGGGTACGGGGACACCCGCCGAGCAATGGGCGGACACCGACATGACCGCCGTGTTAAGCGGAAACCTCAAGAACATGGACGGCGCAGCCCAGAGCAAGATAGCGGCAACGCGTGCCATTAGCATTACCTATACGGCGGACTGGGGTTTGAGCACATCACCCAGGTTTAGCGCGGCAATGACTGCGCCGGTGGGAACCAGATGCGGCTTCTACCTTGACGATATCCGCTTCTACATGGCCCGCACGCTCATGATAAAAAGCACCAGTATAGAGTCCTTCGCAGGTGATATATACAATAATAAAAAATTGAACGGAAAAGTAACGGTCAAGTTCAACCATGATATTGACGTCGCTGCGTTCAATTCGGGTATGGTCAGCGTAAAGAAGGCTGACGGCACGTCGGTGAACTTTACGTCGGCGACCATAGATAAGAGCATTCCGAATATACTGGTGATTGATTTTGCGTCCAATCCGCTGAGCTACTATACCAATTACACGGTCACCATAAACGCAAGTCTTGCGGATGTCACGGGCAGGACATTTGTCAGCGGGGTAACCAATATCGGCACATTCTCAACGGCAAGCACGCAAGGGACACTGCCTACGCCTATGCCCATACCCAGTGTTCCTCCGGGAGGATATGTCATGCCCGACAAGTACAACACAGGGCATACAAGCGATTATGAAGACCTCGTGGACATTGCCACCAAGTATCCTGAACTGTCTGCATGGCGCAAGGTAATTACCCAGGAGATAGCCGACAAGTACGGCAGGGTGTTTGAGGGCTTCGTCATGCAAACCGGCTGCATAGATGTGTACGCGGACAATGTAATAATCAGGGACTTCTATGCATCCGGAAATGCCGACTACCACATCAAGAACTTTGGCGCAAGAGACCTTGTTATTCAAGACGGCGAGCTGGTAGGATCAGGGTCCGCTAATATTCAAGGCGGCGGACCGGGGCTTATGACCATGAGGCGTCTGCACATTCATGAGGTGGAAGGAGATTACATGAAGCCGGCCTATAACTGGCTGGTAGAATCGTGCTATATGCACTCGAATGGTACAAATCCTGAAAAGCATTCAGATGGCCTACAGCCATCAGGCGTAAGCCCCACGTTTGCAGCAACCAACATCTCGATTCTCGGTAACCGTATAGAGTCGCTGCAGCTGCCGACTCTGGGTTATAACGGCACCTCAGTCATCATGGGCAATGCCAGCATAGGTGAAGTCAGCAACCTGTATGTCATGTACAACTGGGTTAACGGCGGAACCTATACCTTCTACTGTGATGAGAAACCCTATGCAATAACGAATACGAGGTACTCAGATAACTTTGTCGGTGAAGGTTATGTGTATGGGCTTTGGCATTGGCAAACAGCGCATATGCCGACGACGACCGGCAACGTTATGCTAAATACAGCCGGTGTTCCGACTGTGGGAAGTTTTGTGTACAAGAATGCATCAGGCACCCGTATCAGCAGTCTGTCTGATTTAGGTGCGGCCACCAGCCTGACCTGTATGGTCAACCTTGCAAACTACACGCTGAGTGCGCAAAACGTGTCAGTTGTAGCTAAGCTGTATAACGGGGCCGGACAAGTGCAGCAGACGCAGGTATTGAATACGGAGCTGCCGCGGTATATGCGTCCGGAAGAGTATTTGGGTACCGGCATCACACCGTATCTGCCCAGGAATGAGGAAAGGCAGGTAGTGCTTAACAGTCTGCCCGCGAACAAAACAGGATACTATGTGGTGGTAACAGTATTCGATGAGGCGCAGGGCGGTACGGTCTTACGCAGTGATACGCTGCATTAAAACGTATGGCGCATTATCCTGCGCCCGACAGAAAAGGTAATGGTTTATATCGTATAAAGACACAAAAAGACCCGGAATTTCCGGGCCTTTTTGTGTCTGTCCCCTTGACGATACGGCAGTAACGGTGTAGAATAATGCTCAGATAAACAAGATGGCGCTGAGGGATTTACTGCCGTATCCGGATGGCGGTATTGCTTTAAGCCTGCGGCAGGGACAATGCAGTTTGATTTTATGGCATCAATTACTTTGACGGCTGATGAAAGGATGATATTATGAAACTCAATAAACCTAATGCCGAGCTGTTTATTCCCGATGGCACACCGGCACAGCAGGCTTTGTCCAGAACGACTGCCATGGCGATTGCGGCACATCAGGACGATATCGAATTTATGGCGTACGACGGCATTGTAAAGTGCTTTGGCCGCAGCGACGAATGGTTTACGGGGGTAGTGTTGACGGACGGCAAAGGCAGCAGCAGGAGCGACGCGTATGCCGTATACAGTGACGACCAGTTTGCCCGGATCAGAAATTCAGAGCAGAAAAAGGCGGCCTTCGTCGGGGAATACGCCGCTCAGTTTATGCTGAATTATTCAAGCGCCGAGCTGAGAGATGCGAAAAGCACGGAAATTATTGATGAGTTAAGAGACATAATTATGCAGACAAGGCCCGCTGTTATTTATACGCATAACTTGGCGGACAGGCATCAGACGCATTTGGCCGCTGCGGTAAAAGTGATTCTTGCCATAAGAGGGCTGCAAAAAGAGTATCGGCCTAAAAAGCTGTACGGCTGTGAGGGTTGGCGGGACTTAGACTGGCTGTGTGACGAGGCTAAGGTGGTGTTTAATGTCAGCGCGCATGAAAACATTGCCGCATCGCTTAACGGTGTTTTCGATTCTCAGATACATGGCGGGAAGCGGTATGATCTGGCAATCATGGGGCGCAGGAGGGTGAACGCCACCTTTGCTAATGCATATCAGATCGACAATATGAGCCTGGCAAGCTATGCGATGGATTTAACAGGCCTGATCGAGGATGACAGTCTGGATATCAAGCAATACGCTTTAAATTATGTGAAGGCTTTTGAAAAACAGGTATCGGAAAGTATTGATGGCGTATTATAAGGGGTATAAGGGCCGGTGTTGCTGCGCCCTTTTTTGTTTTCTGCAAAATGTACCCATAACGCTGAATATTTTTTGCACGAGCTCTAACCAATAGACTTTCTGTATTGCTCAGGCGGCCATAGCTTACCTTTTTGATTTTAAGCTTGGTTTAAGCCGGACCTGCTAGTATGTGGTATGAGGTGGTTTATCATGAGAATATTGCTGGTGGAAGATGAAAAATTCCTGGCGGATCCGCTGGTGGCCATACTGAAAAAAAACAAATATGTGGTCGATCATGTGTCTGACGGTGAAAGCGGCTTGGATTATGCGCTGTCTGAAATATATGACGTGATACTTTTAGATATCATGCTGCCGGGGATGAACGGGCTTGAGATACTAAAAGAATTCCGAAAGGTCAACAAAACGACGCCGGTGATTATGCTGACGGCAAGGGGTGAGGTGCCCGACAGGATAACGGGACTGGACAGCGGAGCGGACGATTATATGCCAAAACCGTTTAATACCGATGAACTGCTCGCGCGTATTCGTGCGGTCGGGCGGCGCAAAAGCGAAATCGTATCCGAAAACGGAATACTGACCTTTGGCGACATAACGCTTTGTATGCCCCTGCTGCGCCTGTCAACCGGCTGTGCCGATGTAAGCCTCACGCTCAGGGAAAGTGAGATGATGGAATACTTGATACACAATTCATCAATAATACTGTCTAAAGAGAGGATACTTGAAAAGCTGTGGGGATTCGACAGCGAGGCGGAGGACAACCATGTGGAGGTATACATTTCTTTTTTAAGGAAGAAACTGGCGCATATCGGCTCGGGTGTCTCCATTGTCACAATAAGGGGAGCGGGGTACAGGTTATGTTCAAAGGATTAAGAAACAGGTTTCTGTTTATGCATATGGGTATTGTCACGCTGATTATTTTTATGTTTTTTGGCGCAATACTGCTTTTAAACTATAAAAACCTTAATAGAAATTCCGATATGATGCTGGATCGCATCTTTGAGCCTGCGCCATTTGCACAGGAAAACATAGCGCCGCCCGTAAGCGATACCGGCTCTGCAAGAATGCCGGGAAGGCCTAAGGGCAATGATGCGCCAATAAAGCAGGCAAGGTTTTCTCCTATTTTTACGGTTGAGCTTGACGACGACAACAATGCGGCGGGTGTGGACAGCCTGTTGAAATTGGACGATGAATTTATCGCCGGAATCGTCAAAGCCGCTTTGTCAAAGCATAAAGAAATGGCAATTATCGCATACGGCGGCGAATATTTCAAGTTTAAAATAGGCGGGCGCAAAATCGTATTTCTGGATATATCCAAAGAAATGCAGATGTTTACAAATACCATATATACCTTCCTGTGGATAGCCGTTCCGCTTCTGCTTGTATTGTTTTTAATCAGCCTGTATTTTGCAAACCGCTCAATAAAGCCTATTGAAGCTTCATACAACAGGCAGAAGGAATTTATTGCAGACGCTTCACACGAGCTGAAAACTCCGCTTGCGGTCATATCGACAAATGTGGACATGCTGATGGACGGCGCGGACGGCGAACAGAAAAAATGGCTATCCTATATCAAGCAGGAAACCGAGCGTATGGCAGACCTCACAGGCAGTCTTTTGTACCTGACAAAGTTGGATTATGTGCAGGAAAGCTCGACGG
This sequence comes from Bacillota bacterium, assembly GCA_022706785.1. Lineage (GTDB taxonomy): Bacteria > Bacillota > Clostridia > UBA1381 > UMGS1253 > JAKJBW01. Next base: position 8,911 of record JAKJBW010000045.1, read on the forward strand.
AAACTGTTTTTGATTTTGGCAAGCTGCTTGAAAATGTTTTGATGCCGTTTGACGCTGTGTTTTATGAAAGCAAAATAAATGTGCAGACAATTATTGCGCCGGGTATTAAAATAAAAGGCGACAGTGCGCAACTAAGAAGGCTTGTGGGCATTCTGATAGACAACGCCGTAAAATATACCGACGGCACCATTAAAATTACGCTTGAAAAAACCCCTTCGGAGGCAAAGCTGACAGTATGCAATACCGGAAAAGGAATAGCAGCCGGTGAGCTTGAAAAAATATGGGACAGATTCTACAGGGGCGATAAATCCAGGGCAAATACAGGCGGCTTCGGACTGGGGCTGCCCATTGCAAAGGCCATTGCGCAGCGGCATAAGGGAAGCATAACGGCGGAAAGTGCCGAGGATGAATGGACAAGGTTTATTTTAAAATTACCGCTTGAATAAAGCGGTAATTTTTATAGCATGGTTATTGGGCCGGGTTACAGTTTAAAAGACTGTATTGTTTAATTTTGTCAGACTGCATTTTTCCTTGCCAAGCCGGCGTGTATATAGTAGAATTAATATGGCGCAGAAATACAGAGTGATATAATTAACATAATTAAGTCATATGATAAGGTAAAGCAGCTTTATCGCAGGAGTATCCCGGGCAATGGCCGGTATTCGTATCACAGTGTATGCGCTCCGAGCGCCGGCAGGGCAAAAGTACTTGTAATAAAAGGGAGGAACATTAGTGACCCGCAGGAATCGTATTAAAAGAGAAATTACACGGTATCTTTTTCTTTTTATAGGCTCGGCATTTGCGGCGACAGGGCTTGAAATATTTCTGGTGCCTAACAATATTATAGACGGAGGAATAGTCGGCATATCCATTATTGTAAGCTATCTTACACGCATTCCGCTGAGTCTGTACATAATAGCTTTCAATCTGCCGTTTTTGTTTTTTGGATATAAGCAAATAGGCAAGACCTTTGTATTTTCATCTCTGGTTTCAATTTTGTCACTGTCATTTTGGCTGACAATACTTCATCCGATACCGGGGCTTACCAGCGATATCCTGCTTGCTTCGGTGTTTGGCGGCATCATTTTAGGGGTTGGCGTGGGCCTTATTATCCGCTACGGCGGTTCGCTGGACGGGACAGAGATGGTGGCCATTATTTTCAACCGGCGTATGGCCTTTTCAGTAGGCGAGGTTGTTATGTTTTTTAATATATTCATACTAAGCAGTGCCGGGCTGGTTTTTGGATGGGACCGGGCTATGTATTCGCTTATTGCCTATTTCATTGCGTTTAAGGTTATTGATGTTGTCCTTGATGGTTTGGATGAGGTGAAAGCGGTTATTATAATATCTGATAACGGGGTGGAAATTTCGGAAGCGATTATGGCGCGCCTGGGAAGAGGCGTGACATTTCTGGAAGGGAAAGGAGGATTTTCTCAGCATTCAAAATCTATTCTTTATTCGGTAGTCACGCGTCTCGAGGTTGCAAAGCTTAAGTCCATTATCCATGAAAAGGATGGGAATGCGTTTGTCACAATCAACGACGTAGCCGATGTCATGGGCGGCAAGCACAGAAAACGCTGTATCCACTAATATGGGTAGTCGAAATAAAAATCTAATAGTAAATATTGCATAATAACAGCAAACGAAAGGATGAATATCAGGTGATAAAGCATGTGGTGATGTGGAAGCTTAAGGAAAACGCGCAAGGGGCCACGCGGCTTGAAAATGCGCTGAAAATAAAGGATATGCTTGAGGCGCTTCCGCCTAAAATCAATCAAATAAAAGAGCTACAGGTGGGTATCCACTGCAACCCCGATGCAAAAGGCGCCTATGACGCCTGCCTGATTACGGTTTTTGACAGCTATGAGGATCTGAGCAGTTACCAAAACGATCCCCATCACAAGGCTGTGTCGGCATTTGTGGCTCAGGTGAGAGAAAGCAGAATCGTCGTTGATTTTGAAATGTAGAAAAACATCGGTTCTGCCAGCGGGCATTTATACCGAATGCTTGCGTCAGAACAGGATACATTTGGCGCAAGTGAATACGCTTAACTGCATCGTTTTTTGAGGCGCTGGCCTTAGCCCTTAGCCAGGGCCGCGGCAATGGCAATAGCGCATTCCGTCCGCTTGCGCTGCATTGCGCAGGCCAGCCCATACGGCTTGTTGATATCGCCGTTGAAGTTGTAAGCGTTTGCAGGGCAGCCGCCGGAACAGTAGAACTTGGCAAAGCAGTTTTCGCAGGCCGGCTTGGTGTAGACATTCGATTGCTGGAACTGCTGTTTTATTTGCTCGTCAAAGGTGTTGTCTATAACGCTGCCCATCTTAAAATGGCTGTTTCCAACAAACTGATGGCAAGGGTAAATGTCTCCTTCCGGCGTTACGGCCATATACTCATGACCGCTCCCGCAGCCGCAAATACGCTTGAGCACACACGGCCCCTGTGACAGGTCTATCATGAAGTGAAAGAAGTTAAAGCCTTTCCCTTCTTTTTTGAGCCGCACATATTCTTTTGCCAGCTTTTCATATTCTGAAAAAATAGCCGGCAGATGTTTTTCCCCAATGGCATATGGCTCGCGTTCGTCCGCCACCACAGGTTCTATGCTTGTCTGAACAAAGCCCAGATCGGCCAGATGAAGCACATCCTTGGCAAAGTCAAGATTATAGGCGGTGAA
>JAKJBW010000046.1 GCA_022706785.1 Bacillota bacterium
GTGAAGGTGCCGCGGACATAGTAATTGTCCTGATCGCGCGAATGGGCTATTTCTAAGAATTTCGGCACAATGGTATCATAGGAGCCGCTTCCGTCAACTCTGGTGCGCACGCGGTCGTTGACCGCCTTGGTGCCATCAAGGCTCAAAACGACGTTGGCCATATTCTCGTTGATGTAGGTTTTTTTCTCATCATTTAGCAGTATGCCGTTTGTTGTGATTGTAAAGCGAAAATGCTTGTCATGCTTTTCGCCCTGTGCCTTTGCATACTGTGTTATTTTTTTTACCGTTTCAAAATTCATGAGCGGTTCACCGCCGAAGTAGTCGATCTCAATATTTTTACGGCCTCCCGAATGGGCGATCACAAAGTCAATTGCACGCTTGCCTACTTCTTCGCTCATAAGCGATCTCTTGCCTTCAAAGCTTCCGGTAGAGGCAAAGCAGTATTCGCAGCGCAGGTTGCAATCATGCGCGACATGCAGGCATAATGCTTTTACCACAGAGCGCTTTTGTATCTTTTTCGCCTGTTCGCCGTAGGTGTCTTCAGTGTACAGAAGGCTGTTTTCTTTTAGTGAGAGCAGCTCGTTATACGCCCCTTCAATCTGCTCGGCGCTGTAACGCCCTGACAGTGCGCTTAAGGTTTCGGCCGGGCAGACACCGCAAGGGGATTCCTGTCCGAACAGCGCGACCAAATCATAGGCGACATCATCAAGGACATGCACAGCGCCGCTGTATACGTCCAAAACAATATTTAAGTTTAACAATCGAAAATAATGAATCATTATGTATCCATCCCAATCCTTAAAAATAGTTGAATATAGGCTGTTGGCCAAAGTCCCGGCAACTTTTGTCCAGCCCGGGCGGACAAAGCGGCGCAGGCGGGTATTATTATAGCACATTTGCGCGCAGCTTGTCACTTGAACGGAGATATTTTTTTATAACGATAGGGAATTACGCCATTTTGGCGTAATTCCTGAGTTTCAAAAAGGTTTACTTTGAAAAGGTGAACGCAGCGAACATTTGTTGCCGAAGGCAACTTTTTTATGTGATAGGAAATCATGGCAAAATGGGTGGTCGGGCACGGGATCAGAATTACTGCTGACTGCCCGCGTAATGCCAGCGGGCGCGGCCCGCTTTTTTATTTTGTCAGGAAATCGGAACACACAAACAGCAGGAATGCGGATAATTAAAAAAATTTTTACTTGCGGGCAAAGTGTCATAAATATTGCAATGGAGGATGCGGTGTAGTATAATAACATGAAAATAAAAACCTGTACGGACTAGCCGAACAGGGGTGCGAGAGGATGAAAACATATGGATAAAGAAATTGTGCTTTCAAAGATACGCGATGTCGGTATGGTGGCTGTTGTCAGAGCCAGCTCGGGCGATTCGGCCAAAAGGATCACGCAGGGCTGCATTGATGCCGGAATAGCTGCGATTGAAATGACCTTCACGGTTCCGGCGGCGCATAAGGTGATTGAGGAGGTGGCCAAATCGTATTCACCGGATCAGATTATCTTGGGCGCGGGGACTGTTCTGGACCCTGAAACCGCCAGAATCGCTATCCTGTCGGGCGCTCAGTATATCGTAAGCCCGTATTTAAACGTCAACACGGTACGGCTGTGTAACCGCTATCGCGTACCCTGCATGCCGGGTGCTATGACAATCCGCGAGGTGGTGGAGGCTATGGAAGCCGGTGCGGATATCGTCAAGCTCTTCCCGGGAGACGCTATGGGGCCGGGAATGATTAAGGCTATTTTAGGTCCCATTCCGTACGCCAAGCTGATGCCTACAGGTGGTGTGGATGTGGAAAATGTAGGCGAGTGGATCGAGGCAGGTGCTGTTGCCGTGGGCGCTGGCGGAAGCCTTACCGCGGGCGCAAAGACAGGCGACTATGAAAGCATCACACGCATCGGGCGTGAATTTATTGCCAAGATCAAAGCGGCAAGAGGCCAATAGAAAAATTGCGTAACATAAAAGGCATTCAAACTAATGAAGCGGAGGGCATAATAAATGAAAAGGGTTGTTACATTCGGGGAAATCATGCTCCGGCTGCAAACGCCGGGCTATCAGCGTTTTATTCAGGCTGAGCAGCTCGAAATGGTATTCGGCGGGGGAGAGGCAAATGTGGCGGTATCGCTTGCAAACTATGGTTTTGACGCCTCATTTGTGACCAAGCTGCCTAAAAATCCGTTGGGTGACGCATGTGTTGCCCAGCTGCGTAAGCATAATGTCGGCACCGCGCATATAGTGCGTGGCGGTGAACGCATGGGTATCTATTTTGTGGAAAAGGGCGCGTCGCAGAGGGCTTCAAATGTTGTATACGATAGGGCGTACTCTGCTATATCCGCAGCGCAGGCACAGGATTTTGACTGGGATGCGATTTTGAAGGATGCCGACTGGTTCCACTTCACAGGCATTACGCCGGCGCTCTCGGACGGCTGCGCACAGCTTTGTCTTGATGCCTGCAAAGCCGCTAAAGCAAAAGGCGTGCAGATAAGCTGCGATCTGAATTTTCGCAAAAAGCTTTGGAGCAGTGAAAAGGCAGGCCGTGTGATGGGCGAGCTTATGGGGTATGTAGATGTGGTGATAGCAAACGAAGAGGATGCCGAGAAGGTGTTTGGCATTGTAGCCTCCGGCACCGATATTACCGGCGGCACCATTTCGGACGAAGGCTACAAGGATGTATGCCGCCAGCTGGTGGATAAATTCGGCGTGAAAAAAGTCGCGATCACGCTTCGCGAAAGCATTTCCGCATCGGTTAACAACTGGGCGGCATTGCTCTACGACGGGAAGGACTTCTACAAGTCAGGCAAATATAATATTACCGTCATTGACCGCGTAGGCGGCGGCGACAGCTTCGGCGGCGGACTGATATATGCGCTTCTTTCAGACTATACCATGCAGGATGCTATCAACTTTGCCGTTGCGGCGTCCTGCCTGAAGCACACCATAGAAGGCGACTTCAACTTAGTGTCTGTCGACGAGGTCAAAAGTCTGATGAAGGGAGACGGCTCGGGCAGGGTGCAAAGATAGACTTATTGGAGCCAATAATACTCCCGCAAGCGCTTAGTCTGCGGGCAGAATCAGCTTCTGTCCGACAGACAGCTGAGCGGAGGTAAGCGCATTTTGCTTTTTTATCAGATAAACATATTTTCTGATATCGCTTTTTTCGCCGTAATGCGCCTGTGCAATTGACCAAAGCGTGTCGCCTCTTGCGACAGATACGATGACGGGGTCGTGCGGGGGATCCGCTTTGGTTATCTTGGGAAGCATAATGCCAAAAATGAGTGCGTTTAAAAGCAGGGCGCTTATGATAAGGAATGCAAAAAACCTTCTGCGGTTTTTGATGACTGTTTTTCTCCTATAAATACGTGTCATATGTATTCCACCTTTCATACCAAACCTATGTTCTGGATAGATTATAACAGAACATAGGTTCCCTGTCAACATATAATCGAAAATTTATTCGAAAATTTTTGCCAGTGGTTTTTGCCATTGGTTTTGGGTAATGCCGCGGGACAAAAATCCGGCGGCAAACACTTGAGGACAGCACAATAAAAACCCCCCGAAAAGCTTGACGCTTCGGGGGATTTTTGTATGATACAGATATTGTGAACAGAATAGGTTAACGGTCTTTAAGCGTTACATATTCGCTGTGCTTGGTCACGCTTTTGTAGGCGGGGCGTATGATTTTACCGCCGCCGACCAGCTCCTCAATACGGTGTGCACTCCAGCCGACTATCCGGGCGATGGCAAAAATCGGCGTGTAGAGCTCAAGCGGAAGATTGAGCATACTGTATACAAAGCCGCTGTAGAAGTCGACATTGGCGCTCACGCCTTTGTATATCCTGCGCTCCTTCATGATCACCTCGGGCGCAAGGCGTTCCACCATAGAATAAAGGGCAAATTCTTCTTTGCGGCCCTTTTCTTCGGACAGCATTTCTACGAAACGTTTAAATATGTTGGCGCGCGGGTCGGACAGGGAATATACGGCATGACCCATGCCATAGATGAGTCCTGCCTTGTCAAAAGCCTGGCGGTTTAACAGCTTGGTCAGATAATCCGTCACCTGCGCTTCATCAGTCCAGTCTGAAAGGCTTGCTTTCATATCTTCGATCATCTGCACCACCTTGATGTTGGCGCCGCCGTGTTTAGGTCCCTTAAGCGACCCCAGCGCCGCGGCTACGGCTGAGTAGGTATCGGTGCCCGATGAGGTCACGACGCGGTTGGTGAAAGTAGAATTGTTGCCGCCGCCGTGTTCGGCATGAAGCACAAGGGCAATATCCAGTATTTTCGCTTCCAGCTCGGTGTATTTGCAATTGCTGCGCAGCATATGCAAAATGTTCTCGGCTGTAGACAAATCCGCCCGCGGTGCATGGATAAACAGGCTCTGCCCGTCGTGATAATGGCTGTAGGCCTGATAGCCGTAAACCGAAAGCAGCGGGAAAAGCGCGATCAGCTGCAGGGATTGGCGGAGCACATTGGGGATAGATATGTCGTTTGCGTTCTTGTCATAAGAATACAATGTCAGAACGCTGCGGGCAAGCGTGTTCATCATATCGGAGCTGGGGGCTTTCATGATGATATCGCGCACAAAGCTCGTTGGCAGCGTGCGGTAAGTTGCCAGTATAGCCGAAAAGCTTTTCAGCTCGTCTGCGGAAGGCAGGCTGCCAAACAAAAGCAGGTATGTAACCTCTTCAAAACCAAGCCGGTCGTCGCTGATAAATCCGCCGACGATTTCTTCGATATCCAGGCCCCGGTAGAAGAGCTTGCCTTCACAGGGGATCATTTCATTATCCACAACGGTATAGGAACGAACCTCCGAAATATCGGTCAGGCCTGTCAGCACGCCCTTTCCGTTAATATCGCGCAACCCTTTTTTTACCTCATATTTGGTATAGAGCTCGGGGCTGATGGCGCCGTTCTCTATGCATTTTTCAGCAAGGCGCATGATGTCAGGCGTGATTTGTGTAAATCTGTCTGCCATGGTAATACCTCCTTTTATGGTAGATGTGCGGCTTGTTCTGTGGTCTATAAGATGCGCTTATATTTAAATGTAACAAGTGGCGGTTAAAAGTATCATAACACAACAGGGAAAACATGCTGTGTCCTTACTTTTCAATCACACAAACCACCATTTTCACAAACATTTCCTTAACGCCGGCGATTTTGCACAACGGCTGCAATACTCTTCTGAGCGGCGCCTCATAATAATATGCGGGAAGGATATGCAGCTTGTTTAGGATTTTTTTAAACCGCTTAATAGTCATATGGTTGATGTATGAAAAATATTCCGTATTATCCGGCTTTTTTGCAATGCGGAAACGGATGCGCTCATCGGCGTCGGGGAGGCGCGCCACAAGCCGCTTATATGCCTGAACAAGTACTTTTTCGCTGAAAAGCATATGCACCCATGGTATGTGGATCGCGTCGCTTAAATGTGCGCCGAAAGGATGGTGATATGGCGGAAAATTTACATACAGCCGCCCCCCTTTTTTGAGCACGCGCAATATTTCTTGCAGCGTGCCTTCGGGATCTTCCACATGCTCCATCGCATCGTTCATAATAACCGTGTCTATGCTGCCGCTCTCAAAAGGAAGCTGTGCGGCATTGGCACAGACAAATTCGAATTTGTCCGAAAGACCCAGATCTGCCGCAAGCCGCTGTGCTTCCTGGCAGTATTTTTCCAAAATTTCAACGCCGATTACTTTTTTTGCGCCGCCTGCAGCGTAGTAGAGCGATTTGCCCGCGGCGCCGCAGCCTATGTCTGCCACTGTTTTGTCCGCAAACATTTCTGCGGCGGTGTATTTTTCAAGGAAGAAGGCAATGGTGTCTGCGCCACGCTCATACTGCCACTGCGCATAGGTTTTTATGCCGCAGCTTTGCATGTTGAAAGGATGTATGGGGGCGCGAAACAGTTTGTTTGCTGCTATCAGAAGTTTTGTGCGTATCATCATAGGCGGCGGAGCTCCTTTCATCCTTCATGCGGTCTTGTGGCGAAAGACGGGTTTGCATAAAAGTTTACTCTATTGGAAATTATTTGTCAACCCAAAAATCAGACGAGTAGCGGCATTTTTACAGGACAGACTTGCGGTATTGGCACTTTTCACTGGGATTACCGCCCGGTCTTGCGCATAGCATGAACTTATTAGGCTTATATCAGCGTTTCTTTTATACGGTGCGCAAGCTCAAGCATTTCGGAGGCGTGGCGTCTTGTCGTATCAGTAATAGACACGCCGTCCATAATGCGGGAAAGCTCATCTGCGCGCGCGGCCTCATCCAAAAGTCGGACCTGTGTGGAGGATACCCCTTGCTTGGTATTCTTTTCAATCAGGTAATGCTGATCCGCCATAGACGCGATCTGGGCAAGGTGTGTGATGCATATGACCTGCTTGTGCTTTGCGATACGGCACAGCTTCAAGGCTATTTTTTGCGCCGCCCTGCCAGAAACCCCGGTGTCGATCTCATCAAAAATCAAGGTATCCACCTCGTCGGATTCGGCCAGCACCGTTTTTAATGCCAGCATTATTCTGGAAAGCTCTCCGCCGGAGGCTATCTTTGTAAGCGGCTTTAGCGGCTCCCCGGGATTGGTGGAAATCAAAAACTCCAGCCTGTCCATACCGTTTGCATGAAAATCATCACTTTGTATATGTACGTCAAACCGGCTGTTTTGCATATCCAGCTCACAAAGCTCCAAGTCCACAAGGCTTTTCAGCTTTTTCGCCGCCGCTTTTCGCACCGAGGTCAGCTCGTTTCCGATTTTGCCAAGTTCCCGCTCGGTTTGGCGGAGCTGCTCGGTATACGCCGCAATGGACTGTTCGCCCGACTTTATCTGTTCCAGCTCAAGGGTAATATCGTTATAATAAGACAGCACGCTTTCAATACTGCCGCCGTATTTGCGTTTAAGACGGAACAAAACCTCCTGCCTCGCTTCTATCTCGGCTAAGCGCTCCGGACTGAAATCCAGACTGTCCCGGTGCTGGCGAAGCCCGGATGCGATGTCGGCAATGGAATAGCGCATATCGGTAAGCGATTCGTTTTTTTCAGATAAGGCTGCGTCAAAGCCGCAAATGTCATCCAATGCTTTGGCAGCTGCCGAAAGAGCGTCATACGCGGTCTGCTCGCCACCGTACAGCGCATCGTAGGCTTGCGCAAGCCCCTGCGCAATTCTTTCCGAGTTGGCAATGATGTTGTGTTCCTCCGCAAGCGCGTCATCCTCGCCGGCGCGCAGGGCAGCCTTTTCAATTTCCTCCGCCTGGTAGCTTAAAAGGTCTATCTTGCGGACCCTTTCGGTTTCATCCATGGACAGCGCTTCAATCTTTTTCATGATTTCAGCACGCTTTTCATAAAGCGCTTGATAAGCCGAGCGTAAATCCAGACAGTCCTTGCCCGCAAAGCTGTCCAAAAAGCTTATGTGGTGCGCCGCGGACAGCAGCATTTGATTGTCGTGCTGGCCGTGGATGTTGACCAGGTACTTGCCAAGTTCACGCAGCGCCGATGAGGTGGTCAGCATCGTGCCCACCCGGCAGGTGCTTCTGCCGTCCGCCGTTATTTCCCGTGTGACCAGGATCTCGTCATCTTCAAAGGTAAACCCCAGATCACGGGCAAGCGCTTTTACAGTCGGCGACGGGACGCAAAACAACGCCTGAAGCACGGCCTTTTCTTGGCCGTGGCGCACAAGGTCGCGTGCGGCCCGCTCGCCTAAGATCATATTGATGGAATCAATGATGATAGATTTGCCCGCGCCGGTCTCGCCTGTAAGCACATTGAACCCGCCGCCGAACCGGGCGTCGGCTTCATCGATCACGGCAATATTATTGATATACAGACTGATAAGCATGGTAAGCCCTCCTCAGGCCATGGTGCCCGATTGCATTGCTTCAAATTTCTGCGTGAGCGCTTTGGCATGCGTTTCGGATGCCGTAACGATGATGATGGTATCGTCGCCCGCAATGGAGCCGATAAATTCACTCCCGGCAATACTGTCTATGGCGGCGGCGGCAGCCTGCGCCATGCCGGAAAGCGTTTTTATGACTACAGTATGAAGGGCGTAGCGTATGCTGACAACAGACTGAGAAAAAATAGTCAGATGCTTTGACGAAACGCCTGCCAGATTTTCCGGGAGGGCGTATTTGTACCCTTTTTTGGGAGAAGGCGCCTTGATCAGCCCAAGTTCCTTAATATCCCGCGAGACAGTGGCCTGCGTAACCTCAAACCCGCTGTCCTTTAATTTTTTTATTAAATCGGACTGAGACACCGTCTGCGTCTGCGAGATGATATCCAGAATTTTTGCGTGGCGCCTGTTTTTCATAAATACCCTTCCTTCTCTTTATATACGGCTGCTGTTTTGCAGCAGACCAACCTGTTTAAGAGCAGCTTTTGCCATCGCGCTCATTCAGCTTGCGACGGATAGTGTTGTAGAATGTGGTATCAGAAATTTTTATCAGTTTGGTGGTGTATGGTGAGCGTGTGACGGTCACCAAATCACCCTCTTTAACAGATATGCCTTTTTTACCGTCAACAGTGACGAAGGAATCGTGGCCGCCATATGCGCCTATCTCCACAACGATCTCTTTGTCCGACGGCAGCACAACGGAGCGGGTATGCATGGTGTGCGGGCATATTGGCGTAATAAGAATGGCCCCAAGGGCAGGATCCAATATCGGGCCGCCGGCCGAGAGGGAATAGGCGGTAGAGCCTGTGGGGGTAGACAGTATCACGCCATCCGACACGAAGGAGTCTAAAATATGGCCGTCCACCATGGTTTTGAGGTTTAAAAGACGGGAAAATGATGCGCGTGCGACGACAACATCATTTAGGGCGTGAAAGGCAGCAAGCGGTGTGTTGTCCCTTCTGATATTTGCCTGAAGCATCATGCGGTCCTCAATCCTGTAATCTCCCGATAGGAGACGGTCAAGGCAAGCTTCAATGGCGTTTGGTTCCACTTCGGCCAGAAATCCGAAATGCCCGATATTTATGCCCAGGACGGGGATATCATGACGTGATATTTCGCCTGCGACCGTCAGAATAGTGCCGTCGCCTCCCAAAATCACCGCGATGTCGGCACGCTCAAACATCTGCTCCTGCGTAACACATGCGGCAAGGGGTGAAAGTGCGCTATGCGCGTTGTCCATTAAAATTTCAGCGCGTCCCGCAAGGATCTCCAGAACAATCCTGGTATATTTATAGCCCGGATCTTTTACTGTATTTGGTATTACGGCAACGGTTTTCACTGTGGCACCCCCATACATACATGTTGGTATACATAACTTTATTATACAAAAATTAAGGCATGAGTGCAAGGAAAATATGAGTTAAAGGTCGTCTAATTTCTCAAGGGGGTTTAAACTTCGCATTTCCATACGTTTTTGAGCGGAAGTTATGCTTTATTGCATTTTTATCAAATTTATTTCAGATACCAATTATAAATTTAGTATAATTTGTCTATCTTGATATTGACAATACACATGATACAGGTTAAAATATAATTGTAGACGTTTAGTGTGTAGACGTATGCGCGTGCAACAACAAAAGGAGGTTCCTCATGAAAAACATGGTGTTTGTAAGAAATCTGAAAAGGCTGTTAGCACTTATGTGTGTGCTGGCCATAGTGCCCATTACATATGTAACGGCTGCAGGGAGTATGACTGTTACCGCCACGGATGGGACGAATATCTTTGCCGATACCCCCGCAGCTGTTTCAGGGAACACGGACAGGGATGCACTGATTACGGTATCCGGGACGACGTCGACGCCAAACAAATGGGTTTCGCTTATGGTGCCGGATAGTTCGGCTGCGGGCAGTGTTTCTTATATTGACCAAACGGTTTCCGATAGTAATGGAGCCTTTTCGTTTCAATTATATATGCCTTCCAGTGCAAAAAGCGGTGTATATGAAATAAGAGCGGCAGAAGAAGGCGGACAGATTCAGAAAAAGTATTTCGTAATCGGTCAAATGTCCGATATTACCATTGACGCGCCAATCAATGATGTCGCAATAGGCGCTGAGATTAACTTTACAGGGGTTACTACCCACACCGCTTTAACGGTGGAATTGCTTGAGTCCGCGTCATCTTCCGTCGTATTGGCGACGGGAACAGCCACAGTAAATACGCAATCGCAAACTTATTCGGCATCTGTTCCCACAACGGGCTTAAGTGCGGCAGGCACCTACATCGTGAAGGTTTCTGCAGGCGAGACATCTAGCGTGACTGCTGAGGCTGTAGTAACGTCTTTGGAGTCGGGAGACATTCTCTCAGAGAACTTCAACAACTATGCTACCCTCGCGGATCTCAACAGCAACCCCGCGCTTGGGGTAGGCCGTCTGACCCAGACATCAGGCAACGGAACCATAACCCCCCAGGGGAACGGCAAGTGGGATGATGCCTGGGCGGCCGCCAGGTTTGATATCCTGACGCGCTCGGGCTCCGATAAGAGTTTTGTGATCAAAGCTAATACGCCGGAAACGGGACCGGCGATTGCGTTCAAGCTGCCCGAGGCAAGCGGATATAAGGGCGACTATGTGGTTTCGTTTGACGCTAAGATGAATAATTTGTCATCGGGACAGGTAGCGTTCAAGACGGTGAGCAATACGGGCATGCAAATTGACCTGGTGAGATTTAACCATAAATATGGTAGTAACCCCCACAGCCAAGAGATCATTTATTATGTTGATGATGGGCCCACGCAGTCCTTTGTGAAGGTGAAGGCAGGCACATGGATGAAGATACAGATCGCCTGCCGTGTGGTCGACACAGACCAAACAGCACGCTACTTTATATACATTGATGGGAAAAAGATAAACGCCACCTCAGTTGCACGCGGACTGGGTACCCAAAAGGTAACGAAAGCCTTCAAGGGTTTTTCGCTGTCGGCAGATGAGCCGTCTGCGGGTTCGTTTGAATTTGACAATTTCAGATTCTACCAGATAGACGACTTTAATAATCCGGATTTCACAGATCCAACAGCGCCGCCGGCAACAACGCCGCCAGCAACGACACCGCCGTCGGCGTCAAATAACGCAAAGCTTGCGTCACTCACCTATCAGCCAAATGGCGAAAGCGTTACGCAGGTTCCGGGTTTTAGTACCACAAATGATGGCGGCACATACGAAGTATCGCTGGCTGCCGGCACCACATCGGTAACGGTGGGCGCGACGAAGTCGGATGCGAATGCTTCAATGACAGTTTCGCCCGTGGGCGGAATAGTTGATGTGACAAGCGGAAGCGGTACGGCTGCGGTAAACGTAACGGCGCAGGACGGCGTTACGACGCGTACGTTTACGGTGAACTTTACGGTAACCACAACACCG
>JAKJBW010000016.1 GCA_022706785.1 Bacillota bacterium
CCTTTTGTTTTTGATGCGGTTGACAGACCTACATCCATTTTAACAAAAGGAGGTTTTCTTGTATCTAAAGATTTTTTTCCTCACCGGCTTAGCCGGTGGTTTTTTTTCGCTAAAGCTTTAATAAAAAGCCCTTGCGCATTTAAATGCGCAAGGGCTTTTGACATACCGGTATGCAAGATTCTATTGCTGCAATATGATAACCGCTGTGGCCTCAAATGCGCCTGTGCTGACTGCGCCGGTGGCCATAAGCGTATCGCCGATCTTGATATCCTTTATTGTACGCTTGGATGCGCTGCCGCTGTCAATAATAGAGGCGCCGCTGCGTATGAAAACCTGCTGAGTGCTCACTTCACCCGTCATAGCGTCCGTCACATTGAGGTTTACAAATCCGAGAGAGGCGTTGACAAGCGTTACAACGCCTGTGACAGAGGTGGGCGTAGCGGCCGATACGACATATATGGACGTTACCGCATCGCTTTCAATTTTCACATCAACCTTGTAGCCAAGGCGAAGATCATAAATGGTTGCGGCTTTGTCATCAAGCGTAATCTGAGTATTGCGTGTTATTACGAACTGCTGGGTACTCCCGTTGACGTTCAGTTTAATGGAGCTTGCCTGTCCGATTGTGATTTCCTCAATAACACCCTGTGTATTTTTCTTGGTGGAATAGGCGCTGACGCTTTTTACAATGCCATATTCAAGTTTAAGCGTCAGTTTATCGCCGGGGGCCAGAGAGCGCAGATCCGATTCGGAGCCGTCTCTTTTCACAATGACGTTATCATTAACGGGTATGGGGGTATTGTTGTATGCCGAAGCACTGTTTTTGATTTTGATGGCTACGGATGGCGTCAGAATGATCTCGTCGAGAACAGCGTCGGTGATCTCTATGGTTTTGGGTTCGGCGGTCACGCCGACCACCTTGCCGTCCGACAGAATGAGCGTCACCGCATCGCCCTGCTGCAGATCGGTTAATCTGGCCGGGCTGCCGTTTCGTGTATAGCTGATGTTTGAAGAAACTAAATATTCTTTGGTGGACGAAGCGCCGAGCGTTTTGTCATACACCTTCAAAAATGTGCCGCGCGTATCGGTAAGCGACGCACTGTATATGCCTGTTACGGTTTCATCCCCGGAAGGCTGGCCGGAATCCGCGATATCAACTGCCCAGAGCGCGTTGCCCGATGTTGTGACGACGGCATTCATGCCAACGCCGATGTCGCCCAGCGACGCATCCCGGCCGTTTACACGGAAAGTTACACGGCCGCTGCCCACAGCGTAGGGAATACCGTTTACCGTAATGGTTCCGGCTGCGGTATCGACCGCTGTGACGATCCCGCTTATGTAATTAAGGTTCATAGTATCCATCGTCTTTTTAAGCATGATGGCAACCTGGGCGCGCGTAACGCCGGACATTGGTGAAAAGCTGCCGTCGCCCATGCCCTGCATGATCCCTTTGTCCCTGACATACTCCACATAACCCTTGGAAGGCTGGGGGATCTGGTCGGCGTCGGTATAGTCGAGCACATACAGATATTTATTTTGGACCTCATCTTCCCCGCCCATGATTTTTGTGATCAGGACAGCGGCCTCGTGCCTGAGTATGGGCTGGCCCTTTCTGTCGGCTGAAAAATAAGTATCCAGCTGGTCCTGCGTAAAGATATTTCTGTAGAGCATATAGCAAAGCTCTTTGGAAGCGTAGGTATTGTAGCGGGCGGCTACTGACGCGTATTGGCTTTGCGCTTTGCTTACCGCGTCCGAATTTGCGGCCAGATCCACGCCCACCGTACGCGCAAACAAAGTAAACGCCTCCTCGTTTGTCACACTGTTGTCGGGCTTGTATGTACCGTCGGTGTAACCCTTCACCACGCTCTTGCCGATCAGCTCGTCTATTGCCGGACGCGCCCAGTCCCACTGGGAACCGGCCAGATCCGGAAATGAAGCCGCCATAGCTGCAGGCACTGCCGACAATGCGAGCAAGGCTGAAAGGACAATGGCCAAAAGTTTCTTCATGCTACCTTACCTCCTTTGTAATGCTATTGCTAAAAATTCAACATAAAAGCTAAGATGCCGTATCCGCTTAAACCTTGCCGGCCTGCGCCAAGACAGATACGTGGTATAAAAATTTTTGCGCCAAGGCGCAAAACAACATAAACCATCATTTTATGACACAACCATATATAGTATTATACCATACTTGTCGGGCTTGTAAATACATTTTCTGCGATTTGTACAAAACTTTGCGCATACCCCTCAGGTTTGTCACAAAGGGCCTTGCGCTCACTTCAGTTCCACGATGGTCACACCGGTTTCACCTTCCCCATAGCGGCCAAGCCTGTACGACTTCACCTGCCTGTGGGCTTTCAACATATCGCCTATGCCGGCGCGCAGGGTCCCGGTACCCTTGCCGTGGATAATGCTCACCTGGGTCAGCCCGGCCATATACGCGTCGTTGATAAAGCGGTCTGTCTCCAGCAGCGCTTCGGACAGGGAAAAGCCCCGCAGGTCCAGCTCTGTTTTGATGTGCGCCTTGCGCACCGTATAGCTGCCGCTGTCTTTATTACCCGACGACTGCATCGGATGCTTTTGCTTGGGGACATCCTTTATCATGCGCAGGTTTGAAAGCGGTACGCTTACTTTCATGATGCCGGCCTGCACCATCACATTGCCGTCGGCCGACGGCGCGCTCAAAACCACAGCGCTCTGGCCGAGGTTAACGATCTCTACAGCATCGCCGGGTTTCAGCGTTTTTGGCGCTGCGGCTGCATCGCCCGCAGGCTTTAGCACATTGGACAGGGCGGCGTCGAGCGCTTTTTCTTTGCTGATGATCCTGGTGCGCGCAGCCTCAATGCCCTTATTCAGCTCTGCGTCCGCGGCCCTTTTTTGCAGTTCATGAAGGTCTTTGATAACGGCGGCGGCTTCATCCTTTGCGTCCTGCACAATCCGCTTTGCCTCACGACGCGCTTCATCGAGCAGCTTCTGGCGGTTGGTTTCAAGGCGTGTTTTCTGTTCGGTGAGCTGTTCTTTGAGCACCGCCACTTCTCTTTTCAGCGCTATAGTCTGCTGTTTTTCCGCTTCGGCAATATGCCTGCTTTGTTCAAGATCGCCTATCAGATCCTCAAAATGGACGCTTTCCTCACTCATAAGCGCCTTTGCGCGCTCAATAATAATGGTATCAAGCCCCAGACGGCTCGAGATGGCAAAAGCGTTGGAGCGTCCCGGAACGCCTATGAGAAGGCGGTAGGTAGGGCGCAGGGTGGCTACGTCGAATTCGCATGAGGCGTTGCACACGCCAGGTGTGGACAGCGCAAAAAGCTTAAGCTCACTGTAGTGTGTTGTGGCGGCAATTTTGGCGCCTGCCAGACGCAGGTACTCCAAAATCGCCACTGCCAAAGCGGCCCCCTCCACAGGGTCGGTGCCCGCGCCCAGCTCATCGAACAGGGCAAGCGAATTTTTACCCACTGTGCCAACGATATCAACAATATTTTTCATATGCGATGAGAAAGTGGACAGGCTCTGCTCAATGCTCTGTTCATCACCGATGTCGGCAAAGACGCGGTCAAACACCGCCACGCGCGACTGCTCGCCCGCAGGGATATGCAACCCTGCCGCAGCCATAAGGCAGGACAGCCCCAGAGTTTTGAGCGTTACCGTCTTGCCGCCTGTATTAGGGCCTGTGATGACCAGCGTATCGAAATTTCCGCCGAGAAAAATATCGTTTGCCACCACGTCTTTAGCGTCTATCAGCGGATGGCGCGCTTTTTTCAGCGCGATTTCGCCGGCGTCGTTGAGCACAGGCTCACTGCACGAAAATTTAAGCGAAAGCCTGCCCTTGCAAAAAATAAAATCCAGCTCGCACAGCTGCGCATATGCAGAGGACAGCTCCGGCGAATACTGCCAAACCAATGCGGACAGCGAAGCCAATATGCGCTCGATCTCCGCCGCCTCCTTTCCCTGGAGGTCGCGGATTTCATTGTTTGCATCGACAACCGGCATAGGCTCTATAAAAAGCGTGGCCCCGCTTGCCGAGGTATCGTGCACTACGCCCGGTATCTCTGAACGACATTCCGACTTTACGGGAATCACATACCTGTCGGCGCGCATGGTGACGATTGGATCCTGCAGATATTTGGAAAGCCGCCCCGAACGTATGATATTATCTAACATATCCTTAATTTTGCTTTGAAGGTTTCGCATCCTGCGGCGTATGGCGGAAAGCTCGCCGCTTGCGCCGTCGGCGATTTCGTCCTCCGAAAGGATACACATACCGATCTGCTCCTCCAGCGCCTTGACGGGCGTGATGCTCTGGGCAATGGACGACAAAACAGGAAAGCCGCCGGCATCTGCCGGGCTCAAATATTGTTTTGCGTTTCTGGCCATTGCGGCCAGTCTGGCAATGCCCAAAAGCTCCCTGGGCGACAGAATGCCGCCTATCTCGCACCGCTTGAGCGTGCCCGTGATATCGGGCGCCGAAAGGCTTTGCGGATAACCGTACTTCAGGAGCATACGCGCCGACTCTGTTGTCTGGGCCTGGTTTTGCATGGCCTCGGCCAAAGAAGCGGAGGGCGTCAGGGCACAGATGCGCGTTTTTACGGCTTCGCTTGAGGTAAAATCGGCCGCGATACGCAGTATTTTATCAAATTCAAGTATGCTTAAGGCTTTTTCCATGCGTTTTCCTCCTGCCGCGGCAAAAAAGGTTTGCACTGTTATGGTTTCCATACTGCCCTGCGCTTATGCCGCGATTGCGCCAATGCATGCAAGTATAGCAAGATGGACAGGATAATACCAGTAAAAGAAGTATTTGAGCGGTCGGCCGCGTTTTTGGCTGTAGCACAGCAAAAGCGGCACGGCGCCTGTTATGCCCAGGCGGAAAAACTGAGCCGTCCACAAAAAGGGTGTGTGATAATAAAAGAATGAAAGCAAAATATCCGGCAGCGGGCATAAAACCATGCCTGCCAGCACACCGCCTATGATTCCGGCAGGGGCATATTTCGCACGCCCCATGATATAAATGAGCCACACGCCGCCAAAGCCCCAGTCAAAGGGGAGCGTGAGCAGGCTGATGAAAAGCACACACAAAAAACGCCGGACGGGGCTGTTAAGCTTTTCTGCTGCAAACAGCGATGCAAGTCCCGCTAAAAGCGTGAAAAATATATTCAGCGTCCAGCCGAAGGCCAGATAGCACGGCCACGCCGATATGAGCGCGAACAGCGTAAGCCGGGACGCATATTTTCTGATATTGCCTGTGTGGTAAAACCCTTGCGCAATAAAAAAACCCATAATGGGAAAGGTAAGCCTGCCTACGACACGCAGCAGGATAATATTCGGGAAAAACAAAAAGCCCACATGATCAACAGTCATTGCGGCAATGGCGATGATTTTCAATGTGAAGGCGTCAAGACACTTGAATTTAAACAAAGCAATCCCCTTTCAGCCGCCGCAAGGATTGGCCGAGCATAGGCTCACATCACCTGTTTATTGAACAGATACCCGGCAAGGTAAATTGCCATAAATACAGATGAAGTAATGACCATAAACAGATATCTGTTAGGACGTTTGTCTGTCCACACCGCCAGCATGATAAACAGAGGCAGTGCAATAGACATATACCTGCCGGCGCTCAAAAGCCATGAGTTCGCATACGAAACTGCGATATAGCCGGCAAGAAAAGCGCTGTACATAGCGGGTATTTTGCGCCACAGCCTGATCATCAGCGCAACCGTCAGGATCACGATAATCAATTCGGGAAGCCATATGCATCCGTTGACGGAGTTTAAATACCCGAATGCCTTTGCAAACAGGTCGTAGAAGGTCTGGATAAACGACTGGGCGTGATGCATCCACACCGTTTGCTGATACGCCAAAAACTTGAACGGATCGCCGGATATATCATAATTGATCCACAGATAGGTAAGCGCACCTGTTCCGATAAACGGTATAAAGATGAATTTGGTAAAAATATCCCGCCAAAAGAGCCCAAACTGTTTTTGTGCCAAAGCGTGAAACGGCTTGTATACGCGTATATATTCCATGACGGCGGGGATGATCACCAGAGAGCCCACCAGCCGGCTCAGCGATGCCAATATGCCAAAGATCATGACCATGGCCCAATTGTGCCTGCGTATGTAGTACAGACAAGCCGAAATCGTAAACAGGGAGATGCTTTCGGTATGTATGCTCCCGAAGAAAAACGCAAAGGGGAAAACCGAAATAAGCACCACGGTTTTAAACGCGGTATCCGCTTTAAAATCAATTGCCGTCAGTTTATAGATGTAGATCACCGAGCCGATGTAGGCCAGCCATGAAACCGCAAGGCCGCTTATGTAGTAGCTGTTGGTGATAAAGAACATAAGTCTCATGGCTATAGGGTACAGCGGGAAAAACACCAGGCATATATTATTGCCGTTTTCCGTGTAGTAATAGCCTTCCTTCGCAAGATTGACATACCCGGTGCTGTCCCATCTGTGCCACATTTTTATGAAGAAATCCATGTTGAACGTGTTCTGAGACTGAAATATTATGCATAGCAGCGTGGCTGCTGCAAACAGCGCTGCGCGTATGCCCACCGCAAACAGGATAAGCTTGAAATACGGGGTGGGGCCGGGACTGTTGTCTTCAATTTCCGCGGTGCCTGCCAAAAGACGGTATTTCTTTCCCAGGCCGGTGTTCTCACATAAGAACTTTACAAGGCTCAGTGCAATGGCCGCGAAAAACGCTGTGTTAAGAATAAAACTGAACACACTGACCAGAGCCTTCAAGACAATCCCACCTTTTAACAGAATCACCGCAGCGCAAAAACAAAGACTAATCCACAACTACAGTCCAGCCAAGCTCGTCCGCAATTTTGCCGTTTTGAATGGCTACTATGGCATCATAGAGCTTTTGAGAGATTTCGCCGATCCGTCCGCTGTTTATGCTGATAACGCTGCCATTATAGTTGAGCTCGCCCACAGGCGAGATGACTGCCGCCGTGCCTGTTCCGAACACTTCCCTGAGCGTAGCGTTTTTGTGCGCTTCAAACACCTCGTCGATAGATATTTTGCGCTCCTCCACCTCCATACCCCAATGCCTGAGCAGTTCAATAGACGAGTCGCGCGTGATACCCGCAAGGATGCTTCCGTTAAGCCCGGGCGTCACGATCCTGTCGCCGATGACAAAGAAAACATTCATGGTACCCACTTCTTCGATATACTTCTTTTCTACGCCATCCAGCCACAGTACCTGTGTGTAGCCCTTTTCCTTGGCCTTCATCTGCGCCTTCAGGCTGGCCGCATAGTTTGCGGGCGTTTTTGCAAAGCCCACGCCGCCGCGCACCGCGCGCACATAATCGGATTCAACATAAATTTTAACCGGATCAAGACCCTCGGGATAGTATGCGCCAACGGGCGAAAGGATAATCATGAACTTATAAGTATAGGACGGCCGGACGCCTAGGTGAACATCGGTGGAAATAATGAAAGGCCGGATGTAGAGGGAAGTCCCTTCCGCTGTCGGAATCCAGTCTTCATCCACCTTCACCAGCGCCTTGACTGCCTCAACGGCAAAGTCAACGTCGATAGGGGGGATGCACAGCCGCTCGTTTGAAATGTTTACCCGCTTCATGTTCATTTTGGGGCGGAACAAAAGCGTATTGCCGTCCGGCGCCTTGTAGGCCTTGAGTCCTTCAAAAATAGCCTGTCCGTAGTGAAGCGTCATGCAGGCAGGATCAATGCTCAGCGGGCCGTAGGGCACGATCCGTGCGTCGTGCCAGCCGGTCCCTTCGGTATAGTCCATGATAAACATATGGTCGGTGTAGTATTTCCCGAAGGGCAGATTACCCTGATCCGGCTTCTGTTTGGGGGTTTGTGTTTTGGTGATTTTAATTTCCATATTCATACTCCAATCCGCCGCCCTGCTCCGGCAATCGTTTTTTATACTATTTTAAAATAAAAGGTGACTTTAAAAACGCAGGATTTTTTTCGCCGGGCAACGCGGAAGGCCGGGGCAATACTTTGTGTATTGGCGGGGTCTTCCGGCAGAGTATGGCGGAAAAAAGACAAGTTTTCATGGCATATTTTATTTTAAATTAGCATCAGGCTTTCTGCCGGCAGGAAGTCTCATTCGGCAGAAAAACCGGCCCGGATATGCGGTTTTCTATAAATCATATGAAATAAGGCATAGGGGGCTGTTATTTGTTCTTGGCAATATTATAATGAAAAGCTCGGCGTTTGTAAAGGGTATCTTGCCCAAGCCCACGGCCGGCGTATGAAACGAAACGAACAAAACCTTACTTTCTTTATTCTATTGCAAAAAGAAAGCAACAAAGAAAAAAGCGCTTATACGATCAGGATTTCGCTGTCTACGGACGGCGACCAAGAGCTCTGCCCCTCGGAAACCCGCGATTTTTTAAAAAAATCGAGTAAAACTTTCTCTTTTGCTTTGCAAAAGGTTTTCATACATTTACCGTGAACCAAAGGCTAAACATCTGCCAGAAAAATTCTTTCAATGCTTTGCGCGTGTCCTGTTTGTGTGTCGATGTCCACCACAACGCCGCACAGCTGCGCTGCACCGTCCGCCAGCACAAAACGCTGCGGAAGACGGGTGGTAAACCTGTCTATGATCACCTTTCTTTCCATGCCAAGCACCGAATAATAGGCGCCTGTCATGCCGACGTCGGTGATGTAGGCAGTCTTTCCGGGCAGCACCCTTTCATCAGCGGTCTGGATATGGGTGTGGGTACCCAGCACCGCGCTCACACGGCCGTCAAGGTACCAGCCCAGCGCCACCTTTTCGCTTGTCGCCTCAGCATGGAAATCCACAATAATGATATTCGTCTGCTTTTTTATTTCCGCTATCGCCTCATCCGCCGCGGCAAAAGGGCAGTCGTTGGGCTCCATAAATGTTCTGCCTATCAGGTTCAAAACGCCTATCTTGACACCGCCCGCCTCGCACACCACATATCCTGCGCCGGGGTTTGAACGGGGCATGTTTGCTGGCCGCAAAACATTCCCGTTGCATTCAAAAATATTGTAAATTTCCTTGTTGCCCCACACATGATTACCTGTAGTAATGACGCCCACGCCCAACGCAAAAAGCTCGTCGGCGGTGTTTAAGGTGAGGCCTTTGCCGTGCGCCGCGTTTTCGCCGTTGACAATCGTAGCGTCTGTTCCATAGTTGCGCCTGACGGCGGCGATGCTTTTTGCAAGCATATTTCTGCCGCAGGACGACACCACATCGCCGATAAATAAAATTTTCATAGCCTGTTTTTCTCCTTAAAGTGTTTTTCCGATCTTTATTAGTATAACCTGTCGCAAGGCCGGTATCCGAAACGGAAAAGCCGGCGGTTTACAACAAACAAAACGGGCAGCAGATATGCGCTACCCGTTTTTGAAACAATGTTATAATTACTTAGCGTATTCAATAGCACGCATCTCGCGGATGACATTCACCTTAATCTGTCCGGGATACTCCAGATCATCCTCAATCTTTTTGACAATGTCGCGTGCCATCAGCACAACCGCGTCATCGTTCACATCCTCCGGCTTGACCATTATGCGGATTTCGCGGCCAGCCTGAATGGCAAAGGATTTTTCAACGCCGTCAAAGGAGTTTGCGATCTCTTCGAGTTTTTCCAGACGTTTGATGTACGTTTCAAGATTTTCACGCCTTGCCCCCGGCCTTGCCGCCGAGATAGCGTCACAGGCCTGAACAATGCAAGCGATAACGGTCTGGGCCTCCACGTCGCCGTGATGCGCCATGATGGCGTGAATAACGTCGTTGTTTTCCTTGTACTTTTTAGCCAGATCAGCGCCGATAGTGACATGCGAGCCTTCCATCTCATGGTCGACCGACTTGCCCAGATCGTGCAGCAGACCTGCCCGCTTTGCAAGTGCGATGTCCACGCCCAGCTCGCCTGCCATAACGCCCGAAAGATGAGACACCTCAATAGAGTGCTTTAAGACATTCTGGCCGTAGCTTGTTCTGAATTTAAGTCTTCCCAGCAGCTTTATGATTTCAGGGTGCAGACCATGTACGCCTGTTTCAAAGGTGGCTTTTTCGCCTTCCTGCTTAATATCGTTGTCCACATCCTTACGCGCCTTTTCCACGGTTTCCTCAATGCGTGCGGGATGTATGCGCCCGTCGGCGATGAGCTTTTCCAGTGCGAGCCGCGCGACCTCACGGCGTATGGGATCAAAACCGGACACAATGACGGCTTCGGGGGTATCGTCGATGATCAGATCGATCCCGGTCAGGGTTTCAAGCGTTCGGATATTTCTGCCCTCACGCCCTATAATGCGGCCCTTCATTTCATCGTTGGGCAGCGGCACAACCGAAACGGTGGTCTCCGCCGCGTGGTCGGCCGCAACCTTTTGGATGGCCAGGGCCACTATGTTCTTAGCGCGCTTTTCAGCTTCGTCCTTTGTCTGCTGTTCAATTTCGGCCAGCAGCATCGCCGCTTCGTGGCGGATCTGGGCTTCCAGCTGCTTGAGCAAATATTGCTTGGCTTCCTCCGCCGTGTAACCCGAAATTTTTTCAAGCATTTCGGTTTGCTGCTTACGGATCTGCGCCAGATCTTCTTCCTTCATCTCAAGTTCCCTGTTCTTTTTTGTCAGCTTTTCGTCCTTCGCTTCCAGAACGTCTATCTTTTTATCCAGGGTTTCTTCCTTTTGCTGAATTCTTCTTTCCTGCCTTGAAATTTCAGAGCGCCGCTCCTTCACTTCTTTATCAAACTCAAGTCTTAGTTTGTGATTTTCCTCTTTCGCTTCCAAAAGTATTTCACGTTTTTTGCTTGCAGCGTTCTTATGCGCCTCGTCTATTATGCGTTTTGCTTCACTTTCAGCACTGCCTATGGATGTTTCCGCTTCCTGTTTTCTTTTTGTATAGCCTTTGTCAAATGCCAGTTTCCAAACTACAACCGCTATCACGACCGCTGCAACGGCGGATATCGCTATTGTTATCCACAATTGTGTGTCTATGTTATGCACCTCCTCTTTTAATAAAGAGTGGCATAAAACTCCCCTTGCTCACCGTTCTTGCGCGTTAGCTTTTAAACATTTTTTCATAAAAATTTTTAATACAACATACCTGCATATTTATAAATTTTTAGTTAAAATGATTTATCCCAATCACAAAACAATGAGCGTTTCGCCCGCCACTCAATTTCTTTTGTTAATTTTAAACCACAGGCAGCGCCACGGCATATGGCGCTACAGCCTTAAATACTATGAATCATACGCATAAGAAATTTCAAAAACCTAGACACAATTATTTTAAACTTTTTTACCACCCATGTCAATACATATTCTTTAATTTCTGTCAAAATCACATTCATGGGAGCAGTGCATGACAGGTAAGTTAATAAAAAAAATAATTTCTTGATATCCTGCCGTATAAAAACAATCCGGTATGCCAATAATATCCCTGTAAACAGGCCGCTGCGGCGCTGTGGCTCCGGCACCGGCCAATAAATCAAGAAAGGATGTTTCAGCCATGCAAAATCTTACATCAAAAGAACTGTCTGCGCTTGAGGATCAGCTCAACTATGAAAACCTGCTGATAACCAAGTACCGCACCTTCGCCGAGCAATGCACAGACCCCACGCTCAAAAGCAAATGTTCAAGCATTGCAGACAAGCACCAGGACCACTTCAATACCCTAATGTACTATTTAAGCTAAAAGGAGGAAGCTAATATGCACGCAATGGATGACAAATCACGTATGAACGACTCTATGAGCAGCCAGAAACTGATTACATCGACCTACAACACGTATGCAAACGAATGCTCCAGTCCTCAGCTACGCGCAGACTTCTTAAACATTTTAAAAGAGGAACATGACATTCAGTTTGATATTTTCAATGAAATGAGCATGCGCGGCTGGTATCAGGTCAAGCCTGCCGAACCGCAGAGCGTGACTCAGGCAAAGCAAAAGTTCACCAGCATGAGTTAAGCCCGGTCAATAATCCCGTAAGGCAAAAGATTATAATAACCGCAAGCAAAAAGCCGGCTTTATTTCAAACCGGCTTTTTGCTTGCGGTTATTTGAAAAAAGCAGGGATGTTTGATTCCGCCGGCGCCTGTTATATACGTTTAAAATAAAAAACGTTTAAAAATACAGGATTTTTCACCGGGCAAGCCGGAAGGCTGGGCAATACTTTCTATATTGGCGAAGCCTTCGGCACCGTATGGCGGAAAAAGGCGGACTTTTATGTTATATCTTATACGATTTCGCGCCCAAAACAGGACTATCTGCCGTGTCTTTTT
Organism: Bacillota bacterium; assembly: GCA_022706785.1. Classification (GTDB taxonomy): domain Bacteria; phylum Bacillota; class Clostridia; order UBA1381; family UMGS1253; genus JAKJBW01. The sequence goes on from JAKJBW010000016.1 coordinate 12,236, forward strand.
TGTCCACAGCTTTGTTGCCGCCCTTGCCTTGTGCCAGCAAGGCTGCGTCCTTCGCCGCGCTGTGCACAAAAAATCCGACGACATTTTGTTCCTATTTTAAACGCGAAATAGTATTGTTTCAATTTAGTAAGCCCACCGTATATGGCATAATGAAAACCACGCATATAAATGCGTGGTTTTCATAGTTATCGTTGTTATCGTTAAAATACCGTCTTTAAAAAGCCATTGCTTTTGCCTGCAGCGCCATTACGCTCTGGCAGGCTTTACTTTCTTTTTATTCCTAAAGTTCTTCCATGCCACCCACAGCGGTCCTGCGATACAGATGGTGGAATAACAGCCGCTGATAACGCCAAGCATCATGGGCAGTGCAAAGCTCTGGATGGAGGTTATGCCATAGATCTGCGAGAACACATAAACGATCGCGATACTCACAAAGGTCGCGGCATTGGTATTGATGGAACGCGTCAGCGACTGGGTTATGCTCTTGTCCACCAGCTCCTCCGTAGTAACCTTGGGGCCGAGCAGGTGTGCGTTTTCTCTTATTCTGTCGTAGATAACGATAGTGTCGTTGATGGAAAAACCGATAATGGTAAGCGCTGCGGCAATAAAGTTTTCATCAATCGCGATTCTGAATACCACAAACGCAATGAACACGACCAATACATCGTGCACCAGCGCAACCAGAGCCATGAGCCCTGCCGACAGCCCCCCGATTTTTCTGAAGCGGAACCAAACGTATAAAACGATCAGGATAAAGGATAAAATTATCGCCCAGATACCTCTTTCAAAGAACCTTTTGCCGATAAACGGCTCAACAATAGACGATTCCGAAAGCTTAAGGCCCGCTTCTTCTCCAAGCGCATCCTTAAGCCCAGTGTCGAGCTTTTCCTGATCCTGAGCCGAAAGCCCCTCATTGCCCGCAAGATTTATAACGAGCTTTTGGCTCTGCGTAGCAATATCAGAGGTGATCTGGCAGTTTGCGAGCCTGTCTACAGCTTTGGTCACGGCTTCCTCTGCCTTGGCTATGTCAATATCCTGTGCAATATCATATTTGATAATGGAGCCACCTTTAAACTCAATGTCTAAATTGATGCCGTTGATAAACGAAAAGATAACGCCCAGCAGTATGATAGAAAGCGATATTGTTAAAAACACAAACCTCTTTTGATAGAATCTGATCATTTCTCTGCCCTCCTTGCCCCATAAAACGTTGGTTTCTTAAACGGCGTGAAGCTGCTCAGCGACATAATCATGAGTCTTGACGCTGTGACGCCGGCAAGGAAGTTTAGAAGCACGCCCGTAAACAGTGAGTAAGCAAATGAGAGCATAGTGCCCGAACCGAATATCATCAGGATGATAGCAACGATGATAACGGTGATATTGCCGTCAAAAACTGAAGAGAAAGCCCTGTGGAAGCCTGCTGAAATAGCCTTTGACAAGGTCTTTCCGCTGCGCAGTTCCTCCTTGATCCTTTCCGAAACAATAATGTTGGCGTCCACACCCATACCGATAGACAGTATAACAGCGGCGATACCGGGCAGGGTCAGTGTGAACTGCGGTATGGAAAGCGCCAGGAGCTGGCCTGTGGCCTGCAGCGTCAGCGCAACGCACGCCACAACGCCCGGGAGCTTGTAATAAAACAGCATGAACAGGCAAATGAGAATAAAGGCGACAATACCGGCCTTCACCATAATATCCAGCGCGCCGTGGCCAAGCGTGGGGCTGATAGTATTGTGGCTTGACGAAATAAGCGAAAACGGCAGCGCGCCCGAATTGATCTTATCGGAAAGAGACTTCGCCGCTTCAGCGCTCTCCATGCCATTGATGACAGCTTCTCCGCCAGTGATCGCCTCATTGACAGTCGGCGCGGAAATAAGATCTTCGTCCATATAAATGCTGATTCTCTGATTCACAAGCCTTGATGTGGCGTCGGCAAAATCCTGTGTGCCTTTGGCATCCAGCTTGAGGTGGACCACATTTTGGCGATCCTGAGTGCTGTAATCGCTGGTGCTCTTTTCAACATTCTGACCATCCAGCACAACATTGCCTTCGGGGTCCCGGAAGGTCAGGCGCGCCGTTTCGCCCAGCTCCGCGATAGCCGTCTGCGGATTGAATTCCGTTTCGTCCGACTTCCAGGGGAAACGAACTATTATGGTACCGTTGCTCTTGTCTATTATAATTTCCCTGTCAAAAATATTTTTTGCGTCCAGCCTTGTTTCCATAATGGAACGTGCGGAATCAAGCTCCGCGTCTGTGGGCGTACGATCCAGGTCCTTCGGTTTATAAATAGCTTCCACACCACCCCTGATGTCTATGCCATAGCGCATCTGATTGGTGCCCTTAAGGCTGATCTTGCTGCTGCCGGTGGGTATCTCAAGGCCGAAAAGGGTGAGATAGACCAGCCCGGCCACAATCAGCGCAATTATTGCAAATGCATGTCTGAATTTATGCACTTTTATGCCTCCTATGCTTTATTATTTTCATACTGTATTTATTATAAACGAAAAGACTCTCTTCTTTCCATCCTTTTTCTGGCGCCATAAAATAATCGTAAAAAGAAATAACGCGGCAATAAAATAAAAGATGATACATCGGCAAAACAGGACAAAAAGACCGTTTGCCGCAGCGCTGACAGCCGCAAGCAGCCAGTTTGTCGGCACTTCGCCGGCTCTTTCGGCAGCGGCAGGCCTGATGGTATTGACAGGGCCGCTCAGCGCGGTTCGCGCAGCCAAAGAAAACGGCTGCGCAGAAATATCGCCCGCTTTGGTATTATACACATCCGGCCACCCAAATACTGAAGCCGACGCCGCAAACAGGCACACAATGAGCAGCCCGCAAATGAAAGTGCTATGCCGAACATATCTTTTCAAAATCGTAAAACCTTTCTTTTGTCAAATATTCTGTCTGATTATACAACTTATTTTCTGAAAAAGCAACGAAATAAATGCAAATTGACGGCGCTTTGCAAAAATTTTTATGCAATCAACGCAAATGTGTTGACAAAAGCATGCGCTCTGATGTAAAATGGTTGCGCTTATGTATTAACATATCCTTACTCTGTGCGCTGACGCAGGGTCATAGTCCAGAAGGAGGTGCAAAAAATGACGCAAACAGCTAACCAGTACGAAACCGTGTTTATTGTTAACCCTGACTTGGATGAAGAGCAGACAAGCGCGGTTGTAGAAAAGTTTAAGTCATTGATCGAGGGTGCCGGAGCAATAGACACAACCGACATTTGGGGCAAGCGCAAGCTGGCCTATGAGATCAACGACAAGACAGAAGGCTACTATGTGCTGATCCGCTTTTCTTCCACACCGGATTTTCCGTCAGAGCTCGACCGCGTGTATAAGATAACGGAAAACATTATAAGAAGCCTGATTATCAGAAAGTAATGTTACAACAAAAGATTTGGGGGCGGTGTTATCATGAACAAGGCCATATTAGTGGGCAGACTGACGCGTGATCCCGAGCTGCGCGCTACAGGCAGCGGAGTCAGCGTATGCAGCTTTACGGTAGCGGTCGACCGCCGTTTTGTCCGCGCCGGTGAAGAGCGGCAGGCGGATTTTATTAACTGTGTGGCATGGCGCCAGACTGCGGAATTCATTTGCAAATATTTTGCCAAAGGCCGTATGATAGGCATTATCGGGTCCATTCAGACCCGTACCTGGGATGACAAAGAGGGCAAGAAGCAGTACACCACCGAGGTCATTGTAGACGAAGCGTATTTCACCGAGAGCAAAGCCTCTTCGGGCGGTGCGCCTGCGGTGCAAAACCCGCAGTGGGGCGGTGCGGATGCCGGAGCCGGCGCGCCGCAGATAGCCGATCAGCTTCCCGACGGAGCGGATTTCATGCCGGGTGAGCTGGATGATGATCTTCCGTTTTAGCCCGCGCAGCATCCTGCGGTGTCATTCGGCATAGCGCGGCTACGGTTTTATTGGCACTGCACATGACGAATTTCTACACTTAAAATTTTGCTGCCGGACTTAGGCGGCATACCCGAAAGTATTGGATAAAGGAGGAAAATTTCATGGCTGAAAGAAGCGAAAGGCCGGCAAGAGGCGGCAGAAAAGCCAAGAGGAAGGTTTGTGTCTTTTGTGCGGATAAAGTTACTGATATAGATTACAAGGATACCTTTAAGCTGCGCAAGTTCATCTCCGAGAAATCAAAAATCGTTCCGAGAAGAATAAGCGGCAACTGTGCCAAGCATCAGCGTCAGGTAACCGAGGCCATTAAAAGAGCAAGACATATCGCTCTTCTGCCGTTTACATCCGAATAATATGCTGTAAAACGGCTTTGCAGGCGTTTTTGCAAAACGGCACAGCTATCGTGCAAAAACAAACCGGACGGCAAATTTAAAGCTGTCTTCCATACAGTATGGCATTACTGTACGGAAGGCGGCTTCTTTGATTTTGCCAAAAGTTAAAGAACATCGCGTTTGCGGCGCTTTGGGATCAGGTGCACACTACTCCTGTGAAAAGCTTGCAATTGCAGTAGAAATGTGATAAAATTTTTAATTGAGCATAAACGGAGAAAACATAAAGCCTGATGGCTGAAAAATCATGTTTGTGCGTTGTACCGGAGCGCTGCGGGCAGCCCCCTGCCATGAGGAGGTGCAATCTTATGGACAGCCGTATTACTATATTTACAGGACATTTCGGCAGCGGAAAGACCGAGCTTGCCGTTAATTATGCGCTCAAGCTGTCGGCTGAAGGCAAAAAGACCACTATTGTTGATGCCGACATTGTAAACACTTATTTCCGCACCCATGATAAAAAGGTACATTTGACCGGCAGCGGCATAAACGTCATTGCGCCGGAGTTTGCCAATACCAATTTGGATATGCCGACTCTGCCGGCTGAGGTACTGAGCGTTTTTGCGGACAAAGAGGCGCACATTGTTTTTGATGTGGGCGGAGACGAAGGCGGAGCTTATGCGCTTGGCGGCTACAAACGTTTTTTTGACCGCGAGCCGTATGACATGCTGTTTGTGATTAACAAAAGCCGGCCGCTTACGCAAAACGCCGATGATATTTCGGCATATATAGCCGATATCCAAAATGCTTCGCGGCTTAAAATCACCGGCCTTGTCAATAACACCAATCTTTCGCACGACACGGACCTGCAGGTCCTTATGGACGGGCAGGCGGTTGTGGAGGCGGTATCGCAGAGGCAGGGTATCCCCATCAAATATATCAGCGGAAAAAAGGAAATTGTGCAACTGCTGCCCGGGGCCTTGAAGGAAAAGGCGTTTGGCATGGATTTGTATTTCCAGCTGCCGTTTTCCGGTTAATCAGTCGTTTGCGTTAGCTTTAATATCATACTCTTTTTTGTACAAAGCGAGGTGTGTTTTATGGCAAAAGTAACATTTTTAGAGGATAGATGCAAGGGATGTGAGCTGTGCACTACCGTCTGCCCCAAAAAAATTGTGGTGATGAGCAAGCACCGTATGAACGCCAAGGGATTCCATCCCGCCGAGGTGCTTGAAATGGACAAATGTATCGGCTGCGCTTTTTGCGCGACTATCTGTCCCGATGCTGTCATTACGGTAGAAAAATAGCATAGCGGTTATTAGGAGGGATTTTGCATGTCGGATAAGGTATTGATGAAGGGCAACGAGGCTATCGCCGAGGCGGCGATGCGCGCCGGGTGCCGCCATTTCTTCGGCTATCCCATTACCCCGCAGACAGAGCTTGCGGCATATATGGCCAAAAAGATGCCAAAGGTGGGCGGCCTGTTTTTGCAGGCGGAAAGCGAGGTTGCCGCTATAAATATGGTATACGGCGCTGCCGGCGCCGGCGTCAGGGTAATGACCAGCTCGTCGAGCCCCGGTATCAGCTTAAAACAGGAAGGCATTTCATACATAGCGGGCGCGGATCTGCCGTGCCTGATCGTTAACATTGTACGCGGCGGCCCAGGGCTTGGGGGTATCCAGCCTGCGCAGTCGGACTATTTTCAGGCGACCAGAGGGGGAGGGCACGGCGACTACCGTTTGATCGTGCTTGCACCCTCGTCCGTCCAGGAAATGGTGGATCTGACCTACCTGGCGTTCGACCTTGGCGATAAGTACCGTATGCCCGTGATGATAATAGGCGACGGTATGCTGGGCCAGATGATGGAGCCTGTGGTTTTTGACGATACCAAGGGCGGCGGCACTGGAGAAAAGGCATGGGCCACAACGGGCACAAGGATGGCACGCAAAAGAAACATTATAAACTCGCTTTATATCACGCCTGAGGAGCTTGAAAAGCTTGTCTGGGAGCGGGAGAAAAAGTATGATACGGTAAGGGCGGCGGAGGTGCGCTTTGAGCAGTATGCCGCCGGGGACGCCGAATATATCATAGCCGCATACGGAACGACGGCCAGAATCGCCAAAAACGCTATTGATACGCTGCGCAGGGAAGGTTATAAGGTGGGGCTGATCAGGCCCATAACGCTCTGGCCATTTCCTAATGAGGCGTTTAGCAGGGCGGCCAAAACCGCCAAAGCGTTTTTGACGGTGGAAATGAGCACAGGCCAGATGGTGGAGGATGTGCGCCTTTCCGTGGACGGCAAGGTGCCCGTCCATTTCTACGGCAGAACGGGCGGCATGGTGCCGTCGCCTGCCGAGATCATTGAAAAGATCAAAAGTATCGCCGGAGGTGACAAGTAATGGCAATCGTTTTTGAAAGACCCAAATCGCTCAGTGACGTTACCCTGCACTATTGTCCCGGCTGTACCCATGGTATCATCCACAGGCTGATCGCCGAGGTCATAGATGAACTTGATATCGAAGGAAAAACCATAGGGGTAGCCCCTGTGGGCTGTTCGGTGTTTGCGTATAATTATTTTAACTGCGATATGCAGGAGGCCGCCCACGGGCGTGCGCCCGCTGTGGCGACGGGCATTAAGCGCGCTGATCCCGGTAATATCGTTTTCACCTATCAGGGCGACGGCGATCTGGCCGCGATTGGTACTGCCGAAACTGTCCACGCGGCGGCAAGAAGCGAAAATATTACCGTCATCTTTGTCAACAACGCTATCTACGGCATGACGGGCGGGCAGATGGCGCCCACATCGCTTGTGGGGCAGGTTACCCAGACGTCCCCGTACGGACGCAAGACAGAAACGCAAGGGTATCCGCTGAAGGTGTGCGAAACGCTTGCCACCATCCAAGGCACAGCCTATGCGGAGCGGGTTTCGGTGGACGATGTGAAAAACATCAAAAAGGCAAAAGCGGCTATTAAAAAAGCGTTTGAGAATCAGCTGGCGGGCAGGGGCTTTTCCATTGTGGAGGTGCTGTCCACATGCCCGACAAACTGGGGCCTTTCGCCCGTAGAGGCCTTGGGCTGGCTCCGTGAAAACATGATGCCCCACTATCCTTTGGGGATATACAAGGATATCACAAAGGAGGAGAAGAAATGAATCAGACATCCGAATTGATCATTGCCGGCTTTGGCGGGCAGGGTATCTTATTTGCCGGCAAGGTTTTGGCATACGGCGGAATGCTTGCGGCAAAAGAGGTCAGCTGGCTGCCGTCCTACGGCCCCGAGATGCGCGGCGGTACCGCCAACTGTCATGTTATCGTTTCCGACGCACCGGTCAGCTCACCCATCATCACCAACCCTACGCTGCTCATCGCAATGAACAAGCCGTCGCTGGATAAGTTTGAGGATGCCCTCGTGCCGGGTGGCATGGTGTTTGTGGACAGCACATTGATAGACCGGCAGGTGAAGCGCTCCGATGTGCGGGTGCACTACATACCGGCCACTCAGCTTGCGCAGGACATGAACGCGCCAAAGCTTGCTAACATGATCATGCTGGGCAAACTGATTGCCGAGGCTGACATGCTGACCTATGACGAGGTCAAGACAGGGCTTGGCAAAAGCGTGCCTTCCTCAAAACAGGATTTGCTGGCGCTTAATCTCAAGGCCATAAATGCAGGCTACGGTTATAAAGCATAAGAAAAGAAGGTTGTAACATATCCAAAACTCCCGCAGGCTTTATGGCAGGAGTTTTTTTCATACGCTGACTACTAAAAAAATTTTTATTTACCCCTTGACTATAACGCTGCGTGATGGTGTATAATCGGTTTGCAGGAAGGGGAGAGGGCTATGAATACCAAGCAGGTAGCAGGTCTAACAGGCATCAGCGTGCGCACGCTCCATTATTACGATAAAATAGGGCTGTTATGCCCCGGGCGAAATGATGAGAATGGCTACCGGCAGTATGTTGAAGCGGATCTGGATTTGCTGCAGCAGATCCTGTTCTTCAAAAAGTGCGGTTTTTCGCTTTCTAAAATCAGGGCGCTGATCAAAAGCCCGTCGTTTGACAGAAAGCAGGCGTTTATTTTGCAGAGAAAATACCTGCAGCATGAAAAAAGGCGCATAGACACTATGCTGGCGACCCTGGATAAATCCTTAAAAGCAATGAAGGGGGAGTATGATATGGCACAGAATGAAAAATTCAAAGGACTGGATTTTGATAACAATCCTTATGAGGATGAGGCAAGAAGGTTGTGGGGCGACCAAGCTGTGGACAACAGCAAAAAGCATATCGGTTCGCTTTCGGATGAGGAGAAAAGTGCGGTTGCCAAGGGGATGGACGACTTGTTTTGCTCGCTGGCCAAGCTGCGCTTGCAAGACCCTGCCTCGGATGCCGTCCAGGCCGCTATGGACGGGATGTATCGCTACTTTAACCAAAACTTTGGTGTGACATACAGTCTGCAGGCTTTTGCGGGCCTGGGGCAGATGTATGTGACGGATTCGCGGTTTACCGAAAATATCGACAAATACGGCGCAGGGCTTTCCGAATTTTTGGCGGCGGCAATGGGCATATACGCAAAAAACAAGGCAAAATAAATGCTGTAAGCACAAACGACAACACAGCCGCTCATCCGACTTGCGATGAGCGGCTGTGTACATTAGACTTCTTTCAAAACTGATTCGCGGCGGCAAAAACGGCTGTTTTTCCGTCCCGCTGTGTTGTCAGAACCCGCCAATACACAAAGTATTGTCGGAACCTGCCGCCTTGCGGCACAAAAAAAACATCCCGTTTATCCGCGCGCGCCCAGTTTCGAAAGAAGTCTATTTCAAATCATTGTGCGGGACGGTTCTTGTCGTATAGGATTTGCAGCCCCTTTAGGGTAAGATGCGAATCCAGAATATCTATCGCGTTGGTCGCCTCTGAGATCATTGACGCGGTGCCGCCGGTGGCGATCACCTTGATGTCGCCGCCGCCCATCTCCGCTTTCATGAGGCGCACGATGTTTTCAATCATTCCGGCATAGCCGTAAATCATGCCCGACTGCATGGAGGAAACCGTGTTTTTGCCAATCACGCGCTCAGGGCGCTCCAGCTCAATTTTCGGCAGCTTGGCGGTGCGTTCTATCAGCGCCTCCAGTGAAATTTTGATACCCGGGCATATTACGCCGCCCAGATAATCGGCAGCTTTGGTAATGGCGCAGAAGGTGGTGGCCGTGCCGAAATCAATAATGATGGCGGGGCCGCCGTAAAGCGCGTCTGCCGCTACGGCGTTTACGATCCTGTCGGCGCCGACCTCCTTGGGGTTGTCGTATTTGATATTGATTCCGGTTTTGATGCCCGGCCCAACGATCACAGGCTTGATTTTAAGGTAACGGCGCACCGCACGCTCCAAAGAAAACATGACCTGCGGCACAACAGAAGAGATGATCACGTCTGAAATACTGTCTACAGCAAGACCGTTGTAGGACAGCAGCTGCACAAGAAACATGCCCGTTTCGTCGGCGCTGCGGCTGTAGTCGGTGGACAGCCGCCAGCTTTTTAAAAGCTCGCTTCCCTCAAACACGCCTGTCACGATATTGGTATTTCCCACATCAATCACGATAAGCATACATCTCACCTCATATTTAAGCTGGACAGTTTAACGGTGTTCAGCGGCAATTGATCACGGCTATGCGCAGGGCGCCGCTGTCTATCTCGATCACGGCGTAGCTGCCGCATATATGCCCCATGCTGCCCGGATTCAAAAGGCGCACGCCAAAATCAAGTCTGTCGCAGGGGGCGTGGGTGTGGCCGAAAACCGCGATATCCGCTCCGGCATTTGCCGCCCGTGCGGCCAATAGGTCAAGCCTTTGCTTTACCCGGTAAAAATGGCCGTGTGTCAGAAATATTTTTTTGCCTGCTGCCGCTACGAGCAACTCACCCGGGGCGGACGAGACAGGATCGTTGTTGCCCGTCACATAGTGAAACACAATATCAGGATAGAGCGAAGACAGTTTTTTTGCGTCTGTGACCATATCCCCCGCGTGTAGTACCATATCCACGCCATCTACGCAGTCAAGTGTGCTGATACAGCCTTGCGTCCTGCCGTGCGTGTCTGAAAAAACCAAAATGCGCACAGTTACGCGCTCCCTTCGGGAAATTAGGATAAGTGTATCACAAAAAATGCGCGCATACAAGAGATTGTCCATCGTTTTTGGGCAAATGCGGTGTTTTTTAAAAAAAATGCTTGCTATTGCGATGGATATGTGCTAAAATAACACTTGCTTTTGGCAATGGACCGTCAGGTTTTGCCCGGAGTTTGGATGATAACACGATTTATATGGCAGGATATATAGGAGGTGTGGTTTTAAATGGCAAAGTGTGATATTTGCGGCAAGGGCGTTTCCTTTGGTATTAAGGTCAGCCATTCTCACAGAAGGAGCAACCGTATGTGGAAGGCAAATGTAAGAAGCGTTCGTGCCGTTGTGAACGGAACTGCGAAGACTGCAAAGGTTTGTACGCGCTGCCTGCGTTCGGGCAAAGTGCAAAGAGCCGTTTAAGCTAGGGCAATCAGCTTGCAAGGCCCTCGGAAAGCCGTTTGGTTTGCCGAAGGGCTTTTTTCGTTGTCTGGCACTAACCAAAAAGCGGGCATGCGCCCGCTTTTTATATGATACGGGATTACGCCAAAATGGATTGTCGGGCACGGGATCAGAATTGCCGCTGACTGCCCGCGTAATGCCATCGGGCGCTGCCCGTTTGTTTTATATATAGGAAATGACACTAAAATAAGCTGCCGGGCAACGATTGTCGTTTGACAACAGACTGCCCGCGTAATGCCAGCGGGCGCTGCCCGCTTTTTTAATAATGCCTGCCAAGCGAATGATTGGCAGGCATTATATCTATTTTATATTACAATCCGTTATTTATACCGCTTCACAAAGCGCTCTATGCGGTGCAGCGCTTCCTGAATGTTTGTTATGGCGTAAGCATATGAGCAGCGGACAAACCCTTCACCGCTTGCGCCGAAAGCATTGCCGGGCACCACGGCCACCTTCTCCTCACGCAGGAGCGTTTCGCAGAAGCTGTTGGAATCCAAGCCGGTGCCGCTGATGCACGGAAACACATAAAACGCGCCCAACGGTTCAAAACAGTCAAGCCCCATACTGCAAAAGCCGTCCACCATAACCTTGCGGCGATAATTATATTCGTCCTTCATCATTTCAATATCCTCATCGCCGTTTTTCAGCGCCTCAATAGCGGCGTACTGGCTGGTTGTGGGCGCGCTCATGATGGCGTACTGATGGATTTTAGTCATTGCCGCGATCATATCGGAATGTCCGCAGGCAAAACCGAGCCGCCAGCCCGTCATGGCGTAGGCTTTGGAAAATCCGCTTATGACAACCGTACGGTCCTTCATATCGGGAATCTGCACAATGGAAAAATGCTTTCCGGCGTATGTAAGCTCGGCATATATTTCGTCTGCCAGCACAACAATATTTGTTCCGCGGAGCACCTCGGCTATCTGCTCTAAATCCTCCTTAGTCATAATCCCGCCGGTGGGGTTGTTGGGATACGGCAGGATAAGCACCTTGGTGCGCGGAGTAATAGCGTCTTGCAAAGCCTTTTTTGTCAGCCGGAACCCGTCGGCCTGGGTAGTTTCAATCGGGACCGCGACGCCGCCCGCCAGGGCCGCGTCCGGCTTGTAGCACACAAAGCTGGGTTCGGGCACAAGCACCTCATCGCCCGCCGATATCAGGGCGCGCAGGGCCAGGTCAATGGCCTCGCTGCCGCCGACCGTAACAACAATTTCTTTTGTGGGGACATAGCTAAGCGCAAAGCGGCGCAGCATATATGCGGCGATTTCCTCACGCAGCTCAGACAGGCCGGAGTTGGAGGTGTAATAGGTATGTCCCTTTAACAGGGATTGGATGCCCGCCTCACAGATATGCATGGGCGTCACGAAATCGGGCTCTCCCACGCCGAGCGAGATAGCATCCTTCATTTCGGAAACAATGTCAAAGAATTTGCGTATTCCCGAAGGAGGAAGCGTCTTTACCACAGGCGAGATCGCCTTTGCCATGTCAAATCCGCTCATAGGGTTATCACTCTTCTTTCGTCCTCGGACACATGGTCAAACACCACACCGTAATCTTTATATTTTTTGAGCACAAAATGTGTGGAGGTGCTGATTACCTGATCAAGCGCCGCAAGCTTTTCAGAAACGAACAAGGATACCTCCTTGAGTGTTTTGCCTTCAATAAAGACAGCCAGGTCAAAGCCGCCGCTCATCAGGTAGACGCTTCTGACCATATCATAGCCGTAGATCCTTTCGGCAATCTTGTCAAACCCTTGTCCCATCTGCGGGGTGACGCGAAGCTCAATAAAGGCGTCCACATATTCCTTGCTTGTCTTTTCCCAGTTTATAAGCGGCTTGTAGCCCAAAATCACATTGTCGGCCTCATACTGCCGTATCGCCGCCGCCACTTCGTCAGGCGCGGCGTCGATCATGACGGCGATCTGTTCGGGGGTCATGCGGCAGTTCTTTTCCAATATACGCAGAATATGCTCCATAAAAATGCTCCATTCCGCCGCCCTGCATCGGCATAAAACAATGTTTAAAATGCTCTTGTCCGCAGGGCAAGGAATGATAAGAGCATTTTTTGCGCAACGCCGTTTCGCCCTTTGGGCGAAAAATTCGGCGGCGCGACTAATTCCGCCGGAGGCTTAGTTTGAAAGGCGCTTTCAAACTAATGCTCCATTCCGCCGCCCTGCATCGGCATAAAACAATGTTTAAAATGCTCTTGTCCACAGGGCAGGCAATGATAAGAGCATTTTTTGCGCAACGCCGTTTCGCCCTTTGGGCGAAAAATTCGGCGGCGCAACCGGCCTTTTTCCCGCTGAAACGTGGTTAGCGGACAGGTCTGGCCTGACTGATATCACATCTATTATATGATATCTGCCATCGTAAAATCAATACATTTTTTACATTTCTGTCGATGATTAAAAAAGCGTCTGGCCCGAAACAAAAAAACGGCGCTTTTTTACCGGGCAATTTTGCTGTTATTTTTCTTTTTCGGTAGTGTAACCACTTTTGCCGATATTTCATATGATGTAGTACAATAACAAAAAAAGGAGGCAACGAATATGTCATTTTTCGGCGGGGACGACAATTGCTGCTGCATCTGGATAATTCTTATTATAGTAATCCTGTGCTGCTGCTGCAATGACTAATAACAGGAAGCGTACATTGGGCAACTGCTTTGCTCTGTGCAGGCGGTCTGCCCGCAAAACATGCAACAGCGAAAGGAGGATAAATATGGGATGCTTTGGTGGCGGGAACAATAATTGTTCTTGTTTGGTGATTATCGTCATCATCTTGGTGCTTTGCTGCTGCTGCAATGACTAATTTGTAACCAGAGAAAAGCCTCCTTCAAGAGGAAACATAAAGAGTACCCGGTATACGATGCGTATATCGGGTACTCTGCTTTGTTTAGGGATGTTATTCACCGTTTTTATTGCCAGGAAAGCTGCCGGCATTAATGTCCGGGCTGTCCGTTTTTTCTCCTTGTGGCCAACAGGCCGCCGATGCGGCCCGTTTCCTTTGCCGTCAGCGCCGACCAGCCGCCCTTCACCACACGGTCCAAAAGCCCAAGCTCCTGCGCAATTTCAAGCTTCATATACTCGGTCGTCTGCTCAATTTTTGCATGGCTTTCCATATCATTCACTCCCGCATTGTTTGATAGACACTATTGTGTCCAACGGGGGAGGGGTTTATGCACGGCGGATGAAGTTTGCATCAGAATTATTGCCAGCCGTAAGCCTTGACAGCGGCGTGCGCACTGTCCTTGAGCAAGTCCAGGTCATCCTTCCCAATACCTGCCGGGGCATAAGGATTGAGAGCCACCTGGTTGCCTGTCAGCGCTTCATACCATACCGCTCCGGCTAAGTAGCAGCCCATTACGCTGGCATGAAAGCCGTCGGCCGCGAACAGATCCATCTGGGGCTTGCCCGCCAAAGCGTTCTGAAATGCCTGGCCGCTCGGTATTATCTTGGTGTTCAGACTTTCGGCGGCCTGGTTGTAGGCGCCTTCCAGGTCTGTAAACATGTCTTTCTGGTCGGAATAGCCAAGCTCACCCGTCAGCCTTGGGCAGTTATATTTATACGCCCATGTCTGATGAATCAAAAGCTTGGCGTTAGGCGCATATTGCGCCGCAAATGCTGCCAGGTTTGCCAGATACGGCTGGTATGTTGCATAATCCGGGCTGAGATTACTCAGCTGCTGCATCACGACGTAGTCCCAGTCATCGTCCTGCAAGGCTTCCTTGAGCGACAGCTGCCGGCGTGCCTGTCCTGTTTTAACATAGGCATAATTCTTGGCATCATTTTGCGCGTTTTCCCAATGCAGCTGAAGCGGACTGCTGCCGATAGTGGCTCTGGCAAACACAAAGCCGGAGCCGTCCGCCTCGGCCAGCGCCGAAAGATATGTAAATGAGTTGTCTGTAAAGCTGTTGCCTATCGCAAGCACCTTGCGCGCCTTCTGCGGCTTGGCGGCGGTATCGCCCAGTACGATTTTTTTGGGCGCCGGATTTGCCAAAATTGTCTGTGCGGTCTTGGCGCCTTCCAGGGAAGCAAGCACCTGTGCGCTGTCTGTGTCATCTCCCCCTTGCGAAACCTGAACGTTTATGAGCTTTCCTTCCGTATCATACATGGCTAAAATAACCCTCCTTGACGTATCGGTCGACCCGATCAGGACTGCTATGTCGTCGGCCGCGGCCTTTTTTGCCGCAGCATCGGCACAGGCATATTCCTTGCCAAGCTGCAAAACCTTGCCGGACGGGTCGGACGACTGCACAGCTTTTGTAACGCTTTTATTTATGCTTTGGTTGCCGCGCACAACCATAAGCCTGCACGCGTCTGTATCGCCGGCATAATCAAAGGTATAGGAATAGCTGCCATCCTTTTGGATGACGGCAGTGCCGGTGTGGCGAACCATACTGCTCGCAAGGTCGTTTGGGTCGGCAGCCTTGTCTATCAGCATGACATATACCTGCTTGCCCGCCAAAGCGCTGCTAAGCGTACCCTCTACTATGACATGAGCTGCGCTGCCCGCCGACGTGTCCGCCGCGGCAGGCGCGGGGGCTATAAGCGCGTCGGCAGCCCCAAAAGCGACCGGAAAACCGCACAGCATCAGCGCACAGACAACTGCACAAATACGATTGAGCATGAAATTTCCTCCTTTTTCATATGTGCCTTTTGCAAAACGGCGCTGCCGCTTTGCGGTGTATCGTAATCGGTATTGGGGGAATCAAAATTTACTTTTTAAGGATTTGAACACCCTTTTGCAGCTGAATATCCTCGTCATAGGATAGCTGGCTGATGAGTTTTCCCTGGGCCCCGGGCATTTCTACCACAGTATCGGGCTGGATGCCGATGCCATGGATGCACTCCCCGCTGGGCGAATAATACTTAGCCATGGTGATCGTCATGCCGCCGCCGCTGGGCAGGGGATATACCCCTTGCACAATGCCCTTGCCGAAGCTTTTGGTGCCGATAATGGCAGCAATCCTGCCATGGTCGCGGAGCGCGCCTGTCAAAACCTCAGAAGCGCTGGCGGAGCCGCCGTTTATCAGAAGCGTCATAGGCACGGAGACAGATGCGCCCTCCGCTTTATAGTATTCGCGTTTTCCGGATTTGTCTTCGGTGTAGGTGATCACATCACCTTCCTGCAAGAACTTGCCTGCGGTGCGGCAGCAGCTGTTTAAATCGCCGCCGGGATTGTCGCGCAGGTCTAAAACCAGCCTGGTCATGCCCTGCTGCTGCAGGCTGGCCAGTGCGTCCGACACTTCAATATCGGTGTCTGAATCAAAGCCGGTTATACGAAGCCAGCCGATGCCGTCCTGGAGTATGGATGCTTTTACGGTTATCATCTCAATGTGTGAGCGGGTCAGCGTCAGGTCAAACGGCTCGCCGCTGTCACGGCGTACGGTAATACTTACCTGCGTTCCGTTAGGATTGGCAATATCGGTTCCGCGCATTTTTTTTGCCGTTTCATTGAGCATATCGCCTGTCACGGCCTGGCCGTCCACAGCTAAAATGATATCTCCGGGCAAAACGCCCGCCCTGGCGCCGGGCGAATTGTCGTACGGGGCGACAACAACGATCTCGCCCGTCTGCTCCTTCACGGATAAAATGATCCCCACGCCGACATAGTCCCCTGACGTGCCCTCCTTGTATCTGGAAAATTCCTCGGGGTTGTAGTATTTGGTATAAGGGTCTCCGACCGATTGCGCCATAGCCTTGGCGCCCGCCTCGAGCATTGCGGCATCATCCACCTTATCAAGATAAAAATAATCCATATATCTTTTCACATCGCCGATAAGGGATACCTGTGCGCTCCTGCCGGCGAAAACCTTGGATAAAACCGCGGGAATCACTTTTCCCACACTAAAATATAATACAGTTGTTGCCGCGAAGGTAACAACTGCGCTTATAACAATTGCCAAAACCAGTTTGCGTTTATGCTGCAAGTCTATCCGCCCCAATCCTGTTATGGTATAAGCGTGAGGTATCCGAACACACACGCACCCTCGCCGCGTTAATTTTGTGTCTTTCTTTGTTGCCGTTGCCGGTTGGCTGACGTATGACGTATTGCCAGGCGATTTTGCGCCGCTGTGGCCTAAAGCCGCCGCTCAAAACCTATGCGGGTTCGAATACCTCATGTTTAACCATTATATTCTAAACAGACTGCGTCTATACTATGCTGGGAAAGATCAAAAAATATACGGGCGGGGATTCACATACTCACCGGAGGCGTCTATCACGCCGAAATGCAGGTGCGGGCCGGTGGAATTGCCTGTATTGCCCGAAAGCGCAATTTGCTGTCCGCGGCTCACCTTGTCTCCCACATTTACCTGAAGCTGGCTGTTGTGCGCATAAAGCGTGTCGAATGAGCCATGGTTAATGATGATGTATCTGCCGTAGGAGTTGTCCCAGCCCGATGTGGTCACGATGCCGCTCTCCGCGGCAAAAACCGCCGTGCCGGTGGGAACGGCAATGTCAATGCCTGTGTGCTTGTTGGGAACGCCCTTAAATATTCTCATGCCAAACTCCGATGTGATGGTGCCCCGCAGCGCACACGGCCAGCCCAGTTTTGCGCCTGTGTAGGGCGGCGCCTGCCCGCCCGCGGGTTGGGTAGGCCGGTTTCTGACAGCCTCCTGACGCGCCCTTTCAGCCGCCTCGTTTTTTTCTATAATCGCCTGCCTGTTTTCTTCTATTTTGGATTCAAGGTCCTCAATAAGCTTGACAGCCTCCGCGTTCTTGGCGGCCACTTCCTTTTTTTTGGCGTCAAGTGTGATGAGTTTTGCTGCCTTTTGACGTTTCTGCTCCTGAATCTGCGCTTTTTTGTTTTCGGCTTCCGCCTTCATGGCCTTGATTTTGCTGATCAGATCCTGGTCATGCCTGAGCAATCGCTGAACCATATCGGTACGCAGCAGCAAATCCGAAAAGCTGCTTGCTGAAAATATAATATCCAAATAGCTTATGCTGCCCTTTTCATACATCACCCGCAGGCGCTTTTTGAGCAAGTCATTTGTGTTGACGATATCCTTTTGCAGCGCTTGGGCTCTGGCTGTATTTGCGTCAATTTGCGCCTGATCCTCCTGCATCTGTCTGTTTAAATCTGCGATATCGGCATCCAACGCCAGAATTTGCTCGTCAAGCTGACGCTTTTTCACAAGCGTTTCGCTTCTTTGGCCGCTTAGCGTATTGTTTTCGTTTTTAATATCCTCGGCTTCCTGCTCGTACTGCTGCGCCGTTTTGGCGGACGCGTACATGCTGATAAAGCCGCCGAACACGGCCGGGATCAGGATAGCAAGGCCCATCGCCGCCGCTACAATGATACAAATAATCATCATGGTTTTTCTTTTCATAAGCTTATTTCTCCTATGTAACACATAAACCGTATGCTCACACCTTCAAATGTTTTCTTATGGACAGCGAGCTTCCCGCGGCGCCTATCACGGCGCCCAGTCCTATAAAGGCGGCTAAAAGGATATGCCATATACCCGGATAGGGAACAAACCGAAACATATCCAGGCTGATAGCGCCGTCCACGTCCTTAAGCACGGCAATATAGCCCCACGAAACCAGCCCGAAGGCGATCAGCCCGCCTGATACGCCGATGATGATACCTTCAATAATAAACGGCCAGCGGATAAACCAGTCGGTGGCGCCCACGAATTTCATAACATTTATCTCACGCCGCCGTGAAAACACGGCAAGTTTGATGGTGTTGGCAATGATAAAGACCGACACCACGCACAAAAGCAGCATAAGCCACAGGCTGGCGTCTTTAATCTTGCCCGTGACCGCCAGAATCTTATCCATCAGCGCCTGTTTGTTTTCCACATTTTTAACGCCTGTGATGGTACCTACCGAGACGACGGTTGTCCCCGCCTGCGACAAATCCTTAAGCGTGATCTTATACGAGTCGGGAAACGGGTTGTCATTTTCAAGGCCGTCTAAGGCCTGGGCATTGTCGGCAAACAGCTTGCGCATATAATCAAGGGCGTCCTTTTTTGTAAAAAGCACAGCCTCGCGCACATTGTCAAGCGCACGGATCCGCTCGCCGATCTCAGTGATCTGGCGCTGTGAGCTGCCGTCTGCGATGAAGGCCTGGATTTCACACTGGTTCCGGATCTGATCAGCAATAGAATTCACATTCATGCTGATGATTAAAAACAAGCCCAGGATAAAAAGGCAGCACATGACCGTAAAAATCGAGCTGACGCTCATGAAGCCGTTGCGCACAACACTGCGCAGCGACTGCGAAAGGTAGTAGCGGAAGTTAGCGAGTTTCAAAGCCGTAGCCCCCCTTCACCTCGTCGCGCACCAAAAGGCCGTCCTCTATGGCAATTACCCGTTTTTTCATGTTGTCGACAATGTCCTTTGCGTGCGTGGCCATGACGACGGTAGTCCCGCGTGCGTTGATCTCCCCGATAAGCTCAACAATTTCAAAAGCCGTTTTTGGCGGCAGGCTTGCGGTGGGCTCGTCCGCCAGCAGGATGGGCGGATTATTGGCAAGCGCGCGCGCCAAAGAAACCCTCTGGGCTTCACCGCGCGAGAGCTGGGTGGGCAGCAGCTTTGCCTTGTGCGACAGGCCGACCATGCTGAGAAGCGACGGCACCTGCCGGCGTATCTCCCTGCGCGACGCGCCGACGATCTGCATGGCAAACGACACGTTTTCATAGACGTTGCGGTCGTCAAGCAGCCGGAAATCCTGGAACACCACGCCGATAGAACGCCTTAAGTACGGGATTTCCGGACGCTTCAAGTCCTGTACGGCAATACCATCCACAAGGATACTGCCGCTTGTGGGGAGCTCTTCATGCATCAGAAGGCGCGTAATTGTGGATTTGCCGGCGCCGCTGGGGCCTACCACAAATACAAACTCGCCTTTGTCGATATGAAAGCTTATGTTATCCAGAGCCACTGTGCCGTTGTCATAGGCCTTGGTTACGTTTTCAAAGGTTATCATAATAGGTATCTCCGTTATATTTTTCTAAAAAAGCTTATATTTTTATGGGATTGGCGATTAGATACTGGTTGACCATCATGGCAACCTTAAACACCACCGCGTCGTCGAACTTGCGCAGATCGAGGCCTATGGTTTTAAGGACCTTGTCCAGCCGATATACCAGAGTGTTTCTGTGGATATAAAGCTGACGCGCCGTTTCACTCACATTGAGATCGTTTTTGAAAAATTCATAAATGGTGGTTATAATTTCTTCATCAAGCGCGTCAAAGTCTTTTTTAGTGAGGACCTCATGCAGGAAAAGCTCGCACAGGCGGGTGGGCAGATGGTAAATCAGTCTGCCTATGCCAAGGCTTTTATAGCTTAAAATATATTTATCACCGTCAAAGACCCGTCCCACCTCCAAGGCTACCTGCGCTTCCTTGTATGAGGGCGCAAGTTCGCTTAAGGTCTCGGCGGGCGTGCTGATGCCCACCATCACATTGAGCATCGCTTCACTGTTCAAATTGTCGATAATAGTTTGGGCAAGCGCCTCAAGCTCAGCTTCCTGGGTACCCGCTTCAATATCGGTCACAAAAACAATAGTGCTGTCGTCCATGCTGAACACAAAGTTATGGTTATGCTGCGGGAACATTTCCAAAAAGATGTCGAGCGCCGCCACGTCTCCGGCCTGAAGCACCTTTACAATAAATACAATCCTGCGCTGCTCATAGTCGATATGCAGCTCACGCGCCCTCTGGCGCACATCAAGCGGCAGGGTGTTGTCCGAAATGATATTTTTCACAAACGTGGTGCGGTCATATTTTTCATCATAAAACTGGCAGATGTTTGACAGCGATACGGCCAGCATCATACAGGTGCGCTTGGCGTCTGCGTCAATGCCGCGTACATAGATCAGATATTCAGCCTTGCTGCCCTTGCCGATACCGCACAGGCTGTAGCCGCGGCATTCGGCGATTTCCATACAGGCCGAACAGCTTGCCAGAAAGCCTGCGTATTCTTCCTCGGAAAGCTCTGCGGAATTGGAAGCCAGCACAAAGCCTTCCCTGTTTATCACACCTACCGGTGAATTCAAGAAAATATCCATTTGATTAATGACATTTTGAAATACCTTTTTTATCATGCCAAGTGCCTCCTCATCCTTTATGTTCCGAAACGACAGCGGTGTCTGAAAAAGCAATGTCTGTTACCTTATCGATCAGGGTCAAAATGCATTGCAACTATATCATATACTCTTTTTTTGAAAAATGCAAGAAAAACGGCGTATTTTTTTGTGCATTTTTTATACTTTTTTATCTTTTGACAGGGCGCAATCATGACACGGGCCAAAGCGTGGCATTACGCTGGAGGATGGCCTTTGCCATGCGGATCGGGCGCAGGCGTTTTTAATACTGATCCCCAATAGAAAGCGCGATAAAATTTCCGAGGATTTTTCCAGCCTGTCTGCGTCCTCCGTCTTGCAGGACAGCAAAAATCCTAGTAAATCTTATCCTGATTTGAACAGTTAAATAGTATTGGTATAAGGGTATGAAGCAGCAAAACCGCCGTAAAAATTGTCAAAAAAAATTTAAAAAAGTCGTATGGATTGCATAAAGACGGAGAACAATAACAATGGATTATTCCATCAGTAAACACGAAAAGGAGAAATCAGAATGAAGCATAATATCATAGCGCAAAAGTGTCTTAAACGCATTTTTGTGTTTGCCGCATGCGCGGCGTTTACCGTGGCGCTGACCGCGTGCGGTATGCAGTCAAACCGTCAGAATACGCAGGACGCGCAGCTTGGCGCTACGCCCGGCACAAACGACAATATGGTTACAGAGGATATTGCGCGCAATCAGAGAATAGGACTGTCGGGCGCACTCTCACAGCTCAATCTGGGTAATGTGGCAAACCAAAGCGCACTGCCGCTTGGGCTCTACAACGCCTCAAGCGACTCAAAGGGCTGTTCACTCGCCTTGGGCGACAACAACACCTGCTCGCTGTCTTACGTTAACGACGATGGCAAAACGGTATGCTACAACGGTCCGGCCACAATATCGGGCGATAAGATCGTAATCAACGACAGTGCGACAGGCCAGCAGGTCAGCTGCGACTATAAGCTTGAAGGCAATTCGTGTAAGCTTGGCATAAACGGCAAGACCTATACTTGTCAAAAAAGGTAACAAGGTAACGCAGTAAAAAGGCGTCCCAAACGGGACGCCTTTTATGTAAAAATTTGAGGTGCTAGTTCAGGACAGTTGTTTCTGTATCTTTGTCAAATATGTGGATTTTGTTTGCGTCAAATGCCAGTTTAACAATATCGCCTATTTTGGCGGTCGACCTGCGGTTTACCCTGATGGTAAACATTGTGTTTGCGATATCAACGTAAAGATATGTTTCGGCGCCCATCATCTCGGTAACGTCGACATGTGCGTCAAGCACACATTCCGGCATGGCGGAGATGAAGCTCTCTTCATCGTGTATGTTTTCGGGGCGGATACCGATAACGACCTCTTTGCCGACATATCCGCTGCCTTCCAGCTTTGCGGCTCTGCCGTCGGGAAGCTTGACACTGTGCTCGCCAAAGGCAAGATACATGCCCTCGGCCCTTTTTTCAAGCCGCGCGTTGATAAAATTCATCTGCGGACTGCCCATGAAGCCTGCCACAAACAGATTGCATGGCTTATCATAGAGATTCTGAGGCGAGTCGACCTGCTGGATGAAGCCGTCCTTCATAACCACAATCCGGCTGCCCATGGTCATCGCTTCGGTCTGGTCGTGGGTAACGTAGATAAAGGTCGTCTTCAGGTCCTTGTGCAGCTTGCTTATTTCGGTTCTCATCTGCACACGCAGCTTGGCGTCCAGGTTGGAAAGCGGTTCGTCCATTAAAAATACCTTGGGTTCGCGGACAATGGCACGGCCCAGCGCCACACGCTGTCTCTGGCCGCCCGATAAGGCCTTGGGCTTTCTGTCGAGCAGGTGCTCAATATCCAAAATAGCGGCGGCTTCATGCACACGCCTTTTGATATCCTCCTTTGGCGTCCTTCTCAGTTTGAGGCCAAAAGCCATATTTTCAAAGACGGTCATGTGCGGATAAAGCGCGTAGTTCTGGAAAACCATAGCGATATCCCTGTCTTTGGGCGCAACCTCGTTTACCAGTCTGCCGTCAATGTAGAGCTCGCCGTCGCTGATTTCCTCAAGGCCGGCTATCATTCTTAAGGTAGTGGACTTGCCGCAGCCCGAAGGTCCGACCAGCACAATAAATTCCTTATCCTCGATTTCCAGGTTGAAATCGCTTACCGCGACCACGCCGCCCGAGTATCTTTTGTATAGGCCTTTCAACGTTAAATCTGCCATTGATCCTGTTACCCCTTTCTGTTATATGCAAAGTTAATCCGCATCGCGTCATTACGCTATAACATTATAACACACGAAACGACAAAAAAACATGTACCATATCGCCAAAGTTGGATCGGCGGTTTTGTATACTTTGCACAGCGAAAAAATAAGGCGCGTCAGGAAAGGATATTGCCGCGCAGCCATACGTTGCCGCGGCTTATAAAAATTTTATTTTTCCGCCTCGGCGTTTGCTTTGGATTCTTCGATCACCTTTTGCGCGACATTTGCCGGGGCTTCCTCATAACGCGCAAACTCAAAGCTGAAACGGCCGCGTCCTTGCGTCATGGAACGCAGATCGGTAGCATATTTAAACATTTCAGCGACAGGCACCTCAGCGTCGACCTCTCCGGAGCCCATGCCGAGGATGCGGCCTCTGCGCTTGTTGATATCGCCGATGACATCACCCATCAGCGAATCGGGCACCTTTGCGTGCAGGCGGCCTATGGGCTCTAACAGGACAGGCTTTGCCTGCGCAAGGCCGTTTTTGAAAGCCAATGAAGCTGCCACCTTAAACGCCATTTCGGAGGAATCGACAGGGTGGTAGGAACCGTCGAGCAAAGTGGCTTTCAGGTTAACGACAGGGTAGCCTGCCAGAACGCCGTGCGCCATACAGTCGCGCAAGCCCTTTTCAACGGCGGGGAAGAAGTTTCTGGGGACAGAGCCGCCGAACACGCTTTCCGCAAATTCCAGGCTATCCTCGGTGCCGGGCTCAAATTCGATCCACACATGCCCATACTGACCATGGCCGCCCGACTGCTTTTTATGCTTGCCTTCCACCTTTGCCTTGCCCTTTATGGTTTCGCGGTAGGGCACTATGGGAGCGTCAAGCTTAACGCCGACGCCGTATTTTGTTTTGAGCTTGCTTACAATAACGTCAAGATGCTGTTCGCCCTGGCCTTCTATCAGCATCTGGTGCGTTTCGGCGTTGTTGGTCACCTTGAAGGTGGGGTCTTCCTCTGTCAGCTTGTTAAGGCCGGCGTGGATTTTTTCCTCATCGCCCTTCGCCATGGGCAGAATTGCCATGGAGATGACAGGCGCAGGATATTCAATCGCGCCCAGCGCGATATTTTTGCCAGCGTCACACAGCGTATCGCCCGTATTGGTGGCGGCAAGCTTGGTCACAGCGCCGATATCGCCTGCGCCCACGCTGTCTGTTTCGGTTTGCTTTTTGCCTTTGATAAAATACAAACGGCCTATTTTCTCATTTGTTTCTTTATTAGCATTATATACCGTAGTGTCGGACCGCATGACACCGGAGAGTACACGAAAGACCGACAGCTTGCCTACATACGGGTCCGCCACCGTTTTAAACACGACCGCCGCAAGCGCTTCGGAATCCTTGGCCTCAAGCTTCACAGCGCCGCCGGTCTTTTTATCTGTTGCTTCAAACGCGCCAATATCGGCGGGGCTTGGCATGTACTCCGCTATGGCGTCGAGCAAAAGGCTTACGCCTGCGCCTTTGCCAAGCTCGCCGCACAGAACCGGAATGATCACGCCGTCCTTTATGCCGGCTTTGATCCCTGCGGCAAACTCCTCATCGGTGAAGCTCTGGCCGTCAAAGTATTTTTCCATCAGTTCCTCACTGGTTTCGGCGATCTGCTCTGTCAGCGCATCGCGCGCTTCGGCTATGGCGTCCGCCATATCGGCCGGAACAGAGGATGATTTTGCCTTAAAGCCGTCGAACTCGTAGGCACTTTGTTTGATGACGTCAACAAATCCCGCGAGCTTTTCGTTTTTGATAATGGGGATGACAAATGCGCTCACAGCAGTACCGAAGCTGTCCTTAAGCTGTGAGAGCACGCCTGAAAAATTTGCGCGGTCATCATCGAGTTTATTAACAAAAATCATCATGGGAAGCTTCTTTGCCGCAGCATAGCCAAAAACGTTTTCGGTGCCCACAGCAATGCCGCTTCTTCCGCTCACCACCATCAGCATGCTGTCGCAGCCGCGCAGGCCTTCCGCCACGCCGCCGACAAAATCAAAGTACCCGGGTGTGTCTATCAGATTAATTTTGGTTTTGTTCCATTCCAGAGGCGCTACCGCCGTACTGATTGAAAAACCGCGCTTTACCTCCTCGGGATCGTAATCGGTGACAGATGTGCCGTCCGCCACGTTTCCGAAACGATCTGTTGCGCCTGCGCAGAACAGCATTCCCTCGCAAAGCGTGGTTTTGCCTGCCCTGCCGTGGCCTGTCAGGCAGATGTTGCGGATGTTATTTGCCTGGTACTTGTTCATTTTTGTTTTCCTCCTCATATATTTTATCTGTGAAAATTCAGCAATAATATCAGGATGCGGTTAAAAGGAACAACAAGCCGCGCACAGCCGGCAATCCTTGCGGCGCGCCGCGGCCAATACTTAACTATATTCTAGGGGGGCGCCAGATTTTCCTTTTTGAATAGTTGCTAATATTAAAAATTATATTTGTGCTTTTTGCACAAAGCAGCGGGCACAGTATTCAACAAAAACACAGAATTTATGCCGTGTTTTATCCGCATCTTTGGCGTGGGCTGCTTTTTTATGTGTTTTTGTGCCTAAACAGTAATTATTATATTTATTTAACGGCGGAATTATTGTATAATAAAATGCGAATTATGCAAAGACCAATGAAGATGCCCGCCCCGCTGTATCCATCGGGCGGCCTGGGATAAAGGAGGAATATGCTTTGACTATTGTGCCCGTGAGGCGTGTGAGAGGGGAGCTTTTTGTGCCGGGGGATAAGTCCATCTCGCACCGCAGTATCATGCTCGGCGCACTCGCAAGCGGAACAACGCGCGTGCAGGGGTTTTTAAACGGCGCCGACTGCCTCTCAACCATAGACTGTTTTGCCAGGATGGGCATACAAATCGACGTAAACGGCGATAGTGTGACGGTTTACGGCAAGGGTATGCGCGGCCTGTCACAGCCGGCGCAGGCGCTGTATACCGGCAATTCAGGCACCACAACGCGCCTGCTGACAGGCCTTCTGGCCGCCCAGCGGTTTGATTCGGTCATTGACGGTGACGCGTCTATCAGAAAACGTCCTATGGCGCATGTCAAAACGCCGCTTGAGCTGATGGGGGCGCGCATAGAAGGCGATTTCTGCCCTGTGCGCATAACTGCCGCCCCGCTCCGCGGCATTGCATATTCACTGCCCGTCGCGTCGGCACAGCTAAAATCCGCCGTGCTGCTGGCTGCGCTCTACGCCGAAGGCCCCACGCTCATACATGAGCCGCAGATAAGCCGCGACCATACCGAGCGTATGCTTTCACATATGGGCGCAAGTGTCGCACATGACGGTTATACCATAACGTGCGAGCCTGTGTCAAGGCTGACCGCGGCGGACTTCAAGGTGTGCGGCGACATTTCCTCGGCGGCGTTTTTCATGGTGGCGGCGGCGATTGTGCCCGATTCGCAGGTCACGCTGAGGGATGTGGGCATAAACCCCACGCGCACAGGTATCATAGACGTTTTAAAGCAGATGGGTGCGGATATGAAGGTGGAGAATGTGCGCGACCTTGGGGGAGAACCAGTTGCCGACATTACGGTGTCGTCCTCACCGCTGAAGGGGATTCGCATAGGCGGGGATATGATTCCGCGCCTTATTGATGAACTGCCCGTGCTTGCCGTTGCGGCGGCGTTTGCCGAAGGGGTCACGCAGATAGAGGATGCGCAGCAGCTAAGGGTCAAGGAAACGGACAGGATAGCCGCCGTAACGACCGAGCTTGCCCGCGCGAACGTGGATGCCACAGCCACAAGCGACGGCATGGTGATCACCGGCGGCCGGCAGGTGCGCGGTGCAGCTTTCAAAACCTACCACGACCACCGCATGGCAATGAGCATGGCGGTTCTGGCGCTGGCTGCGCATGGCGAAAGCAGCATAGAAAATCCGCAGGTTGTGGATATTTCCTTCCCCGGTTTTTTCGAAATGCTAAATCAGCTGACGGCCTGAAAACGGGCTGTGCCCGGTATGTGATCCGGTACCGGCTTTGATATAAAGGACAAAAGCCTTCGTTCCGGCTGCGGTGCATTGCCCCAGCAGGACGAAGGCCTTTATTATTTTACAGGGGATTACGCTAAATCAGCTCTTTGGGCACAACCCTGAAGCATACGCCGTATTTATGGCGCAAGTGCAGCGGGAGCGGCCTGCCTACAGGCCAAAGCGGCTGCGCACAGCGCCCATAATGTAGTTGAGCTGGCCTTCGGCCTTGTCCATACTGCCGGCTGCCGTACTGAAATACAGCTTCACCTTAGGCTCGGTGCCGGACGGGCGGATCGCCACAAAGGTGGCCTCGTCGGCCATATAGAATTTGAGGACGTTGCTTTTGGGGTAGTCGCCCAGTGCGACGCTACTGCCGTCTGACAGGTATTCCCTGTTCTCTAAAAAGTCCTGCTTCCTGACTATCTTTATGCTCCCGAACTCATCGGGCATATTTTCCCTTGTGCTTTGCATGATGTGCGCTATTCTCTCCATGCCGTCCTTGCCGGGCAGGACGATCGGGATGGTCTTTTCAGCATAGTAGCCGTACTTTTCATAAAGCGCAATAAGCCCGTCGTAGAGGGTCATGCCGCGCGCATGGTAGGAAGCCGCCATTTCACAGATAAGCATCACAGTGCTGACGGCGTCCTTGTCGCGCACATACGGGAATGGCAAATAGCCGTAGCTCTCTTCAAAGCCGAATTCATATGTGAATGACTGCTCATGCTCAAATTTTGCGATGCGGTCGGCAAAGAATTTAAAACCTGTCAGCACATTAAAAAGCGTAACATTGTAGGCTTTTGCAATGGCGTCGATCAGCTCCGTGGTGACGACTGATTTTATGATCGCCGAGCGCGGCGTTAAAACGCCTTTTGCCTGTTTTGCCGAAAGCACATACTCGCACAAAAGCGCGCCCGTCTGGTTGCCCGACAGCGTGCGGTATTTGCCCGAAGCGTCGCGCACCACCACGCCAACGCGGTCGGCGTCGGGGTCTGTGCCCACAATCAGCGACGCGTTATGCCGCCGGGCAAGCTCGGTGGCCAGCGCAAACCCTTCCATATCCTCCGGATTGGGGGACTTAACGGTGGAAAAATCGGGATCAGCCACCGCCTGATGCGGTTCAACGATAAGGTTTTTGACACCTATACGGTCTAAAATCGCGGTCACAGGCCTCAGGCCTGTGCCGTGAAACGGGGTGTAGACCAGTGAAAAATCGTCTGCCGTCTGCGTGATTATCTCAGGGTTGATGCTGTGCGACGCCACCGTATCCAGAAATGCCTGGTCGGCTGCCTCGCCTATCATTTCAAAAAGCGGATTTTGCCCAAGCTCGTCATCACTGATCATTTCGGTGTGGCCAAACATGTCAAGGCTTTGTATTGCCGCCACCACCCGATCGCTTGCCGCCATGGCAAGCTGGCCGCCGTCGGGGCCGTAGGCTTTAAAGCCGTTGTATTCCCTGGGGTTATGGCTTGCCGTTATCATCACGCCGGCAGCCGCGCCAAGCCTGCGGACAGCAAAGGATATCTCGGGCACGGCATGGGGCGACTCAAAAAAGTACACCTTTATACCTGCCGCCACCATGACTTTTGCGGTTTCGCGCGCGAAAATATCTGAAAAACGGCGTATGTCGCGGCTTATGACCACACCCGCATTTTGTCCGCCTTCAGAGGCAATATGCTGCGCAAGCCCCGCCGCCGCACGCCTGACCGTATAGCGGTTCATACGGTTGGTGCCCATGCCGCAGACGCCGCGCATCCCGGCGGTGCCGAACGCCAGGTCACAGTAGAATCTGTCTTCAATTTGCGCTGTGTCCGCCGTGATCTGCAAAAGCTCGGTCCTTTCATTTTCTTCTAAAACAGGCTGGCTCAGCCACTCATGATATAAATCAATCGAAGGTTTTCTCATGTCGTCCTCTTTTCCCAAGACAAGACGCGGGCCATGCTGCGCATGAGCCTGCGTCTGTAATAATTGTTATTATACTGTATTTTGACAAGAGGCAAGGACCGCCGGGATAAGTTATCATGACAGAGCGAAGCCTTTGGCGCCACTCTGCGCTACGCGGGCTTGCTCATACTTGGCAAGCCGGGTGAAAATCTCAACGGCCCCCGCCCATCCGAATTCAAAAATCAAAGGGGCAAACGATGTTACAGACGCATTGTATTACAATGCTGCCCGCATGTCAATTAACAAAATATGAATAATTTTTAAATTTAGGCGCATTTTCAGCGTTCCGCGAGCTCGCCGCGCAGGAGGCAGAGCACCTTCTTTTCAAGGCGGGACACCTGAACCTGGCTCACGCCCAGCAAAGCCGCCACCTGTGACTGGGTCTTGTCCTGGAAATAGCGCAGCACGATAAGCTGCCGCTCCCTGGCGGGCAGCCGCTCAAGCACCTCGCAAAGCGCAAGGTGGTTGACGATATCGCCTTCGTTTTGGCAATCCATCCCGGTGCGCTCAATCAGCGGCGCCATATCGGAATCCTCGCCCGCAAAAAGCGACTCGGGCGGACAGGCGGCCTCAAGCGCCAGGACGATATCCTCCGCATGGACGCCCAGGCGTTCGGACAGCTGGCCTATGGTGGGCGCCTCGCCAGTTTCCTTTTGCATGATTTCGGACGTGGCGCGCGCCCTGACAGCCAGCTCCTTTACGCCCCGGCTGACCTTAAGGGGGCCGTCGTCGCGCAGGAACCGTTTAATTTCGCCCATTATCATGGGTACTGCGTAGGTCGAAAATTTTACGCCATAGCTAAAGTCAAATTTGGAAATGGCTTTCAAAAGCCCCATACAACCTATCTGAAACAGATCGTCGGTTTCACAGCCGCGGCCAGAAAGCCGCTTCACCACGCTCCACACAAGGCCTGTGTTTTCCTCCACCAGCCTGTTTTTTGCGAGGGCATCCCCGTTTATCGCCAGCCGAAGCAGCTCATCCTGGTCCCAGTCGCGTTTTGCGCTCACATTGCCTCACCCCAATTCCGTTATGCCTGTGCAGACAGCACTGCAGACCGGCTTAGCGACCCTTTATGGTTTTGCTCATGGTGACGTCGGTGCCCTCGCCGGGAGCGGAGCGCACACTGACAGAATCCATAAAGGTTTCCATTACGGTAAAGCCCATGCCGGAGCGCTCCATCTCGGGGTGGCTGGTGTAGAGCGGTTCCATGGCCTGTTCAAGATTTTCTATCCCGCGGCCGCTGTCCGACACGGTGACGGTAAGCGTATCGTTATTGATCTGGCACGAAATGGTGACGATTCCTTTCGTGTTTTCATAACCGTGAATAATAGCGTTTGTGACTGCCTCCGACAAGGCGGTTTTGATGTCGGACAGATCCTCAAGCGTGGGATCGAGCTGGCTGGCGAACGCGGCGACAGCAACTCTTGCAAAGCCTTCGTTAGACGATTTGCTCAAAAATTCAAGCTTCATACTGTTATCCATATTTGTGACCTCCCCTTCATCAAAGACATTGCAAGGCTTCGGATATGCTTTTTGCCCAGCCTACAATTTTATATATTCCGGAAATACTGATCAGCCTGTCCAATTGCGGGGATACCCCCGACAAAAACACCTTGCCGCCAGCCGCCACGGAAAGCCTGTAGCGGCCCATAATCAGCCCTATGCCCGAACTGTCCATAAATTTGAGCGCGGAAAGGTCAAATATAATATTGCGCGCGCGTCTGCGCCGAAACTCATAGTCTATCTTTTCACGCAGGCTTGCGGCGCCGTGATGGTCAAGATCATGGCTTAGCGAAACCACAAGCGCACGTTTCGCTGTTTCATAGCGCATCTCCATGATGTATACGCCCCCTTATCAAGTAGTTAAATCCGCATCCGCCCTCAGCGGAGCAGCTTCCAACAATTAACATTCTAGTTTTTCCGGCCATATCCTTCCGCGAATTTGCACTAGTTTTGTCAATCGGTGAAAAGCGTGCGACAAAATCTGCGAGGCAAGCGCAAAAAGGACAGGACGCCTTGGCAAAGCTGCCCGACGTCCTGTCCTTTTTGCCGCATAAGTTCGGTGAGAGGGCAGTATTTTCATAGGCAAAAAAGAGGAGGGGTATTTTATGTAACTACATCTTAAGCATAAGCCTGAATAACCCGCTTAAAAACCCTGGCATTTTCCACACGACGATTTTCATGGTTCCACCTCGCTTTAAAAATATCTATTTCTTTTTTCTGAAACAAAAGCACAGACCAAGCGCTATGATAATCAAAGCCTGGATCCCCGCAATCAGCGGCAGGGGAAATAAGAGCGCCAGCATCAGACCGAAGGACAGCGCGACCAGGCACCAGACTATGTACCGAAAAAAAGAAAATCCCCACATAACGATCAATCACCCCTCGGCAGAGATTGGCGATTTGCATACCGGCGTTTCTCTGGTAGTATATAGTATATGTCTGGATTTGTTATTTGTGTCTTTCCACATAAAAAAGATGGCAACTTACAGGAGGCCCGGCGTATTTGCCCGGGTGGACGAATGATATTGCAAATCAAAACCACCAGTTGAACTGGTGGTTTGCACAAGCCCTAAAAGGGCATATTACTGGCGCAGCGTCTTAAGACGCATTGAATAAGTCCGCCAACCGCATTACTATTACAGGCCGCCGCTTAAGCG
>JAKJBW010000001.1 GCA_022706785.1 Bacillota bacterium
CAGACCTACATCCATTTTAACAAAAGGAGGTTTTCTTGTATCTAAAGATTTTTTTCCTCACCGGCTTAGCCGGTGGTTTTTTTTCGCTAAAGCTTTAATAAAAAAAAGCCGCAGTTGCGGCGGTTTTGACAGAGTGTGCATGTTTGACTGTGACAGCAAATGTGATCATGTCTCCATGTCATCTGTGTGCTTGTAATTTGAATACTGATTAAATATTTTGATATAGGTAACTATGTGAACAGCGATCAAAACGATAAAAATCAATATATTATGCCAGACGGCTAATTTAGCGGAACAATTTAAGGCAAAAATATCTACACCTGAATTTAAAATAGGAATGGTCAGGCTTTTATAAAATTTTATTGAAAAAATTCTCGCTTTCCTGTCAAACTTATAGTCTACATTAAAAAAGCAAAAGCAATCCTTCCCCAATTTAGCGATCATTGCCTTGCGAAGGTTGTTGATGTCATTATAATATTTAGCGCTGCTTGCGGATTCTGTGACATACGCGATATAAACCGAAAACCCCGCTAGAAAAACAATTGCAAGGAAGCCTGCCAAAAATGATTGGGGCAATGTGAAAGACAAATTATTGCTCCCCAAAAAACCTATAATTGCGGTAGGCAGCACAATGATTTTAAAATACCACTCATAAAGGCTCCGTCGCTCCAATTGCGTTTGCTTGTAATAATCCCATAATATTTTATATTCTTCTGTTGCGGCTTGAAACATATTGTTCGCTGTCTCGGTCATTTTCACACCTCAGTCATTCTTTTAGTCGGTATCTGTGCAGTATAGCCATAGCCCTAACCATGATATATAATTATAATACATATTATGGTTTTTTCAATGGTAAAATAGAAAATTTATAAAAACAAAAAAAGATGCCGGACCAAATCCGGCATCTTTCGGCTGTTTGATACTGACGAAACAGCTGCGGGCTGTTTTACAAAATGATACGTAAAACAAGCGCGCCGTATCAGAAAAAACAAATAGGCTATTTCCTCCGCAATGCGATCGCCAGCAGGTTCATATATTTTCCGGCTCCCGCCTCCATGGCCTTACGATCCTTCACAGCATATTCATTGTCGCAGGAAAGCCAGTCATTCCAGCATTCGTCAAACCCTGCCATTTCCTCTATAGACAGTATTTCCGCATCCGGGGTTGCCTCCAAAATCCGTTGCCAGTACGCGGCGTCATGGAGCGTTTCAAGGTCTTCGGCGCGCCACGACAGCAGCATTTCCGGCGGAATGTCGCTGTGGATGTCTTTTTTCATCCCCGGAACTACAATCAGGATACGTCCGCCGTGCTTGACCAGCGGAAGCAGATGCCGCCCCAAATAATCCTTATCCAATCCGAAATAATGATAAGAATCAATGCTGATCACAGTGTCGAAGAATTCATTGGCAAACGGAAGCTGATGCGCTTCTGCTTTGAGCGGAATAATCTGGTGCGAGCTAAGCCCCATGTCGTCAAAGCGCTTTTTGTTGTCACTGGGATCAATCCATAAATCGGATGCAAAAACCCTGACACCGTATTCTTTGGTAACAAAGATAGCGGTAATACCCATCCCGCAGCCAAGATCAAGCACTGTTTCGCCGGATGATATAGGATGCAGCGTCAGCAGCTCTTCTAACAGCTTCATGGCATTAGGCCCCATCATACAGTCATATATGAAATGATTGTCGTACTTTTTTGATTTTATATAGTTCATGGTAAAATTCCTTTCATTAAGAAAATTAATGTGTTTGTTTCGGAAGCAGAACACACAGCAGCTGCAAAAAAGGACATGGTACAAAACCATGTCCCGACAGAGTTTCATTCAACGCCGTCTGTCACAGTTCTGTATAGAACAGAATCGCACAACAACAAGAGTAGCCTTTAGCCGCTTTTATGATCGTTTTGCAATTGCGTGTGTTCTTTACAGAACAATATCCAAACAGACAACCCCTTTAGATTTCTGTAAATATTATAACACAACAGCCCGCTTTTGTAAAGACCATCCGGTGTGAAAAGTTAAAGCTTTAAAACACTCTGTTTTAATACAAAAAAAACTGCATTCCCTTATCGAAAACGCAGCTTTTGATTCTTGTGTGAAGCGAACGAAACAGATGCAGCCTTATCAGAGTAATATTTTTCAATTTGTATCTTCTACTTGATGCAATTCTGAGCTTTCCTTGAATTGTATTATTATATTATCTTTGTTAGCATCATAAACGACGCTTTCATATGGGATTTCAAAATAGGTTAGGACATCTGTTATTTTAAGATAACAACGGGAGTTATACCAAATAGCAGGGGTATATCCTGCTTTCCCTTCTGCCGAATATAAATACTTTTTTGACATCTGATTGGTATCATACAAAGAGCCCGTTTGTTCAGGTCCGGATACACCAAAACCACTGATTCCCAACGGGATATCCGAAACTTTTTCAAATCCCGGAAACTTAGGGTGATCCCCAACATCTATAATGCGGTAGCCATACCTTGCCATTGTCAAAACCCTGTACAATGTAGTCTGTGCCGCATAACAGATGCCATTGTCTGAAACTAAAGCGACATCACGCATAAACAACGGATAAACGGTGTCATCATTTGGAACTTTAATGGATGTGAAAAATACCTCTCTGGTTTTTTCAACGGTAATATCAGGCGCTGCCGACGAGGTCGGGTTTTCTTTCTGCGTGATAAATACCGTTTGAGCAGCTTCATCCCAGGAAACGTCTGCATCAAAGCTTTCGGCAACTGCGCGAACCGGAACCAGCGTCCTGTTATCAACAATTTTAGGCGGAACATCAAGGTTAATAATGCTCTTGTTTTTTATCATTATCGTACTGTCGATTTTAAGCTGGATAACCGTATCCCCTTTGGTGCCAACAACAACTTGAGCCTCATCATACCATTCTACAGTAGCTCCTAATGCTTCAAATATTTTACGCATCGGGACCATTGTCCTATCGTTTATTACTTGCGGCAAAACATCAAAGGTTAACACTGTTCCATTTAAAATAACCTGTATTCCCTCATTCGCTGCACTGGGTAAACCAAACAGGTTAATAAAAATCGCAATGCAACATAGAATGGATACAATTGTGCTAAATTTATGATTCATGCTGAAATCTTCCCCCTAAAATTTATTTCGTTTTATTATATAATAGTGTCTCTGGTAAGTCAAGGGAAAAACATACGCTGTAAGTCAATTCGGGCAATATACAAAAAAAGCTACATTTTCGACAAGAAAATGGAGCTTTTAACTTGGCGTTCCCGAGAGGATTCGAACCTCCGACCTGCCGCTTAGGAGAACGACAAAGCCATTTTGGGGGAGTTTTGAGTTGTCACGGTTAATCGCTTTAAATCCTTGATATCACTGGATTTGCGGGTGATTTGCTTCCCGGTTTATCACTGCTGATTTTAGCCCGTTTTAGGACGTTTTTAAATGTCCTCTTAGCAAATTCTTAGCAAAATATAGATTTTGAAATATCTAAATTAAGGAATTTCTGGCAATCCAAGCTCCTTCAAAAACTGGTTGTGCTTAGCCTTTGCTTTCTTTATGACTTCTTCAGTTTCATCTAGGTTCTTTTTCACATTCGCAAGGTCAACAATTTCTTCTTCCGCAGCCGTACTCACATATCTTGAGATATTGAGATTGAAATCGTTCTTTTCAATCTCTTCCATTGATACGCGGCGTGAATATTTTTTGTCGTCCTCCTTGCGAAATTGATAGGTGTCAACAATTTTGTCTATATGCTCTGGCAAAAGAACATTTTGCCGTTTTCCTTTTTCGAAATACTCGCTT
Organism: Bacillota bacterium; assembly: GCA_022706785.1. Lineage (GTDB taxonomy): Bacteria > Bacillota > Clostridia > UBA1381 > UMGS1253 > JAKJBW01. Next base: position 3,797 of record JAKJBW010000001.1, read on the forward strand.
GCATTAATAAATAACACGTCATCAGGTTTCTTGCACTTTTTAAGAACAAGAATGCAAACGGGAATGCCTGTTGAGAAAAAGAGAGTTGAAGGCAACCCAATAATCGTGTCAATATTCCCATCTTTGAGCAACTTTGTTCTGATTTTTTCTTCTGCACCACCACGGAACAGAACGCCATGTGGTAAAATAATTGCCATTGTGCCTTCATCACTCAAATAATGGAACCCATGTAATAGAAAAGCAAAATCAGCCGCTGATTTTGGGGCAAGGCCGTAACTTTTAAAACGGAAATCTTCAGCCATCTCTTCGTTTGGCTCCCAGCGGTAGCTGAAAGGAGGATTTGCGACAACGGCGTCACATTTCAATTTTTTTGCTGGGTTCATCTCGTTTAAGATATCCCAATCATTCGACAGCGAGTCTCCATGAAAAATTTTAAACTCAGAATCCTTAAATCCATGAAGAAGCATATTCATGCGAGCAAGGTTGTAGGTTGTGATATTCTTTTCTTGTCCATATATCTGGCTAATGCTGTTTGGTTCAAGATGTTTTTTTACATTGATTAACAGCGAAGCCGAACCACAAGCAAAGTCCAACAAATTATTAATATACGGCTTTTTGCCTGCACTGGGGTTATGGCTGTCAAGTATAACAATACGGGAAAGGATATTTGAAATCTGCTGAGGAGTATAGAACTCTCCGGCTTTTTTGCCTGAACCCGCTGCAAATTGACCAATCAAGTATTCATAAGCATTCCCCAAAAGATCGGTTTCGTTGGTAAACTCAGAAAGTCCCTCAGCAATTTCGGTTATGATTGAACACAGCATGGTATTGCGAGCTTCATAATTTCTTCCCAGCTTGTCAGAGTCGAGATTTACTTCTGAAAACAAACCGCGAAACGCACTGTCAAAGGACTCGTTTTCAATAAACTTAAAACCATCTTGCAAGGTTCGCAGAAGGTACTTGCTTTGAGTGCGGGCTAATTCATATATGTTGCTCCAAAGATAATGAGGCTTAATCACATAATGAAGTTTGCGGCGCATTTGCTTTTCAAGCATAGCCACATCATCAGGGTTTTTAGCATACCAAACTAATAGAGGCGTTAGGACTGCTGTTTCGGGGCTGTCTCCACTATCTTCGGCAAACATTTTTTCCAAATTCTCTTGCAATTGCTCTATGCTAAGAAAGTCAGCAAAATTTACAGCAGCACCGTGTTTGTTTTCATTTTCTGATTTTGCTGCCTTGACATACTCTTCGCATTGCGAATAATCGCTGTTAAGCTCTTTCTTTGCGGCTTCCTCATAGTTGTCGGAAAGATAACGCAGGAACAAAAAAGACAGCATATAATCGCGAAAGTCATCGGGATTCATGGCCCCACGCAGCTTGTCGGCTATAGTCCATAGGGTTGCGCCTAATTGTTTTTGTTGTGTATCATTCATTTTTGAGCCTCCTATTCCTCACCAAATAATTCGGTGTTGAATTTATATGTTTCTAAAAATCCGTTCAGAATTTCTTTAAAAATCCTCTTATTATCTTCAACCATTTCAACGGGTTCAAATATTGAATATGCTCCGTGACTCAACAGGTTTGTCATTCGCAAATGTATAGCACCATCCAGATCTGCTTCATCTTGCTTAATGCAAGCAGAAAACTTGTCGAAGCCGTGAAATGAGGCTGTTTTTTCAAGGATATTTCTGAGAACATTAAAATGATAAGTATAAAGCTTTCCGGAGTCGGCAACCTCTTTCAATTGCTTCAATAGTTCGACATGATGAAAAAAGGGAGTATCTCCGGTATCGCGAACAATGTATCTATTAGTATCGCCTTTTTTACTAAGAAAACGCTTCACTGTATTGTCGCGCTTTAGCTCGTTATACATTACATTGAAAAACAATGCATGGTGGGTAGAGACAACTATTTTCATCTCACTACTCTTAATCAATTGCGCAAGATGACAAGCGACAGCGACAGCGTTATTATCGTCTAATGATGAAATCGGATCATCTATATAGATATACTTGACCCACTCATAAGCAGGCTCTCTGTCAATTGCCAATTGAGCCACTGCAAGAAAGAAGCACCAAATAAAAATGTTTTCCTCCCCGCGAGAGACTTTGATTCGGTCTTCAGTTACTGTAGAGTTTCTCTTTCTAACCTCTCGTGAAAATACAACGTATCCTTCGTCGAAGAATAATGTAAAATCAAAATCCGCATATATATCCAGAAGTGGACGAATACGAGTATCAATTGCAAAGCCGTCTAATCCTCTGAAAAAGCGAGAATCCTTGTTAAACAACAATCTTCTATCAGTATCTCCATCAAGGTCATTGTTCCAAGTGAAAAGATCCTCTGTAAACGCATTATAATAAAGCGTGTCTGCCGTTTTCTCATCAGTTCCACGAATAGGTTTCTTGCCCAAGTTTTTAAACGCATTTGAAAGTCTTGTTTTCCCAGTTCCGTTATAAGCGAAAAGAAGATAGCATTTTTTATCACCAAGTATATCGCGTATATTCTGAGCAAGCTTTTTTAGGTTTGGAAAAGTTTTGCTACTCATTCACTCACCTCCCCAATAGAAGGGAATAACCCTTGCATTAAGCCTTTTTTATGGGTTTTCAGAGCTTCAATCTTTTGGGTTTGCCCGGTTATGAGGTTGTCAATGCTGGTGAGACAATCAGCAATTTTTTGTTGTTCGAATATATGTGGTATAAGCAACGGTATTTCTTTCATTTGCGACACAGCAACTACGTTTTTTATTGCTCCTCCAGCCGATTGTGAAAGTAGCTTTTCTTGATTGACATCTAGTTCCAATGTCATTTTTACAAATTTGATATCAATACCTTTTTTGACAGCCAGTTTTAAGAGGGCCTGATTGATAACGCCTTCCTTCGCCCCTTTCGGAACAATTGCAAATTTCCCCATTGTCCCAGAACAACTCATAATAATGTCATCTGCATGTACAGAAAAGCGTTTTAGCTCATCGTATTTCTCTTTTGTGATATAGTATCTGAAAGAATTAAAGTTGCTATATATTGCGTGGGACTGCTCATAAACAGCATAACCATTTTTAACGAATATTTCTTTCTTTAGAGTTCCACCAAAAGGTCCTCTCGTAAAATCGCAAAGTTCACCAAAATTTTTTTCTTCCCACTCCCCACTACTCCTAAACTCCGGGAACCTCCACTCAGGCACAGTTTTTCTCTCGGCGGGAAACAGCTTCTGCATTAGCCCTTTTTTGTGTGCATTGAGAGACTCAAGTCTTTTGTCTTCTGCGGAGATAAGGTCATCAAGAGAAGCAAGGCAATCTGCAATTTTTTGCTGCTCGGCTTTGTCCTTTGGAGTAGGCAAAATGATGCTAAAAAAATCTGATGGGTTAATATTTAAGAGCCCATCCATTCTTGCACCACTCGTGATGAACTTCATTAACTGCTTACCGTGGAAATTGTTTTCAAAATACCCTTTATAAAAATCCGATACATAACTTTTATTAAAACGAAAGCTAATAAAAGCATTTGGCACAGCGGCTTCGTCATACTCTTTAAGCTCATATATACAGCCTTGCGGGAACTTCTTGGAATTACCCTTGTTGTAAGAGAAATCTCCCTTTTGCAAAAATATATAGTTGTCATATTGTTTGCCAGAAATATCACGACTAAACTTTTCTGCTTGCGAAACAAAGCCCACTCCCGCCGAAATGCTCAAAGTCGTAAGTTGCTTGTCGCCGACTTTCTCTGTAAGTCTGCCAGCTATTTTGTCAAGTGTATACAATATTATACATTATTATACAATAGAATCGGAATAATATCAAGATAATTTTTGGAATTATCCACTGTTATAATGCCGATTGTTTCGGTTGGGGTCATACATTTATGGCAAAGCATTCAGGTTTCATTGTCCATCAGCCAATCAATTAAATTCAACTGCTGTATTCCATCATGGTCACCCATAAAATCATCGAGGGTAATTAAGAACTTTGGATAATTATCCTTTATCTGCTTCAGTGACACAAGCTCACGCTGCAAGGTATTCTCATCTAGTACAGAAGCTGAAACCTGATAATATTCTGTTTTCTTGTCTCTAACCGCTACAAAATCCACCTCAGCGCCCCGGCCCGCTTTGCCGATATTAATGGTATAGCCGCGCCTTAAAAGTTCTAGATAAACAATATTTTCAATTTGATGGCCGATGTCCTTGTTGGTTGTCCCCAGTATCATATTCCGCAGGCCTGTGTCACATATATAATACTTGCCCTCCGATTTCAAATGCAGTTTACCTTTAATGTCATAGCGGTTTACTTTATAAAAAAGATATGCATCAGTAAGTGCTTCTAAGTAGGTGTCTACTGTTGCGGAGCTGGTAGGGCGGCCGTTAGAGGTTAGGGTATCCGCAATCTTCTTTGCAGATACGGGACTTCCCACATTGCTCGACAGAAAGCCTGCAATTGACTTTACCAAAGTAATGTCCTTCAAGTTTTCTCGAGTCATAACATCCTTGACCAGCACGGTGCTGTAAATACCCTCTAAATACTGGCTGTGTGCAAGGGAATTATCTACAAAACGTGTTGCATAGGGGAAGGCACCCATGTTCATATATTGATAAAAGCGTTCCCTTTTATCAGAAATTTGTACTGCTTCGCTGTATTCAGCAAAAGAAAGCGGCAGCATATCAATTTCAATATAACGTGCAGTGAGCTTGGTCGCAAGCTCTCCGGAAAGCATATATGCGTTTGAACCGGTAATATAAATATCAAGATTTTTTTTGAGAAAAAGACTTGATATTGCCCGCTCATAATCCTTACAGTTTTGGATTTCATCAATAAAAACATAAGTCCATTTGTCTTTTGAAACACGCTCTTTTACATATTCATGTAGTTTTTTATAATCCAAAAGCTCAGAAAAATCTTCATCCTCTAAATTCACAAAGATAATTTGCTCATCGCTCACGCCGCTATCTATCAGCTTTTGGATATATAGATCAAACAGCGTTGATTTACCACATCTGCGGACGCCTGTGACCACCTTTATCATTTCTTCTTCACGCCACATAGAAAGCTGGCCCAAATATGCCTTGCGTTCAATTAACTTGTTCATAAAACCCACTCCTTTTACGGCAAAACTAATTCTGATACTATTATATAGTTTAACAAAAACACGTAAAATATGCAAGTGTTTTTTTGTTTTAATAAATACTTGCAGAATTTGTGCGGTTGTTTTATGATATATCTATTAAATACTATTCTGTTTTCTGATCATTTTTTTGTAATATGATGCCGCTTACCATAGTTTTTCTATAAAAACCGTATCTTTCATTCCGATTTCCCAATGGCAATTAACAGCGCGTAGAGCAAGGTTCGCTACTGTATATTGAGATGTTCTGTCTCCTTCAGCAAATTCCAACACATCTGCTCCCCAAAAGGTTTTGGTATAGGTGTCATAAATATTGTCAATTAAGCCTTCCTTACGACTTAAAATGTTGCGATAGGCGTATTTCAAACGAATAAGCCCATCCACAGCTTGTAAATTCATACTAATTATATCTGTGTTTTGCAATATAAAAGCGGTTAGTTTACCAAATACAGTTATATCGCGAGAATAACAAAATGTCAATTGAGTTTTAATTATGTATTTGCGTTTTTGCATATGCAGTTTTGCCGTTGTTTTTCAGACAATAAAGTTAAAGTGAGTCTATACTACCTGCTTATTTATATTGAACTAAATGAGCATCTAAACAGCAAGGCCAAAAAAATGATACTAGAATGATACTATAATGGCACTACAATGGCACTACAATGGCATGAAAATAGCACGAAAATAGCACGGTGGGTGTATTGACGGTGGCATTTTTACCATAGTATAATAGGATTATGGAAAATTCTAAACAAAGATAAAAACAAGCAGATTCCAATTTTGGAACTGCTTATTTTTGTATATAAAAGACTAAATTTTTGGAATGATCTATAAGTTTTGAGGCTACAGCAGCGCTGCTGTTATGGAGTTTATTAAAAGTGTCCCCTAAAATGAGATATGGATACATCCGTTTTCTATTGTGAAGGTACATTTGTTTTACTAATATTCAAGTCAAATGTACAAATCTCAATTTTACAAACTGGAGGTTTTTCTAGTTTTCCATTATGATGGATTTACAAAAGAGGCGTTTTATATGGAAAGTTTTATTAGGGAATTATACTTCGGCAATATTGATCCACAGGCCAGATGCTTTGACACTGACAGTCGATATGGTAAAGCCATGGCGGTAATAAGTGAAAATGAGGAGTTATTATCTAAGCTTTTGAAAGAAAAAGAGTTAAAACTGTTTCTTGACTTCACAAACGCGTGGGGTGAACTGCTGGGGATTGCATCCTGTGAAACATTTGTGGATGGCTTCCGAATCGGCGCGGCGTTTTCGCTTGATACCTTCGTAAGCAAGGAAAGTGAACTAAAGGAATTTTTGCGGGAGGAATGAACATGAGTATTTTTGAAGACGGTGGTGGGATATATATCAATTCTGGGGACTACTTAATCCCCAATTTGGCTTTGCTGGATGAGCAAGTTCACATTATCGGTAAGTATGGGCGGTTGCATTTGGACTATATAAAGCGGCATCGGAGAGCTTTATATACCAGGCTTTTAACAACCTGCAAGTTGAACCATTACTTACACGAAGTTGATACTGAGGCATCGGCACGATTTGAAATGTTAGTGGAGCAAATTGCCGCCAATCAGGGTGTGACCGAGGAACTAAAAGCACGTGATCAGATGCGCTGGGTAGGTTTGATGAACAATATCCGGCATCGCGCCGGGGAAATCGTTTTAGACGAATTTGTTTATGCTTAAAACCTGAATAGATAGCGCAGAGGAGCCGTCGAGAAATCGACGGCTTTTTTCGTGCACTGAAACGGAAAGGAGGTGAGGAATTATGGATTTAAAAAGATTTTTCAATATGTCAGAGTCTGAGCAATTTATTTTCTATCGTGTGCCGAAGGTTTTGTTTACAAACGAGCGCTATGTTAGGGTAACTGCGGAAGCAAAGCTGTTGTATGGCTTTTTGCTTGACCGTATGGGTTTGTCGGCAAGAAACGGATGGTGCACGGAGGAGGGTATTATTTTCGTATATTTCACCGTCTCAGAATCCGCTGAAAATTTGCATTGCGGTCTTGAAAAGGCAGGACGGTTGTTTTCTGAGCTTGAAAAAGCAGGGCTCATTCTCCGGAAAAAGCAGGGGCAGGGCAAGCCCGCAAAGATTTTTATTTGTAAGTTTATCGCAGACATCGGAAAATCAAAGGTCAAGAAATCTGAAAAGCCTATGTCAAGACAACCGAATTTCAGAGGTGTAGACCTCCGGTTTTCAGATGAAAATAATACTGATTTGAATAATATTGAGTTTAGCGATATCCATCTACCTATCTATGACGATGGGGATAAGATTGTAAGAGATCAAATTGAATATGACATTCTGATTCAAAAGCTGCCGAAGGAAAAGGCAAAAATTGATGAGGTTGTCTGTTTGATTGCTGATACGGTTTGCACCACTAAAAATACCATACGGATAGCCGGGAATGATTTTCCGGCAGAGGCGGTGCGCGCACGGTTTAGAAAATTAACCAGTGAGCATATTGAATATGTCATCGACATGTTGAACAAAAACACCACAGAGGTGCGTAATATCCGTGCTTATTTGCTAACGGCATTGTACAACTCACCAGCAACGATTGACAGTTATTATTCCGCATTGGTCAACCACGATTTATATGGAAAATAAAAGGAGGAGCAATTATTATGGAGAACAAAAGGGCATTGTCAAAAAATCAATTTATGACATCGAAATTTGATTCATCCGGCTATCATTTTATGGAAAAGGAAGGCACATTTGAGGGCGTTTTAAAATGTAAGATGTGGGGGAAGTCTCAAAATCTTCTGGCATTTATTCAGCTTAATGGCGGTGAAAAAATTATTTGTAGCGCGTGGCAAAAGACAAATTATATGGGGCTGACGGACATTTTGGTTGGCACAAAAATAAATGTAAGCTTTGAAAAATCCAGTAATGGCAGGTTGTATCTTCGCGCAGCAGAGGCGCTAGAGGAATGATCCTCCTGTATTGTAACGAGCAAAGGCTTTGTGTCGCCAATTTGAAATTGGCACACGCCGCCAGGTAAGGGGCAAGCCCCTATGACCCCATTTTCAAAAAACGAAAGGGCGATTTTTAATGAGAAAACGAGAAGTTCATATCAATGTCCGAACCACGCAGGAGGAGAAAAATCTGTATCAGAAAAGGGCTGCTTTATGTGGGCTTAGCCTGTCGGAATATTTTCGTAAGCTGGCAAGCGGATATGATCCGAAGCCTCTGCCGCCGATTGAGTACCAACGAATTATATCGGCGCTAAGCGAGGTTTATGGCGAATTGAAAAAGCATAACACACCAGATACAGCGCAGAAGCTGTTGGAATTTATTATCCAAATACAAGCAGCGCTATTTGATGATCGGAAGGAGGCACGAGATGGCCACAACTAAGATATGGCCTGTCAGGGATAACCTAAAGCGTGTTGTTGACTATGCGGAAAATCACTTAAAAACTGCGAATCCTGAATTTTACTCAAAAGAAGAATTAGCCGACCTACATAGTGTTTTGCAATATGCCGCAAATGACAGCAAAACTGCTATGCAGCATTTTGTTACGGGCATCAACTGTGTTGATACTCTGGCTTATGAGCAAATGACGCTTACCAAACGGCGGTTCGGCAAATCGGGTGGAAACCTTGCTTATCATGCATATCAGAGCTTTAAGCCTGATGAGGTTACGCCAGAGCGGTGTCATGAAATCGGGGTGGAGCTGGCAAAACGTATTTGGGGTGACCGTTATGAGGTTGTTGTTTCCACGCATATTAATACAACCTGTGTTCACAATCATTTTGTGATAAATTCAGTTTCGTTTGTAGACGGCAAAAAGCTGAACAATAATTACGCTATGTATTTTGGCAATCTTCGCAGAGAGTCGGATAATATCTGCCGGCAGAATGGCTTGTCGGTGATTGAAAATCCGGGTACACCTACGCCGGGGAATATTTATCTGGCCGAACGTGACGGAGAGCCGACACGCTATAATGTTATGCGCGCGGATATTGATGATTGCATCCAGCATTCTATTACCAAAAAACAGTTTGGTTCATATTTGCGGGATCGGGGGTACGTAATTAATTTTGACGAGAACCGGAAATATTGGACGATTGCTTTTAAGGGTGACAAGCGGGCTACGCGGCTGGAGCGGCTTGGCGAAAACTACTCTAACGCCGTAATACAGAGCCGGATAGCCAAAAATTTTCTGAACAAGCCTGTTTATTTCACGACGCCCCAGATTAAGCGTTTTCGCATGAAGGGGAGCTTGAACCGAGCCAAAAAAATCACCGGATTTAGGGCGCTGTATCTTCATTACTGCTATCTTTTGGGCATTATACCAAAGCGAAAAGAGAAAAGAGTTCCTGTTTCGCCCCAAATGCGTATGGAGCTTCGGAAATTTGAGCGGTACAAGGCCGAGATAGTGTTGCTTTTCAGAAATAATATTGACACAATCGAGCAGCTAAACAGCTTTATAGAACAGAAGAAAGCCGAGATATACAGGTGCGAAGATGAGCGCAGAAAAATTTACAATAAAATGCGGTCTGCGCCACCAGAAAACATTCAGGCGTTGCGAACAGACAGAGATACAGCTTCCGAGCGGATTAAATTAATCCGGAGGGAGCTTTTTTATTGCCGTGATATTTTGGAAAACAGTGAAAAGCTCAGGGGAAATATAGCTCTGGAGCGCACCATACTCTATCACCCCTTAAAACAGCATGAAAAACAGAAAACCAAATTTCGAGAAAGGGAGAGGTAACCATATGGCTAAAAATTTTAATATACAATTAGGAAGTATAGATGATTTATTTTCGGCTGAGGAAACCCGACAGGACGCTTTAAAGGAGAAAGTTGAAAACATTAAGCTGTCAAAGTTATTTGCTTTTGAAAATCATCCCTTTAAGGTTAACCGGGATGATGAGCTGCAAAAGCTGATGGACAGCATTTGAGCTGATCAAGGATGCAAATTTCAAGGTGGTACGAATCGGCAACACTATCCGTATTTCTAAGAAATCCTTTGATGATTGGCTGGATAGCTCTACATAAATGAGATTTACACATTTGCAGAAGCGAACGCCTATCGTTAAAATTTAATTAGCAAATTATGAAAGGATGAAGCATTATGGCATCAATTATCAAAAGGAAAAAGGCGTATTCCGTAGTTTACAATTATCAGGACGAAACCGGAGAGACAAGACAAAAGTGGGAAACATGTTATTCTCATAAGGAGGCTCTAAAACGCAAAGCCGAGATTGAGAACCAACAGCATGAAGGAACCTTTATTCCGCCAAGCAATCAATCAATAAGCGAATTTATGAAGGATTTCATTTCGTTATACGGTGAAAAAAAGTGGGGTGTTTCTACTTATGAAGCTAATGTTGGAATAACAGCCAATTATATCAACCCAATAATTGGTCACCTTGAAGTACAAAATATTACACCGAGGGTTGCCGACAAGTACATTCAAACACTGCAAAAAACACCTCCGGCAGCAACGAGAAGTCGAAAATCACCAACTACATTCTTATCTCCGCAAATGATTGATAAAATTATTTCTTTGCTAAAATGTGCGTTTAAGCAGGCTGTCCGTTGGGAAATGATTGGAAGAAATCCATTTGAAAATGCAGTTCTTCCTAAAGTTGAGTATAAACATCGGGATATCTGGACAGCAGAGATGATACGTAAGGCTTTGGATATGTGTACAGACAGCAAACTCTATATAGCGATGAATTTAGCATTTGCTTGCTCTCTGCGTATTGGTGAGGTGCTTGGATTGACATGGGATAACTTGCATATTTCGGATGAAGACATTTCTCGCGATGATGCATATATTCAAGTTGAAAAAGAACTGACACGGGCTACAAAGCGTGCGCTGGATGCACTTGATAACAAAGATGTTATTCAAATTTTCAAACCATTGATGGCGAATACCCATACACGGCTTATACTAAAAAGACCAAAAACGGTAAGCAGCATTCGCAAGATCTGGCTTCCTAAAACAGTTGCATATATTATTCGCGAGTGGAAACAGTCACAGGACGAATTAAAGTCATTTCTTGGTGATGAATATGAAGATTATAATTTGGTCATTGCTTTACCCAATGGGCGACCTTGCGAAAACAGAGTAATTGAAAAAGCCTTTTTGGAATTAAAAGACGAAGCAGAACTGCCTGATGTTGTATTCCACAGTTTGCGTCACTCCAGTACAACTTATAAACTCAAGCTTAATCATGGTGACTTGAAAGCAACACAGGGCGATACGGGACACGCTGAAATTGACATGATTACAAAGGTATATGCACACATTCTTGATGAGGACAGAAAAGTAAATGCACAAAAATTCGAAGCTGCATTTTACACCATGAAAAATCCTGATCTGAGAAATGTTACTCCGCCACAGGAACAAAATCCGCTTGATTTAGCAACGCTTATTGAACAACTGCAAAAATCACCAGAACTTGCACAGACATTAGCTAATTTAATTCAAGGAAAAAATAATTAAAATTACAAACATGCTCTTTTGGAAGATAATGAGTTCCAAAAGAGCGTGTTTTTTTTATTATAGAAATAAATATTTTTTCACAATTTTAGTTAGCTAATCAAGAGAAGCGAACAGTGGTAAAATACGGGTCTGAAAATCCCATTAGCAAAAGAGTCGATTTCATTAGCAAATTCTAAAAAATTGTTCGACTCCTAATTAGCAGGAATTGAACGGTCTTATTAGCAAAAATCATCGTTTCTTAGCAAACTCCAACAGAAATAAAAAATGCTATAACCCGCATGGTTATAGCATTTTCAGTGGCACCCTCGACAGGGATCGAACCTGTAACTGACCCTTAGGAGAACTAAACATGCGATTTTAGGCTGTTTCGGCTTGTCGCTGATAATCACCGTAAAGCGTTGATATTAATGGATTTGCGGACGATTTGCTTCCCATTTTGTCACGGTTAAAACCGAGTGATTTTAGGCTGTTTTTGAATGTCAAATTAGCAAGGAATTAGCAAGAACGCGGTTAGTATATCTCCGACATTAAAAAGTCTTTGATGTGAAAGTGCTTTATACCGTCTTGACTCATATCAACAGCATCCATTGTAACCACAAATTTCGGAAAGTTGTCTTCAATTTTTTTAAGATTTCCAAACTCTCGTTCCTGTGTGGATTTGCTTGACATCACATAGGCAACTTGAACATAGATTGTTTCTTTGTTTTTAACCCCGATAAAATCCACTTCTTTACCGCCGAGCGTTCCGACCGTGACAGTATATCCTCTGCGAAGCAGCTCAAGGCAAACAAGGTTTTCTAAAATCTTTTCAATGTCTTTCATGTTGTCGCCGTAAACGGCTTCTCGCAGACCGTGGTCAACGACGAAATACTTCTCTGCAACATCAAGCAACTCTTTCCCTTGAATATCCTGTCGTTTGAGCCGATAGAACAGATACGCCTCTTCACAATATTTGAGATAGTTGAGAATGGTGTCGGTGCTGACCTTTCGACGCTCGTTTTTGAAATACTTTGCAATTGAAGTAGCTGAAAAGGTTGTTCCCACATTGGCAAGCACATAGGTGATAATTCGTTCGAGCAAATCAACATCACGAATATTATTGCGCTTGACCACATCTTTCAGAACAACCGAGTTATAGACATCTTCGAGATAGAGGGCTATCGCGTTTTCATCGCCGATGATATTATTGATAAAGGGCATCCCGCCGTTTTTCAAGTAGTCATCAAAAGTTTTATCCTCGTTGAGTTCTAAAAACTCCTTGAACGACAGAGGGTATATCACAAATTGAACATATCTACCTGAAATCAATGTTGCAAGTTCACCCGACAGTAGTTTAGCGTTTGAGCCTGTGATATAGATGTCGGCATCAAAGTCAACACGGAATGAATTGACCACTTCTTCCCAGTTGTCCACTTCTTGAATCTCGTCAAAAAACAGATACCATTTATCTTTGCTGCCCGCAACCTTATTTAAGACATAATTATACAAGGCATCGTTCTTTTTAAATTTAGCGTTCTTCTTGCTCTCAAAGTTTAGGTAAATGCTGTGTTCGGGCTTGTTTATCTCATCGCAGATAAGCCCCAGCAGAACCGACTTCCCACTGCGGCGCAGTCCTGTAATGACTTTAACAACATCCTTGCCGATAAACGGACGGATTTGATTCAGATACAAGTCGCGTTTAATCATAATCATCAACTCCTTTACCTCAAAAGAATATCACATTATACTCGATAACGCAAGCTTTATTTGAATTATTATCGAGTATAGTCGATAATAATACCGTTATACTCTTGCTCATCTACTGTAAACGACGGTGATTTTTACACGTAAAGCAAGAGGAAATTACTGTTTAGCTTGACGCACCATTATTTATGACCTCCGCTTTCATTCTCAACTGATGAAATCACAAATTCCGGCAGATGCTTGTATAGCATATTCTCGTTTTTCACTTCAAAGTCATAAGTATATCCAGCATTTTTCAGACTAAAACATTCCGCATCTTCACCATATCTGTAGTCAACGACAAGAATCGTACCAATATGGATTTTGCCGTCAAACTCAAAGCGGTGGGCTCCTTTTTCATTGAATTGTTTAATAAAACAATCAACCGTCTCACAATTGGCTTTCAAAATAGAAACTCAACTCTTATATGTCGCCTTCTTCGGCTGGGTCTGCTTTTATAATGTTTCTTAGATTTTTTTCGATTCTCTCCATTTCGTCTTTATGCTTTGTGATTTCTTGCAACTTGGAAAAATCAGTTATTACATATTTTCCTTCGGAGTTCACTTCGTACAAACTATTTGTATAGATTTCTTTTGCGACCTCGCGATTCACACCCATTTTTTGAAAAATGATAATAATATCGTTCATTGTTCCGTAGTCGATATAATCTGCAATCGTGTTTTCGGGGACATCGGTTTTCAATCCCCTATACAGTTTAACAAACTTAGTTATATAATTGCTTAAACTAAATTTTAGCTCGTTTTCAATCTCGTCCATAACTTCCATTATGACATAGTTCTTCGCAACATCGGAATCTTTCCTATACGGCTTTTTTACCCTCTCATACTTATCCCAGTATTCCCCATTTTTTTCATACCCGAACATTCTGCCAAAGATTATTTTTGAAAGCCTTTGCCCAGCAATCCAGCGCGAGGTTAATCTCGCATAATGGCTTAGGGACTCGGTTTTCTTTTCAACATTACCTATTTGGTCTTTCCTTTCAAATACATCCCAACTGAAAACGTCATAGAGCTTAATGTAAAAATCGAAAATTTCAGCTGAGTTGCTTTCTATTGCCTGTTTTACTCTTTCTGAGGGCTCGTCATCTACTATATCTTCAATATGAACAATCTTTGGCAAACTAATCTTGTCAGTTGATATTTCTTCCTTGATTTTATTTACAATTTCGGGAGCAAAACGAATATCGAGAATATCCGCGCTATCAATCTCAATCAGCTCTTTACTTAATTGCTCTTTTTCAATCAATGCCGCATAATGCTTATAAATAGGAGAGTTCTTGTCTGAACTTTTTAAGGCAATAGCAAGAACATTGCGATACATTACAAACTTTGCCAAATCGTCATAACTTTCGCTCTTTTTTTTATTAAAAACGAAGTTCCGGTTAAACAGACTTGTTACAATTTCTCGTTTGCGCCCATCCACCTCTGGCAACAATTTGTTTGACGATAATATCTGAGAAAAGTGTTTATGATACTCACCAACACTGTCTTGGCTGCAAATATTCAATAAAAAAGCATTGCCCCACAAATTATAGCGGATTCTGCCTGCCCTGCCCATCAAGTTTTTAAGCTCTAATGTACTTAGTGTTGAAGTTCCTTTTTTATGTGACAAAACAAAAACATTGACGGCTGGAAGATTTACCCCCTCCAATAGCGTCGAAGTGCAAAATACTATATCTATTTTCCCGTTTTTTATGAGGTCTTCAACCGACCGCCTAATCTCCGCAGGCATTATGCCCATATGAAAAGCCACGCCCTTTTTAAGAAGCGGGATTAGGTAATAATCAGCATTGACATCTGATTTTATCTTTTTTATCAACTCATCGACATCGCTATCCGAAGGCTTGTCCAATAGATTTTCGGCGTATTGACGGGCGTATTCTACTGCATCTGCCTTAGACTTGCAATATACGATTGTCGCTCCCCTTTTTGTCTGCTCACAAACAATATCTTTCCAATCCTTTTTAATGCAGGCAATAGAAATAATTGTTTTTTCCAAATTGTTATATATTTCGATATTTCCTGTTAACGAATCAATAATGAATTGCTTTTGCGATACAGGTGAAAAATCGAAAGCATCCGACCTCGCTATTTCTTGACGATTTTCCTTATACGGGTTTGAAATCAAGTTCAATAGTTCCTCCGGGTTTTTGGCATACGGTGAAGAAAAAAATACTTTGGCAAGCCGCATTTCCGTGTTCACTTTTTCTAAAATTTTATAGTAATAGGGCGTCCTACTATCGTTCTCGAAAATCTTCTGCGCCTCGTCAATAAACAAATAGTCGATTTTGGGAACAATCCCATCATTGAACGCTTGTAACAATCTTTCGGGCGTAAATATCAAAATCTTTTTTTGGCTTCTAAAAAAATGAATTTGGTCAGGAATTGTAATGATTACATAGTTATTACCTTTGAGTTCTCTCTCGTATTTGTCCGTCAAATCGTTTTCGATTTCATTTATCAATGCCTTGGTCGGTAAAACCATTACTATACAATCGGTTTCAACTTCTTCAAGTTTTTGAGACAAAAAATTTCTGATAATATATGTTTTTCCCATTGATGTCGGCGCGGAAAAACTATAAAATTGCATATTACATAGATTTCTAAAAGCCTCTTTTTGTGCATCGGAAAAGTATTCTGTTTCGTTGTTGGGGACTTTGTTTATCATTTTATCGACTTCTTCAGACAACAACGACAAAAAATCCTCTGACAGCTCCGCTCCGCCCATATCTACTTTTTCAAGCCCAGCGTAATTTGATGCGTTTTTAAGAACTATTTTTTGCACGGCGGAAATGTGCAACTTTGCTTCTTCGTTGTCTTCAAAGACAAACGATAGCATAATCACAATTTCTTGTGCCAAGTTGCGGTGGAAACTAATTTTATTTGTTACATTTGATTTTGAGAATAAATCTGCATATCGAAGAAGGTCTTTTATTTCTTGTTGTGTAATTAAATTTACGGGACTAACCGCAAAGGTTCTTGCACCGTAATTTTCTAACAGTTTCGTGTAGAGCGAGCGAAAATAGGCGTGCTGTTCTGCCGCCGCCAAAATAATATCTCCTTTTGTTATCCTAAATGCGCTCATAATTACCCACCTAAAATGCTATTCATTATGTCTGCCTTGTCCGTCACAACATCATTAAAAGGCAGGAAGAAAACATAATAATCGCAGTTTGTATTTGTCCCCATTTCCGAAATCTTATCAATAATTTTTTGCTTGACTGAATCAATATCAGTTTTAACTTTGCAATCAATCGCTTCTTTTGGGGTGGTTGAAATTGCTGTCGGAAATTCAAAGGTATACCCGATAAAAATTCCGAATACGTTTTCAGTTTCAATACTCGAACTCGCATTTCTATATCCAGGTATAATAATTTGTTTTAAGACTTCTGCTTCCTCCTCCGTTGATACAATTTCAGTGAAAAATTTTGTGTCAAGCAAGTTGAAGTCCGTGTCTTTACGTGAAAAACACTCGGATAAAGATTGAAAAGCCTCATTTATAGCCTCTGTAAACACTTTTTTCATTTTAGATTCGCCATAGACTATTTGATATGCTTTATATGTAGGATAGTCTTTGACCATAAAATGAATGCCGTCAAATCCTTTCACATAGTCGTTATTGTTCGTTTTAATTTCAACCTTGGACAACAATTTTTTTGCCCCTAAAAACCCCTCAAAAAAGATGTAGAGCAATAATTCGCCAAGCTCTGCACCAGCCCCCTTGTCGGGATTTCCATCGGCAGGTGAAACAGGTCTTAATTTTTTTATCGCATCGTTATATGCAAGCTGCCATTCCTCGTTTTCTATGCTTTTTGAATAGTTTTTTCGGTTCAGAACATAGTTTGCAATATTATTTTTTATGAGCCGTTTTAGACCTTCATATTCAAATTTTAAGTTGCTATTATTCAGTGCGTACAGCTTTAGTTTCTGACAAAGCGTCCCGCCAGCAGGAGCAATATCAATTTCCTCGACAAATCGGAAGCACGACAATAAATCCTTGCCTTTTTGAATCGTTAGCGGCAAAGCATTTTCAATTATTATCTCAAAATCATTTTCAGACATATCTCTTGCTCCTTTTGACATGGGAATATTTAACTCACTCTGCATATTTCTTAAAATTCTCAGCCTGTTCAAATATCTCCTTAAACACATCATCATTTGTAACGGGCGGATAGCCGTGCTTGGCGAGGACGAGGATAATATCCACTTTCAACTCTGCTTTAATATCATCGCGCCGTGACCAGTCTGTATATTTTGCTTTGTCATCAACAATTATTTTCATTTCTCGCGATAACACAATCAGCTTATCGTGTGAATACTCAAATTCATATTTTTCGGCGATGGAGTTCAATATGTCATAAAATGCTTTTTCTTCAAAATCAATCCCCATACCGACAAACGAACTTTTTTCTGATTTTAATTCCTCAAGGAGCTTTGCCAACTGGTCGGCAACATCGTCAAGAACCTCATTGGCATATTTTTCATCCTTCCGACGGTTATTGTAATCCTCAATCAGTTTTTTCAAACGGTCAGCAAATTCCACCCCCTTGATTTTATTGACCTTACGAAACTCCTCAATCGCTTGCGAAAGAAGCTGTTGCAATATCTTTATTTTTGTATTTGGCAGCGGTATCTTTGCAATTCGCGCCATATATTCATCACTGAAAATATCTATGTCAATATGTTTACCCGTTTCAAACAACGCTTCCACTCCGTCCGCTTGGATTGCTTCAGCAATCATTTCACGAACACGGGCGTTCATTTGTGTGAGGTCGGGCGCATCACCTTTCGTCAGTTTAAAAAGAATAGAACGAACTGCCACATAAAAATGAATATGCTCGCGTTCTTCATCGGAAATGGATTCGCTTGACGCACACAAATCAAATGCCTTTTTCAAACGGCGAACTGCTGCCATAAATCGCAGTTCTAAATCTTTCGTAAGCTGAACATATTCCACGGCGCGATTCAGGCAATCAAGCTGTTGCTTCGGCGTCCCCGTGAAAAAGTCCGTTTTATTGAAATTATGGAACATCTGCGCCAAAACTTCGAGCTGGTCTTTGACAATCGTCACAGACTGCTCGATCCCCTCAAATTCATCTGCGGTAAAGTTTGTGTACTTAGCAAGCGCTTTGTTCATATTGTTTTTGATACCGATATAATCAACAATCAATCCCTTTTCTTTGCCTTCATAAACACGATTAACACGGGAGATTGTTTGGATAAGCGTGTGCTGTTGAATCGGTTTATCAATATAAATCGTATCAAGACAAGGTACATCAAAGCCTGTCAGCCACATATCCACGACGATTGCTATTTTGAAATTCGACTTTGCCTGCTTGAACTGTCGGTCAAATTCCTTGCGGTCGTCTTTTGTGCCGAGCATATTGTATAATTCTTTGACATCGTCCTTATTTCGGGTCATCACCATTTGAACTTTGGGTGATGCTTTTAATTTTTTTCGTTCATCATCGGTCAACGCTACATCGTCATCACATATTTTTGCCTCAGCCCATTTGGGACGCATTTCAATGATGATTTTATATAGGTCATACGCGATGGTGCGGTTTGAACAGACAAACATCGCTTTTCCCGCGACGGTTGCGCCCTCGCGTACACGAGTTTCGTAATGCCGGGTAACATCAGCGGCAACGGCTCGAAGCCTGTCCGGATCGCCGATAATTACGTCAAGGTGAGCGACAGCTTTTTGACTTTCTTCAATCTGATGCTCATTTGCGCCCTGCGCTTCGCATTTTGCATAGTATTCCTCAATTTCACGCAGACGTTCTTCGTTCAATGTGACTTTCGCGGCACGTCCGTCGTAAACAAGATTAACTGTGATTCCGTCTTTTACAGATTCGGTCATCGTATAGCTGTCTACAACCGCGCCGAAAACATCAATTGTCGCATCTATCGGTGTTCCCGTGAACCCGACATATGTGGCGTTCGGCAGGCTGTCATGCAAATATTTAGCGAAACCGTAAGAACGCAGAACGCCCTCAGCTTTGATAACAACCTTTTGGTCGAGATTTACCTGTGAGCGGTGTGCTTCATCCGATATGCAAATAACATTATATCGGTCGGTCAGCAGTTGCGTGTCCTCGGTGAATTTTTGAACTGTGGTTAAATACACGCCTCCGCTTGTGCGTCCTTGCAATTCGGTCCGAAGTTGCTCCCGCGATTCAATGCTGATAACCGTATTATCGCCGATATAATCTTTCGACGCTACAAATTGCGTCGAAAGTTGGTCATCCAAATCTGTACGGTCAGTAATAAGCACAATCGTGGGGCTTTTGAGAAACATATCCTTCATCAACAACCGCGTCAAAAATAGCATTGTAAAGCTCTTGCCGCAACCGGTCGCTCCGAAATATGTACCACCCTTACCATCTCCGTCCGGGCGAAGGTGTGATTTTATATTCCCAAGCAGCTTTTCGGCGGCGAAATATTGCGGGTAACGGCATACTACTTTCAGATCGTTTTTAGCATTATCGGGGAAATATATGTAATGTTTAACCACTTTCAAAAAGCGGTCTTTACGGAAAAGTCCTTTGACCATACTAACAAGCGAAGGAATCCCGTCAACCTCCGGCGCGTCATCGTCGATTTTACGCCAAGCATAGAAATAATCATACGCTGCGAATGAAGAACCGTATTTATTGTTCGCGCCATCGCTGATAACGATAAAAGCGTTATATTTAAACAATTCGGGAATATCCCGTTTATATCTGATAGTCAACTGGTCATACGCGTTGGCGATAGTCGTGTTCTCCTTAACCGCGCTTTTAAATTCCAGCACCACAATCGGAAGCCCGTTTACATAGATAATAGCGTCGGGAATACGCAGTTCATATCCCTGTATTTCAACTTGATTTACAATTTTAAATATGTTGTTATCGGGATTTACAAAATCTATCAGTTCAACGAGAAAATCCTTTTGTGCTCTGTCTTCGCGGTTGAGAATGAAACCGTTTTGAATCATCTTGAAAGCCATTTTGTTCGCTTCATATACCGAGCCGGATATAGAACGCAGCATGAGAAAGATGCTGTCGATTTCGTTTTTGGTAATACCTTCGGCGGCATAGTGGTCGGCAAGGTAAAGGCGCAAATCATCGGCAAGAAGCACATCAGATTTCTCCCGATGCATCTCATCGCCGCGAACATGGGTATAGCCCGCCTCCGTGAACATTTCTATAATTGCTGTTTCCAATGCCTGTTCATTAAATTCCATGCCGCTTTTACCTCCTTGGGTCGTTATCCCAAATATCGCCGATGCGCGATTTTCACATTATTTTGATTTACCATTGCGTAGTGCATAGTCGTATCAATTTTCACATGACCGAGCAGCCTTTGTACCTGCTCAATAGGCATCCCTTTGTCAATTGCCACCGTTGCCAGTGTTCGTCGGAATCGGTGGGGATGCACCTTGGCGACTTGTGCCTCTTTTCCGAGTTTTTGAAGAACCCGCTCCACGCCGCTGATTGTCAGCCGGTTATACGGCGACTTGCTTGATATAAACAGCGCGGGATCATTGTCAGTCCGTTTTTCCAAATATTCCGCCAGATGCAGTTTAGTCCGTGCGTCGAAATAAACCTCCCGCTCGCTTTCGCCTTTGCCGAATACGATACACGACCGTTCATTAAAATTAATGTCCGTACGGTTCAGCCGCACCAATTCGCCGACGCGGACTCCCGTTGACACGAGGATTTCCACAAGCGCGAGATTACGGAGATTTCCGCAAGTGTCCCGCAAAACTTCTAAATCCTCATCCGAAAACGCTTCCTTGATGATCTTTGCGGTTTTTACCTTGTGGATTCGCCGGACAGGGCTTTTTACGATATAATCCTCATCCTCCAGCCAAGAGAAGAAACTTGAAAATATCCGGCGAATATTATCAATCGTAACCTTGCTCGAACGGTTCTCCTGCTGATATTTTGCGAGATAGCCGCGCAAATCGTCGGTGGTGATGTCTTTGACCCACTTGCCCAGCGCAATCATCAGTTTTGTAATCGTCGCCCGGTAGTATTCCAGCGTTTTTTCGGAACAGCCCTCTACACGCTTCGCTGCTATAAAGCTTTTGAGGAAATGCGCGTTTTCTTTCATGTCGTCCAAATCCTGATTTGTCTGTTCCGTTACCGCCGCCCTTGCAAGCTCGCGACATAATACATTTTTCAATTCCTCCGCCTGCCTGCTGTCGATAATCCCTGCCATGCCGTGCAGGATGTTCCTGATAAATTGCTCTTTCATTTATTTGCTGCCTCCTTGTGTTTTTTCGGCGTTGCCGCCATATTTATTGCACAAGGTCAGCTAAATGATAATTTAGAGACTTAGGAAGATGTCAACTGAGAAAGTAGTGTTGTTTGTAAGCGTATAAGCTGTTTAATCTCCTGTTTAATCTCGGATATATTAATAAAAAGAGGCTCACATATCATCGCAAAGTCATTAAGAGAATTTAGTGTTGGTACTAAAATGATTGTCTTTTTGAAATCAGGAACCGTAATCTGCTGCTGTGATGTACCCGTACTATTCATTAACGAATTTTTCAAGTAGAAGTATATATACTTCGCTGAGATAACAGTTTTTTTCGGGACTACTGATATAAGCCTGACAATGGGTACATAGGGCTGCTCTCGCAAAAAAACATATCCGACTGTACCTCTTGCAGAAACAGTAACACTTTCCTCGAATATTTTAGCTTTGTTTGTATATCCGTAAAGTCCTTCATCAGATATTCCGTTTGAATAGATTGGTATTTGGCATTCTTCGGTAAAAGTCTCTTTGAAAACTAAAGGTCTATCTCCGCCAGCACTTAATTCCGCTACTTTTTCAAGTGTTAGAAATTGCCAGCCTTTAGGAAGCACGGTTTTGTTCTTCAAGTAGGCATCAAATTTATACTTGAAAACTGTTTCTGCCGTAGCCTCTAAATTATCATTTAGCTGCCGTTTCAATGCGATTCGGTCGGTTATTGCCTGATGCGCTTTGACAACCGCCTTTTGCTTATCGAGCGAGGGAACGGGCAGCTTCATACCGCAAAAATCGTCCCAAGTCATACTTCCGCGTACCCCGCCTACACCGAGGAAACTGGCTTCACGGTCAAATTCAGAGCGTTTGAACCACATCGCAAGGTACTCCGGCATCAGTTCTTGCGGATCTGTGACCTCAAAAACATGATAAGCAGGCGACACTATGGCAACTTCGTAGTCAGCAAGGCGGTCGATGGGAATCTTTTCATCACGGCTGACCTGCATAAGGCTACAAGCAAACTGATTTTTCCGAATGACCTTATACTTAGTCAAGTCTGTGCCGATGGTATTTGCTACTGAGGGCATAAAGCGCTTGTTTATGCTCACACCAAGTAAAAGCGTTGCCTGTGAATCAGTGTTCCGCTCATCTACGGGTCTTATATAGTCCCTTATTGGAGTGTAGTTTGTGTGCATAGGTCTTCCTTTCCGCTGAACTGGTCAGCTAAATGATAATTTAGAGGCTACGGCAGGGGCTTTGTTCACCGAAATGTTCTTGGGGTCAGATAGCGGTGTAACTGGGAAACTATCCGACCTTATGGACTTCAAAAACGGTAAATCACGACCCGACGACAGTGGTCAAATACCTGTTTATGGTGGCAATGGAGTGTTGTCCTACACGAATATCTTCAATGCTACTAACGTAGTAGTCATAGGGCGAGTTGGCGCATATTGCGGGAGCCTTTATTTGGAGTTTGGAGATTGCTGGATAAGTGATAATGCCATCTATGCCAAATCCAAACTTTGCCCCGATGAATACTTCGACTACTTTCTGCTTAGAAGTCTGTCAATAGGCGATCACCATATTGGAACGGGACAACCGCTTCTGACACAAGGCATACTTAATTCGGTTGAAGCACCTATTCCAAGCGTTAAAGATATTGGCAAATTCAACAGCAACGCCAAACCGCTCTATGACAGAGTTGTGAGTAATCACACTGAAATAGAGGCTTTGAGCAATATGCAGGGCGTACTGCTTGCCAATCTCGCCCGTTAAATTATCATTTAGCTGCCTTAAATGCCTAATCCGCTTCTCGATGGTGTCATACGCCAAAACAATCCTTTTCTGCTCATCAATATCCGGCACGGGCAGCTCGACTTTGCGCAATTCATCCCAGTCAAAAATCTCGCGGACACTGCCGTGGCTCTTAAAACGGGCATAACGGTCAAACTCCGGGCGTTTAAACCATAACATCAAATATTCCGGTAACAATTTCTCTTTATCCGCCACCTCGAAAACAGTATAAATATTGGAAACAAGCCCTTCTTCCCAATCTTGTAATAACGCAATAGCAATACGATCGCCGCGGCGAGAGGTGTCAGGAACGTATGTAAACTGACCTTTTTGCACAACTTTATATTTTGAAAAATCTGTACCAACCGTATTCGCAATAGATGGCATAAAATATTTTTGCGTGGTCACACCGAGCAAATTTTCTTCTTTGCCCGCAGTGTTCCGCAGATCAATCGGTTGTATGTATTGTCCAAGCGGTTTATAATTCGATTTCATATCCCAACTCCTTAAATACGGCGAGCAAGTCGGATTTCGACTGTTCCTCCGCGATTAGCAGCTCCCGCAGTTCCGACTGAAGCGTTTTCATCTTGGTATCAAAATCAATGTTTTCATCGCGGTTGATAAATTCAATATAACGGCTTGGCACGAGAGTGAAGCCCTTTTCGGCGATTTCATCATATGTCGCGTTGTAACAGAACTCCGGCACATTCTCATAGCTTTCTTCATACCCAACCTGCTGCCACGCATGATAAACATCGCAGACCTTTTGGCGGTCGGTTTCCGTAAGCTCCACGAATTTCTTTTCATAGGGTGAACCCATTTGGCGCAAATCCATAAACAGTATTTCACGCTGGCGGTCGCGATACTTTTTCAACTTTCCATTTTGTTCAACAGTACGGGCGGTTTTGTTTTTATTTAAAATCCAAAGCGTCACGCTTATGTCGGTAGTGTAAAACAGACTACGCGGCAGGATGATAATTGCTTCGACAAGATTGTTTTCAATAAGCTGTTTGCGTATTTTCAGCTCGGTTCCGTCATCTGAAAGCGCACCGTTGGCAAGAAGAAATCCCGCTACGCCATTTTGTGATAGTTTGGAAACGATATTGAGAATCCACCCATAATTGGCGTTGCTCGTAGGCGGCACTTCATAGCCGCTCCAACGCGGATCGTCGGTTAGTTCATTATCAGCTCGCCATTCTTTTTGGTTAAAAGGTGGGTTCGCCATGATGAAATCGGATTTCAAATCCTTATGCTGGTCATTTGAAAAGGTGTTCGCCGCTTGCTCACCGAGGTTTCCGCTGATGCCTCGAATAGCGAGGTTCATTTTGGCGAGCTTATATGTGGTGTTTGTATATTCCTGCCCATAAATAGAAATATCGCGGGTGTTGCCCTGATGGCTTTCTATAAATTTGATTGACTGCACAAACATACCGCCGGAACCGCAGCACGGGTCATAAATCTTACCTTTATAAGGCTCAATCATTTCGGCAATCAGGTTAACGATACATTTTGGTGTGTAAAACTCACCCTTGCCTTTTCCTTCGGCAAGCGCAAATTTTCCAAGAAAATATTCATACACACGCCCGATGATGTCCTGTTCCGCATCATCAGTATTGATTTTATTGATTTCATCAAGAAGAGAAGCGAGCTTGGCGGTATCAATATGTAAACGGGAATAATAGTTATCCGGCAGCGCGCCTTTAAGCGACGGGTTGCTTTTTTCTACAGTGAATAATGCGGTGTCTATTCGCAGGGCAATGTCGTCCTGTTTCGCGTTTTCCATGATATATGACCAGCGGGATTCGGCAGGGAGAAAGAACACGTTTTTCATCGTATAAAACGCGTCCATATCAAGATATTGCTCCTTGCCCTCGCCAATAAGCTCCTGACGGCGCACTTCAAATTTATCACTGGCAAATTTCAAAAAAAACAAACTCAAAACAACGTGCTTGTACTCAGCAGGCTCAACAGAACCGCGAAGCTTGTCCGCTGATTTCCAGAGAGCTTCTTCCATCGTGATTTCTTTTTTCGCTTTAGCAACAGCCATTATATATTTCCTCCCAATATCCTCAAATACTGTTCCAGTCGCTCGTCGACATATCCGGAAATCAATTTTATCATCTCTCCGGCGTTGCCGTCGCAATAGTAGGCGTCGAATGCGTCGTAATACTTTTTTCTGTCGGTGAATTTTATGTTAATCGCCGGGTATCCGTTTCGGAGCAAATCGAGGTTCAATATAAGCCGTCCGGTTCTGCCGTTGCCGTCCACAAAGGGATGAATACCCTCAAAGTCTAAATGAAATCTTGCGATGCGCTCAATTGGGCGCATTGTTTTTTTATTTTGCTCGTTTTTTCGAATCAACTCGTTCATTTGCGGTTCAACCAAATACGGCTGTGGTGGTTCATGCACAGCACCCATAATTTTTACCGGAATGCGGCGGTAAACACCTTTGTCATCAGGTCTGTCCATCAAAACAAGAGAATGAATTTGTTTTATTTCATACTCTGTAATGGACTTGCCATCTGAAACAAGGCTTTGTATATATAAAAAGGCATCTTTATGACCGACGGCTTCTAAGTGTTCTTTTAAAGGCTTCTGGTCAATGGTTACACCCTCTAAAACCAATGCCGTTTCTTGTAAAGTCAGGGTGTTTCCCTCAATCGCATTAGAGTTATAAGTAAACTCCACAAGAAATTCATCCTGCAACCGCTGAAGTTCACCTTTTGTGAAAGGACGGCGTTTGTGGAGCTCCGCTTTTTTTGCATCTATATTTAAAAACAGCATAGCAAAAGCGCCCGAAAGGTCTTTGCCTCTGAGCGTTCTGCCGTCAATCGGCTTCGGAGCATTTTCCGGAATCATATACAGCTTACCTTTTTTTATTATGCCGGATATTTTGTTTTCAGCACATAAAATGCGGACTCTTCGCGGTGAAAGCCCCCATTTTTCAGCAGCCTGCGATACTTTTATATAGTCCATTCTGAACCTCCGCATATAGACGCAAATTAATATAATTTATTATACGCCATTTCGGGAATAATATCAAGTGATTTCTTCAAGTTTATTTAAAATATATCCAAATATTATTCCCCAAAAAACTTTAATATCCCTTTTTCTCTCGTTTATATCTTTTCATTTGACGAAAAATATGATAAAATAAACAATACAAACGGGAACAGTTTAATACAAACAATGTCGTTTATAAATAGAATAGTATTAAAACAACTGAGAAAGGAGGCAAACCGAATGCCAATATTAATAAAAAGACCGACTGGAGAAACCACGCCGCTCGTAAACGGTGAATATTTATCCGCATATTATTTCTTCCCGAAAGATTTGTTGATTAGGTGCGGTCACGAAATCGCTTCAATTTCACGAGTCCCCGGTCGGGCTGTTCATGAAAAACAATCAAGAGAAGTTATTGAAAGTGATCTTTTTCTTTTGTTAATGATAGACGGTTTTTCGCATCTAACTTGGCCATATATGGGTATAAAAGGGAAGAAAGAAATTTATTCCGGATACGATCCCGCATGGCGGCTTTCTCATTCGCCGTCGTTTTGGGTTCAGGAATTACTTGACAGAAAGATTATTCCCGATCCGGTCACGCTACTAAAACTGCCATGGGAAGACGGGGTTTCTTATATGTCTTGGGAAAGAGTATCGGATATAATGAGCCGTCTTGTCCCTAAAGTAATGGAAAAACACAATATGTACGGAATAATCGCAACCGCCAAAGAATTTCGCTGTTTTGAAGATTTTGACACACGTGACAGCAATCAAAAAAGAGATTTTATGAGGAAATGGTATCACACTCGCACCCGACACCCTATCGTTTCTATCGAGGAAGCACAAACAAATGAGTCCGATGAATTTATATCCTACGACTTTCACGATGAACGTCAAGATTTTGAAGACGAAGTATGTGGGAAGATGCTTATTGAGCACTTTGAATTTAAAATATCGGAAAAAGATTTTGATATTTTAACCATGAGAATGAATGGAAAGACATATGAGGAAATAGCGAAGAAGTTGGGATATAAAAATCATAGCGGTATTATAAAACGCATTAAACGGATTGCCGAGGCTTATCTCGATTTTTGTGAGGACAATAAAATAGATTATTAACCCGCAAGTTTTTCGCTTGCGGGTTAACTTTTAGATTGAAAAGTTACTTGTAAAATATTATCCGCACATTTGCAGTTTTTATCGTCTACCAATACAATGATAAACGAAAGGAGCGTGAATACGCATGAATGAATTGCAAAAACACTATACAAACGAGCAAACCGGAATTTCTTATGTCTTGGTTGGTGATTATTATTTACCCAATCTTGTCATGTCAAACGAACCGAATTACAAAATTGGGAAGTTCGGGCTTATGAGGCGAAGTTATTTGAAAAATCATCGCAAAGGACTGTTTATGAATCTGCTCACCAGCGGAAAACTAAATGAACACCTTTATGGAATCGACCAGACATCACACGAGCGTTTTGAACTTATCTGCCAGCAAATGGCGGTAACAGAGGGTGTGACGGAACAACTTAAATCAGAAAAGCAGATGTTGTGGGTTCAAAAAATGCTGAACATCCACAACCGTGCTCTGGAGATAATTTGTGAGGAGTTGATTTATATATGAAGATAAAACCTTGCAAAATAAGTATTGACGAGTATGAACGAGGGGCAATTATTAATGCGCTGATGGAGCTACGGAATAAATACATATCCGAAGAAAAGCCCATTGATTTTTTAAACGAAGTCATTCTCAAGCTTTGCGGAGAATGATAAAAATTACATAGCACAAAAGAAATCTACAGGCCGCTTTTAAAAGGAAGGCGGTCTTTTTTTGCGCGCAAAATAAAGGAGATATTCATTATGAACAAATTTAAAGTCACAACAGCAATCACTAATGGAATCGTTAAGGAAGCAATTGAGTATGACGGCAGAACTTTTGTAAAACCGTGGTTTACCGGGCAAGCCATTGGTTGGGTACGAGAACGGTTTGGAGATTGGAAAAATCGTTGCATTCATATACTGCTCATTACGCCGGAAGACTGGAATCTATGGTATACGCTAAAATTTTCAGAAGCTGATCGTTTAGGGATTGGAAGCCCGGATATCGGCGCACCTCTGTGTTTTTTAACTTTTGAAAAGCGATGGCACAAACCCGAGAACCTATCGTATAAGATTGCGGAAGGCTGCTATTGTGACGAGTATTTGGCTAAGTTTGATCCGCCGGATTTTATGAAAGAAAAAGACTGTCTTATACCTTAACAAGCAGGGAACTTGTGTGGCAAGTTCCAATCAGCCTGATTTCGGGCTATATCTTTAGGGGCTATCGCCCCTAATACCCCATAATGACAAGGAGGTCAATATGCAAAAAGAACTACGAATTGAGGCTCGTGTAACACCCGAGCAAAAAAAGAAGATTGAACAGATTGCAAAAAAATGCGACTTGCCAATATCAGAATATATTCGTCAAAGAGCACTCGGATATTTACCAAGAACAGTACTGCCAGACGCTTTTTATTTGTTTTACACAAAGCTGTGCGAACTGTGCAATTCCATTGACGGTAAGGTAGATGCAAAAACAGAAGAAAAGATTTTGAAACTGATTGATGATATCGGATCAGCGCTTTTCCTTCCTGAAAAAGAAACTGTTGCGCAGGTAAAGGAAGGATGTGCAAAATGGCAACCACAGGATTCTGGCCAGTCAAAGGAAAGCTGAAGGATGTAATTGAATATGCCCAAAATCCGGACAAAACCACCGACCCAAAATATTTGGATGACGATTTGTGCAAGGCACTTCATTATGTCGGCAATGATGAAAAAACAGACAAAGCCATGTATGTTGATTCTATCAACTGCCCGAAAAAAAGGGCATACGAGCAGATGATGACGACAAAACGGCGGTTCGGCAAAACAGGCGGTAATGTTGCTTATCACGGGTTCCAGAGTTTTCGTTCCGGCGAAGTTACACCCAAAGAAGCACACGCCATCGGCATGGAAACCGCCCGGCGAATGTGGGGCGATGAATATGAAATCGTTGTCACTACGCATCTTAACACTGATAATCTACACAATCACATGGTTGTAAATTCTGTTTCTTTTAAAACCGGACAAAAGTTTGAAAACCATATTTCGGATCATTATCGACTGCGCGAAATATCTGATGCCGTTTGCATGGAGATGGGTAAATCCGTTTTAAAAGATGCTCCGTTCTACGGCGGTGAAAAAGGTGCTTACTGGATTCATAAAAACGGAGGACTGACACACAGAGATATTTTGAAGCAGGATATAGAAACCGTTTTGCAATATTCAAGGAAACCTGAAGATTTTGAGCGGAGGCTAAAAGCGCTTGGCTATCAATTTAGCCGTGGTGGTGATAGGTACAAGCATCTTTCGGTAAAGGCTCCTGATTGGAAAAGGCCAATTCGCCTGGACAGTCTGGGATATGCCAGGGAAGTCATCAATGCTCGCTTTGAAAAGCATCGTGAAAATATTCACTTTTTCATAGTGCAAAACAATAATCCTGTATATAGACCAAAGCGGTATCCGCTACTTGAATTGGAAAAACGATTGAATTGGGAAATTGAGCATTTTAACGATAAGGCAGTCGTTTTAGTAGATGTCATCTTTTATATCATTCTACAACTGTTACTACTAATCAAAGAACGCAATGCTTTTGAGGAACGCTGCCAGCCGTTATCGCCATCTATTAGATTGGAAATTACAAAACTACATCAGATACAAAAGGAATATTTGCTTCTCACCGATGAAAACATCCATTCGGCGGAGGAGCTTTTTTCGTTTGTGGACAATATTTCCGGCGAGATAAAAGGCATGGAGACAGAGAGGCAAGGTTATCGTAATCTACTGCGTCGTCCGAAGTCACCAGAGGTTGAGGCTGATTTGAAACAGAAATGCAAGGACTTATCTGAAAAGATAAAGCCGCTTCGTGATAAACTCCGCACCGCCAAAAGCATAGTGGAGCGATACCCGAAATTACAACAATGGTTAAAAGCCGAGCATCAAATGGAAAAAGATGCTCTAAACAAAGAAAGAGAGCGAGGTCATACACGATGACAGAAAACACAATTAAAACTACGTCCACCGATATTTCGGATTTTTCATTATCTAAAAATATGGAGGACAACACAATGCAAAACGAGCAAATTAAAAATTTATCGCTGTTAAAATTGGCAGCGTTCGAAAATCATCCATTCCGGGTGACGCAGGACGCAGACTTTCAAAAATTGGTTGACAGCATTAAAGGAAATGGCGTTTTGATTCCTGCTATCGCCCGACCAAAAGGTGACGGCTATGAATTGATTGCCGGACACCGCCGTAAATTCGCTTGTCAGATTATCGGCATAGAAGAAATGCCGGTACTTGTTCGCGAGCTAACCGATGAGCAGGCGATTATAGCAATGGTAGATAGCAATGTTCAGCGCGAAAATATTCTACCAAGCGAGAAAGCCTTTGCATATAAGATGAAGTTAGAGGCGGTAAAACGCCTCCCCGGCCGCCCGAGAAATAATTCGTCCCAAGTTGGGACAAATTTTAGGGCTGATGTTTTAGTTGCCGAAAACACAGGAGAAAGTCGCAATCAAATCCAACGATATATCCGCCTAACGGAACTAATTCCACAATTGCTCCAAATGGTTGATGACAAGAAAATCGCATTTAACCCAGCGGTCGAATTATCATACCTGTCTAAAGAACAACAGAAAATGCTATTGTCAGCAATGGATGCCGAACAGTCAAGCCCGTCACTTTCGCAGGCACAGAAATTAAAGGTATTAAGTGGTCAAGAAAAGCTGGACGAGGACGCTATAATGGAGGTCATGTGTGAGCCGAAAGCCAATCAAAAGGAACAGGTGCGAATCCCATATGAAAAAGTTAAGTCAATTTTGAAAAAAGATATGCAGCCCAAGGAGTTAGAGGATTTTATCTTAAAAGCTGTAACAAGATACCAGGCGTATCTCAACAAACAAAAAACGGAACAAACACGATGATCATCCATTTATATGGATGATTTTTTGTTTTATGGAGGAATTTTATTATGAATAACATCGAAACAAATAAACGTACTTACACGGTTATAGAAATTGCAAAGATACTCGGCATTGGCAAAAACAAGGCTTACACATTAATCAAGGACGCGAATTTCAAGGTAGTAAAAATCGGTAACAGTATTCGCATTTCCAAGAAGTCATTTGATGATTGGTTGGACAACTCCATGTGAGTTGTCCAATCCGCACATTTGCGGAAACGAACGAAGAATTATAAACTGTTCTTAGCAAAATTTATAGAGGAGGATTGCTAAAATGGCAACCATTATTAAACGCAAAAAATCATATTCTGTAGTTTATAACTACGAGGACGAGCAAGGCGAATCCCGGCAAAAATGGGAAACGTGGCATACTCATAAGGATGCACTTAAACGCAAGGCGGAGATTGAAAATCAACAGTTTAACGGCACTTTTATACCGCCTAAAAACCAAACCGTAGCGGAGTTTTTATATGACTTTGTTAGTCTTTACGGTGAGAAAAACTGGGGTGTTTCGACATATGATGGCAATACCGGACTAATTGCAAACTACATTAATCCACTGATTGGCGATGTGCAGATTCAGGATATAACGCCTCATTTTGCTGATAAGTTTTATAAACGCCTGCAAAAAACACCCGCAGTCGCAACAAAGCATAGAAAAGCTGCAACGCAGTATATCGCGCAAGGCGCAACCGAAAAGGTTATTAAATTATTGCGGTGCGCTTTCCGGCAAGCTGTGAAGTGGGAGCTGATTGGTAAAAATCCGTTTGAATTTGTTGATTTGCCCAAACGAAAATACCCTAAAAGCGAAATATGGAATGCTGAAATGATTAAAACGGCTCTTGATAACTGCGAAGATACGAAGCTATATATTGCTCTCAACTTAGCCTTTGCCTGCTCACTTCGTATGGGAGAGGTTTTGGGGCTCACTTGGGATAACGTCCATATCAGCGACAATGATCTTGCTAATGATGATGCTCATATTTATATTGACAAGGAACTGGAACGTACATCAAAACGCGCGATAGAAGCACTTGATAAAAAGGATATATATTTTATTTTCCCATCGCTGTTAAGTAATACGAGTACACGGATCGTGTTGAAAAAGCCAAAAACCGAAAGCAGTATCAGAAAGGTTTGGTTACCAAAAACTGTGGCATATATTCTTAGAAAACATAAGGAAGCACAGGATGAATTAAAAGACTTTCTTGGTGATGAATATCTTGACTATAATCTTGTTGTAGCACATATAAACGGTAGACCGTGTGAGGGTAGGATTATTCTTAAGGAGCTACATGCACTGCGGGAGAAAACAGGCTTGCCGGAAGTGGTGTTCCATTCGCTCAGACATTCCAGTACCACATATAAGTTGAAGCTCAATCATGGAGATTTAAAGGCAACGCAGGGTGATACGGGTCATGCTGAAATTGATATGATCACCAAGGTATATGCGCACATTCTAGACGAGGACAGAAAAATCAACGCACAGAAATTTGAAGCGGCATTTTATTCTAATCCCGATTTGCGAAATGTGAAACCGCCGGAAGAGAAGCAACAGGTGGATTTGGCTGTACTGATAGAGCAGTTAAAAAGCTCGCCGGAATTAGCGCAAACACTGGCGGCAATCATTCAGAATCAAAAATAGTGAAAAAAACATGGAGCTTTCCCAAACGGAAAGTTCCATGCTGCTTATATTGTAGATATTGATATAATGTACAAATGTAGAAAATATTGTTACTTACGAAACAAGATAAATTTATATGTTATAAAAGAAAATGTTTATTAGTAGGTGTTTGTTTAATCGTCATTAGGTAAATACCAGCCATGTTCACGGTGTCTTGGTTGTGCATCAGGGTGTTCATTTTCGTATTTAGTATTAGCACGGTCAATCATTTCACCATCAAATGTGTGTAATACGTCATACAGTCTGCTTGCCTCGTCAATATCAATATTGCTACCGTCTATATACCTTAATCTGACTTTCTCACGTTCCGATTCCAATTCATCGTCTGTTGCATTTTTAAACCATTTTTTTGTGAATTTCATTGAGTTGTCATAATTACTATCTATTGAGCTATCGTCACCATCATCATAACCACTATCTTTTGATGATAAAATAGCACCCACTACTACTAAACCTCCTAAGGCTAACAATCCTTTCCAGTTGTTACGAACAAATTTCGCAGTTTGATTTAATTTTTCCTTTAATTTATTTTTGACCATAATGGTTATCTACCTCCACTAATATAAATTAAACAGCACACATCAACGCTAACTCAGCAGGATGCTTAATAAGATTACTTTACGGTAAGTATAATATTAACCACATATATTTTCAATTAAATTTTTCGTTAAGTTAAGTGGCAAAAATTCAGAAATCGAACCTTGCTAATTTAAAGAATATTGCGGCTCTTAGCAAAACGCCTTTTTTCTTAGCAACCTTTCTAGATTTCGTTCGATTCTTCTTAGCAAATATTCCATTTTCATACATCGATATTCATTAAATAAATTAACATTTTCTTAGCTTGCTAAGAATTTTCAATCATTATTAGCAAATTGCCAAAATATACAAAAACGCTGAAACCATTGAGTTTACAGCGTTTTATTGGCAGCCTCAACAGGACTCGAACCTGTATCTAACCCTTAGGAGGGGCTTGTACTATCCCTTGTACTATGAGGCCGTATTTACTTTTTGTGTGATTTTATGCAGTTTTGGTGCCGGTTCCATCTACCCCTTAGGAGGGGTCTGTAATATCCATTTTACTACGAGGGCATATTCAATTTTAGCGGCGGTTCGACCTATTTGCTATAGGAGGCAATCGCTCTATCCCGCTGAGCTACGGGTCACAATACGCACGGTCTTCATTTTACTGTATAAACTTTTTTTTGTCAAGTGCCATGCCGCATTATTTCGGTAATTCCGCGTCAATAACCGTGTGGCACGGGGCAAATGCAAATCAGGCTTCTCCACACCGTAAAGCAGTGCGCAAAAAGCGGGCACCGTTTTTGATTACTTGATTGAATCCAGACGTTTAACTATACAACGTGCGGTCTAATATCTCCTGCTGATGCCTTTTGGAAAGCTCTACAAATCTGGCTGTCCACCCGCCGACCCTGACCAGTATATGGGAATACTTTTCCGGCTCCTTCATGGCGTTTTCCAGGTCGCCCTTATTCAGCGTTGTCACCATCAGCTGGCATCCACCATTGTCAAAATAGGTGTCAATGAGGGATTTGAACTTGTCGTAATTGTCCGGCGCAAACATTTCGGACGAAACCTTTAAGTTGTGTACATAGCCCGAATTGAGCTGATCGCCCTTGGACATGGAATTGAGCAGTGCGGTAATACCGCTTTTGTCTCTGCCGGGCATAGGGCAGTTGCCAACCGCCATGGTCTCGCCGTATACCCTGCCGTCGGATGACGCCTTGGTGCTCTCCCCGTACCTGACGCCGCCGGGATTTAAGTTGCAGTTTAGGAAGAAATGAAGCCCGACTTCCTTGGCCTTATTAAAACTGCTTTGGCATACATAATTGCTTACCTCGGTATGCAGATCGTCAACCTCGCTGATGTCGTTGCCATATTTTGCGACGTTTAACATCATCTGATGCTCTTTCTCATAGCCTTCAAAATTGGCATCCAGGATTTCTACCATTTTTTGAAGCGTCATAACCTTCTTGTCGTATACCAGCGCTTTAATCGCATAAAGGCTGTCACAGGCGTTAGTCAGCCCAAAGGTTTCGATCTGGCCGCCAATATAGCGCGCGCCGCCGTCAAAAAGGGATTTGCCTCTGTCTATACAATCGTCGGTCAGCATGCTGAGGAACAAAAACGCCGCGTCTTCGGCTTCGATTTTTGTTTCAAGCGCATGTCTTTTGGCCAGTATGCCATGTGTGAAATCCACCTGCTTTTTAAACGCGTCAAGCAGCTTTTCAAAGGTATCGAAGCTGTCTAGTTCGCCCAGCGCAAGGCCCCTTTGCTCCCCTACCTCTGTATTGTAGCCGTTGTGCAGAATATAATCAAGCGCTGTAACGTAGTTGATGACACCGTTGGGCGAGCCTACGCTTTTGTGGTCGATCAGAATTTCTCCGCAGCCCTCGGGAATGTAATTTTCGGCTTCCTCCAGTGAAACATTGTATGCCTTGGATACCCAGGGCACCAACACATCATCATTGTACAGCGTGGGATTAACGCAGCCCGCGCCGATGCACGCCATCGCTTTGTCCATCAGCACAGGATTCTGCCCTTCATAAAAGCGCAGTGTGACCATAGGCTCCGCTACTTTTAGCGCCTTGGTGACCTCTAGCGCCGCGATGGCAAATTTGTCTGCATTGGCTTCATTTCTTCTTGCCTTACCGCCAAGGATAACTCTTGTGTTAAAACGGGAGCCGAAGTTTCCTTCGTATTTCAAATCGTCGATCATCCGCCACAGGGACTTTATGACCGCATTGAGGCTTTCCTCAGTCTCGTTGCCGGAGTCAATATCCCCGGCGTACAAATCGCCCAGATAGATGTCCATTCTGCCGTAGTTTACCGCAGCCGTCAAAAGATTGTACAGCCAGAAAAGCTGTATACCTTCCCTGAAAGTCGCAGGCTTTTGAATCTGGATTTTACGCAGCGTATCCGCCATGACCAAAAGCTCATGCTTTCTCTTTTCGTTTGTTTCGGCTGCCGCCTTGTCTGCACACTCATTCTCATAGTGCTTGCATGTGCTGACCAGCACGTCAAGCGCCATCAGCATACCTTCATACAAACCGGTTTGCCCGCCCGCTTTGACCGCTGCTTCTTTTTTATCTGAAATCAAGGCCTTCATCCCCGGGATACCCAAACGGATGAGCTTGTCAAAATCAACCGAGATGCAGCATACGCGCACGAAGCCTAAGGCATACTGGCAAACCTGGCTTACCCTGCCAAGGTTTTTGCGCACTTCTTCGGGCAGCTCCTTCAAAAATTTGAACAGTGTGCTCTCGTCATACCAAAACCGGATGATCCCGGCTATCTCCTCTTTTTCCTGCGCACTGATAAACGGTGCGTCAAGCAGGTTTTTCAAGCCCGAATAATTGTATGAGAAAGCGCCGGAGGATACGCCAAGCCTAGCCCTCAGCTCTTTTTCCCCGTCTGTGAGCAGATGGTCCGGCTTGTTATCAAGGCGGAGTATTTCTATGTCTGAATTAAGGGCTGCAGCCTCAAGGCTAAAAGACACCAAATACTCGTAATAGGCACGGCCGGCTATCAGGTCATAATCCGTTATCTCTTTACATACGGCTGGATACTGCTCGCCCAGGCAAGCCGCTTCCCTTATGGCAACGTGATCGCCCTGGTGCTGCTTGTATGCCCCTGTAAATCTTTTGGCAATATCTATTTTCTTTCTTAAAATTGCCCTTTGCCCCTCATCATCCCATGCGCCTTTAGACAGAGAATCCATGAAAAAAACATCCGCGCCGCGCGCTTCTGCTGCCTGCTTTCGTTGACTAATCACATTCATACCGACACCCCCAAATATATTTATCCCTCATTACAATTTGATTATATATCTATTCCATTGACATGTCAAGTTTCGCCGGCCACTTTAGGGCTTAAAATATCAACTAAATTTTAATTACACTGCCGCACAGGTATTGTGTATAAATGCGGGTCGGAAAAATTGTTGGGATGATTGATTTTTGACATCAGGTATTTAATCGCCGGCAGAAACGCCCAATTTGCCAAATAAGGCATCAAAATTTTCGCCCGAGCTTCCGCCATACACTTTCCATACCCTGATAAACTCTTTCATCCAATCCGGATCGCAAAACACATCCTCCAGCGCAATGCCGCTCAGCTCTGGCCTGGCTAATGCGTATTGGATTTCCTTTAGAAATTGTTCGCCGCGCGCCCCGGGCTCCCTCTCGTCGAACTTCTGCATATGATACAAGCACCAAAGCGGAAATTTCGAGTTGACAAAAGGCTCGTATTCGCCGCAATCCATCTCGATAAATGCATCATTTTGGATCAGCCCTTCCGGGCCGCATTGCCTTTCGTATGAGATCGCCTTATCTTTCAGCTCACGGTAAGCTTCCTTTGGATAATCCCCCGCACTGATAAGATCTCTTAGCTCCGACGGGTCGGCTGCCATGTCATAAAGCTCTTCGGTACCCTTGTGATAGTAATAGACATATTTATACCGCTTATTTCTGCTCATGACCCATCGCCCGCCAAAGCCGGACGGCGTGCCGCATCCGGCCCCGCCTGCTCCCGTTGCCGATGTCTGATATGAACGGTCTTTTCCGCCGGAAGAGCGGTACAGCGACTCACCCTGCAGATTGCCATGCCCTTCAGGATATTTGAGGCCGCACACGTCAAGACAGGTAGGGAATATGTCGAATAAATCAACAAAATCCTCGCATACCTCTCCGGCCTTTTCATTATTCGGATAATGAATAAGCATCGGAATGCGTACAGAACCCTCATAGGGAAGCTCCTTGCTGTAAAATCCTTTGTCCTGAAGCATTTCACCATGGTCAGAAGTGAATATAATCAATGTCTGATCCATCAGAGCTGATGTTTCAAGATAATCTATTATTCTGCCGATCTGCCGATCTATCATGGTAACGGATGCAAAATATGCTTCCCGTATTTTACGCTTATGCTGCTCGGAATCATTATCGCCATACCACGCGCACTCCTCGCTTACAAAAGGATATTTTCTGGAGCGCGGTATGGCATCCGGAATATCCGCTTGACTGTATAGGTCCTCAAACGCATCCGGCAAGCTCCAAGGGGGATGCGGCTGGATGAAGCCGGTCATCAGAAAAAACGGATTTTGCCCATTTGACTGTAGCCAGTCTATAGTTTTATCGCCCACCCAAGTGGTTCCATGGTGCGCCTGATCCATTTGCGCCCTCTGCGGGATGTGGTAGACATGGGGGCGCACGCCATGAATGTTTTGCACATGCCCAAGTCCTGCTTCGGCAAGATGACAGAGGTACTGGTCGTCCTGCCTGTGGATCGGCAGCTCCTCCATCAAAAACATTTCTCCAAAGCCGTGATGCTCACGCGCAGGGCAGAAATGCATTTTCCCCACAGCCGCCGTACGGTAGCCGTTTTCAGAAAAAACCCTTGGGATTGTCGGCAAGCTGTGATCTTTTATCGACATTCTTCTGTTAACATAATATCCATGCGCCCTGCCCGGCCGCCCTGTAAGCAAATCGTGTCTTGCAGGCATACATACCGGATTGGTGGAATGCGCATACATGTAGCTACAGCTTTTTTTGACCAGCCGATCCAGGTTGGGGGTGATCATATGGGCGTAGCCCAGAGCGCTTATGGTGTCATAGCGCTGCTGATCTGTCAAAATAATCAAAACATTCGGTTTGTCCATAATCAATCAACCTTTCAGTTCAAATAGTTTTGCTTGAAATTGCTCTGATGCACCAAAAAACAAACATTAGTCGCAGTGCAGTTACAAAGCTTTCAGCGCGTCCATCCTGCATAGGTAAAGTATTTTCCGCCAAAAGCTGCCGCGGCGGCCTTTGCGGCGGCGTAATCGTCAAACAGCGCAAAAACCGACGGCCCGCTCCCGCTCATCACAGTGCCCAGGGCACCTTTCGCAAGTAAGTGACTCTTTATCATCCCGATCACAGGATGCATCACCGCTGTGACCGACTCCATCACATTAAACATGGCCGCCGCAACGCAGGCCGTATCCGCCCGCGCAAGCGCGTCGGCCACGGCCTGCGTGCCGGGGTGCGCCGCCTTTTGCTCCTGATCCAACGCGGCGTAAACCTGGGCGGTGGAAACGCGGATATCCGGCTTAACAACCACGATAGGCGTGCGCGGCAGATCCGGCAGCGGCGTGAGCAGCTCGCCTATGCCCTCGGCAAGCATGGTGCCGCCGCTGGTACAATACGGCACATCGGCGCCCACCGCCTTTCCCAGCCGCAGCAAAACCTCCTGCGAAAGCTTCGCGTCAAAAAGCTGGTTTAAACCGCTGAGCACAGCGGCGGCGTTGCCGCTGCCCCCCGCAAGCCCAGCCGCGACAGGTATGCGCTTGACAATGTCAATATCCGCTCCGCCGTCTATGCCCGTTTCATCAAAAAAAAGCATAGCCGCTTTAACGGCGGTGTTGCGTTCGTCGCAGGGAAGATAGTCCAAATTTGTGCGCAGTGTGATCCCCTTCGCCCTTTTGGCCAGCAGCAGCGTGTCGCACAGGCCGCATTGCGCCATCACCATGCGCACATTGTGGTACCCGTCCGGCCTTTGGCCCAGCACATCCAGCGTGAGGTTGATCTTTGCATAGGAATTGATGGTAAATCTGTTCATAAACAGCTCCCCGAAAATAGAGTGCGCCGCCCCAAAAGCCTTTGCAGGAACCGCTTTTGCGCTTTTCCGACACTTTAGTCATAATACCACAAAAAAAATATCGTGTAAATATTGATTTTTCGGACGATATCTGCTATAATTCCTTTTGTTGAGCTCAAAAACTCACAGTCACGCCGGTTTTTAAGGTATCCTGCCGCACAGCAGGCACCGGGGCAGTCTACCGGTAATGAGCGGCCTGCCGCGGCGCGTGGCGGCCTTGGGCGGTTTCATGACAGACAATACCATAAAGGCGCGTGTTTGCCCTCTCATATATGCTGGTGTAGCTCAGTCGGTAGAGCAGCTCATTCGTAATGAGCAGGTCGCGGGTTCGAGTCCCATCACCAGCTCCACAATGGATGCTCCACGCATGGCGTGGGGTATTTTATTTGGCAGTCTGTACGGGCCTGCGCCTGTTTGTGGCGCGCCATAGGCCAAGGATGGTATGGCAGTATCGCAAGATAAAAAGGAGGCGTCGAAAAATGAGCATACAAACGCTTGTGGCGTTATCAAACACGTTCGGCTCAGATGAAAATTTTGTGCTGGCGGGAGGGGGCAATACCTCCTTTAAGGACGAGCAGTATCTTTACATAAAGGGGTCGGGCACCGGCCTTGCGCACATCACGGCGGACGGCTTTGTGAAAATGAACCGGAAAAAGCTTGACGATATTTTGTGCAAGGATTATCCGTCAGAGGCAAAGGCGCGGGAAGCCGCCGTCCTTGCCGACCTCATGGCGTCGCGCGAAATGGGAGAGGAACACAAACGCCCCAGCGTTGAAACCCTGCTGCACAATATTCTGCCCTTTTCCTATGTGGTGCATTTGCACCCCGCGCTGGTAAACGGCCTGACCTGCTCGGCGCAGGGCGAAAAGGCCGTCAGGGCGATTTTCGGCGATTCGTTTATATGGATCGAAAACACCGAGCCCGGCTATGTGCTCTCCAAAAAGGTTTATGACGCATACAATGCCTACAAAGCCAAAAACGGTTCGGATGCGCAAATGGTGTTTTTGCAGAATCACGGCGTGTTTACCGCGGCAAACACCGCCGGAGAAGTGCATCAGCTTTACAGCGATATCATGGGCAGGCTTGAGGTGGCGTTAGCCGAAAGGCCCGATTTTTCAGATACGGCGTTTGACCGCGAGCTGGCTGTGGCGCTTGCGCCGGCGCTTCGTATGCTGACTATGGAGCAAACCGGCGTTACGACGTTTTTTACAAACAAAACGCTTGCGTCTTTCCTGCAAAGCCGCGAAAGCTTTGCGCCGGTGTCGGGCGCGTTTACGCCGGATCATATCGTATACTGCGGCGCGCAGCCGCTCTTTATTGAGGATGTGGGCAACGCTGAAAAGGACATAGCGGAATACAAGAGCCGCTTCGGCCGCGCACCGCGCATTATCACGGTTGCAGACTTAGGCGTATACGCGTGCGGTGCTACTAAAAAAGACGCCGATACCGCAAAACAGCTGTTTTTGGATGCCGTAAAGATCGCCGTCTACACCAAGTCCTTCGGTGGCCACAGCTTTATGCCGCAAACGCTGGTGGATTTCATCACGAGCTGGGAGGCGGAGAGCTACCGGAAAAGCGTGGGCACGGCAAGCGGCAGTATGCGTGCGCAGGGCAAAACAGCCATTGTGACAGGAAGCGCGCAAGGCTTCGGGCAGGGCATTGCCGAGGCGCTCATCGCAAACGGCGCCAATGTCATAATTGCCGACCTAAACGGCGAGCTGGCAGGCAAAAACGCCGCCGCCTTATGTGAAAAATATGGCGCGGAACGGGCACTGGCCGTGCAGGCGGATGTGACGAACTCGGATTCTGTGAAAAACATGGTGGACAGCACGGTTTTAGCATTCGGCGGGATAGACGTTTTGGTCAACAACGCCGGCATCGTGCGTGCGGGCGGCGTGGACGAGCTTGACGACGCCCAGTTTGATCTTGTGGTGAACGTCAACTACACCGCTTATTTCTACTGTGTGAAGCATGTGGCAAAAATCATGAAAATCCAGCATCAGTATAAGCCGGATTATTTTATGGATATCATCCAGATCAATTCAAAGTCGGGGCTGACCGGCAGCCTCAAAAACTTTGCCTACGCCGGCAGCAAGTTTGGCGGCATCGGCCTTACCCAAAGCTTTGCTCTGGAATTTGCCGAGTTTAACATCAAGGTCAATGCCATATGCCCCGGCAATTTCTATGACGGCCCGCTGTGGTCGGACCCGGAGCGCGGCCTGTTCGTGCAGTATTTGAATGCGGGCAAGGTGCCCGGGGCCAAAACGGTGGCGGATGTCAGACGGTTTTATGAGCAGAAAGCACCCCTAAAGCGCGGCTGCACCACGCCCGATGTGGCCAAGGCGATATTTTACTGCCTGGAGCAGGAATACGAAACAGGGCAGGCTATACCGGTCACCGGCGGCCAAGTCATGCTGAGTTAAAAAGGAGAAAACCATGGATATTTTAAACAGCGGCAGTATGGAAGAAAGGCTCAGGGCGCTCAGGGCGCT
The DNA here is from genome assembly GCA_022706785.1 of Bacillota bacterium. Lineage (GTDB taxonomy): Bacteria > Bacillota > Clostridia > UBA1381 > UMGS1253 > JAKJBW01. The sequence goes on from JAKJBW010000001.1 coordinate 46,056, forward strand.
TATGGCGGACGCGCCCAAGCGCGAGCCGAGCGGAAACGTCAACAACCATATCCACACCTTTTACTCCTTCTCGCCCTACTCCCCCACCAAGGCTGTATACATGGCGTGCACCGCGGGGCTGGATACCGCGGGGATCATGGATCACGACAGTGTCGCCGGGTGCGCAGAGTTTATACAGGCAGGAAAAATAGCAAACCTTGCCACCACCATAGGCGCGGAGTGCCGCGTGAGCATGGCGGGCACACGCCTGGAGGGAAGACGGATCAACAACCCCGACCAGCGCTCTGTTGCGTATGTAGCGCTGCACGCCCTGCCGCACAGAAACATCGACGCGGCGGCGGAATTTTTCAGGCCATACACCGCAAAGCGCAACGAAAGAAACCGGGCCATGACGGCAAGGCTGTCGGAGGTTACAGGCGTTGCCATGGATTTTGACGCGGACATCGTTCCCTTGTCCAAGTCCGGTGAGGGCGGCAGCATCACAGAGCGGCATATCCTTTTTGCGTTGGCAAAAAAGGTAATCGCACGCGGCGATGTGCTTGGGTTTTTAAAGGATATGGGCATTGCGCCTTCGAAAAAGGCGGAGGATTTTGTCAATGATGCGCAAAATCCGCATAGAGAATATGATCTTTTGGGCGTGCTAAAAGGCGCCTTGGTGAGCAAATTTTACATAGACGCAGACGAGGAATGCCCGCATGTCAGCGAATTTATTGATTTTTCAAACCGCGTGGGCGCCATTTCGGCCTACGCATACTTAGGCGATGTGACCGATTCGGTGACGGGCGACAAAAAGGCCGAAAAGTTCGAGGACGACTACCTTGACCTTTTGTTTGAGGAGATCACAGCCCTTGGATTTAAGGCGGTGACCTACATGCCCGCCAGAAACACCTTAGAGCAGCTTTTGCGGGTCAAGGACCTTTGCAAAAAGCACAGCCTGATGGAGATATCGGGCGAGGATATCAACTCGCCAAGGCAGCAGTTTATTTGCGAAGCGCTTAAAAATCCCGTCTTCAAAAATCTTGCGGATTCGGCCTGGGCGCTGATCCGGCATGAAAACGAAAATTAGTAAGCGGCAGCCGGTAATCTGATAGGGTTGAGGATTTTATCAATGTCCAAAAACCAAACGGTTATCGACACTAAGGGGGAAACCCCCGGCGAGGGTTTCCCCACGCCCAAACAGCCCGGCGGGCTGTTTGGACTCCCCTTCCTGCGCTTTGCAAGCGATTTTAAGACCTTGGGGCTCTGCCCCAGACCCCGCAAGCTTTTGGAAAAGCTTGACCAAAACTTTATTTAAAAAGCACCGCAATCGTTTTCCGATTGCGGTGCTTTTTCATGCTATACTCTTTAAACCAGCCTCATACGCCGTACTTGTTTCTTCTGATCTGCTCGACCTCTGTGAAGTTGCCCGCTGCCACATGCCCGGCAAGCGGCATGATCTTTTGATGGATGGCGTCAAGGATCCAGTCCGCCTGCGGGAAGAAATCGGCCTCCAGCTCATACGCCGGCGTGATCCAGTTTCTTGCGCCCACGCACACGGGCGGCGCGTCTAAGTAGTCAAACGCCAGCTCGGTGATGTTTGATGCCAGCTCCTTGATGTGCGAGCCTCTCTCGCAAGCGTCGCTTGCCAAAACGACCTTGCCGGTCTTTTTCACCGATTCGATCACCTTATCGTAGTTAAACGGGACGATGGAGCGCGCGTCGATCACCTCGGCGCTGATCCCATGCTTCCCTTTTAATATATCCGCCGCCTCCAGCGCCTTGTAGAGCGTTGCGCCTATAGTCAGAATGGTAATATCGCTTCCCTGCCGCTTGATATCCGGCTCGCCGATGGGGATTTCATAGTAGCCTTCCGGAACGCCCGCTTTGCAGAACTGCTCGCCGATATCGTAAATCCTCTGGCTTTCAAAGAACACCACAGGGTCTGTGCCGGCAAGCGCGGCGTTCATGAGGCCTTTAGCGTCGTATGGCGTGACGGGGAACACGCACTTTAGCCCAGGAATGTTGGCGATCATGCTGGTCCAGTCCTGCGAGTGCTGCGCGCCGTACTTAGAGCCGATGGATACCCGCAGCACCACAGGCATCTTCAACACGCCCGCGCTCATAGACTGCCACTTAGCCAGCTGGTTGAACACCTCGTCGCCCGCCCGGCCGATAAAATCGCAGTACATCAGCTCCACGATCGCGCGGCCGCCGCTCATGGCGTAGCCAACAGCGCTGCCTACGATTGCCGCCTCGGATATCGGGGCATTGAAAAACCGGTGATACGGCAGAGATTCGGTAAGGCCTCTGTATACCGCGAAGGCTCCGCCCCAGTCCCTGTTGTCCTCACCGTATGCCACCAGCGAGGAATCCTTGTAAAACTTATCGATAATCGCTTCAAACAGGCCGTCGCGAAGCTGGTATACCTTGTTTTTGGAAACCGGCTTGCCGTTTTCGTCAAATGCGTATCTGATTTTGCCCGTAAGCTGCTTCACCCTTGGGTTTTCTTCCATAGGAATCAATACAGAAGGCTCATCGGTGCCCAATTTTTCAACGTTTTGATTGGAGAACATGATATCCTCTATGGCGCCGGGAGTAACGCTTAAATTCATGCGCGGCGAAACGCTGTCGTCTATGGCAAGTTTGATAGTTTTGGTGATGAGTTCTTTCGCGTATTCGTTCATTTGCTCAAACACACCAGCATCCGCTTTACCCGCCTTGATCAGGTCTTTGCTGTACCCAATCAGCACATCCTGCTCCGCCCACGCGGCAAGCTCTTCCTTGGTACGGTAGCTGCCCGAATCGGACGGCGAATGCCCCGTCATACGGTACACAATAGTATCCAAAAGCACAGGGCCTTTATTGCTCTTGATGATATCCAGCTTTCTCCTCATGGCGTCAATGACCGCCAGAGGGTTGTTGCCGTCTATACGCTCCGCGTGCATCTGGTCGGGATTCACGCCCGCACCCACGCGCGCAAGGATGTTGTACGCCATGGTTTCGCCGTAGGTCTGGCCGCCCATGCCGTAGAAGTTGTTGAAGAAATTGAAAATAATGGGCAGGCCGCCGTTGTAGCCTTCCTCCCAAAGCTTGGTGAGCTGGTCCATGGACGCCATGCCCAGCGCTTCCCAAACCGGGCCGCAGCCCAAGGAAGCGTCGCCGACATTGGAAATGACGATACCGCTTTTTTGGTTTACCTTTTTGTAGAGCGCCGCACCCATGGCAATGGTGGCGCTTCCGCCGACGATAGCGTTGTTGGGGTATATGCCGAAATCGGTGAAAAACGCGTGCATGGAGCCGCCAAGGCCTTTGTTAAAGCCTGTTTCACGCGCAAAAATCTCTGCCAGCGCGCCATAGATCAGGAAATCAATTGCCGTTTCCTTGATGTTTTTCTGATTGCCCTCAACAATTTTGAGTATCCGTCCGCCCATGAAGTTTTTCATAATAGCGTACAATTCATCGTCGGGCGTTTTATGTATGCATGAAAGCCCTTTGGCGATAATCTCGCCGTGGCTTCTGTGGGAACCGAAGATATAATCGTCCTTTTGGAGCAAATATGCCTGACCCACGGCCGAAGCCTCCTGCCCGAGCGAAAGATGGGCAGGACCGGGATTGTTGTAAGCGATACCGTTGTACTCACCGGTGGTCTTGATGAGCAGCAGCATATTTTCAAACTCACGTATAATCGCCATATCCCTGTAAATCCTTAAAAAATCGTCGGCAGAGAAGTTAGCTTCTTCCTGCTTTATGGACTTGCTGTATTGGTTGACAGGGATATCGGTAAATTTCACATAGCCTTTTTTTCTGACGTCCTTGGGGTCTATCATCTGCGACTTTGGCATAACAAGTTCATCTCCTAATCAAATATGGTTTCTCGTATCATTTCACACACCGTGGGGTGCGGGAATACCAATTCCTTGATATCGTCTACGCGCATTTGCGTTTCTATCATGAGCGCCGCACCGTATATGATCTCGGAGGCGTAGCTGCCGATCATATGCACGCCCAAAACGGTGCGCCGCTTTTTGTCCAGAATAATTTTGCAGATGCCGTCGCCGCTCATGTTCTCTGCGACGTATCTGCCGCTGTACATCATGGATTTTGTCAGCACTTCTATGTCCAGCCCTTTTTCCCTGGCGCTCTGCTCGGTTTCACCCACCGCGCCCACCTCGGGGTTGGTATAGACCACTGCGGGGATGGCGTTGTAGCGCATGATGTCCTTTTTGCCGAGTATGTTGTTGACGGCGACTTCCGCTTCCCGGTAGGCTGTGTGGGCCAGCATGGATTTGCCGTTTACGTCGCCCGCCGCATACATACCGGCCACATTGGTCTGCCCTGCGGCGTCCGTCACGATCGCGCCCCTTTCGCAGTACACGCCAATGCTTTCAAGGCCGATACCCTGTGTGACAGGCCGCCTGCCGATGGATAAAAGCACCTTGTCAGCATGGACAGAGTAGGTCTTGCCCTCATGCTCATACACCACGGTATCGTTTTTGACCGCCAGTACCTTGGAATTCAGCTTAAAATCAACGCCCTTTGCCTGATAGTTCTTTAAGAGGATATCGGATATCTCCCTGTCCGTCGCGCCCGCGATATTTGGCAGCATTTCAATAACCGTCACACGGCTGCCTGCGGAATTGAAATAGGACGCCATCTCAAGGCCGATCACGCCGCCGCCTATGACGACAAGCTCATTTGGGATTTGCGTGATATCTAAAATCTCCCTGTTTGTCAGCACCGTACCCGCTTCCATGGCTTCCTTAAGGCCCGGTATGCCCGGAACGACCGCCTCGGAGCCCGTGCAGACGAGCAAATTCTTGCCCTCATACACCGTATCCCCAACGGCTACCTTGTTTTTGCCCACAATTTTGCCCTCGCCCGAAACAACCGTGACCTTATTGGCCTTCATCAGCGCCGCGATGCCCGAAACAAGCGTTTTTACAACCTTGTTTTTGCGCGCCACAACCGCACTGTGGTCGATAGACGCGCCGGTGACGCTAACGCCATACTGCTCGCTGTGTTTGGCGTAGTCAAACACCTTGGCACTGTTTAAAAATGCTTTGGACGGGATACAGCCTTCATTTAAGCACACGCCACCAAGGGCTCTTTTTTCTATTAGCAGAACCTTTAACCCTGCGTGGCCTGCCCGCTCGGCGGCCAGGTACCCGGCAGGGCCGCCGCCCAACACAATCAGATCATACATCCGGATTCCCCCCTTAACGAAGCGCCAGCATGAAGCTGAAGCTTTCAAGAATTTTCACGACTTCCTGCAAAAATCTTGCCGCAGGCGCGCCGTCTATGGCTCTGTGGTCAAATGTGAGCGACAGGCCAATGGCGGGGTACGCCTTGCCGTTTTTGGTCCGCTCGGTCATAGCGCATACGCCTAAAATGCCGGTCTGTGGGGGATTGATCACAGGCGTAAATGATTCTACGCCGAGCGTGCCCAAATTGGTGACCGTAAATGTGCCGCCGGTCAGCAGATCGGGGCTGATGCTGCCCTCCTTGCAGGCGGTGGTGAGCTTTTTGGACTGAGCGGCGATTTCGGCAAGCGAAAGCTTATCCGCGGCAAACAGCGTGGGCACCATAAGCCCTCTGTCGGTGTCGCAGGCGATTCCGATGTTTGCCGAGCCAAACAGCAGCATCCTATCGCCCATATAGTGCGCGTTGATTTCCCTGTGCCTGACCAGCGCTCTTGAAACCGCGTATAGAATGATATCGTTTATAGTGATATTGGGTAGCGCCAGCGTTTCGGCATTTTCCTTGAGCTTTTTTCGAAACGCCAGGATGTCTGTCGCGTCAAACGATGCATTCAGCGTAAGCTGGGCGCTCTGCGACAGCGACGCGTGCATGGACTTTGCGATAATTTTTCTGATGTTGGACAGCGCGACCTCTTCAAATTCCGCCACAGGCTTTTGCTGACCCGCGCCGGCCGGTACGGCCGAAAGGTCATAGGTGGTCACCCTGCCGCCGATGCCTGTGCCGGAAACCACATTGCCGGAAGCGTAATACGCATCTTTTGACGCATAGGTCGCTACTTTGCCCTGCACAATTACTTTTTCAATGTCGCGCGCCATGATCCTGCCGTTTGCGCCTGTGGGCTCGGCGTACCGGATATCCGCGCCGCTCTTTTCGGCAAGTCCGCGCGCGCGCGGCGAGATTTTGACAAACCCGTCGTTGCTTGCAGCCGCGCTTTCGGCCTTCTGCTCAGGCTGCGTAGCAGGCGTAGCACTAACACTTTCCTTTGTCGCTTCCGGGCTTGACTGCCCGGGCGCAGCGATGCCCGGAGCGAATTCGCTCACATCCTCGCCCTCGTTTCCTATCACACAGACATTGACAAGGCAGTCCGCCTCGTCGCCCTCTTCGAAAAATATGGCAAGCATTTTGCCGTCCGCTTTGGCTTCCTCGTCGAAGGATGCCTTATCGGTTTCATAGGAGAACAAAAGCTCCCCTTCCTTGACGTCGTCCCCTACTTTTTTATGCCACTTTGTAATAATACAGCTTTCCACCGACTGCCCCTGCTTGGGCATGATCACCGGCGTTGCCATGCAAATCACCTTCCCGACTTATGATTTTTATGCTTTCTGTTTAAATATGGTGCCGTATGATTTATATCAGAGAACGCCTTTTGCCGTGAGGAGGTATTTTTCAGCCTCCGCCGACCACAAGCCCTTGTACCTTGCGGTGATCTGTGCCAAATTGGCAAACAATTCGTCCGTTTCGCCAAGCGTTTCAAAATCGGCGATGGGCGTGAGCGGCATGTCGATATTGGTATAGATCAGCTTTTTGCCGCCCGGAATCTTTGGCAGGTTCAAGGTTGTTTCAATGACACAGTCAAGGCCGCCGATATGCGTAATCATGGCGGCAGGATTGATCCTGCCCTGCGCCATCATCTCCAGGCATTCTGTCAGATCGTCGGTGTTGCCGCCGCTTGTCCCCACAATATGGGTGGAGGCATAGTGGACGTTGTAAAAGTTCATCACAGCCGAAAACTGCGGGTCTGTGGGACCGGCAAAAAAGTTGAGGCAGCCGTCCCTGCCCAGCAGGCTGTCGCCCAGCTCAACAACAGGACGCACAGGCGCAAACACAAACACGTCGTCATAGCCTTTGCCGCCTGTCAGCCCTATGAGGTATTCTTTTGCGTTTTCTGCCTTCGCTGTGTTGATGTAGACAAGCTTTACGCCGTTTTTGGCCGCTTCCTGGGGGGTGAAGAGCTCCTCGCATCTTTTAAGCCTTGCCTCGTCTATATCGGTGACCACCAAAAGGGCGGGCCTTCTGTCGCAGTGGATGGCATAGTCGATAGCGCCCATGCCCATAGGCCCGGCCGCCGCCAGCATAATCATGCTGCCGCCTTCCACGATACCCATCTTATGCGCGTAGCTTCCCGCTTCGGTATGGTAGCTGGCATGAAACGCGCCCGCGATACAGCTCATGGGCTCGCCAAGAGAACCATGGAAATACGCTTCTCCATTGTAGGCAAGCAAACACCCAAGCTCGGGCACCTCATTGGGAATAATAATATAGGTAGCGTCGCCGCCTATGTATGGGTAAGAGTAGCCCGGTGCGTCCAGCGTGCCGTTGTAGTTGAGCGCGGGCTGGATGGAGAACTTATCTCCCGCCTTGAATTTGCCTGCCCACTTCGCCCCCACTTCTACAAGCTCGCCGCACAGCTCATGACCGATCATAACAGGCTTTTCGGCGATATCGGCAGGAACGCGTTTGTGCTCGCTGCCCTGCTCAGCTTCCTTGAAGCTTGACATGCAAAGGCTGTCGGTGATCACCCTTGCCAGAATTTCATTCTCTTTTATAGGCGGAAGCTCAAATTCCTCCAGCCTCAGATCCTCTTTTCCATAAAGACGCACTGCTTTTGTTTTCATCACACAGCTTTCCTTTCCCCTTATTTTTTATATTTGTTCGCTGTTAAGCTTTTTTCAGCCTCAGAAGGGAGCCCGTCGTCGCTGATAACCATATCCACGTCATTTAGCCTAGCGAACGTAAACGGCAGGCTTTTGCCGTATTTGCTGCTGTCCATCAGCACAATGACCTTGCCCGCCTTTGCGATAACCTTTTTTTTGATTTCGCCTTCCGCATAGTTGCCGCAGGTAAAGCCGTTTTTATGCGAAAAACCCGAGGCGGCCATAAACGCGATATCAATATTGATGTTATCTAAAAAGTCGAGCGCCGTGATGCCCGACAAAGACAGGTTATCCCGGTTTAAATTGCCGCCAATAAGGTTGATGGTGGCATTTGGGTTTTTGACACATTCAAGCGCGATATTGGGCGCGCTTGTGGTGATAAACAGCTTCTGAGCCTCCAAAAGCTGTGCCAGACACATCACCGTTGTGCCGGAATCCAGAAAAACCGACCGCGACTCTTCCATATACCCAAGCGCTTTTTTGGCGATGATATATTTCTCGGCGGTGTTTTCAAGTGAACGCTTGGCATACATCTCCTCTTTGATCCTTGAAAGGTGACGTATGCTTTTGGCGCCGCCCTTGGTTCGCACAGCCTCGCCCGCGTCCTCCAGCTTTTTAAGGTCCCGGCGCAGCGTCATGGACGACAGTCCGGGAAAAAGCTGCTGGAGCTCGGCAAGCTTTATCTCGCCTTTTTCGTGTATGTATTGTTTGATCCGGGAAAGCCTTTCGTCCATATTTTCACCGCCAATGTTATAAATTAACATTAAAAGTATAATTATTAACATCTGTATCATACAACATTATAATAGCGATGTCAATAATGGCTGCGAATTTGTTTTGAAAAAATAAATGATTCACGCCGCAAGCGGCGGGCATTTGGGAATTATAGCAAGACCATCTAATTAAAACTAGACATCAATTTCCCGCTTTGCCGGTATAATAAAAATAAAGAAAAAAAATGTCTGCCACCGGTAAAACAGGCGAAAATCATGGCGTAAAAAAGCGGGCCGCGCCGGGTGCCGGCCGTCGATCGCCGCGCTTGCGCGGCCAGTCTACTTTCGGTTTGCGGCGTTTGCCCGGTAACCTATTTTGATGCAATGTCCTATGTTACAAAAAAAACCGCCCCCGGCAAAACCAGGGGCGAAGCTGCATGCCGACAAAAGCCGGCTGGCGATCCGAAAGGGGCTCGAACCCTCGACCTCCAGCGTGACAGGCTGGCGTTCTAACCAACTGAACTACCGGACCGCATAGTCACACTTGATTATTATACATACAGATATGTGTTCTGTCAAGACCGGACGCGCAAAATAATGCCGCGCAAAACAGCGCTTGACCAATATTCCATTTTATGGTAAATTATAAAACACAACAAATTACAGGATTTAGGAGGCAGATAATGAGCCGCGCACTGATCAAAGCAATGTCGGTATTTTTAACAGCATTATGGATACTATGTGTGGCTGGGACAGCGCCGGCATATGCAAGCGAAAACCCTGCCGCCGGACTCCCGCAGCCTTTGCGGCCCGACTACGCCCTGCACACTGTCCCCACACCGCCTCCCATGAGTCCCCTGCCCGCCGAAGAGGTTAAGCCCGCTTCCCAGCCGCAGCAAGCGCCGGCGAGCGCCGATCCTTCAGCCGCCCGCGCAGACGCGGGGACGGCGCCCAAGCCGGATGTGCCTTGCGAGCCGTCATTTACAGAGGTGGTGATCGCCCGTGTGCACACCGCTTTTAGCACATACGCATCCCAGGCAAACCGCAATAACAACATCAGCCTTGCCGCTCGCGCGCTGGACTATCAGGTCATTGACGACGGCGCCGAATTTTCCTTCAATAACCTTGTAGGCCCCAGAACCGTACAAAGGGGCTATAAAGAGGCGCCCATCTTTGTGGGCGACGAGCGCCAGCTTGGCCTTGGCGGCGGCATATGCCAGGTTTCATCAACCGTCTACATGGCCGCAAAGCAGTGCGGTATGCAAATTACTGAACGCCACCCGCATACCCTTCGTGTGCCGTATTGCACGCGGGAGGATGAGGCAACGGTGTCATGGGGCGTGCTGGATTTTAAGTTCCGCAACAATTGCGGCGATCCAATCCGGCTGGAGGTGTCGGCGCTGGACGGCGCTGTAACCGTAGCCTTCTGGCAGAGAGTGCCCATTTATTAGACCTGTCCGCCGAAGTTTAACACAACCTCTGCCCGTCGGACAGGCATTTTAAATTTTTTAAAAACCGAAGCAATACCGGTTTTGGCAAATACCAGACCAGCTTTTGCATATTTGCCGGATTTAGCGGAGAAACTATTGACTACGCACCGCCGCGCCAGTAGGCGCTCAAGTAAATCCACAACGAAAGCAGGGAATAGCTATGCTTTTAGCCGCACTGCTGGCAGTCAACCGTCAGGACTCAATTGAGGGTCTGATCAGGCAGCTCTTTGCGAAAAGCGACAGGAAGATATCCATTATTAGCGATGCCGCAAAAGTAAAAAATTTAAAAGAGCACCTTAAGGCTCTCGGCGAGAGCGGAACAGATATTGCTTTCATAAGACTCTCGCCTGCTCACATGAATAATAACCTTTATTCGGGGATTTTCTTTGACGCCGTTTTGTACGACAACATGGCGGGCGAGCTACTGTCCACCAAGCCACTCTCAAAACACCTTCACCCCAAAACGGTGATTGTATCCAACGGCGACGATGCGCAGATACCCGATTTCGTTTTCGGCATCAAGGCGTGCGTTATCACCTACGGCCTGGGACAAAAATGCTCCGTCACGCCATCCTGTATTGACGCAGACGCCAACCTTCGCTTCAATGCGTGCATCCAGCGCGGCATCCAGGCCCTTGACGGAAAAGAGCTGGAGGCCGGGGAAACGGCGATGTCGGTCGCCGGAAGCAGCCATAATATCTATGACGCGCTGGCAGCCGCCGTATTACTTCTGATCCTGACCTAAGCTTTCGGCGTTTCCGGCTTTGGAAAACCCACCCTGCGTACAAGCCTTTGCTTTTGCCTGCCGGAGCATATTTCACCCTTCCTATGAATAAACATTAGTGTACTGGCAGACCCGCAAGGGTTGCCATCAGCATCGGAAAGGAAGGGGAAAATACGGCATGACAGATTATAAAGAGAAAAATCGCGCATTGGTTTGCGGCGTTGTGGAAGATAAGGCGGTATTCAGCCATGAGGTGTACGGAGAAAAATTTTATATTTTCACCCTGCGCGTACTGCGCTTGAGTGAGATTTGCGACTACATAAGGATATTGGCGTCGGAGCGGCTGTTTGGCGGTGAATTTGATATCGGCCCCGGCAATACCGTATCGGTCGACGGGCAGTTCCGTTCCTATAATAATTATGGCGGAGAAGGCAACAAGCTTGTTTTAACCGTATTTGCAAAGGACATATACTCTGCCTCCGAAGCAGACCTTGTAAACCCCAACCAGGTTTTCTTAGACGGCTTTATCTGCAAACAGCCGGTATACCGCGTTACGCCGTTCGGCCGGGAGATCGCCGATATGCTTATTGCGGTAAACCGTTCATACAGCAAATCGGACTATATTCCTATTATAGCATGGGGCAGGAACGCGCGCTTTTGCCGTGATCTTGCCGTGGGCGCACATATCCGCGTCTGGGGAAGAATCCAATCCCGGGAATATCAGAAAAAAATCAGCGAAGACGATATCGTCACCAAGGTCGCCTACGAGGTTTCAATCGGGAAAATGGAGCTTGCCGACGAATAATACCAGTATAAGCAAATCGCATTTACCATACGCAAAAATTTCCAGTATAAGCTTTGGCATAGTGCATAAAATAGGATTGCAAACAAGATTTGCTTATATTTTTTTAAGGAGTGATTTTACAATGGCAAGAAATAACAGAAATTTAGTCCCGGAAGCCAGACAGGCTCTTGACAAGTTCAAAATGGAAGCGGCAAGCCAGGTAGGCGTAACCTTAAATCCCGGCTACAACGGCAACCTTACCAGCAAGCAGGCAGGCTCTGTAGGCGGCCAGATGGTTAAGGACATGATCCAAAAAGTAGAAAACTCAATGAAGTAAGACATAGTACCCAAACAGAAAAAACCGCCCTGCTGGGCGGTTTTTTCTGTTTTCGGTGCTTAAATACACGTTTGGCATGCGCATTTATTTGTCCTCCCATGCGGCAGCCCTTAATATTACCGGTATATTGACACGGACGGCTTTTGCCAGCTGGTCAAAGCCAATCGGGTTTTTGCCCGTTCCTATTTCAATCGTAAAGCCGGGCCTGTCGAACCTGTCGATAAACCAGTCCTTGTACCCTCCGAAGCCCGCAAACCCTTGCGGCTGCAGCAGGCGGTAGCCTGAAATCTCCGCCAGCTCCTCGGCAAGCTTCTTTGCGCCCCGGGGCAGCTTGCCCATAAAATCATAGTAAATCTCCTCGCCCTGGGAATGGTACGCAATGACAGCATCAGGCCATATGTCCCGTGTAAACTGCGCCAGCGCCTGACTTTCGGGCTCACTTTCCGGATAGGGGCCTGCATAGCGTGTCGGAGCCGGCCGCTTTGCCGTCTCCTTCATGCTCATCGCCTCATACCAGTATGCGTCATAGTTGTGGTTTAAGTCCACACCGTGGATGTTGGCCTGCCATTCGCCTGCAAAGTCTACGCCGCCGCCTGTAAGATTAACAACATTCTGATAAAAATAGTTGTCCTCCTCTATCCGTCCGGCGGCCAGGTCAATACCGTCGGGATTAAGCATGGGGATGATATAAATGCTGCTGGTTTTAAAAAGCTCCCGCATGTTGTAGTCATAAAGCGGCTGTTTGGAAACATATGCTTTCAGACAGCCTTCGGTAATGTTTAAAAGCATGATGCTGGTGAGCCATTCAAGGCTGTGGTGCGCCCCTACGCAGATCAGCCTGCGTTCCCCCTGCCCAAGACGTATGCAGTATAAATCCTTGCCCATCACGCTTTTGCCGATACTGAAAAAATCGGCAAACGGATACTGGTATTGCAGTGAACGCAAGCCTATCTTCAGGTTTTCATGCTTGTAGGCCATATCGGTTCCCCTTTCCAAAAATAATAAATGTCTGCGAAGCATGGCATGACTGCTAGGCAAAAAACATGCGGGATATCACCACGCTGGCCGTTATACCTACGATATCGGCGAATATTGCCGCCGGCAGGGCGTGGCGCGTATTGCGGATCCCCACAGCGCCGAAATAAACGGTAAGGGTGTAAAAGGTGGTTTCGGTTGAGCCCATCATGGTAGACGCCATGCGCCCCTGCAGCGTGTCGGGGCCGAACCGGTTCACAATATCGGTGAGGATGCCGAGCGCACCCCCGCCCGACACCGGCCGCAGCAGCGCAAGCGGCAAAAGATCGTTTGGCATGCCTATAGCGCTTGTCAGCGGCCGCAGCAGACCGCCTATGATATCAAGCGTGCCCGACGCGCGCAGCATCGCTACAGCCACCAAAAGCCCTATGACGGGCGGGATAATGCGGACAACGGTTTTAAGCCCGTCTGCCGCGCCTTCTATAAAATAATCATAGACCCTTACGCGGCGGGCAAGTCCGAACAGGATAATGGTGATAAACATTGCGGGCACGGCAAGCAGTGAAACAGTTTGCATCAGCTTCATGGCATACTCCTCTGTACCGGTTTTGATTGGGCAATGGCGCAAAACCTGTTTTGTGAAGTATTTTTGAGGAAATTTTCGCATTTTGCAAGGCGGCGGCTTCCCGTAATACTTTGTGTATTGCGGAGCTGTCGACAACACAGCAAAATCGGAAATTTACCAAAAAGACGAGTGAATGGGGTTTTGCATCATTGCGATTGGCGCGTCATTTGCCTGGTCGGCGTTTATACGCTGTGGGCCGCCTGCCCTGCAGCGCCAGCGTCATACCTATCCCCGCCACGCATGCGCACACTGAGGTCAGCCATATGGGCAGCATCACCTCAAAGGGCGCCGCGGAACCGGCCGCGCTGCGTATGGCAATGATGGTGGAAGGGATGATCTGAAGCGACGCGTTGTTGAGCACCACAAACATGCACATGGCATTGCTGGCCCATGGCCTGCCCGAGTTCAATTTATCCAGCTCGGTCATTGCCTTAAGCCCCAGCGGGGTCGCCGCGTTGCCCATACCGAGAAGATTGGCGGTGATATTGAGCATAATGGCGCCCATGGCGGGCGATTCGGGCGCAACGTCGGGAAAAAGGCGCCTTGCCAGAGGCTTTGCCAGCTTGCACAGGGCATGTATCATGCCGCCTGCCTCAGCAATTTTCATCAGCCCTGTCCACATGCACATAATGCCCGCGAAGCCGAAAACTGTCATAACCGCGTCATTGGCGGCCCTCATGCCCTCCTGCATAGTTGCGTCCAGGCGGCCTGTGCATGCCGCTACAATTACAGACACCAGCAGCATACCCGCCCATATGTAGTTCATCATGCAAAACCGCCCCCTTCGCCGCATGATATGTTTCTGATTAGTACTCCATATCCATGTATATGCCCCCGGGCCCGTCAACATGAAAAAAACTGCCGGATTGTTCCCGGCAGTTTTGGATGTGATTTATTTTAAATATAAAATTGCTTTACATAATGATAAAATTATTGCGTAGCGGCGCCGCCGCTTGCAATCATTCTAATGAGCAGCGAAAGCGCTATGGATGTAGCTAAGAAAAGAATCGCGAAAAACGCCGTCCACTTCTCAAGCTTTGCATCAATCGTCCTGCCCTTGTTTTTACCGAAGAAGGTTTCAGCACCGCCGGCAATGCTGCCCGACAACCCTGCCGTTCTTCCCGACTGCAAAAGAACAACAGCGATAAGCACCAGTGAGGATATAATATGAAGCACTATTGTAATGGTTTCAGCGGTTTGCATAATAGTAAGTTACCTCCTAAACTTCAATCTCTGATTTCCGTAACGCTAGATTATTATACCATAATCGCAAAGCCGCGCATCGGCCCTGCCACACACCGGCACAATAAATGCATCCGAAGTAAAGCCTTACCGGCTTTACCTCCTTGAATCGCATTTATTATACCACAGATATTTTATTTTACAAGACATTTATGAAATTTTTTATAAAACATCAGCCCGATTCATGTCATTTTTGCCCCAAGGCCCCGAAAAAACAGATTTTATTTATCTAAACCCCTATACATCATTTAAAGTATTTGGTATAATAATACCAACGCTATACCAACGCTACTTTCTGTTAAATACGAGGTGAATCCTTTATGCATGAAAACGACACTGTGATAGAAAAGGCTGTTCTTGCCGGCGTGCACACAGGCAGACCCGATGTGTCCGGCGACGTCACCGAAGAATCCATGGACGAGCTTGAGCAGCTGGCAAAGACAGCGGGCGTAGATGTCTGCGGTATGCTCCTTCAAAACAGGCGCACGCCCGATCCCGCAACGTATGTGGGAGAAGGGAAGATCGATGAGATCCGCAATGCCGCAGCCTCGCTTGACGCCAATGTCGTCATCTTTGACGACGAGCTTTCCCCCGTACAGGTAAAAAATATATCCGAAGCGCTTGGCCTTAAGGTAGTGGACCGCACCACGCTTATTTTAGACATTTTCGCATCACGCGCCGCAACCAGGGAAGGCAAAATCCAGGTGGAGATGGCGCAGCTGCGCTACCTGCTCCCCCGCCTTACCGGCATGGGAAGCTCCCTGTCACGCCTGGGTGGCGGAATCGGCACCAGAGGCCCCGGCGAAACCAAGCTTGAAACCGACCGCCGCCATATCCGCCGCCGTATCGACGCACTGGCAGACGAGCTGAAGGAAATACAAAGGCACCGCGACCTGCTGCGGGCGCGCCGCAAAAAGGAGGCCATCCCCGTTGTGGCGCTGGTGGGCTACACAAACGCCGGCAAATCGTCGCTGCTTAATATACTCACAGGCGCAAATGTTTTGGCCCAGGACAAGCTTTTCGCAACGCTTGACCCTACCCACCGCGGCATCACGCTTGCCGACGGGCGTGAGCTTCTGATGGTCGACACGGTAGGCTTTATTCGCAAGCTCCCCACCCATCTCATCAGGGCGTTTAAATCCACCCTGGAGGAAGCCGCGCTTGCCGACGTGCTTTTGCATGTTATTGACGCGTCCAATCCCGAACATAACCACCATATTAAAGTCGTCGAGGATATTTTAGACGAGATCGGGGCGGGCGGCAAGCCTTGCATAGCGGTTTTTAACAAGATGGACGCGGCGCAGGATGTGGTCCCTGCGCAAATGTCGGCCAACGTACACGCCTGCGCATACATTTCAGCTAAAAACGGCGACGGCACAGACAGGCTTATGGATCTGGTATCACAGCTTACGCCCGGCAGCAGACAGCGCATCAGGGCATGCATACCCTATTCGGAAGGCAGGCTGATGTCTTTGCTGCATGAAACACAGGTGGTGCAGGACGAAGCCTTCGGTCAGGACGGCGTCACAGTCAGCGCCCTTGTGGACGCCGCCATGTACGACGCGCTCAGACAATATCTGATAACGTAACGGGCTGAAAAAATTTCGTTTGTAGAAATTTTCCCACACCTTCGCGCGCTTCAGCGAAGCGTAAGCTTGTCTCACCGCTTGCCCGGCAAACCGGCGCCCGCCGCCTAAACAAGTTTTGGGACGGGGAACATCTACGCGAAGTTATAGACAGGTGATAAGATGATAAAGGCTTCCTATAAAACAATAGCAAAAGCCGCCCAGGCGGAGCTTACGGAGCGCAAATCCAGGTTTATCGCCTGTGTGCAGCCGGTAAGCAAAGAGGACGAGGCGCTTGCGCTGATATCGCGCGTGCGCAGCAAATACTACGACGCGCGCCATCATGTGTACGCCTATATCCTTGATGAAAATAACATCAGCCGCTACAGCGACGACGGCGAGCCCTCGGGAACGGCAGGGCTGCCCGTGCTCGACGTGCTGAAAAAAGAGGCGCTGACCAACGTTGCCGTAGTGGTGGCGCGTTATTTCGGCGGCACACTTCTGGGCACGGGCGGCCTGGTGCGTGCATACAGCACAGCGGCAAAGCTCGGCATAGAAGCAGGCGGGATAACCTTGCGGACGCTGTGCGATATGGTGTCTGTCAGGGCGGATTATACCCTGCTCGGCAAGATAAAGCATGAAACCGCCGCCGCAGGCTTTGTGGTGGGCGACATTGCCTATGCCGATGACGTGACCTTGTCTGTCTACTGCCAGGCCGGCAGTTCCGATGCCTATATATCGCTTATCCGCGATGTGACGGGGGCAAGAGCGGTGTGCCGCACAGAAGGACAGTGCTACATAGACAAATGAGCCGTTTTGGCAGTTATAAATCATATGTGAAAAAAGTCTGTGGGATATTGACAAATTCAGATAAATAAAATATCATGCTTGGTATATACTAAGTTCGGGTGGGCAGCGTCTGCCGGCGCCTGCACAACAAAAGCGGCGGATATTTTAACAGGCTGTCCGGCAGCCCGCTTCGGGGTAAATTTTTTAAATAGATCTGTCCGCTGACCCAGGCGCGAGCGGATAATTGAGGATTTTTTCCGCCGGGTGGTGCAGGCAGGTTCCGCCAATACTTTGTGTATTGGCGGGTTCCGGCTGCATCGCCCGGCGGGGAAAAGACCGGTTTTGCCGCTGTGTCTGGGTCAGCGGACAGATCTGATAAAATAAAAGCGTGTTTTCAAGGAGGAAACTGCCATGAGTGAAAATTTGATTGTCATAACCAGCGATAATTTTGAAGCCGAGGTTTTAAAGTCGGACATCCCTGTCATGGTCGACTTTTGGGCGTCATGGTGCGGACCCTGCAGAATGGTTTCGCCTATTATCGACGAGCTGGCAAATGACTTTTCGGGCAACGCCAAAATCGGCAAGATCAATGTGGACGAGCAGATGGAGCTGGCTGAAAAATACAAGGTGATGTCCATTCCCACGGTAATAGTATTTAAAAACGGCGAAGTTGTGGACAAGGCTGTGGGCGCACGCTCCAAAGCGGATTTTTCGGATATGCTTTCAAAGCAGCTTTAATACTGATCTCCAATAGAAATCACAAGATCTTTCCGGGCCTTTTTGCACCGGGCGGCGTTCTCCTTTTTGGCGGGCGACAGCCCGCCTGCATCGTCAGCCTTGCCCGGCTGGGAAAATCCTCGGAAAGCTTATCGCACTTTCTATCGGAGATCAGTATAAGCGGAATAAAACATGGTATCATAAAAAACCGCCCTAAGGCGGTTTTTTTTCATTCAGACTGTTCTTCGGCTGCCGTTTATAACGTAACGGGCTGAAAATTTTCGTTTGCAGAAATTTTTTCACAGCTTCGTCGCTTCAGTAAAGCGGACGATTGTCTCACCGCTTGCCCGGTAAATTGGTAAGCGCCGCCTAAACAAGTTTTGAGGCGGGGGGACATCTATGCGGAGTTATAACACGCTCCCAACGGCGCTGCGCCGGCTAAGCATCAATTCTCCCGCTTCATATATGCTGCCCGCCCCCATGGTAATAACAATATCGCCCGGGCGGACGAGCTGAGAAAGCCTGCGCGCAATCTCGTCAAACGACGATATATACTCCACATTCCTGCCGCGCTCAGCCAAACGCCCTGCAAGATCCTTAGCATGGATCAGACCGTTGTCCTTTTCACGCGCAGCGTAAATATCCGTAACAATAATCCTGTCGGCATCATCAAACGCCTGGGCAAATTCATCCAAAAGCATCATGGTGCGTGTATAAGTATGCGGCTGAAACGCCACAATAACGCGTCCTGCCGTCATTTCGCGCGCGGTGGACAAGGTGGCTTTTATTTCTGTCGGATGGTGGGCATAGTCGTCGATCAGCACAGCCTCACCCAAAACGCCTTTTTTCTCAAACCGGCGGTGAACGCCCGCAAAGTCCGTCAACCCCCTGGCAATACCGTCCCCGTCCAGACCCAAAGCCTCGCCCACCGCAAAACACGCCAGTGCGTTTAAGACATTATGCTGCCCCGGCACATTTAAGCTGATATGGCATTTCTCACCGTGATAGGTCACGTCAAACTCCCCGTAAGAAGCGTGATAGGTCAATGCCTCGGGCGTTATGGCGTTTGAGGCGGAAATGCCGTAGGTGATAACCTTTGCATTGGCCTCTGCGACGCACTCCATCGCATTTTCATCATCGCCGCAAACCACCGCATACCCTTCCGGCCCGGCAAGCGCGGCAAACGCGGCAAACGCCTCCTTAATCTGATCCATTCCCTCAAAAAAATCAAGATGATCGGCTTCAACATTGGTGATCACAGCCACCGTCGGGAAGAACTCAAGGAATGAGCAATGGTACTCACAGGCCTCGGTCAAAAAATACTCGCCGCCTCCGGCGCGAATGTTGCCGCCGATCAGATCAAGCTCTCCCCCCAGCGTGATGGTAGGGTCTTTTCCGGCGGCAAGCAAAACATGCGACAGCATGGAGGTGGTGGTTGTTTTCCCATGCGTGCCTGCAACACAGATACTGTGCCGGTAGTCGCGCATAAGGCTGCCTAAAAGCGTTGCGCGCTCAATGCAGGGGATTTGCCTTGCGGCACAAAAAACAAGCTCCGGATTATCCTGCCTCACAGCGGCGGTGTATACGGTAAGGTCAGCGCCATCCGCATTTGCGGCCGCATGCCCGATAAATACCGTGGCGCCCAAGTCCCGCAACCTTTTGGTGATATGACTTTCGGCAACGTCCGAACCACTGATGCGATATCCCTTTTTCAAAAGAATCTCGGCCAGGCCGCTCATGCTGATGCCGCCAATGCCTACAAAATGGATATGTCCTTCTTTGGGAATATCCGAAAGATAAAATTTATTCATAAAAGCAGCTCCCAGATATTTTAGTAAAACACAGGGCTAATTTGTTAGCAAAGCATTTACACAAATTTTTGTATCCCTAACAGAATAATTATATACCAGATTTCAAAAAAGTAAAACCTTATTTTTTAAAAAATGATTTTAAGCGGCGTATCCGCTGTAGAACATGCCCGATAACGTTTTCTCCCCTGCATAACAGTCCGTGCATTCCGGCGCGCAGGCTGTTATGCAGGGAAGAAAACAGGCGTACAGGTTTTTTTTTGCTGATGCTCAGACACAGCCCGAGCGCTGCCGGATAAAATAGCATAATTTTTTAAAAAAGAGGGAAAGCTTTTTAAGTCTAATTAAATTTACAAAGGTTGCCACACATATATAGGAAATTTGCACAATATAATTCACATGAAAACATTAAAACAATAAAAAGTAATGAAAAGTCATAAAAAAAGTTACAAAAATGTATTGACTATTTAATCTGAATATGTGAAAATGTTAACTACAGTAAAGTCATGCGCCACAATGAAGCTTTTTTAACAGACAGATTGAATACATGTCATCCGGGACGATTTATGTGTCATCTTATGCGCAAAGTTGCATTAGGGAAGGTGGTGAGCACATCGTGGAAATCACTGATATCAGGGTCCGCAAAATCAATACAGAAGGAAAAATGAAGGCAGTCGTTTCGGTTACTTTTGATAATGCAATTGTCGTGCATGATATCAAAATTATTGAAGGCCAAGAAAAATTGTTTATTGCTATGCCCAGCCGGAAGACACCTGATGGGGAGTTTAAGGATATTGCCCATCCGATCAATTCGCAGATGAGAGAATACTTAGAGAACGCAATACTCGTTAAGTATGAGTCAAGCATGTATGAGGATAGCGAAAGCATCCCAGCCGCTATTAACAAGTAAGACGACCGCTGAGCGGTCTCTTTTTTTTCTGATGATATAATAAACGCAATTATGGGTATAAAACCTTTCGGTTTTATTCTTTATGCATTTATTGTATCGGTGTGTAACAAGCCGACTACGGCTTGTATTTATGATATAATCAGGCCAAAAGGTTTTGCAGGCCGGGGATCCTGTGTCGAAAACGACACCGGATATAATTGAAGCCGGCACTTTTTTTGTTTCAGTTCCTGGCAGGTATCATCGCCTTTTAAATGAACCCGGCTTGCAGGCTCATATATCGCATTATGTTGACTTTGGTATCATTTATGAACAGAAAAACATAGGAAAATAAATGAAATAAATACAATAACCGGTATTATATTGGTTTGTGGTAACTGCACGGCAGTTTTTGAAACTGTAGTACATATATGGCACAAAGTTTATTTCTACCGTTATATTCCTATATTATTTTCTTAAGTAGAACACTTATAAAAGGGAAATATCTATTTTACAAGGGTTCATATCCCTTCGGAAAAGAGTCTGTATTTACGGAAAATCACAAATAAAAAAGGTCTACGGAAACCTCGTAAACCCTTGATATTACTGGCAAAATACATGCATCCGGTTTTTACTATTATTTTTTACATTGCTGTATTCTCTCAGCCACATTCTGACAGACTATTTTCCCAAGCACGGCCCTTCGCTTAACACCCATTCAATCCAACCATTGTCGCCGTCAACACGGATTTTATCGCCGGTTTTTATGAGCTGTGTTGCGCCTAAAACGCCGACCACCGCAGGTAAACCGTATTCCCTTGTGATGACCGCGCCGTGTGTCATCATGCCGCCGACTTCGGTCACAAGCCCTGCAATCGAAACAAAAACAGGCGTCCAGCTCGGATCGGTAAATCTTGTAACGAGTATATCGCCCGCCTCAATTAGATCAGCCTCAGACATATCGGTTATAACCTTCGCCGTTCCCTCAATGACTCCGCTTGAGACGCCTTGCCCCGCCAGACTGCCTTTTGGCGCATCGATTCTGCGCTTACCCTCAATCACTTCCCCATCAGAGAATATCATTCGCGGAGGCGTCAGCGTCTTGTAATGCTCATATTCTTTTCGCAGCCTATCAATTTTCGCAGGATCTACTTTGCCGGCTGCAAAAAGCTCCCGGAGCTCGTTGAATGTAAGGTAATATATATCGTCCACTGTGCGGATAGCGCCTTTTTCTGCAAGCTTTTCCGCCTCCCGGATCAACGCTTTTTTATAAGACCAGTACCTGTTCATCCAAAAATATTTTGGTATTTCACGATACCCGAAGAAATTGCGGTAATATTCCACCTGTTTTTTTAACTTTTTCAGCTTGCCCCTACCCTGTTTTTGCCCGGCGGCGGCATAAAGCTCGCTAATTGCGGCGCTGCTCTCTTTAAGCCCTTTTTCCCAGATGAGCTCGCCTTGTCCTTTGGGGAGTTTGATATTTGCCAAAATGGTCGAAACAAGCCCGGCCTGGTCTTCGGCAAAGCGGGGTTTTGTGATATCAATCTCACCGGTTGCACGCATACCGTATTTGTTCAGGAAATCGTCAAATAGCGCCGCAATTTCAGCATTGATATTGCAAAGTTCATCCAAGCTAAAACGCGTTTTGCAGTTTTCTAAATAGTTTATAACCTCAGGGAAATCACGCATAGCATCGGAAATTCTACTTAAAGAACGCCCCATCTCGCTTGTAACATTATTGGGAATGGATTTGGAAATATCCTTGATAATATCCTCTTTACCAAGCAGTTTTCTGCCCGCTCTGTTTATAAAGTCCGCTACAATAAACGCGGACATAACAAGCGCAATGCCGTCCTTTTGATAAATAACGCCATTCATAATATTGTTTTTATCGGCTGCAATACAATCCAAAATCTCTACGCCCGATAGTTTGGAAATTTTATCATCAAATTCTTTCAGATTCTTTTCAACTGCGCCAACATATCTTTCTACCACGCCAACGCCGTTATTTTTGTACATTTTAATGCCGCCGAGCATATGCCATACCATTCCTTTTGGAAATGTAAAGCTTGATCTGCCTTTGGGTACGGATTTCAGCCACTTTTTGCGCCTGCGAAGCTGCTGCAATGCGTCGAACATTAAATAATCGGACGACTTGAACTCATATGCGAATATTCTGCCCATAACAGGCCTTGATATGTCGTGCGTAATTTCCATAAAAGAATGGCCGCCTACGTTGGTGAAACATGCCTGGCTGCTGCCCGAAATCTCCATCATCTGCAAAAATGAAAAGCCGAGAGGAAGTATGGCGTCCGTCATCATCTGCAAATGCCCGACGGAGATAAAGCACCGCTTGAACCCGTCATGGCTCGGCGGAGCAGGATAAAGCGTGGTAACCGGACGGGATTGTACAATATAAAACTCGCCATTATCATAGCACCACTCAATATCCTGAGGGCAGCCATATTCTTTTTCTATCAGCCTGCCGATACGCACTAATTTTTCAACTTGCGCATCGGTTAAAAGCGTCCGTTCGCCGTTGATATTTCCGTCTTTGATCTTATACGTTTCAGGCGTCTTGCGCCCCGACACCAATGCCTCGCCCAAGCCTTCCACGACTTCAACCACGACGGTAAAGCGGTCGGACGTCATCGGGTCGGCCGTAAACATAACCCCGGCATATTTCGCGTTCACCATCTTTTGCACCACAACCGCCATTTTAGGCGAGGAAATATTGTTTTTCTCACGATAGCTGACCGCACGCTCATTGTAAAGCGAATTGCGGCATTTTTCTATGGCGCTTACAACCGCGTCATATCCGGCTACATTGAGAAAGCTGTCCATCTGCCCCGCAAAGGAAGCGTCAGGCAGGTCTTCGGCGGTAGCGGAAGACCGGACGGCAAACAGAGTATCAGGCGCAAATTTCGCCAATTCCGCTTTTATTTCCTCCGCCGGGATACGCTCATTTTCGGTTGTGATAATAAATCCGCCGGGCACGTTAACCCCGTTAATATGAGAAAGCTTAGCCAAACTTGCGCCTTTTCCGCCCGACAGACTGAGATCTTGCGCATTAGGATTTGAAAAATCAACTACTTTTGACATATATGCCTCCAATACAAGACAGCAAATAACGTGTTTTATTGAAATCTAATATGCTGCCACGGCCGGCTTCCGGATTATAGAAACCGCCGGACTCTATTGCAGTAATCCGTATATTTTTCGCCGTATATCTTTTTTAGCGATTCTTCCTCAAGCAGAATTTGCCGGGTGAAAAGCCATATTCCGATAAAAACATAAATCAAGATTATCCAATTCGGAATGATCAAAAATATGCCTGTCAGAACCAATCCGAATGCCGTATATATTGGGTTACGGCTGATTGAAAATGCGCCAGTGGTCACAAGCTCTCCGGGGTGCTCTTCATCTAAACCGACACGAAAGCTTTTTCCAAATGAGATCAGAGCATATATAAACAGTAAAATACCCATGACACATGCAGCCACGCCTATCCAGCAGATAAATTCATTGTTAAACAATTCAACTCCGATTTCCGGCAGGCCAAACGCGCTTGCAAATACCATGTAGAATAGCAGTAAGGCAAATGGCGGGATAAAGAAATCCTTCTTATCCATCTGGCCAAATCGGATAGCTTTTATCCCCAGCTTTTTTAATTGGAAAGCTCGGAATAAAACAAGAATTACAAGAAAAAGCAAGGTCGCCGCCGCGATATGTCTTGTCATATCGTTTCCCTCCTCTTTATGATAAAATAAGCAAACCGCACCGTCATTCACGTTTCGGGGTAATATCATGGGCTGCAGCTTAACGATACGGGATCAAACTTCCTCCGCCATACGGTATCCCACGCCGACCTCTGTTATGATATATTTCGGCTCGGCAGGGTTCTTTTCAAGTTTTCGGCGTATATTTGCCATATTTACGCGAAGCGTCTGGGTTTCATTCGTATAGGGCCCCCAAATTTCCCTGATAATGAAATCATGGGTCAGCACTTTCCCGATATGCCTGGCCAGTAACACGATAATCTTATATTCAATCGGGGTAAGGTGCAGTTTTTTGCCTTCAAGTTGCACGCACCGTTTTTCATAGTCTATGCGCAATTCACCGACTGTTATGCTTCCGGCTTCAGCTCCGCCGGCTTGCGTGTTTTTATTGCTGTGCCGCAACTCGGTTCTTATTCTGGCAAGCAGTTCCGCGCTTCCGAAAGGTTTGGTAATATAATCGTCCGCGCCAAGGTCAAGCGCTTCGACCTTTTCTCTCTCATGCCCGCGTGCGGACACCACAACAATAGGGATTGCTGTCCATTTCCGCAGGTTTTTGACTACCTCGATTCCGTCCATATCAGGAAGCCCCAGATCCAGCAGAATCAAATCAGGAATGTGTGATGCCGTCAGGGATATGGCTTCGCCGCCTTTTCCTGTTTTGATTACGCTATAATCATTAGCGGTTAAAATGGCTGAAATAAAGTTGGAGATCCCTTCTTCATCCTCAACAAGTAAGATAAGCGGCTTATTGTCCATCCATGTCACTTCCCTTCAATGGCAGAGCAAAACGGAAAACAGCGCCTCCCGCAGCTTTATTTTCAGCCTCGATCTTTCCATTGTGCGCTTTTATAATCGACATGCAAATCGACAGCCCGATCCCCATGCCTCTTGAGGAGTCGGAACTTTTTTTGCTCGGCAAATAGCCTTCAAACAGGTGGGGCAGATCCTCCTTTGCGATCCCCTGTCCGTTGTCTATTACCTCAAATACCGCAGTATCGCCGCGCTTTTTTACATTGACCTCTATCATGGAATCCTCCGGCGAATGCTGCACCGCGTTTTCCAAAAAGTTGATCAGAACCTGCGTAATCAGGGTAGCGTCCATTGGAGCCTCCAAAAGCGCAGCAGGCACCCGGACGGAAATCTGTCGCTGGGGAAACCTTTTTCTGATACGGCTGATCGCCTCCGCCACCACTTCTTCGGCAGCCTCCATGGTTTTTGACACATTCATCGTGCCCTCATTGATCCGCGTAACCGACAGCAAATTTTCCACCATGCGGATCAGCCACTGTGAATCGTCTTTTATTGTGGATGCCAGCTTTCTATTGGTATCCTGATCCATTGATACGCCGTTTTCCAAAAGCACGGAGCTTGCGCCGAGTATTCCCGTAAGCGGCGTGCGCAAATCGTGCGAAATCGCACGCAGCAGATTACTTCTCATCTTTTCTTTTTCCGACTCCACCAATATCCTGCGCTGCTCGTCGGACAGGAATTGACGCTCCAGCGCCATGGCCACCTGCGAAACGATCATTTTCAGAAAAGAACGGCTGTTTTGCCCAAGCTTGCCTTTCCTGCATGAAATTCCGATTACGCCAAGTACTTTCCCCTGTGAGATGACAGGCATATAATACACGCCCGCGCCCATCAGCGTATCCGTACCCGCTCCGGCATACTTTTGATTGGCGAATACCCAGTGCGCAACAGCCCGTTCATCTTCTTTGTGCATAAAAGCGGTATCCGCATCATGTTCAGCGGCGATCAGTTTGCCCAGCCCGCCGAGCTGGGGATCGGATGTATAAAAAACAACGGAACGGCCAAACAGGTTTGTCATGTACTGGCCTGTTAAACTGACAATATTATCAAGCCCTCGCGTAGCCAGCAGCCTTTTATTGATTTCATATAATACTTCTGTCCTTCGTTCGCGCTCCACCGCAAGCCGTGCCTGTGTTTTGATCCTGACAGTCAGCGCGCTTGTTATCAGCGCCACTAAAAGCATAATGACAAAGGTAATGGGATAACCTGCTTTTATAGCGTTAAATGTAAACGAAGGCTCAATAAAAAAGAAATCAAATATCAGCACACTGATAATGGCTGATATGACACCATATACATAACCCATGGTGATTCTTGAGACGACCAGAACCGACAGGATATAAACCATAATGATATTCTGATCGCCGATATCCAGTGCGCGCAGTCCAAAGGACAGCAGCGTCGCCGCCGCAAGCAGACCAAATGCTTTAAAGGTATCCGGCCATGAAACGTACAGGTTTTTGCGCCATAATCTATGTTTTGTTTTTTCGTATGACCGTTTCGTTAACCTCCCGGGAATAATATGCACTTCCACATTGGGCAACAATGATATCAGTTTATCTTCCAAATCCATTTCAAACAGGTTTTTCAGCGTCTTTCTGTTTCTGCTCTTGCCGATCACAATATTGGTAATCCCCGAAAGCTTTGCATATTCGGCCACGACGGAAGCGATGTCATAGCCGTTTAAGGTCACAAGCTCCGCGCCAAGCTTTCCGGCCAATTCCATATTAGCCGC
The DNA here is from genome assembly GCA_022706785.1 of Bacillota bacterium. Classification (GTDB taxonomy): domain Bacteria; phylum Bacillota; class Clostridia; order UBA1381; family UMGS1253; genus JAKJBW01. The sequence continues at coordinate 72,927 of JAKJBW010000001.1, forward strand.
TATGGTTTTCTTTTGCTCATCCCCTAAATAATCGCTTTCAATATTTTCTACATAAACCGCCGTCCAAGCCACATGAAACGCTTCGGCGCATCTTGCCGTCCACCGTATGCATTTGGCCGCGGACACAGAGGGGCTGATACACACGAGCAGCTTCATGTTTGCCATTTTGCCGGACATTTTCCGGCCGTTTTGATTTGCGCTGCTGATCCTGTCGGCGGCTTTTCGCATGGCAATTTCCCGGAGCAGGCGCAAGTTTTCCCTGGTAAAGAAATTATCCATCGCTGTCTGCGCTCTTTCGGGACGGTCGATTTTTCCCGCTTCAAAGCGCTTTAACAGCTCATCCGGCTCAATATCAATCAATCTTACCTTGTCGGCGTGATCAAAAATGTGATCCGGTACTGTTTCCTGAACAGTCACCTTCGTGATACCCTGTACGACATCATTCAGGCTTTCGATATGCTGGACATTAATGGTGGTGTATACGTCAATTCCCGCGTTTAATAATTCCTCAACATCCTGGTATCGTTTCTTGTTGCGCACACCGACTGCGTTGGAATGCGCAAGCTCATCTACCAGGATCAGCGCAGGCTTCCTTTCAAGCGCGGCATCCAAATCGAATTCCTTCAGCTCTATATTACGGTATGTGATATTTTTGGGCGGCAATACAGGCAGTCCGTCAAGCAAATGCAGTGTTTCAGGGCGTGTATGCGGCTCCACGTACCCGACCAATACATCTACACCGTTTTTCAACTGTTCCTGAGCGTCGTCCAGCATCGCATAGGTTTTGCCCACGCCCGCCGCATATCCGAAAAATATTTTTAATCTCCCTGTTTTGCGCTGCTGCCCCGCTTTAATATCCTCTAAAATCTTATCCGGGTCAGGCCGCCTGTCCGGCTGTCTCATCAAAACTCACCACCTGAAATAATTTAATGCCTATTATATCAGTTTGTCAAGCGCTAAATTTACCTTTAACACATTAACGGCAGGTTCACCGATAAAACCGAGCAGTCTTTGCGTGGTATGCTTGGTTATAATGCTTCTGACTTGGTCCTCACCCATACCTCTTGCCTTTGCGATCCGCGATACCTGGTACTCTGCCGCCGCAGGAGAAATGCCAGGATCAACGCCGCTGCCGGACGCGGTAACCAAATCTATAGGGATTGCCGCCTTGTTTTCAGGGTCAAGGTTATGCCACCACTGGGTACGCTCCCTGACAAGCGCATTTTGTTTCTCGCTCACAGGCGACAGGTTTGTAATTCCCGCTGGTCTTCCAATGAGATATTCCGGCTTTGTAAATTGCTGCGCAATCAAGGCGCTGCCATAGTCTTTTTGGGTTCCGTCCTTAAGTGTTACCGTGATAACGCCGCCGTTTGCCTGATTCGGAAAGAGAAGCTGGGCTGCGCCTGTGATAACCCCGGTATAAACCACACCGCAAAGAATCGTCATGATAATAAAACAATAGAGTGCCGGTTTCAATGATTTCAATAATTCTTTCATACCTTTCACCTCACGAAAGACCGCACGCGGTCAGTAACATATCAATTAATTTGATGGCGATAAACGGTGCTATAAGTCCCCCCACACCATAAATCAGAATATTCCTTTTCAGAAGCTTTCCGGCGGGAAGCTCCCGATATTTAACCCCCTTTAAAGCCAGCGGGATCAGCGCAACGATAATCAGCGCGTTATAGATGACCGCCGACAGGATCGCGCTTTTCGCGCTGGTAAGCCCCATGATGTTGAGCGCGGTCAGCTGAGGGTAAATACCAAAAAACAATACGGGGATAATGGCGAAATACTTTGCCATATCGTTTGCAACACTGAAGGTGGTAAGCGATCCCCTTGTCATTAGAAGCTGCTTTCCGATGCGCACGATATCAATGAGCTTGGTCGGGCTGGAATCCAAATCCACCATATTACCCGCCTCTTTTGCGGCCTGTGTCCCGGAATTCATAGCGACCGCCACATCCGCCTGTGCCAGCGCCGGGGCGTCATTAGTGCCGTCGCCTGTCATGGCTACCAAATGCCCCTTTGCCTGATAGTCACGGATCAGCGCCAGCTTTGCTTCGGGTGTGGCCTCTGCCAGAAAGTCATCCACACCGGCTTCCGCAGCGATAGCGGCAGCGGTCATGGGGTTATCTCCGGTAATCATAATGGTTTTGATACCCATTTTACGCAGATCTTCAAAGCGTTCCTTTACGCCATTTTTTACGATATCCTTTAAATAAATGACGCCGAGCACGGCATCGTCTTTCGCTACGACAAGCGGCGTTCCGCCTGCTCCCGCGACACGTTTTACGATCTGCTCACATTCCTCGGGGTATTCGCCGCCCTTCGTCTGCACATAAGCTTTTACAGCGTCCGCCGCGCCCTTGCGGATTTCGTGCCCCTGATAATCAATTCCGCTCATTCTTGTCTTTGCTGTGAAAGGCACGAAACTGGCGCTTAAGCTCCCGAAATCCCGCCCCCGGATACCGAATTTTTCTTTGGCAAGCACAACAATGCTCCTGCCTTCCGCCGTTTCATCGGCAATGGAGGAAAGCTGCGCCGCGTCCGCTAAATCAGCTTCGGTAACGCCTTTTATCGCAATAAATTCGCTTGCCTGCCTGTTTCCAAGCGTAATCGTTCCCGTTTTATCGAGCAGAAGCACATCGACATCACCCGCCGCCTCAATGGCGCGGCCGCTCATGGCAAGTACGTTGGCCTGGTTCAAGCGGCTCATGCCCGCAATGCCGATAGAAGAAAGCAACGCGCCAATCGTTGTCGGCGCAAGGCAGACAAGCAAAGCAATGACATTTGTTATGGAAATGGCAGCCCCGGCCCCCGCTTGTTTGCTTGCAAAGCTTGAAAAAGGCATTAGCGTCGCCGTCACCACAAGAAAAATGATGGTCAATGTCACAAGCAGAATCTGCAAGGCAATTTCATTTGGCGTCTTTTTTCTGGAAGCGCCCTCTACCATGGCAATCATTTTGTCAAGAAAGCCTTCACCCGCCTCGGCGGTAATCCGAATGACAAGCCAGTCTGAAACCAGTGTCGTGCCGCCTGTGACGGCGCTTCTGTCACCGCCCGATTCCCTGATGACAGGCGCTGATTCCCCGGTAATCGCGCTCTCGTCCACCGATGCGGCGCCGAGGGTGACCTCTCCGTCCATGGGTATCTGTTCACCCGCCTTGACGAAGACGATATCATCTTTTTTGAGCGCGCTTGACAACACTTCGGTATAATCATCCGTGCCAGAAGCGGTTTTCAATTTCCTTGCCTTTACATCCTTTCTGGCGCTGCGCAGGCTGTCGGCCTGTGCGCGTCCGCGTCCTTCCGCGATAGCTTCCGCAAAATTGGCAAACAGCACGGTAAACCACAGCATCAATGCGATTGCCAGAATATATCCCGCCGCTTCATCCTTTACGCCTGCAAAAGACAAAAAGTATAAAACGGTTGTGATAAATGCGCCGATATACACGACGAGCATAACAGGATTTTTTATCTGAATGCCCGGAGCGAGCTTTACAAAGGCTTGCCGGGCAGCGTCGGCCCAAATATCCTTGTTTTTATTTTTATTGTTCATTGTTTTCACCCCATTCTATAAAGACGAAAAGTAATCCGCTATCGGGCCCAGCGCCAATGCGGGCAGGAAGCTGAGTGCGCCCACAAGGAGTATAACAGCGATCAAAAGGCCGACAAACATGATATTGCTTGTGGACAGTGTGCCGTCGCTTGCCGCCACAGCTTTTTTTTGCGCAAGGTTTCCCGCAAGGAAAATAGCCGCCGCCATCGGAATAAAGCGAACCAGAAGCATAATCATTGCGCCTGTTATGTTTGTAAACACAGTGTTGGCGCCAAACCCGGCAAATGCGCTTCCGTTATTATTCCCCATGGAGGAAAAGGCATAAAGGATTTCCGAAAAGCCATGTGCGCCCGTATTTGTCAGCCACGCCGCCGCATCAGGCATCATAACGGCGGCGGCAGTACCAAGGAGCGTCAACAACGGCGGGGTAAGCACGATAAGACAAACCATCTTCATATCAAAAGGTTCAATTTTTTTGCCTAGATATTCAGGCGTCCGCCCAACCATCAAGCCGGCAATAAAGACGGTGAGAAGAACAAAGGCCAGCATTCCGTAAAGTCCGCTTCCTGCGCCTCCGAAAACAATCTCTCCAAGCTGCATCAGAAACATTAAAAGCATGCCTGCCAAAGGCGTGAAGCTGTCATGCATTGCGTTGACTGAGCCGTTGGACGCCGCAGTAGTCGCACTCGCCCACAACGTGGAAGAACCCACGCCATGAATGACCTCTTTGCCTTCCATACTGCCTGATGAAACGACATTGGCAAAGTCAGGAGCCAAAAACTGTTCGCTCATCGTTACACACGCAAGAGATACTAAAAACAGTATCAGCATAGCGGCGTAAATGGCAATTCCCTGCCTGCTATCCTTTACTGCTTTACCAAAGGATACGCAAAGCGCCGCAGGGATCAGCAGGATGGAAAGAAGCTGCAGGATATTAGACAGCGGCGTGGGGTTTTCCAGCGGGAACGCCGAATTCGCGCCGAAAAATCCGCCGCCGTTGGTTCCAAGCTGTTTGATGGCGATCTGGCTTGCGGCCGGGCCTAATGGAATCGTTTGCGAACCGCCTTGCAGCATTGCCACATCTTGGTATGGGCTAAACGTCTGAACCACACCTTGTGAAATAAGCAGGGCAGCCAAAACCACCGACAATGGGATTAAAATATACAAGGTCGCTTTGGTCAGATCCACCCAAAAGTTTCCGAGCGTGCTTTTTTGCCTGAGAACGAACCCTCTAATCAGCGCAAACAATACGGCAATCCCAACTCCCGCCGACACAAAATTCCAAACGGTCAGTCCTAAGCTTTGGGATAGATAGGACAGAGTCGATTCGCCGGAATAGGCCTGCCAATTGGTATTGGATACGAAGCTTGCCGCCGTATTGAAAGCCAAATGCCAGCTAACGCCTTTCAGTCCCTCCGGGTTAAAGGGTAATACCCCCTGCAGCATCTGCAATCCCCAGAGGAACAGCAAGCCGATAAAGCTGAATCCCAGCACCGCAGCCGTATATTTTTTCGCGCCCATTTCCTCATCATTTTTTACGCCCATTATCTTATAAATCCCTTTTTCTACCGGTGAGAGGACAGGCGTTAAAAACACCCTTTGCCCCGTCATAACCTTGCAGATATAAATCCCTAAAGGTATGGACAATACGATTAGCAGGGCAATATAGAACATATCCTGCAAAACAACATAACTCATAATTCTTCACCTCTGAATAACACATAGAATAAATAGATGAGCAATACAACACCTATTATTCCTGAAATCACCACAATCATCCCCATTTTCATCCACCTCAACGCAGTATTTCCCTTTATAAAACGTCTGGCATACCATCCCCTTACAAAGTGAGTATATCAGGATATATATAAAAATGGTGTTTAGGAAATGGTATTGCGTATAAAGATTTTGTTTAGAGGATGTTTATACTTTATGCATTGCCTAATACAACATCGATGCCTATCACACTGCTAAATGGCGCAAATGAGGGCCTTCCCTCCCCTGCCACCGGCAGCGGCCGGCTCGCTTCGAATCCCCTTGCATAATAGACCAAAAAGAAAAAGAGACCCTTCGGGCCTCTTTTATTTTTGGCTAATGTAACGCATTTTAATACAATCTAGCGGAAGTCTGAACTCCGTTTGAATATTTTTTCGCGGGGTGCATTTTGCGATTATAGGGCGCACTTTCTAACGGGAATGCAAAAAATGCTTATTTTGCACGCTTGCGTTCGTATGGTATGGGGTTGTCGGTTAATTCCAATAAATAATCTACGCTTGTATCATAAAATTTTGCCAATTTTATTAAAACCTCAATAGGATATCTTAGTACGCCAATTTCGTATTGAGAATATGTATTTTGTTTTAAATTCAAGCTTTCTGCAATATCTTCTTGAGTTAAGTTTTTATCAATTCTCAAATTTCTAATACGTTCATACGGTAATCGTTCATATTTCATAATTCTCACCCTACAATATAATAATTTATCTTAAATTAAGATATTGACAATTATCTGATTTTAAGATAAAATTACTTTGAGGTGATTTAATACGGCTGAATTTTGTTTAAATTGTTGGAACAAAATAAATGACATTAATCTGTCTGAGAAAGATGTTATTATTTCAAAAGATTTAGACTTATGTGAAGGATGCGCTGAGCTTAAGCCCGTTATGATCAAGTATAAAAGAATATATTTATTTAAGCAATATTTAAACGGCATAAAAAACAGGAATAAAAAAATATAAATTTTCCGCACCATAACAGCCGCTCAATCGGAGCGGCTGTTATGGTGCTAAAATATGTTGTTTCAGACGGCGGAGACGAGGGGATTCCCCTCCGGGCTGACCTGCCTCCCCCTGCCACCGGCAGCATTCGGCTCCCTTCGAATCCCCTTGCATAATAGACCAAAAATAAAGGACGGATGGTAATGCTATGCCTTAACAATAATCCCATCCTTCCATAAAACTATCTCTATGATTTTGTTACCTGATTTCCTGTTCTAAATTCTTAAAAAATTTATTGTCAAAAAAGTCTATCAGATCTATTTCAAGACCGTCACAAAGCTTTTTAATTGTAACAATACCAATGTCTTTACGGTTTGGATCAAGCATACTGTAAACAGTAGAAGGTGTAATCCCTGCCTCATTTGCTAAGGAGTGAATTACCATATCGCGTTCAATACATAGTTCCTTTATTCTAAAAACCACAGCTTCTTTTATTCTCATTATCATCACCTCAAAACAACTTTAACAAAAATTACGTTTTATCGCATACGCTATTGCGTATATTGTAATTTTCCGGTATAATTAATACATACTAAAAATAAGGAGGTACACAGCAATGAAAAAAGGAATCATAAGATGCTTTATAAGATTGATTAGAAAGATCATAAAAGACTAATTAGGGGGATTTTTGTATGAACAGTACATTGCAAAAAATAACAGAGGAATATTTTACTTTCCGGAAGAACTCAGAAACCTTACAAGCCAACCGTATGAGGCTAACCCGCAAACTATCTAAATCTGATAAAAAGCTATTGCTCAGGATTATTGACGAAAAAGACTTAATGATTGAAAATACAGCATTCAATAACTTTGAAAAAGGATTTTGTATGGGCATTCAATTTGCTTTCGAGGTATTTTCAAAACATTGATAACTGCAAAACAAAAGCTGCCGCAACAACTGCGGCAGCTTTTGATAAAATATTCATGTGTGAGGCGAACGAAATAGATGCAGGGGGATTTGCCGCAATGTCAACCTCCATTAATGCTTGTTTTGACGCTATTCATATGATGCCGGACGTATGTCTAACATATTGCCGCTTTTTAACAGTTCTATAATTGCTTCATCGGTGATTATGTTCCCGACGCCTTTGAATGCACCCAATAAGCTTGTATCTATACTTTTATTAAAATTTATGACATCTTGCCCTTTTATAAACATCCATTTGTCATCTATGTACGCAAGATATCCCACTAAATTTTTGGCAACAAGACAATTATCATACGCAAAGTAAAATTCTCTGGCATCATGAGCCAAATTATCGGTTGAAAACGTATATTCCTCACTTTCATTGCTCATTATTTTTATAAATGCATCTATTTCGTTTTGGTTTTCCGTTATTTTTTTATAGCGTGAAAATATAGCAGTAACTGTTCCTGATTGTGGAATTTCATATCCGCCTTTAACATAACAATCAATATTATCTCCCCACTCACATAAAAAATTATTATCAGTATCTCCTTTTATTGCATATACATCAATACCTCTCGTGCTTTTGCCTATATATTTTCTTGTTTTTTTATCAAATACATAATAAGTAGGCCTATATGAAATGTTATTAGGCGTACCAACTCCCGATTCTAAATCTATGATTGTATAATGTTTCAGTAAATATATTAATATAATACACAGCAAAACGCCCATTATTATAAATATCGCTTTTTTAATAATAATCACATCCTATACAATTTAGATATATAAATTTTCTATATTCCAATTATAATAAAATGCTGTCGCAAAATCAAGTGCAGATTTTGTGACAGCATTCGACAACATATTTGTGTAAGGCGAACGAAATAGATGCAGCAAAATTTCACGCCATCTCATCTGTTTCCAACACAAAATTCATATTTTAATATGTTATACGATATGATCAAGTATCTTGGCAATACTTTTTTAATATTTTACATTAAAACAAATAAATAAATCACGATGTCCGAAAAAGACTGTCCAATTTACTGTAGGCATTTCAAATTTAGTTTTCCTTTCGTTTGATTGCTTCCAATATAAATACGCCCATAGTTATAATGGGAAGTACGACTCTTAACATTAAAAAGCCCTCTGCCAGATTTGCGTCGATGAGAAGACCAACAAAGCAAGCCGCCAGCGTCAAAACAACAGCCAATATCGTCATAATAATGCCTCCATCAAATTCCTGTTTATCTGGGTGTTATATTATTTGGTTCATAAACTTTACAATATACCTTAATGAATGGGCTATAATCACATTGATAAATTGGAATCTGTCTAGCCCAATTTCTTGGTATTTTCAACGTAGATAGATATTTCACCACAGTTTGGACAAATGGCTACTTTCGGTTTTCCTATTCTATTGGCGAATAAACGCCTATCGTCTGTTGCCATTACGATACCATAGCCGGCACCTTCGATTTTGATTGAACAATTTTCAATCATTTCAGTATCACACCTTATGCACTTTCTCATACATATACCTCCGTTAAATTGGAATCAACAGCTTTCTACTATTCATTTGCCTCGTTGCTTTTTATAAAACAACCTATACCAATCAAAATCAGCATCAAGTTCTTTTTTGTACATTATCCAACCGCATTTTTTGTAAAATGCATTAGCCCGCATGTTATTTTCAAAGCATTCAAGTAATATTTCATCATACTCCTGAAGTTTTTTATGGCCTATACAATCAATAAAATAACTCGCAGCTTGGGTCCCTTGAAAATCGGGGTCTATCATCATTAAATGAAGTAGATTGTCTTTCCAAATACAGAGCCCTATTATTGCATTATTAAGTTGTAAAACGAAGATATTAGTGATATTATCCGTAATCTCCTTGTCAGCCATTCCGCTGTTTATGAATGCGTCGACAGCCTCGTCACCCATAAAAGAGCGAAAATTTGAATTTATTGTTTTTCTCGAAAGATTTATCAGGCATTCTTCATCATTGTTTGTAGCTTTTCTAATAGTAAATCCCATTATATTCCTCCAAATAAATACAACCACAGTTCTTTTAATCTCACAGATAAATTCTTGTTTATCTCGGTGTTATATCAACAATGTTTATTCTAATAACACAATGTTATTATACCATATTGTGAATGGGAAAGCTATAAATAAAGTTAGACCAGAGGATTCAAAAGTCTGTTTTTTCAGTTTTTGCACTTCGAATTTGGAGCTTTTGCAAAGTTTATATCCAAACAAATGCTACAAAAATAGGGGCTAATAATAGCCCCTCGCTGTATCCTGATTCACAGTTGATTATTTGCTTAGTCAGCATGATGTGTCCGATAAACCTGCCGTTATTTTCGCATATCAAGGCAAGTGCTGGAATGTAGTTGCCTCCGTTTCGCAGCGCAACCACAATATCTTATTGTTTTCCGTCTGATACTTTGGCTGTTTGAAATGCAACCTGCACCAATTCATATATTTCATTAAATTCTTCTTTGCGCTCCTGTCTGATCAGCATTTTATCAACCTCATGATCACATGCAATGATCCGTATGCTGTTGTCCGGATTCCTGTGTATTTGAGAATTGTATTTCTTGGGCTATTTGTTCATAGGCATTCAGAATAAAAGCGCAGATGAAATCATTGTCTACATTAAGCCCTGTTTTTGCGATACAGTCTGAAATGAGTCCGCTATTTATCGGAGCGGTACACATATCAGAAAAATATTTCCTTGCTAACTCATTGCTTTTTATAAAATCGCAGAATAATTCAATCAGCTTGTCATTTTTACGTTCAATATTTTTCGGATAACCTCTGGCGATCAGCGCGATATTATTATCAAAGTTAGGAGCCAACGCAATTACCTCGCCGCTTTCTTTATCTCGCAGCACACCGTAGTTTTTCGTATGTCTGTCCATGTTGAAGCACAAGGTATCGAGGTATATCATTTGAATGTATTGCTTTGCGGCTTTTTCGGATAAATCCCAAATGGTGTTGAAATTCAGGCTGTAGTCTTCTTCGCCGCCTACCAAGCCGTCTGCCGACTCAAAATTCACAGAAGCGCCTTGCGTAAAATCAACGCTTCGGATATAGGTTCCGTCTATTTGGTATTCTGCCATTGAAAAGCCAAGCGCTTTTCCGAGGTAATATATAAATGCTTCCGAAAACAGTTCATTTTGGTTGCCCTGCTTGTACAACCACCACTGACCGTTTTCCAGCTTCCAGCACTTTTCAAAGCTGCCGATATTGGTGAGCTCCGGCGTTCTTTGATAATCCTGATTAAAGCTGTCAGGGTCACCGTACAACGCCAGCTTGTCAAAAATATTCTGTTTGAACCGAATCTCGTTGTAGGTGATGTTGCTGCCCTCCGGTTTAAACCAATACGTATCGGTAATTGTCGCGGCATTTACCTTCAGAACAACCTCGACATCATCTGAATTGGTTAAGCGCAGAGCTTTTTTCAACAGTCTGGAATTAGTTCGATGCCCATCGATAGCACGTCCTCTGAGCCATTCTTCAAAATCTCCGGCTCTTGAAAGTGAGAAGGGAAGCAGTTGGGGAACAGAAGGAATAATCCTGTTGTTTTCAATCTTGGCAATTCTTTTGTCTTCTGACATTAAATATCCATTCAAACGCATTCCTTCTCACCTCTGCACATAATTTTACGCATATAATAATACCATATTTTCCCGCCGTTGTCAAGTGAAGCGCTGGCGGGACAGCAGATTGTATGCACATGTTACTCAATACCTCCCATGCCGAACTCTGAATTCATATCCTGATATTCTTCCACAGACACCGGATTTACATATTCCATAATAATTGCAAGTGCCTTGTTGTAATCCCCGCTGTTTTGCACTTGCTCTCGCATCTGAGTTGCCTGTTCATGTTGACCGCATTTCTTTAACGTGCAACTTGCGATACCCATGATGTTGAAAATGTTTCCATCAGCGCCGATGATGGGACAGTCCGGCTTTTGCTGTTCATTAATCTCGGTTTCCTGATTGACATCAACTTGAAGGCGGTTGGTCGGATAATCACTGAGCCATGTGCCGCCGAAATTTTCATGTGTGTTTAACCGCCACATCGCAAGCTTGCCCATGTTGATCTTGACTTTATCTAATATAAAAAGGAGGTTTGTAAGTCCTTCATTTTCAAAAACGGAAACATCTATAAATGTACTGTCCCCTAACAGAATCCCTTCGTCTGTTAATACATGATTGATGCCGTCCACCCATTCTTGTAAATCTCCACCGCAGCCTTGAAGGATCAATCCTTCACTATTTGTCATTTGCTTTAGTTCCTCAATAGAAATGCGCTTAATTTGCATTATGGTTTTCCTCCTGTTCAATTTATTATTTTAGAGATTGATTCTGGCTGAAAATAAAAAAGACAGCATCTCCAAAATAGAAATGCTACCGTTAAGCTTATTAATAGGAGGGAGTCGAACCCTCGTAAAATTAAAGCTGATTAATATTTAGATTGAAGTAACCTTACAAAACTATTATAAAAAGAGGGAAATATATCTGGCGGGGGTTCATATCCCCTCAGAAGGGGGTCTGCATCTATGGAAAATCAGAAATAAAAAAGGCTTGCGAAAAGTCCGCAAACCCTTGATATTACTGACGAAAACGGCTGTGCATCTATTTCGTCAGTTTTAGATGGTGGAAATGAGGGGATTCGAACCCCTGACCTGTTACATGCGAAGCAAGCGCTCTGTCCGGCTGTGCTTAACGTGTACCCAAGTATATTCTTGTACTATTTCAAATAGCAGCATAACCAAGATAAGCTGTCGCGCGGGCAAACAAGGCGCACAACATGAAACAGTTCCCGGCTACCCGCGCTTAGCGCAAATCAAAATCGTCAAAATAGTGCACCCCGCCGCGCGTATCCCTGATAACCAGCCATATCGCACTGTTGTCCCCGCTGTTGAACGTGAAGGTATATCTCTCCCACGCGTTGGGACTCCATTTTGTCCGACCGCAATTCCTAATCTGCTCGCCTCCCGCCGTATACACATAAAATCCCGCGGAAAAATAGCTGGATCTTCCATATACACGCCATGTATAATCCGTCTGCGGCATTACGGCCACAGCCTGGCTCAAGCTTGTCCAGCGCGCATAGTAGTCCGCCAATTTGACCGCGTATGTCCCCGAATGCACCTGCTCGGTCGTGATACTAAACGTGTCTGATGCAGTCCAGCTTGTAAAATCTCCCGTTTCAAATCCGGCGTTGGCAAGCAGATTCGTGGGTACCGTGAAATTCACAACATATGTGTTTACAGTTACCCCGTTCTGCGCCGTTACCGTTATAGTCGCTGTGCCGCTCCCCGACGATACATCCACAATTCCGTTTGCGGGCGTGATCTGCATTGCCGCGTTCGCGTCAGCCACTGTCGCGCCCGCCGTTACCGATGCAGTGCCCTCCGGCAATGTCACGCCGTAGGTTTTGCTGCCGTCTGCCGCCGTAAATCCCGGCACCGCTGCCGCCTGGCCTCCGCCCGGCTGATACACAAGGGAGGACAGCTTAGCATTGTCCGACAGCGGCATCGGCGTTGCCGCACCGGCGACACGCACGTCAAAATCGTCTATGTAATGCGTCCGGCCGGGATATGAATCCGACACGGTGATATTGAGCTGACTGTAGCTCCCACTGTTGAAGTCGATGGTGTACTGTGTCCATTCATTGCCGCCTGTGTTGTTCACAGCGCTTGTCCCCGCAAGTATTCCGCCGCCGTCCGCCGGCAGTCTCAGTACCCTTAACTGTGCGCCCTTAATGGCGCTTGATTTTATCCATACTGTCCAGGTGTAATTGGTATTGGGCACCACTGTCACAACCTGTCCCACATAACTCCAGCTAGCATTCCCCACCAGCCTAACCGAATATGTCCCTGAGTGGCTCTGAGCGCTTGTTATGCTAAACTGAGGCTCACCGTAGACCCAAGGCGAAAACGCACCCGTCTCAAAGCCCGGATTGGCGATCACATTTGAAGATACGTTAAAAATGACCGTATAGGTATTCGACGTAATACCATCCTCTGCTGTCACCACTACTGTCGCCGTGCCGCTCCCGCCCGAAACGTCCACGACCCCGCCCGCAGGCGTTATCTGCATTGCCGCAGTCTCATCAGCCTTTGTCGCACCCACTGTTACCGACGTGATGCCCTCTGTCAAAGCGATGGCATAGGTTCCTCCTGCGTCTGTCGCCGAAAATCCGGGTACGGCGGTGATCATACATCCGGCCGGCTGATAGGTGAGCGCGGACAGCGCCGCATCGTGGGACGTCGGCACAGCCGTAGGCGATGCCGCGGCACGCAGGTCAAAATCGTCTATGTAATGCGTCCGGTTCTTTTGCGAATCCGACACAGAGAGGATAAGCTGACTGTAACCTCCGCTGTTGAAATTGACGGTGTACTGCGTCCATTCGTTGCCGCCGGTATTATCCACAAAAGTGGTGCCGGGGAGCAGGCCGCCTCCGTCCGCCGCCGTGCGAAGCACCTTCAGCCTGGCCCCGCTCGCGCCGCTGGATTTCATCCATACCGTCCAGACATAATTGGTGTGTGGCACTACGTTAACCGTCTGCCCAAGGTAGCTCCAGCTTGCGGTGCCCACCAGCTTGACGGCGTACTCGCCGGAATGCCTCTGCACGCTTGTGATGCTGAATTCCGGCTGGCCGTAGGTCCACGGCAGGAAGTCGCCTGTTTCAAAGCCGGGATTGGCAAGCAGGTTGTACTCCGTCGCGCCCGCGGTGGTGATGAAACCGGGGGCTGTGCCGAGTACCGCTGTTAGCGGTAATGCCGCTGTGATGGTCATTGCCAGTAGTTTTCTCATGCTGCATTCTCCTTTGTATGTTGTATGTTTTTTTGGATACGTCGCCGTACTTGTGTTTATTTCGTCTAACACAGGCTGCGTCATCACACCGTTTGCCGTCACGCTCTTGACGTTGCCGTCCGCATAATACGTCAGCGCATAGGTTTCCAGCGTTTGGCTACCCCGCTTGCTGGTTTTATCCGTCAGCAGATTTGCCTTGTTGTAGAGGTAAGTGACCGTTCTGCCGCTCCCTGTAGCTTCTGAAAGCACATTGCCGTTCTTATCATAATACTTTTGCTGCACAGGTCACGCTTTATTTGACGCTTACAATTCGCTTGCTTTCCAAGTTGTTTTATCTCAATAAGTGTAAAATAAATTATCTCCTAGATGTACTTTCTTCGCCCCTTCCATCACATAATAAGATGTTTCCCAAAAGAATATATTGTCCTCCATAAAGTAAACGTACACCGTATCATCCTGATGTTCTTCACAAAAAGTAATCTCTGCCTTTATATGGTTATAATACGATGTGGTTTTATACTTAATTTCTTTCAATTCTCTTCCAAAAGAAAACAGTACATATTCATTTTCATTGGAAGAAGTAATATCTTCCGATAATTCATCTGGGAGGTTTAAACTCAAATCTTCCAAGGCGGCATCCATAATGCTATCCTCTAATGGAAGTTGGATGAAATATACAAATGGCACATCTTCAGTTATTTCTGCATATTTCCTTATCTTACGTTCATAGTCTTTTATGCCACTTGTATCAATCTTATAGTTTCCGTACAGTTGTAAATCAAGCGTATGTTCTTTCGAAAAGAAATCATGTACCACCTCAAACCAGTTAAGGGGATTTAACCAAGGAAGAACTTGATTTTTAATTGTGCCCCATCCGGTAATGGTGAGAACTGCCAGTAATAAAAGTACAATAATTATTATATATTTCTTCATACCATTATTACCTACCTATTCCAAACAGTTTTACATGACAATTCCTTGTTCCAATCACTGTTAAATCTTACCTGCTGCCCTTAGAAGATTCTTCAAACCTAAGTAACCAAAAGCTCCCATTCTGGCTGCCGATACCTGTCCGCTTCCATCATTCAGCTTTTTATATACCTTAAATCCTTTAGGATTCAAAGTGGTATTAATGTAAAAGGTTCCTCCTAAATTGTTTGTTAGGGTTTTTCCGTCAGAAGCAATGGTGTAGTTAGCATTCATTCGGACTGCCATATCTGTTGCAAGGTTGGACTTGTTTGGATTATCTGAAACTTTTCCAGTATTACATCCTAGTAGAACTAAAGAGTCCATAGTTTTTACATCCAGACGGCTTACATTTTTAAAGGTAGTGTCCCATTTTTCTTCCTTTCCTGCTCCCTTAGATTTAAATGATACTCCATCACCAGACGTAGGACCATGAAAATATAGTGCAACTCCTTCAATTTTTCCATTCCCCGCACGTCCCATAAAGTTCCACTTTTCCACAAAATAACCTTGGGCGCTCAATTCTTCACCGGTTATTTCGCTTATGTGTCCACTTCCTATACCAACAAGATGACAAGGTGTTCCGTAAAGAGCCTCATATTCTGCCTTTAAAAGCAATGCTTTTTCGTAAGTAACAAAACCATCATCATTCTCATCATATGAACACATAACTATCCAATCCCCAAGGGTCAATTCTCATAATGGGATTATTCATGCAGTAAACGTACCAGTTTCCTTCTGCACGCGCCGGGTCTTCACTGATAAAGCGACCAATTGAAGGGTCATAATACCTTGCGCGGAGGTAAATCATATTCGTCTCCCCATCAAAATACTCGCCGCAATACCTAAACGGATTTGCATCACCCGTCTCACTGTTCTGATTCCCGAACGCGTCGTAGCTGTAATCCACTACCACACTGCCGCCGCTGCTGACCAGCTTAGTCACATCCCCGTGGCTGTTCGTGTAATAGTAGTCCCTTTCCTTACTCCCCACATAGTGCGAGTTGAAGCAATAACACCTTGCCGTCCAGACCGGCATATCTGTTCGAATTACTTGCCATCCCTAAATGTCAATAAATATCAATAAACCTGCTCGGCAGACTGAGAGGCCGCCGAAGCGGTCTTTTTTGGTTAGGTGTTTAACTTTCCTGTGTCCACTTAATAATAACTTCTCAATTCTACTTCTTCCCCATTAACAACGGCATACACCAACCTTTCAGATGCCAAGAATGGCTCCGTTTCAGGTACTTTTAAATTTACAGCAAACAATTTCCATGATTTGTTTGTCATTTTATGATTATTGTCCAATGTCCTGCCGTACTCCGCAAGGAAATCCCTCTGTTCATCCGTTAAATCGTAAATATTTGGTAGTTGGTACTGGTCTCCTTTTTCACGGATATTTGTTGTGTAAAATCGCGTATCCACTTCAATTTTATCTGCTTTCTTGGTTAAATCCTCAACATAAACATCCCATAAATATAGATTGACTCCATCTGCGAATTGGCTCGCTGTAAGTAAATCTGCTTCATCTTTTGTTCCACGGAATTGATCCGCGATGCCAATAGCCTCTAATTCCGATCTTATATCCGGATGTTTCAATGCCAGAATGTGAATGCCAGATTGCGTATAACCAGAATATACAGGCCGTGCACCGCCAATTAATGCTTGTTTAGCAGCATAAACCTCATCTAATATTGCTGGCTCAATCACATCCGCATAAACGCTTGTAATTCCAATTGCCCTATCCAATGCCATAATTCGATCATACTGGTCTTTTGCATCTGGGGCAAATGCGATCTCTGGAGATGCTTCGCTGTCAATCAGATTATAATGCTTATGAAACTCTTCTAATAACTGCCTTGCAATCGTATGTTTAACATCTTCTGGAATAGGCGTAGTTTCCACTATAGATGGTAGTCCAGGCTGTTCTTCTATTGGAGAATTACTTCTGGAGTCTACATTAGTACATCCAGATAGAATCATAAGAAAGCACATGCTAATCAATACAAATGAAATTATTCGGTTTCTCTTATCGTTCATCATTTCACCCCTCCTATCGTAATTACCACCCATACCAAGCTCTTGCATTTCTGAAATTAATTAGAAAAGCCTGATCTCGATCATCATATCCATCTCCTCTGGGATTTCCATTTCCATCATACAGACGCTCTAACCACCAACCACGATAATCATCCCCTATTGCCCGTTGCCTGGGGTTTCTGTACCTGTAATAGTTTCCAGGCCCAGCATTATATGCAGAATATGTAGCGGCAGCGATGTTTTCAAAATAACCATGTGGCCCATTACTGCCTTCATTATTTCTTACAGCAACTAAGTAACAATTCTTTACAATGCTCACTCCTTGCCGCACATTTGCTTGCCAGTCATTTACGACATCTTCTCCATTTACATTAGTGTCCGAGCCTTTATCAAAATTACCTTTATTGATCTGCATGACGCCATAATCAGAACCATTAAAGTTTGAATCACTTGGCATGACTTGCGTAAAACCAGACTCTGTACGACCAACTGCCAACGATATAGAAATTGGCACTCCACTTTGAATAGATTGGAATATGATATAATTTTTCACTTGCTGCGCACTTGGATTTTTGTCGTAAGCACTTCCTATATCGCCCTCATAGGCATATACAGTTTTTTCCCCGTCCCAATAGCTGTATACTTTAAATCCATCCTGATTATACCTCTCAACATACTCATCCAGAAGCCCCGTCGGATCCCACTTATTCACAGGGTTATTACTTACATACACATACCAATTCAGCCCATCCTTAATAGGATCCTCACTGATAAACCTCCCCGTACCCGGATCATAATACCTCGCCCTCAGGTAAATACTTCCACTTTCGCTGTCAAAATACTCGCCACAATACCTAAACGGATTCATATCACCCGTCTCACTGTTCTGATTCCCAAACGCGTCGTAGCTGTAATCCACTATCACACTGCCACCGCTGCTGACCAGCTTAGTCACATCCCCGTGGCTGTTCGTGTAATAGTAGTCCGTAGCCGCGCCGGATTTACGCGAGATCAAGCCCAAGCCGCGTGAATAGTATGTGCTGCTGCCGCTTGTCGTTTCGTACACCACGTTCATCCCGTCAAGCACAAAGCTTGTCGTCACGCCGTTTACCGTCTTGGATGTGCGCAGACCCGTCCCGTCGTAGGCGTAGCTTGCGGTTGTCCTGGCTCCGTTTTTGTTTATCTCGGCTGTCTTTAGCCGGTTAAGCAGGTCGTAGGTATTCAGCACTGCCTCCGTCTGCGGCGCATCCAGCGACAGCGCAGCCGAACCTGAAGCGGTATCCGCAACCGCGTTGGTCAGCTTGCTGATCTGGTTGCCGTTCGCGTCGTAGTTGTAGAAGGTATGAAGCTGCGCGGCTCCTCCTGTTACCGTTTCCTTGGTCAGGCGGTTGTTTTTGTCATACACATACGCCGTGCTCGACTGCAAATCCATGCTGCCGTCATATACCTGCTGCGCCGTACGGTTATTGTACTTATCATACGCATACTCCGTTATCGCGTCGGCCTTGGTTTCCTTGGTCAGGCGGCCTATATCGTCGTAGGTGTAGCTCTTTGCCGCGCCGTTCTCCGTCACGCTGTTGACGTTGCCGTCCGCATAATACGTCAGCGCATAGGTTTCCAGCGTCTGGCTGCCCCGCTTGTTGGTTTTGTCCGTCAGCAGATTTGCCTTGTTGTAGAGGTAAGTGACCGTTCTGTCGCTCCCTGTAGCTTCTGAAAGCACATTGCCGTTCGGATCATAGGTGTAGTGCGTGGTAACTCCTGCGTCTGTTACATCGGTCAACCGTCCAAGCGCGTCATACAGATAGGAAACAGATATGCCTTTTGACGGTACGGCAAAGCTTAAGCGGCTGCCGTTTGCATTGTATGTATAATTCTTGGCAACGCCGTTTCTGGTTTCAGAAAGCAATTCGCCGTTTTTGCTATAAGTGTATCCCGTGGTGCCGTCGCTGTCAACCATTTGCGTGATATTGCCCATGAGATCGTAAATGTAAGCTATGCTTTGATCGTCCGCGCCTTCCTTTGCCGCAGTCAGATTCCTGATACGGCTCAGTCCGTCATAAGTATAGCTCTTTACCGTACCGTTACGGTCGGTTTCGGAAAGCAATTCGCCTAAAATATTATACTGATAGGCGGATGTCTGACCAAGCGCATCGGTGGAGGCGGTCATGCGGCCTATAGAATCATAGGTATAAGTTGTCACCTTGTGCTGTAACGGGTCAATTGCTTCGCTGACTGTATTTAAGCCCAGCGCCTGTTTTGTGATGCGTCCCGCGTTATCATAGGCGTATTTCGTGATAACATTGCCGGCTGCGTCCTGCGCAACTACTGCAGACAGGCGGTTTCTGCTGTCATAGATGTTTTTTGTCGTCTTAAAAGCGCTTCCCTCTTTTTTGGTTTCTTCACGTGTCAGATTCCCGTTCTTGTCATAATATTGGTTCACAATCGCTTCGGCCGAGCTGTCCATCGGCTGGCGAACCTGGGTCACAGCGCCCGCTCCGTTATAGGTATAGTATACCGAATTGCCGCGCGCATCCGTTTCCATATCTGTACGGCCAAAGCTGTCTATGTGTTTTGTAACCGTCCCCGCCATGGTGACAGTCTGAACCGCCCGGTTCGCATAGTCGTAGACATAAGATACCGTCGGCGCTGACGCGCCTTCCGCATTAGCCTTGAAATCCTTCACAGTCAGAATATTTCCCAGCAGGTCGGTGGTATAGGACTGCGTATTGACTATGGCATCATACGCAACGGTGTCTTTTGTGCGGCGCCCCTGTTTATCTATATATTTTGTCGCTGTCAGATAGCCGGAGCCGCTGGAATACACCTTCGCCGATACGGCGGCTTCAGTGGCACTGTGATATGGGCTGTAGGCATACTCTTTTTTGCTCAGTGTCTGTGCCGCTTCAAAAACGGTTTCACTTTTAGGCTGACCGTCGTCAAAATAAGTATATGTAACTCTTGATTTCTCTGTGCCGTCATCGTTAAACACGATTTTGGCCAGCAGCCTGCTGTGGGTATCATAGTTGTTTTCATACACCTTCAGCCAAGCCTCAGTCTCCGCGCTGTAAACATAGGCTGCCGTATTGCGACCGATAGGGTCGTATGTAAACTTTTGCTGAGCGTCATCCTCAGCAGTTGTTGTAATGATGTTTTGGGAATCGTCATATGCTATCTCAGCGTATGTGGTATCCGGATTCGTCTGCTTTGTAACACGTCCCAGTCCGTCATACTCATAAGCAGTTGTATTGTTTTTGGCATCTGTTGTACTCGTCTTGCGGCCAAGCCAATCATAGACTTCTGTTGTAACAAGATTTTGGGTGGCCGAACCGTCGCCGTTGGCGTCGGTGATATTGGCGACATCTTTTACAGTTACAGTTTTGGTTAAAGAATTTACTGTCGGGTTTGCCTCCGAGAAACTGCCATAGGCATAAGAATACTCGGTGGTAACACCTCCGGATTTGAAAGTGGCAATTTCGCCGGCACTGGTGTAGGTATACTCGGTGGATTCATGGGTTACAGGGCTGGCCGTCTCACTTGGCTTTGACGCCGCATAAGAAACACTCACGTTTTTCCCGCCTGATCCCAAAGTGTTTTTAGTGCCGACCCATGTGGTGTCATTCTGTTTTTTGAACGCTTCCGTCTGTATGCCGTAGCTTCCGTCATAATTATTCTTTTCAATATATGCGCCGTCCTGCTTTTTCGCTGTTAACTGTTGACAGTCATTGTATTCATAGTCAAAAACAGTTATCTGCGCACTGCCGTCCGGTGCCGCACTGCTTGTCTTCACTAAGACAGTTTCTGTCTCGGGAAGGTAATTTCCTTCAGCGGTATCGGCATATTCATAGGTAGTCTTAAAATAGTACGAATTTCTGGACTCTGTACTGGATTTCACCTTCTGAGTTACATATCCCTTTTCGTTATAAGTGTTTTCAAGCGTGTGCGCCTGCCCTGCAGGGCGAACTGTTGTTACTCTTGCGGTTGGACTGGAATGATTATAGGTGTATGTCATCACATTTTTTGCTTCCGCATCGTTGGGGATTTTTTCGTACCTGCGCGCTACTTTCGCAAGGCTCTGTTTGACATAAGTCTGCATCGGCTTGTCTTCAAACGCGCCATTGCTGTATTCATAGTGTATTTCTCCCCCACTTGGCAGCACTACAGAATCGATAGCTGAAGTATAAACGGCCGTGGTCAGGTCTACCGGGATTACGCCACCCTTTGAACCCAGCTTATAGACATTTGCATTAATTCTTTCATTATAGACGACAGACCGGCCCGTCAGCTCATTTGTTACTGTAACCTCCTCAATACTGTCTTCATATATTAAATCATTGGGATCGACCACATCATTATTAACCGTTTCTGTTGAATAGGAAACCACCAGTTCTCCGTTTACGGTTATCCCGTCGTCTTCATCAATGCAGATTTTTCTGCCGTAAGTGTCTGTAAATTCCCATCCGTAGGGACCCTCTTCATAAACAATGCTATTTCCGTACTTGTCTGTTTTTTGATCAAAAGCCATAACGCTTATATCATAGTGTCCGCTTGGGCTATAAGCCTTGCCGGCTGATGTCGATGAACTGAAAACTGTCCGATTAAAGCTTGTCCCGTCATAACGATTGAAGGTCAAAAGCATATCATAATAGTGGTAATCCTGCTCGCAGGTCAACGTATACATGTCGCTTTCTTCACTTTTATATTCACCAGTCCCGTCTAATTTTGGCTTATAATTATATACCGTACCGTTATGTCCCGAAATTGCGCCGACTCTATTCGTCTCATACTCCAGTTTATAATCCAACGCCATTCCGGTGTCTGTATCGTATAGCATCCCTCTGTCCACATATTCCCACTCAAAATTCTGCCGCTGAGCGTATGGGATGCATATATCATATACAATACCTGAAGACGTATCTGTCAATTTGTTCCCACTGGCGACCATAAGATGTCTGCTCCCGGATGTGCTTGGCTGGTTATAAAATATTCCGCTAAGCGACGACACTGCATCGTCATCTTCGTCCATTACATAGCCATTGTAACAGGTATATATCGGGCTGTAGTAGCCCCCGTCCTCTTCATATAGATACCCGTAATAGAAATTCAGGGGATTGCCGCTGCCATCTGTCACACTTCCTATGGTCGGCGCATATTGCATGTACGGCAGCTCCAGATCCCAATAATTCACTTCAGGCGTATTCAAAAGAGCATCTCTTTCATGTATATATGAATGGATGGTGATCAAGCCGTATTGTATAAATCCCTTTTGCAAATTTCTGTAAAGCGCCACATCGCTTCCTGAAGGAAGCTCATTGATGTGATAATAGCTGCTTCCTTCGCCAAAGCCAATATTTGTCTCATCTGAATATTCCCAACTTAAATTGATAATGTCATAGTCTTCTTCATGGTCAATATCATGGGAAACCACATGCACGTATTGTGCGTATCCGCTTCCAATAGAAAGCATATTAGTTCCGTTTTCGCGCTGCAGCATGTCCTGCACAGAGTCAAACGCAATCAGTACCCGTCTGGCAGGATCATTGTCAATATAATATTGAAAGACATACTTTTCATTTGTACTGGCCGTATAGATATTCATTTTATTAATAATATTCAGTTGCTCATATTCTTTCGCGCTGTTCAATGAGCGGGTAATATTAAGATCCATCCCGTTCTTCCCCGGCAGGGATAAGTCTGTCGTTTTATAGGTCACGCTGCCGTTCGCCTCATTGACATATTCTGTCCCCGCATCGGTGGAGGCAACCGGTGCTGCCCCTGCGTTCATTTTTTCATAGAATTGCATTCTTTGAATATACTGATCTGCAATATCCAGCGTCACCTCCGCATGAACATAAACAATGGATGCCAGAGAAAACAAAAAGCAAAATAATGCGACTTTCACAAACTTTCTCATAAGGTGTCACCTCCGTCCGCAGTTTTACCAATAATATCTTTAATTTTCTGATGATTTTCGCCATCTGGTTGCTTTTCTTTTACAGCCTGCTTAATATCTTTAATCCGATAACCGTTCTTAAGCAGCTTTTTTAAAGCAGCTTCATCTACTCCCGGCACTTCTTTTTTCGCGGCCAGCAGAGGTGCTTCAGGATCACAGAATTCCTCTTTCAGCTCTGAAGCTACTTTTTTCCTTGCCGTAAATTTTTGATTTGCTGAATCACTCAACGTTATATGATCGGCAGCCTTTAAAATCTCGGATGGTTTGCTTCTCATGATATTTCCAATTTCTACATAGGGAATGATGTCTTTAAGCTGTTGATCTGTGCTGAAACACGCAGTCACAGATGTATCACCGCAAGCCGCAGCTACAATCTCAGCCCAGCTTTGTCCACCGAGACGAGCATCCAGCATGTCACGCTCCGTACGATTACCGAACAGACTTAATTGGTAAACATAAACGACTTCATCAACTGTAATACCCTTATCGGTATATTTCATCATCTCTTCCATTGTCAGCGCATTTTTGTCCCAACCCTTGATTTTGGAATATGCGTTTTCCAGGCAGAATTTGCGTCCAAAGGTATCGCGCGCGGCCTCATACATAACCTGTACCAATTCAACCCCTTTGTCCGGAGTACCCTGCAAAAAATGATAAATATCCAGTAATTTTTCAAAATCATATCCCAGTTCACATAGAGAAATCAAATAATCGCTTTCCACCTGTGTCATCCCATACAGAGCAGCGGCATCAATATATTTTTTAAGTGTAATTGCGACATCGTCCTCATAATAACCCTTTTTCCTCAGATAATCAGGCAAATTAAACTTTTTTTCTTTATTTGAAAGCCGTAAACGGAGGTTTTCTTTGCTTACATCGCGCACTGCATTCTCTTCTGAAAGAGCGTTCTTTAACAATTGCCCCTTTTTTTCTACTTTTGCCCGATGTTCTATTGACTGTACGGCTGCAAAGGCTCCGATTCCAATAGCAAAGACCAATACAGCAGTTAAAGAAAAACTTAAAATTCGTTTTTTCATACTTAAGCCCCCCTATATTTCGCTGATTCCGAGTGCAATCTGTGTCGTGCCGGCAGCCTTTGCCTTGAATCCAAAAATATTAACCACGCCGCTGAAATATTGAGCGTCTGTTTGGTCAGTGTATCTAAACTTGATTAACCCGTCAGAACACGCGACAATCTCCACAGGATACCCTAATACATGCCCGGTCTGCGTTTCTTTACCATACGTCTGAGCGCATAAATCCTCCACTGTCAGATCATTACTATTGTAAGTCAGCTCGAATATTTTTCCTTCTACTGCTTGTACGTTACTTACGCTGGCGATCAGCTGGATCGCTTCATTTGCCTGTAGGGTGACTGTTTTATTTGCTACGAATACATCATCCATCAGGACACCAATGACAATCTTGTCAAAATCAGGCGCCCATGCTGAGTCGTTATAGAATTTGATGCTGTTGTACCCGGCATTTAGGTAAACTACTATATCCTTTGGTCCCGGCACGCCCCATCCCATATTGCTGAAAGATACATTTACCCCTGGTCCTCCATTTACGCTGTAACTGCAAGTTCTGTCTTCTCCGCAGACATAATACGCTGTTACGTTGTAATAGCCCTGCTGATCAACGTAGATATTATCAAATTGAAACCATCTGTCATAACCAACCCAACCGATGCCTTTGCCTCCCGAAAAATTACTGTTATCATATACTATTACTCCGTTTAATGTTGATAATTCCGCCTCAAACTCAGTAGGCTGACCAGTGCCGGTGGGCACATACTCGGCGTCATCCGTCACGATCAGCGAGTCAAACCTGCCGCCCTCGCCGCCCGGGCCCATCTTAAACGTGTGCTCCCCGCGCGCCAGATTAGCAGACCCCACCATCTGCCACCGCCATGTGCCTGCCTCGCCCACAGGATTCGCCGGAAGCTGCACCGGCGTAAACGCAAAGTCCTGCTCCACTACTTTGAAGAACAAACTGCCCTGCTCCGGCGTGTCGATACATACCCGCATCCAGAAATGGTATGTGGCCGAGCCCGGTATGTCAAGCTCCACTTGCAGCGGAGGCGGTGTCGCGTAAGTGTATTCCGCATTGCCCGCATTACCCAGATCCTCTCCCGTCGCCTCCACATATTTCCCGCCAATACACCCTGCCGATGTGCCCTCCACATACTCCGCCGTCAGATAGCCCGGCAGATCAAACACGCTTAGCTGCGCGTCCTCAAACTCTATCTGCGCCATATACGGCCCTTCATTGTATTCAATATCCCCCTGCCTGTACGGCGTCAGTATCTCGTCCGTTTTTGGCTGCCCAAGCTGCTGGGCGCTATTGCTACCCCACGCGTACACCTTGGCTGAATCCTGCACGGCAAGGCTGTGCATGCCGCCTGCCGCAATGCCTGTCACCCCTGTCAGGTTTCTTGCCTGCACAGGCTCTGCCTGCAGCTGCATAGTATAAGCATTAAAATCCATATATGTCCGCTCGCCGCTGCCCAACTGACCGCAGCTGTTGTCGCCCCAGCCCCATACCACGCCGTCGCCGTCAAGCGCAAGGCAGTGCATGGCGCCCGCGGCTATCTGCGTAATATCGTCGCCAAACTCTTCAAGCTGTACGGGGACACTGCTCTGCGTCCCTTCATCCATTAGCCGGCCAAAATCATTGCTGCCCCACGCGTACGCCTTCCCGTCCGACGTGCGTGCCATGCTCAATTCCGCCGACGCCGCGATTTGTGTGACATTTGCCAAATTGCTCACATCCACCGGCGTGCCGCTGTCCGCAGCAGCGCCGCCTCCCAGCTGCCCCCGGCCACCTGCTCCCCAGCTTTTGACCAGGCCGTTTGAAGTCAGCACCAATGCATGATCCGCACTGCCCGTGACGGCTACCGCATTTGTGATACCGCTCACCTGCGCAGGTGATTTGGTCTGCCCCGCAAATGCCCCATAGACCGTGCCGCCCCAGCCATACACCGACCCGTTCACAATAGCGAAGCTGTTGTCGCCTCCCGCGCCTATCTGTGTAACCCCGCTCAAACCCGGCACCTGCACGGGTTCGCTGCGCGATACGCTCGTCCCGTCTCCCAGCTGTCCTTCGGTATTATCGCCCCATGCCCATACGCTGCCGTCGTCCTTCAGCGCAAGGCAATGGCTGTCTCCCACCGCAAGCTGGTCAATGTCATCCATAATGAATTCACCATAGCTGCCGTCTCCGTTTAGGCGAAATACCGATGAGCCCATCCCCAAAACGTAGCTTGCTTCGCCTCCCGCAAAAATCAAGAGGGTTCCCTCATCCGAAAACGCGCGAACCGGAACGTCCGCGTATATCACGCTTTTATCGCCCAACTGGCCGCAGGAATTGTCGCCCCATGCCCACATCTCTTTATCGCCATCGAGCGCAATGGTATGTCCTGTCCCCGTCGATACGTGATCGATATTTGAAATGCCTGAAATCAAGACTGGCTCAGACCGGTACGTCTTAGTCCCGTCGCCCAGCTCGCCGTACGAATTGACGCCCCAAGCGTACAGCTGCCCGTCATCCGTTACCGCAAAGCAGTTATCGTCGGTCAGCCCCATGGATACCGATTTTATGCCGGACAGCGCTGTGATGCGCTCGGGCTGGTTACCCGCGCCAACTCCGCTGCCGTACCACTGCCATACCTCGCCGTTATTCGTTACCGCAAGTGTATGGTTCCAGCCAGCGTCTATGCTTTCCACATTCGTAAGCGGCTGCCCGTTCACCTTCACCTGTGCCGGCTCCTGCGCCGAATACGATGGGTCGGTTTCATCTCCCTGCATCCACACCGTACCGTCAGTTTTGAGCATCGCCGTAT
Organism: Bacillota bacterium; assembly: GCA_022706785.1. Taxonomy (GTDB): domain Bacteria; phylum Bacillota; class Clostridia; order UBA1381; family UMGS1253; genus JAKJBW01. The sequence continues at coordinate 99,823 of JAKJBW010000001.1, forward strand.
GCCACGCGCCTGCCGCCACCTGCGCTACGTCTTCACCATTGGATAGTATGATCTGACCATTGGCTCCGCTTCCCGCCATATGTACCGTTCTTTCATTTCCAAGCACCCATGCGCTGTGAAACAGGCCCGCATCCACCTGCAGGACGTCCTCTTCACCCGAAAACAGCATGGGAATGTTAACACTTTCACTGCTGCCTGAAGTCTTTCCTGATTCGTTATCGCCCCAGACCCATAAGGTGCCGTCCGACTTTAGCGCCAGCACATTGTCAAGCCCTGCCGACAGCTGGGTAATGCCGGTCAGCCCCGGAACCCGCTGCGGCGCGGTGACAGGCGTCGGGCCTTCCTTGCCCAGCGCATACAACATATTGCTGCCCCAGGCCCACACGCTGCCGTCCTCCTTGAGCACGTAAGAGCTTCTGTCCCCCGCCGCGACCTGCTTGTTTGGCAGGCTGCTAAACAGCGCCCAGCTCTCCTCGGCTGTCGGCTGGTAGCCGTGCACGTCAAAATCGTCCGCCGGGCTCACGGTGACAATACCCTGCCCTGTCACGCCCGCTGCACAATTGTATAGTCCGAGCATTCTTGCTCCGTTAACCTTGTTTTGCAGGTTTGAGAGCCGGTATGCCGTATCTTTTAAGCGGGCTTTTAGTCCTGCCGCGCTCAGATTGCCGCCATCCGGCGCCGCCGCCAAAGCGGCTGCACCGCTCACGAACCCTGCCGATACTGACGTTCCGCTCATTTTCCCCTGACCGCCGCCAGGACAGCTGCTCTCCACTTCACGGCCCAGCGCCGCGATATCCACGCTTTCGGTCCCGTAGTTGGAATAGTAGCTAAAGCCCATATCCGCGTTGAGCGACGCTGCGCTTACCATATTGCCGGACCCGTACGAAGCGGGATACACAGGCTGCGCATCCACATCCCTGCGCGCATTGCCCGCAGCGCACACAAACAGCATGCTGCTGTTCTCTATCGCCTCACGCAGGGCGGGGTTGTCCGCTCCGCTGCCAAAGCTGCAGTTGACTATCGCTGCGCCGTTTTGCTGTGCATACGCTATCGCGTCTATGATATCGCTGGTGTACGCCGATCCGCCCTCAAACACCTTGAGCGGCATGATCTGCGCCTGCGGCGCGGCGGACGCGATCACGCCCGCGATATGCGTACCGTGAAACTGATCGGCAGCATTGTTTGCATCGTATACTAAATTGGTATCGTTTACAAAGTCATACCCTGCCGTCAGCCTGCCGGCCAGTGCGGGGTGGGTGACGTCAAGACCCGTGTCGATCAGCGCAATTTTCACGCCCTGCCCCGTCGATACTGTATGCGCGGCTGCCATGTCGGCTGCCATATTGCCCATGATGCCGTCGGTATTTGCCGCGGCCGTGGGCGTCGGCCCGGTTGTCGGCGACGCGTCCGGCGACTCTGTTGGTTCGGCAGAAGCCGCGGCCTGCGGACTGTCGGTCGGCTGCGTGTCCTGCGGCGCCTGCGTCACGTCAGGTCCGGCCGTAGCCTCATCGGCCGGCGTAACCTCCGGCGAAGCGTCCGGCTGCGCCGGCTGCTCCGTCTGCCCGCCGAGGTCTAAGTTGATGGAATATACCTGTGACGCCGGATACAGCTTGTGGTCCGGCTGTATGTACAGGGCGTCGTCTCCAAGCTCCTCGGTCAGCTGGCGCATAAACGCTGCCGGCTCCACTGCCGTGTCGAGCTCTATCACATCGGCGTTAACTATACTAACCTTGCTGACGCGCGCGCTTGTCACCTTTCCGGCCTGTCCGGCGCCGCCGCCGGGCCCGCGCTGCGCCCCTGCGTCTCCTGCGCCTTTCACTTTATCTGCGCCGGCGGACTTTTTGATATCTGCCCTGCCGGCGACCGCCACCGCCTTTTGCCTGACCGTCTCCGACCTGCCCGCTCCGCCGGCTTCGGTCTTGTATTTGACAATAAAGCGGTCGGTGTAGTTTTGCTGCTCCCGCAGCTGCCCCAGATCACCGACCGCTCGTGTATTTTTTATGGTTTTTGCTCTTCCTGCGCCGCTTACGTTTCCTTCCGACGATACGCACAGTGATAGCCCCAATACCATGCTTACCGAAAGGATCATGCTGATGATGCGCTTGCTCATGCCGCTTCCTCCTCTTGCGTATGTTATTGTAATGTTCTAATGCTTTTTTGCATTATATGTATCATAATACATACTCATGGAGGTTTTTGTCAATCTGTTTTCACCGCAACTTTTGATGTTTTTCGACAGCCGTTCATTTATCCTGATATTTACAAATAAAGTTAACGGCTTTACAGACATATCGGGCGCTAAGAATCCGGTTGCGTATACCCGCAGCCATGTGGACGAGCGCAAGGGATAGTAGTATTATAGTTATATAGCATTATAACTATATAAAAATAAACACGAAAGTTTTCGAAACTGTAGTATTTATGTAGTACGTGCGTTAATATAGATAATCACAAACTCAAATAGAATCAAAATTTAAACCCCTACAAGCCTTTAGCCTGTAAGGGTTTCATGTTTCCAACTTGGAAAGTTAGGTCAAAAAAGATGCCATAGGGTAATATCACACAAATATAATGCTATAAACCTCTGGATAAGTGGCTTAGCAAGAAACATATTTCTTTACTTAGAAATTATTCCAATATCATGGAGAGGATTTACACAATCCTTTATTGATACTATTTCCACTAATGTTTTAGTGCTGAGAGTATGCCCGGATTGTTTAATCTGATTTTATTCTGCGGAGTGCCTTGAGCCGGCGGAAATTCAAAACCGGGATATTTTACAACCGGTGTACTTTGCTTGTTTAATTTATCAATAAAGTCATCCGGAAGATTCAGGCAAGATTTCACCACTTCCTTGGGCGTCAATGCAAGCCATTGCGCAAGAGAGACGTCGGAATAGACTTCGCTGTTGAAAAATTCAAGAAACCGGACAGGTTCTTTGCCAACGTTTTGTATATAATGGAAACCACCCACCGGGACATATCCTACATCTCCTGCACGGTAATTAAATGTTCTCGCCTTCGGTCCGGGCATGAATACAGTCATCCTTGCCTCACCTGAAATATAATACTGAAACTCGTCTTTATTCGTATGCCAGTGGATTTCACGCATTCCGCCTGGTTCGATCTCTACGAGCGCCGTTGCAACAGTTCTACAAACGGGAAAATTATTTGAGTCTAATATCCGCACTGTCCCTCCGGCAGACCGTATAGGTTCTACCTTATTTAATTCATGCTTATAGGTCAATGGTACTTTCCCGTACGGCGAAGGAATCTCTTGCTGCTGAATTGTACCCGGATAACCGCCTTCTACTATATACAGTTCATTCTGTGGAATTCGGGAAAATGTATTTTCAGGCGTGCCGAAGTTTGCTGAAAGTACATCCAATGGTATATGGGCAAACAGATCGGAAATGGAAAACGTATTATTTTCCGAATAGTATCCTTTATCAAACAGAAGAAGAAATTCAGTCCCTTCTTCCAACGCCTGTAACGAATGAGGGATATTTGCCGGAAACAGCCATCCTTCTCCTGCATGAATATCCGCAATAAAGTTTCTGCCCATTTCATCTACAGCCGTAACCCGCATGCTGCCCACCAGAACATATGCCCATTCAGATTGCTGATGGGAATGCATTTCACGGATACCAGGGTCTAAACACATATTGATTAAGGCAAATGTGTCGGATACGGGAAGTTCCCGCTTTGTGATCTCTCTTGACCAACCTCCGGGCTTCAATATCATCGGCACGTCTGAGAACGAAAATTTCAGGTTTGGCAGCAAACCGAAATCCGTGGCAGGCGGAACCAGCATATCCGGGTTTTGCCTGTCGCGTTCCACATTCCGCGGGCCTTTATCCATTGCGCCGCATCCATCACTACGAATAGGCTCGGGAAAATTGGAATTGTTCAGCTCCTGAATCTTTTTATTTAATTCTTCTTGCATATTGCGTTGCAAAAAAATCACACTCCTCTATTATTGTCCTATGATATTTTGCTCGAAAATAATTAATCCTATCCTTCTTTGTAAAGAGAGAATATAAGCAAGAAAAAATTCGCATGATCAAAGAACTTTTTTAATCCATAAATTTTGAGATTCAAAAAGTACTATGATCAATCAGCCTATCGTGCAGATTCGAAATTCTGAAATATTCTGTTTTAATATAAAAAAAGCTACACTTTCGACAAGAAAATGTAGCTTCCGACTTTGTGTGAAGCGAACGAAATAGATGCCGCATTTAAATACCACGAAACGGGCACGTGCCCCTACTGTATCCGAAAATTAGGATATTCTGCCATTAAGTTCTTTGTATTTTTTTCTTGTGACAATAAGGTAGATTATCTCAAATATGCCTAAGGTGTTAATGATAAGCAATGCTATATACCACCCTACTTGTTTAAGTCTGGCAGCTCTCCATAGAGCTAAGCCTTTCCAAACTAAAGACCAAATTATTATCATGCCAAAAACATATGGATTATTTAATATGGGTTGAAGAATATCAAACACAATATTAGCTCCTTTTTATATAACTTCAATAAATATTATAACAAAATATTTTCAAATAATCAAGCTATATCAATTAAAAATCCGCCGCACTAATACACATAATATATTAGTTTTTATAATATAGAACGTCCATATGCTACATTGGGTTATAAAGCGCCAAATACCTATGAACACTTATCTTGTGAAAGAAAAGGCTGCAAATAAAATTAGACAGTAGGGTTCGAAAGTCTGTTTTTTCAATCTTTCGTCGTCCAGATTTAAGTTTTTTTGCATTCTGCCGACCATTCGGCGTAAAATATGTAAAATGCTGAAACCCTTACCATATAAGGATTTCAGCATAAAACAAGACGGTTGATATTTGGACATTCCAAAAAAAATGTTCAAATCACCAACCGTCGTTCAGATGGTGGAGATGAGGGGATTCGAACCCCTGACCTCTTACATGCGAAGCAAGCGCTCTCCCAACTGAGCCACACCCCCACATAAACAAAAGCAAATGCTGTGTTATACTGCTGCGATAACACAGCATGCCGCCGGCACAAGGACAGGCAACGCATTGATTATAGCACATCAAATAACCAAATACAATATCCAATTAAATAAAATTAAACAACACTTTATGCGGCAATGCATATGGGACAGTTACGCAGAAAAATGAAGAATAGGGGCAAACCGGCTATAGTACGGCGGACGCCGAGCGTCAGTCGCCAAGTGTGTTTGGTACGGAGCTTTTGGGCGCAAGGTTCACGCTGTCGCAAACGGAACGCAGACACTATTGAGGCGTTTGGACAAAACACAGGAGAGCGGCTTTGAATATGCTGGACAAATCCGCACATTTATGAGATGATAAAGGGGTATACAGCATACGGAGGCGAGTGCATGTCTGCTTTAAATGTGTGTTATCTGGGGACCATCAAATACGGCGATGCTTTGGCGATTCAGGAAAAACTGCATGCTCTGCGTGTGCAAAACCGGATCGGCGATACCCTTTTGCTGCTGGAGCACACGCCTGTGCTCACTCTTGGCACAAGGGGCGATAAAAACAACATCCTGCTGCCCATAAGCGAGCTTGAAGCGATGGGCGCGGAAATTTTTGAGGCCAGCCGGGGCGGGGATGTGACCTACCACGGCCCGGGGCAGATCGTAGGCTACCCCATTATGGACCTCAACCTGCAGGGCAGGGATGTCAAAGCCTTTATCGGCAGGATCCAGGAAACCTTTATCGCGCTTTTGAAAAGTGAGTTCGGCATAGACGCCTGCACCGACGACAAAAAATATACCGGCGTGTGGGTGGGTAATAATAAGATTACCGCAATAGGCATCGCGGTGAGAAGGGCTGTTACCATGCACGGCTTTGCCTTTAACATCAATACCGACATGAGTCATTTTAAGTGGATCAACCCGTGCGGCATCACAGACAGGGGCGTAACGTCCCTGGCACTGCTGACAGGCCGCAAGCAGGACATGGCCCGTATGCATGCGCTGACGGCAGAATACTTTTGCGCAGCGTTTGGAGCAGAGTGCAGGATTACCGAAGCAGAGCGGCTTATCTGCGCCGCCGATGAAAGGGACTGATTTTATGGATATGCCAAAGCCTGAATGGCTTAAAATACGCGCACAGGTGATGCCCGAAAACCGCATGGTGGAAGAAATGCTGAGGGGCAAGTGTCTGCATACCGTATGCGAGCAGGCGAATTGCCCCAACATCAACGAATGCTATTCAAACAAAACCGTCACCTTCATGATCCTGGGCCGCGTCTGCACCCGAAACTGCCGTTTCTGCGCTGTGGAAAAAGGCAGCGCGCAGGCCGTAGCGGACGGTGAGCCCGATATGATCGCGCAGGCGGTGGCCCAGCTGAATTTGAAGCATGTCGTCATCACGTCGGTCACGCGCGACGATCTGCCTGACGGCGGCGCCGGCCATTTTGCCAGGGTGGTGCGCCGTATCAGGGAAGAAAACAGGGCTGTCAGCATTGAAACGCTGGTGCCGGATTTTTGCGGCAGCGAGGCCGCGCTTGCCACCTTAATTGAAGCGCGGCCCAACGTTATAAACCACAACATAGAAACCGTGCCGCGCCTTTATCCCGATGTGCGGCCGATGGCGGATTTTGAAGCTTCGGTGCGGCTCTTAGCAAATGTGAAGAAGGCGGAGCCGTCTATTTATACCAAGTCGGGGATCATGGTGGGCCTGGGTGAAAAAACGGATGAGGTATTAGGCGCGCTGCGCGCGCTGCGCAAAGCAGGCTGCGATTTTTTGACCATCGGACAGTACCTGCGCCCGTCTAAGGCGCATCACCCTGTCGCAGAATATGTCACGCCCGAACAGTTTGAAGCCTATAAAAAGGCCGCATTGGACATGGGCTTTACCCATGTCGCCTCCGGCCCGTTTGTCAGAAGCTCGTATCACGCCAAAAACGCGTTTGACGCCGCCGAAAAAAAGGCGTATTGCTTCGGCAGTGAACAGTAGGCAAGAATTGGCGCGGGATTTTTGCTGTCAGTCAAGGCAGATGACGCAGCTTTGCTGGCACAAAGCAAGGAGGATAACGCCGAGCGGCGGTAAAAAGACAAGCAAAGATTGTCTGATGTTTGCTGCCGGAGTAATGGTGCGCATCACGCCCGCTTTGACGCCTGACAGCACAACGGCAGCTCAAGCCCCGCCTGCGCCATCAGGTGCACGTTTTGCAGGATGTCACTTGCGCGGCCGTCGGCAAACAGCCCGCCCTTGCGCTGTGCGACAGGGTGCTTGTTTTGCGCAAGCGCCAGATCAAGGTCGTGGGTCGCCACAAGCTTTGTGAGCCCAATGCCCGCCAGTAAAGCTATGATCCCCCGCCGCGCCCTGGGGTCTAAAAATGACGAAGGCTCGTCTAACAGCATGACCGACGGACGCATGGCCAAAACGCTTCCCAGCGCGGCGATACGTTTTTCCCCGCCCGACAGCTTGTGCGGCGCTTTGTCCTTCAGATGCCCTGCGTCCAGAGCGGCCAGCACCTCCGACACCCTTTTTTCCGCTTCCGCTTCGCTAAGGCCGTAATTTCGCGGCCCGAAAGCAATATCGTCATAGATGGACGGCATAAACAGCTGGTCGTCCGGATTTTGAAACACCAGCCCCACAGCAGCGCGTATCTGCGGCAGGTGTTTTTTTTGTACCGCCATGCCGTTTGCGCAAATGGTTCCGCCCGATGCGGGCAGTATCCCCACCAGCGCGCAAAGCAGCGTAGACTTCCCCGCCCCGTTGGCGCCCACAACCGCGACGCTCTCGCCGTCACCGACCGTAAAGCTGACGCCGCTGACGGCCTTTGTGCCGTCAGGGTAGGCCACGCTTAAATTCCTGACCTCTATCATAAGCCATCCCCCGTCACACCAATATCCGCCCGAGCAGATAAGAAAAATTCACAACGCGAAAAAGTACCGAAAACAGGCAGACACAAACGCAAAACACCCAATCGGCGGCCGCGGCCCTGCGCGCCGGCGCAAGCCTTTGGGCGCCGTGAAAGCCGCGGCACTTCATAGCGGCGTACACCCTTTCGGCGCGGCCTATGCTGCGCAGCAGGAGCTGGCCGGTAAAGCTGCCCATATGGGCCATGGCAATCCCCTTTTGCTTTGGGGCACGCAGCGTATAGGCGGTGAACATGGCATGCGCCTCATCTGAAAGGATGCCCATATAGCGGTAGGTCATGGCGACCAGCATCACCAGCACGGCGGGAATCCGCAGCCGCGCCAGTTGGCAGGCCAGATCCTGCATGGGCGTTGTAGCCGCCAAAATGAGCACCACCGTCACGGACAGCCAGGCTTTGATGAGAATGACCGCAAGTGACAAAACGCCAAAGCTGACGCCCACAGGGCCTATGAAAAACGCCGTTTGCGTGTCGAAGAGGACATTAGAAATCCCCGCCAGCAAAACAAAGGGCAGCGCGGGCAGGAACCGCCTCAGCAGAAAGCGGCAGGGCGTTTCGGAAACAGCCATCATAACAGCGGGATAAAAGGCATACACCATCAGCCCGCCCGCATCGTAGCGGCCATATGACGCTACCGCAATGATATAGAAAGCCGTGGCAATAAGCTTGGCCATGGGGTGAAGCCTGTGGACGGCGCTGGCGCCCCGCGCAAGCTGTTCTATGGCGTAGAGCTCACCAATACTACTCTTGATATCCGCGATGGTAACCGCTCCCTTCCACCAGCGTGTCCTGCCGCAGTCGCGCAAACGGCTACTATGCGCCCGCGCCGGCGCCCTTTTCGCCAGTTCTTCTTTTAAACAGAGAGATGGCAAGTCCGGTCGCACCCGCCAAAGCAAAAGTCAGCACACTGCCGGCAAGCCCCGCCACAGAGGTTCCTGACGCTCCGACGTCCTCTCCGGCATCCTTGTAGTTGTAGTCGGGCATGAAGGAAGTGCTGCTCTGGATCTCTCCCGTCGCCTGATACACCCCGCCCCCCGCCTCGATCTCCGAGCTGCCGGCGACCTTGCCCACAGCCCATTCCAGCCCGTCCGGATAGGACGAGGCAAACAGAGAGAGCACACCGCCTGTCACAATGGTCAGCGCCGCCAGTACGGCAAGCGTTTTGCCAAGCGGTACGCACGCCATTTTTGTCTTTTGCTGCAAGCTTTCCATAATCTCAGGCCGCATTTTATACACAAATATCAATACCGCTGACGTGATCAGCCCTTCACAGGCGCCTATCGCCAAATGGATGGGCTGCATCAAGGCCGCAAAAACGCCAAACGGCAGCGCGGTGATGCCCGAAGCTAAGGTCTCAAGGACAACGCAAAACGCCCCCGCCTGTAAACCGGCCACCGCCGAAACAACAGAGGCGATGGCAATCCTTTTGGGCGTAAGCCCCTTTTTCACCAATGGCTTAAACAGCAGCGGATACGCAAACAGGCATGGGACAACGCCCATGTTGAAAATGTTGCAGCCCAGGGCCAGCAAGCCGCCGTCGGCAAAGAAAAGCGCCTGGATCAGCAAAACGGCTGTTACGGTAAGAAAGGCCGGGAATTCCCCCAAAAGCGCGGCCAAAAGTATGCCGCCGCCTATGTGGCCCGACGAGCCGGTGACAGGTATGGTAAAATTGATCATTTGCGCGGCAAACACAAACGCGCCCATAACGCCCATCACAGGCAGCTTTTTATCGTCTAAATCATCCTTTTTTATCTTTGCGGCCGAATAAGCGACCGCGCCGGCGCTCACCGCCCACATCGCTGTGCCGACAGCGGGCGACAGCAAAGCATCCGCCATATGCATAACAACCCCCTCCTCAAAAGCAGGCCGCCGCCGGCATAACGCGGCGGGGCACAACCGGTAGTCTTATAGTCGATCCACTTCAAAACAGTCTGGTCTTTGAGGCCTTTTTCCCACCATGCTGCGTTGTCGTCCTAGGCGGGCGTCAGCCCGCCGGCGTCTTCCGCCTTGCCTGGCGGAAAAATTTCTCGCAAATCTTCAGACCCTTTTGAAGTGGATCGACTATACAAATAAAAAAATACTATGATAACACGCCGCCGCTTCAGCAGGGCAGTATGCCTTCATAGCATGAATCCAGACAATGCAATAAAAAACCACAGCGCACCTTCATGATGCGAATACAACCATTAATATAGCGCAGCTTGGGGCAGGTTGTCAAGCATTGTTTTCGGTAAGATGCCAGGCACGCAGAAAACGGTGCGCTAAAAATACCGGCGCCGCTTTATCCCAGTTTGACATATTACTGCTTTTTTAAGGTAATAACCACAATTTCGGGACGGTTGAAAAGCCTCGGGATCTTAACGGCATTGCATAGTCCCCTGCTGACGATATAGGTGTGGCCGTTTACGTCATATCTGCCGCCGCTGTATTTGGGGAACCAGTCGCCGTGCGGCGAGCGGAGCCCGCCGATGAACGGGAGCCTGATCTGGCCGCCGTGCAGATGCCCCGATAAAATCAGATCAAAATTTTCATTTTTAAACAAGTCCAGCATATTGGCCCTGTGGAACAGCAAAATATTGTACCCGTCATCGGGCGTATCCAAAAGCCGTATGGCATTTTTGACCTTCTCGTTTGCCGCAGCAGCATCCCAGCTTTCCGGATCGGAAATGCCGTACAGATTAACGCTCTGGCCGTCTCTGGTAACGCGGATTCTGTCGTTCTCCAAAAAGGTTATGCCGGAAATGCTTTCCCAGTGCGCTTTTAGCTGCGCAAACCTGCCGGTCCAAAGGTCATGATTCCCCGATACCGCATACAGCGCCTTGGGCAGGGGGTAGTTGCTCAGAATAAAATCGACTTTTTCATCGCTGCCCGCGATATTTTCATCTGTCAGATCGCCCGCCAGGACAAGCATATCGGGATGCGCGTTTTCTATTTTGCGGATAAAGCGCTTATCCGTCACCAGTTTTGCGCCCTGGATATCGGTCAGGAGCACAATTTTATAGCCGTCAAACGCCTCCGGCAGCTCTGCGCTTACCACGGTATATTCCGTGACGCCTGCGGTCTGGTTCTGCCAGTACAAAAACGATTTTACAAGCAGTACCGATACAAAGCAAACACAAAAAATTGCCAAAAACCTTTTCATGCCCCTTTAGTCCCCCCACCGTAAATCTGCGATGCTATACTGGATTATACGCAATTTTTGCAAAATAAGCAAGACTAAAAATACGCGCCGTTCATATATTTGGCATCACCCGCACATTATCTGATATATTGCGTTTGTACAAGGGTAATGTTATAATGATAAACATGGTATGCTATAAAAACACACACGGCGGCAGGACAGCAGCCGACATCAAACAGATTGGGGGATACATCTTGAAAACACTAAAGCTACTTCTGGCGCTTACCCTGATCCTAAACAGCCTGGGCACGGCCTTTGCCGCTGATACAGGCGCCTATGAAACCGGCGATGCCGTGCAAACGGCACAGCAGACCCTGTCCGCCCCGCCAATAAGCGGCAATGCTTTGGCGGATGCAGGCACCACCACCTTAGCCCTGGGCTATGCTTTGTCCGACTGGGTGCTTGACGAGGCAAACGACTGTATTTATGGTATTTCCAATGAATCCAACAAGCTTTGCTTTATTAAGGCGTCTACCTTGGAAAAGCAGACTGAACTGGACTTGGCCGCCAGACCGACTGATATAGACCTGTCGGACGGGAAGCTGTATGTTCCCCTGCAAATTAGTAATCGGATCTTGCAGGTGGATATTGCGACAAGAGCTGTGGAGCGCACGCTCAGCACCACATCTGATGCTTACCGCGTTGCCGTTGACGGGGATAAGTTGTTTTATACCGAAGAGGATCAATGGTGTGATATATATGTTTACAATCTCACCTCAGACACACAGCAAATGCTGACAACATCTATATATCAACCAGATCTCGCCGTTGATAATGTAAATCATATTCTGTATGTTGGCAGGAGCGGAGGCAGCAATAATATTTATGCGTGCAGCACAGTTGACTACACGGTTTTAAGCCGCTCAGCTAGTAACTATCAATTTTCCCCTGGTAGAACAGTTATCTACGACGACAACAATGTGTACTACGCAGGCAGGAGCTTTGACCCCAATAATCTTGCCAACGTAAGCGGCACATACGGCACAGATACTCATGGCAACACGATCATTTACGCAAAAGGCAATTATGTGTTTTCCAGCTCGGTTGTGTATAACAGGGATACTTTTTCTGTGATCAGTACACTCCCTTACAACACTGCACTGATTAGCATGGACAGCCAAAACAATTTATACCTATTCAATTCATACACAAAAACCATTACAAAACAAGTATTAAATATTGCACCGCGCCCTACACCTAATTATCAGTATTCCGACAATAAAATTGTACTTGACAAGAAGATTATGGAATGGGCATACGACGCCGATACAAACCATATCTACGCTATATCGCGAGAAACCAATAAACTGCTCTACATCAAGGCCGACACTATGACGGTAGAGGGAGAAAAGTTTATCGGCAGCAACCCGACCGATATTGAGCTTAGCAATGGAAAAATTTATGTTTCATTATTCGGCGCGACTAAAATCGCCATAACCGGTACTGACATTAATAGTGCTGTTCAAACTATTTGGGTCAGCACCTACCCCTACCACTTTACCATTGATGGAGATAATTTGTTTTACGCCTGGCAAGGGCAATCTTGTTATGTATACGGGTACAATCTCCCCTCAAACACCGGGCAAACGCTGTCCACAGCATCTTTTTATGATCCAGACCTTGCGGTTGATACTGCAAATCATATTTTATATGTCGGTGGTTCTTCTGGTATTCGTTCATTTAGCACAGTTGATTATAAGTTGTTAAGCAGCGCAAATATTAATGGTTCAAAAGTTATATTTGACAGCAACACTGTGTATTACTCCGGTAAAGGCCTTGACCCAAATAAGCTTACCAATATAAAAAACACTTATGATACTGCTAACAAAAGCATCATCTACGCAAAAGATAATTATGTGTTAACAGGTAACACTATTTTTGACCGCGATACCGCCCAAGTGCTGTGTACTAAGAAAACTGCCGTTTCGGCATATGCCGCGGGCGCCAGCGGATTCTATATCTATAGGCCGGACAGCAATACTATAATAAAATTTAATAGTATTGAAGAGTATATTGACGGAATAACGCCTGAAGTAACATGGCCAACAGTAAGTCCGATTACATATGGGCAGAGGTTTAGCGCGGCAATAAGCGGCGGCAGCGGCGACGGCACATTTACTATTGCCGATGCGAATACCTTACCCAGCGCAAGTGCAACACCATACACAAAGACAATTACCTTTACGCCGACAGATTCAGACAGGTATAAGAGCATAACGAAAGACGTTGAAGTAATCGTTAATAAAGCTACCCCCCCAACCGTATCCTGGCCGACAATAAAACCCATCACCTATTGGCAGAAATTTGCAAACGCCATGAGCGGCGGCTACGGCGATGGCACCTTTACGCTTCAAGACGCTGATATCGTGCCCGATCCCATACCTGCAACTTACACAAAGACAATTACCTTTACGCCCAATGACACAGCCAACTATAACGTGCTGACAAAAACAGTAACCATTACAGTAAATATGCCTGTCACCTATCTTGTCGCCGCCAATACAAGCACCGATGCAGGCGCGTTTGAAAGTGCCTTTAATCTGTCGCAGGATGCCGCGGGCAAAGGCAATATGGCGGCGCCGGGCATGCAAAGCATGGAAAAGCTTGATAGTATTAATACCACAGAGGAAAACGGGCTAAAAATGCTCCCCGTAGACCCCAATGATATGCCGAGGATGCAGCCGCCGCAGGGCAAATCCCTCAACAAAAACGCCGCTATGAACCAATACAGCCTTGATGCGGCGCAGTATACTGTTGGTGCACAGAAAAATTTCTACACGCTCGATTACACAACCATGGCCTATGATGTCAAGCCCTTTACGCTAAGCTATTCGGGCAGCAAGTGTAATATCTGGCTGGAGAACGCTAATTCCGTAAACTTAACAGAATCAACGCTTAGTGAATTGGCGTCCATGTATGACGACTATATCTATGGCCTGATGACGCAAAACTTCGGCACAGGCTACGATAAGGACGGCGACGGCAAGCTTGCCGTACTGCTCTACGACATACCGGACGGCTGGGACGGATATTACAAAGCCAGCTATGTGGCAGGCGCGTTTGACAGCGATGATCTGTCCAGAGATGACTTAAACAACATGGATCTGATCCATTTGGACACTTATCCCGCAATGGGAACGAATAAAAATAATCCTTATCTTTATGGCGTGGCAAGTACTATGGTACACGAGTATCAGCACCTGATTAATTGCTCCTACTCCATGCTAAACGGCCTTGCGAATATGCCGATCTGGCTCAACGAGGCGCTGTCCATGGCGGCACAGCATATGGCCTACGGCACGCTGCAAAACAGGATAGATTATTTCAACAATTCACAATCCATAGCAAACGGCCGCTCGTTGTTTGCGTGGGACACCAGCGGCGGCGACATATCCAATTATGCCCTGTCATATCTGTTCGGCCAGTATCTGAGAACACAGACCAAGTCCTTTTCCGGCGGCGGCAATGAAATATTCAAGTCCATCATACAGAGTCCGAACAGGACCTCCGCCGTTGTCGAGGATATCATGACACAATTCTATCCCGATATCACCATAGGCGACATTCTGACAAATTTCAGAATGGCCACTGTCCTTAAGCTTCCGTCAGGCCCCAGAGGCTTTGCCGGAGAAGGTGATTTTAATTATGTGAATGGCCTGATGTGTACGCAAAGCAGCGTTTCGCTGCCGGGCGGCGGTGCGGTAGTGAAACGGATATACTCCCCTTCCGCCGCATACGGCGGAGAGCATATCAGGCTGGCTACCTTCTCGGGATATCTGGTGTCCGCGCCTGTGGCAAGCCCCGCTCCGGGGTCGGTGGAGGCAGGGACGGCTGTAACGCTGACCAGCGCGACAGAGGGCGCAGCGATAAGATACACAACCGACGGCACAACCCCAACCGATTCAAACGGCACAGTATACACCGAGCCGATAATCATTTCTGCGGACACCACAATCAAGGCTATAGCATACAAGCCATGGATGGACAGCAGTGCGGTTTGCACGTTTAGCTACACAATAGGTCCACGCCTAGAGCGTGTGGTTTCCCCCGCAAACGCTGTCATAAATGACACGACAATAACGGCAAGCGTCCCGGGTACAGATGTCATAATAACCATAGACGCAATCGCTGCGGCAGGCGCCAGCTGGAAGCTATATTCAGATGCGGCCTGTACGCAGGAAGTAGCCGGCAAAACCGTTACTTTGGCGGCGGGCCAAAATACGTTCTATATCAAGGTCGTCTCGCAGAGTGGGCAGGCAACATGCGTGTATACCTTAAACATAACAAGGGCGCCCATCGCCGTATTGGGGATCATACTGGACAGAAGCGGCTTATCACTTGATAAAGGAAAAACGGCCACCCTCACGGCAACCGTTATGCCCGCGAACGCGGACAATAAAACCGTGATCTGGGTATCTGACGATACCTCGGTAGCGACCGTCGCAAACGGAACGGTCTCAGCCATCGGCAACGGAACCTGCCGCATCACGGCACAGACAGCCGACGGCGGCAAAATCGCCACATGCACCGTTACCGTTTCCAGCGGCGGTGGCGGCCGTACCGGCAGCAGTGGCGGCGGCGTTTATATTCCGCCCCCGTCGACACCTGCGCCAACGCCAATACCAACACCAACACCGACGCCAATACCTGTCCAGACACCCGCGGCAAACACTGCCGAACAGACGCATTGGGCAAAAGCGTATATCGACGACGTGATAGACAGAGGCATCATGCAGGGGCAGGCCGCCCAGGACGGGAGTATCAGCTTCAACCCCGACGGCACCACCACAAGGGCGGAGTTTGCCACCGTTATGTTTAACTACCTGGGCCTTTCCGCGGACAGCGCATCAGGCTTTGCCGATTTGGGCGGGCACTGGGCAGACGCGTATGTGGCAAAGATCGTTTCACTGGGGATCATGGAAGGTACCGGCGATAACCGCTTTGCCCCCGATGAGCCCATAACCAGAGAGCAGATCGCGGCGGTGCTGAGCCGTGCGTTTAAGCCCCAGGCCGCG
Organism: Bacillota bacterium; assembly: GCA_022706785.1. Classification (GTDB taxonomy): domain Bacteria; phylum Bacillota; class Clostridia; order UBA1381; family UMGS1253; genus JAKJBW01. The sequence continues at coordinate 115,920 of JAKJBW010000001.1, forward strand.
ATGCAGGATTTCAGCTACACCGATAATGCCGCCATCTCCGGCTGGGCGCGGCAGGCTGTTTATGAAGTCCGGGCAGCCGGCTGGATGAGCGGCGACGATTCGGACGCGTTCCGGCCCGCCGACACCGCGACCAGAGCGGAGATAGCCACTATCTTCTCACGCCTTGCCGGGGCGAATGTGAGGTAGCGCTCAGCGCCTGTAGCTTTTATTTTGCGAAGCAAAAAGCCAAAAGTTTTGGTCAAGCTTTTGCGGGCAACGCCCGCTGGCATTACGCGGGCAGTTTGGCGGCAGATTTACCCTTGTGCCCGGCTTCTTTTGCGAAGCAAAAGATCAAAAGTTTTGGTCAAGCTTTTTCAAAAGCTTGCAGGGTTTGGGGCGGCGCCCCAAGGTTTCAGGCCTTTAAACGCCATTCAAAGCGCAGGAAAGGGAGCGCGGCAGACAGCCGCGCGTGGGGAAACCCTCGCCGGGGGTTTCCCCGTTGTTTTAACGGGCAGCGCCGGGTGCCGACCGTCGGCCGCCGGCACCTGCGCAGGCAGTCTGGCGGCAGATTTACCCTTGTGCCCGGCTTCTTTTGCGAAGCAAAAGATCAAAAGTTTTGGTCAAGCTTTTTCAAAAGCTTGCAGGGTTTGGGGCGGCGCCCCAAGGTTTCAGGCCTTTAGGCGTCATTCAAAGCGCAGGAAGGGGCGCTAATAAACACATAATTCATATTATGCGTTTATTAGCGCCCTGATAGATAATGATTTCAAGAAGAGCGGAAAGCATGACATTGTCCTGGACCAAACGATAATCTTTGCCGCCCGTTCCCTTGCTGTCGGGATATACGCCGAGGGCTTGCAGAGCTACAATTTTTCGTTTTCTTTCCGGCTGTACTTTCAGAATGTAGTCTACTCCGTTGCAGTTGATGTCAATATCATATTGCAGTGACATGGGTGTTGCTCTGCCATATTTAGTGACGTGTCTAAAAACATGTTCCCAGTGATTCTCTTCTATTTGCCGAATTATCATCGTTATATGCCCCTTTCATCAGGTCAATAAATCTGTGATGTCCTGTATCAATTGGTTTTTTCCTCTGGCTTTGCCTTTCCACCCTGCAAGTATCATATCAAGCAGCAGTGTTTTGAAAACGCCGTCCATAAAATCAGCGGCCCTATGTACCATGAGCAGAACAAAAATAATTTCATAAAACCGCTCTTTTGCAAGGCGTTGGATCAGCATTTTCATCATATCAATATTCATATGTTCCTCACCCGGCGTACAAATTAAGTACCACCACCCGGAATACCGCCTGATCCATTCCAGAAAACGGATAGTGTGTTTATCCCTCTTCGTCAGCCCTTCCTTGTTCCTGCCCCCCGCCGCCCTGATTTTTTTTGTTGTTCATAAAAAATTTTTCACCTCTTATATTTCATTTTTTAAACAATTCATTATTTATTGATTTCTTTGATTGTAAAGTATATAATTTGACTATATAAAGGAGTGGTCTGATGGGTACGATGGCAAAACTGATTAATCTTTTGTTGATTGAAAGGAAGATGAGCAAGAAAGAATTAGCTCAGAGGCTTGGTACAACACAATCCAATATTAGTGGAAAATTACGCCGCGACAATTTTTCCGAAAAAGAACTACAGGACATTGCAAAGGCCTGTGATGCAACATTTTCAGGTAGTTTTACACTAAATGATACGGGCAAAGAGATAAAATAAATGCAGTGAATAAAGACGATTTATTTAAGGTGTTGATTTTTTTTTAAAACTCCGTACTCATCTTGTTTTTACCGAGCAAATCCATAATTCGTCTTTTGCGGAAATTCCCAGCTCCGTTCTTACTTCGATAGGGCGTACAACCCTCCCTAACTCGTCAACCTTTCTTGTTGCTATTTCTTTCATCTTCTTTCCTCCTAACGATAATTTAATTCCATATAAGAATTAAATTAATTATAATTCTTTTACGGAATTAAGCCAAGAAATTTTTATCCTATAATTAAAGTAATCAATAAAATAATTGCAAGGGGTCATTACCTTGAAAAGTAGGATAAAATATGGAGATAAAAACCTTATTGGCAAGAAAGTTTACGAATTAAGGGTTGCAAAAGGAATAAAACAAAAAGATTTTTTAGCACAAATACAGACGCTCGGAATCGATATGAATCCGTCAAGTTTATCAAAATTAGAAGGGCAAAACAGGATAGCAACAGATAAAGAAGTAAAAGTAATTGCAACGATACTGAATGTGTCATACCAATATCTCATTGGTGGAGAAGATAACGCCTGACCCTCGCCGCACCTGCACTTGACAACGAACGGAAAGTATCATATGGCAAGGGGCTGACAGACCTCTCGCGTTTTTTCTATAGCCAAGGCCGCCGGCACTGCCCATGACGGAACACGGACAGCTTAGCTTCAACATGGCGGCCGAACGCGTTTTTTTACGCAAAGAAAAAAAAACCGGATAAAAGGGGGAAACCGGTCTTTTTTTCTTTGTACCTCTATCAAGTTAAGGAGAAAGCTAACGATTGAAATAAAATCCGTTGCCGGGCAATCTGCCGCCGCTGTTATTTGAACGGCCATTATCCGCGGCCGGCTTTTCCTCGGTCAGCTTGACTGGGATATCGGTTTCGCTGCCGTTTCTGCTCACCGTCAGCGTAACGGTATCGCCGGCTTTGTGCTGGTCGCGTATGGCGTTTAGTTCATTCACGGTCTTGATGGCTGTCCCGTTGCACTTCACAATCACGTCGCCCGGCTTTATACCGCCCAGCTCCGCGCCCGAAAACGGCTCAAGCTCTATGACGTATATGCCTTCGGGCATCTTATAGTAGCGCGACATGTCGGCCGTGATGTTGCGGCCCACGAGGCCGATCAACGGCCTGCCCTGCACATAACCATGCTCAATAAGATCATTGATGACAGGCTTTGCGATATCCGACGGGATGGCGAAGCCCAGCCCCTCCACACCGTTTGCCGCCATTTTAACCGAGTTGATGCCGATGACCTCACCGTAGGCATTGACAAGCGCGCCGCCGGAGTTACCCGGATTGATCGCCGCGTCGGTCTGGAGCAGCGTATATTCCTGATTATCTACGGCAATGGTACGGTTCACGGCGCTGATAATGCCTGTTGTGAGCGAACCTGCAAGCTCCTGTCCTAAAGGATTGCCTATCGCCACCGCAAGCTCACCCACCTGCACGCCGCTTGAATTGCCGAGCACCGCTGTGGGAAGAGCGCTTGCCTCTATCTTGATGACCGCGATATCTGTGCGCAGATCCGCACCGATCAGCCTGGCCGAATATTCTTCTTTGTTGCTGAGTATGACCTTGACCTCCGAAGCGCCTTCCACAACGTGGTTATTGGTGACAATGTAGCCGTCGGCGCTGATGATGATGCCAGAGCCGCTGCCCTGGTCAACCGTCTGGTTCAAAAAGCCGTTTACCTGGGTTTTGTTGATGATGCCCACAACCGCCGGCCCCACCTGCCTTGCGATATCCACAACCGAAAGCGGCGTTTTGCCGTCTGCGGAAACGGGCTGATTGATAAGCCCAGAAACGTCCACCTTGTTTCTCATATCCGAACCGTCGCGGTAGATGATGGCGCTGCCCGACGCCAGCTTGCCTATCTGATTTTGCAGTACCGGGGTAAACAAAAACGCGGTAAATGCGCCTGTGCACACAAGACTGGTGATAAGCGCCGTCACCATGGCGACCAGCCACGGCCGCGATTTACGCTGCTTCCTGGGCGGCTGATACACGATCATGGACTTATCCGGCTGCCTGGGCTGCGAATGCATCTGATAATCGTCAGGATACCATTTGTACTCATCCATAAGAATCACCTCGTGATAAATTTAAGCGCGCAAACGGTTTTTTTCGTTTGTTAAGTCTATTATATACCGCACTTTTGTCTAAAGTATGAATAAATTTAAAACATTACGCTTTTTCCAAAGAAAAAATAAAGGTTGTCCTGCGGGCGGGATGGTTGGGGTTTGTGCCCGGCTCTTGGTCCGTGATGTCGGTGCTTTGCACCGCAATGGTCTGGCCGTGCATGCTTAGAATGTTCTTGGACAGATAAAGTCCGAGGCCTGTGCCGGTTTTGTTGTGGCTGCGGCTTTTGTCGGTCTTGTAAAACCTGTCCCAGATATAGGGGATATCCTGCGCATCTATGCCTTCCCCTTCATTTTGAATGGCGACATATATCTTTTTATCCTTTGAAAACGCTTTGATTTCAAGTCTGCCGGCAGGATCTGAAAATTTCACGGCGTTGTCCATAAGGTTTGTCACAACGCGGGAAATAGCGTCCTTATCCGCCAGCGCCATCATATGCTCGTTTTGAAAATCCACCGATACGTCCAGGCGCGCATCATCGATAGCCGCCTCAAACTGTATCACGATAAGGCGTATGAGCTCCGCCACATCAAAGGGCTTGATATCTAAGGCATACTGCCCCACGCTCATCTTGGAAATATCCAGCATATCACACACCAGCCGCGCAAGCCGCTTGGCCTCGCTAAGCGCTATTTCCAGGTATTCGCTCTGCCGCTCCTTGGGTATGGTGCCGTTTAAAATATTTTCAATAAAGCCTGAGATGGTGGTCATGGGCGTGCGCAGCTCATGCGAGATGTTTGCCACAAAGCTTGTCTGCACATCGTCTAGCTGCTGCAGGGAATCCGCCATATAATTAAAGGTAGCGCCAAGCTGGCCTATCTCATCTCTGGTGGTAACGCGCACGCGTGCTTTGAAGTTGCCCGAGGCAATGTTTCTGGCCGCCTTGTTGATGCTGCCCAGAGGCTTTGTCATGCGCAGCGAAATCAAGTACATAATCACAAATGCGATAAGTACGGCAATGCTGGCAGTCGCCAAAAACAGCTTCAACAGCGCCGACTGGTTTCTGTCGGCATTGGGCGCCACCACGTTTAAAAACACCCCGCCGATCACCTGGTCGTTGTAGGCAAGCGGGTAGCCTACAGTCAGCACCGGGGATGAAAATACGCCCCCCATGGTTCCAAGCTCCTGCGTAATCTTGCCCGACAGCGTTTCTTCGGTATATTTTTTCTGTACGCTTTTCATGCTTTTAAGCCCGGAGGATTTGGCATAGACCTCACCTTCACTGTTGGTGACAAAGATGAGCGAGCCTGTGATATCGGCAAACATGTCCAGATTGTTGGCGAACACCTTGTCGTAAACGCTGCCGCCGTTTTCGATCTGAAGGCTTATTGTCATTTGCGCAATCTTGGGCGCTGCGGCTTTGAGCGCCTCTGCCTTCTGACTGACGGCATAAGAGCGCAAAAGCGCAAAGAATAAAAGCCCCGTCAGCAGAAAGCTGATGAGCAGAATAAGAATATTTGACCATAAGAGCCTGCCGAATATGGTTTTAAACATGCGCTATCTCACCTCAAATTTGTATCCCACACCCCACACGGTTTTAAGCTGCCAGTTACTTTCGTGCCCCTCCAGCTTTTCACGCAGGCGCTTGACATGCACATCCACGGTGCGCGAATCGCCGAAATAGTCAAAGCCCCATACCTCCTCCAAGAGCTGCTCCCGGGTAAACACGCGGCCCGGATTGGAACACAGAAAATACAACAGCTCCAGCTCCTTGGGCGGGATACTGACCGCCTTGCCCCCCAGCTTGAGCTCATAATTGGAAAGGTTGATAATGAGGTTGGGATAGACGATCTCTTTGCCCACTTCGCTGCCCTTGACGTCATAGCGGCGCAGCACCGCCTTTATGCGGGCAATCAGCTCCTTGGACTCAAACGGCTTGACAACATAGTCGTCGGCGCCCAGTTCAAGGCCCAGAACCTTGTCGAAGGTTTCGCCCTTGGCCGTCAGCATGATGATGGGGATATTGGAAACCCTTCTGATTTCCCGGCACACCTGCCAGCCGTCCACGCCAGGCATCATAATGTCTAAAAGCACCAGCGACGGAGCCTCGGACTTAAAAAGCCGGATAGCTTTCAGCCCGTCGCCCGCTATGACCGTTTCATAGCCTTCCTTTTCAAGGCATAGCCTGATCAGCTCACAGATATTTGGGTCATCATCCGCGATCAAAACCTTGTGGCCTGACTGCATAAATACCGCTCCCTCCTGCTTGATACTGATTTCAATTTAAAATACAGATAAAAACTTGTCTTTTTCCCGCCATGCTTTGTTGTAGCTGGTGGAAATACACCAAGTATTCCCGCCGGCTGCCGCCTTGCCTGACGAAAAAAATCCTGCGTTTTTATTGCTATATTTCAAAATAAAATCAGTATGAAAATCTGCACATTATTTTATTTTCATACACACCCTTTAACTTAACATAAATTATAGCATATGCGGTCGTGAAAATAAAACGAATTTTTTATGAACAAAAGTTGTGACGCAGTTCCTATAGCATAAAAAGCCTATCCCCGGCCGGTCTGCCGGGGATAGGCTTTTTATTGCTTAAATCCGTATCAAATCACCGCGCAAGACGGCCCCTACTCCATGGTCCGGGTTTCAGTGTTGGCGCTGTACACCGTGTGCAGCGTCCCCGCGCCGTCTTTATAGACCAGATACGCCCTTGCGTTCCACACTACCCCGGATACCACACCCAGCTTGCGCACATAGAACCAGTCCGTCGAGGTACTTCCCGCCCTTCCGAACAGCGCCCCCGCTGTGCCCACTGTCAGCTGTGCGCCGCTCAGGCTCCCCGACTTAAGCAGCACGCCGCTCTCCACCAGCGTGTAGCCCGCCGGCACCGTCCGGTTTGCCGTAAACATTATGGTCCGGTTTGCCGCATCTATCATTACATCGCCCGACAGCGTGATGAACGGCGTGGTATCCACCACGTCGCCCTCATTCACAAACACCGCCTCAATGCTGGTATTCTTCATGGGCATGTAGAACGTATAGATCCCGTTTGTGCTGATCCTTGTCCCATTCTGCTTCCAGTGGGAAAACTTCTTGCCCGTCTCCGGTGCATTGGCCACTACCGTTACCGGCATGTCATACTGAAACGCTCTTACCACTTCTCCCGTAGACAGCGTCCCTCCCGCCACCGTTACGGTATAGACCTGCGCCTTCCTCATATATATCGCGTTGATAACCATATTATCAGTCACGCTTGAAAAATCCTGATCCCATCCCAAAAAATCGTATCCCGTCAGCACAGGATTTGCCGGCGCCTGGGCCGCGGCGTTCTTTGTCACGCTGGTGGCCTTGAGCACCCTGCCGCTCTTGTCCC
>JAKJBW010000017.1 GCA_022706785.1 Bacillota bacterium
TGTCGTTGTGCTGGAGGCGGAACGCACAGCCGCAGGAATCACCAAAAACACCACCGCCAAAATCACGTCCCAGCACAGCCTGATCTATGATGAGCTGATCAAAGCTTTCGGCGGTGAAAAAACGGCTATGTATGCCGCCGCCAACGAACAGGCTGTGTGCCAATACAGAAAGATGGTGCGGGAAAATAAAATCGATTGCGATTTTGAGGATACCAGCGCCTTTGTTTATACAAAAGACGACCCGGACAAAATTGAACGGGAGGTAAGGGCGGCGCAAAGCCTTGGGATAGAGGCCTGCGTCGCCTCGGACACCGAGCTGCCATTCCCCGTTGCCGCTGCGGCTCAATTTAACAATCAAGCGCAGTTTAATCCGCTGAAATTTATAAAGGAAATATCCAAAAATCTCACCATATATGAGCAGACCATGGCAAAGCAGATAGAGGACCGCACAGTTTTCACAGACCACGCCAAGGTGCATGCCGATAAAATCATTGTCGCTACGCATTATCCTTTCATCAACGCGCCCGGCTACTACTTTCTGCGGCTGTATCAGCAGCGTTCCTATGTGCTTGCGCTCAAAAACGCCGCAAAACTATCCGGGATGTATATTGACGCTGACACCGACAGCGGCTATTCGCTGCGCAGCTACGGTGATTATCTGCTTTTTGGCGGCGAGGGCCACAAAACCGGGAAAAATCACGGCGGCGGGCACTATGAACGGTTGGCCAACGCCGCCAAAGCATACTATCCGCAGGCGGAAGTATGCTATAAGTGGTCAGCTCAGGACTGCATGAGCTTAGACGCCGTGCCCTATATCGGACAATACAGCACATCTACCCCGGACCTTCTGGTGGCAACCGGATTCAATAAGTGGGGCATGACCGGTTCCATGGCGGCCGCCATGATCTTAACCGACAGCATAACAGGAACGTATAATCCCAATCAGGAAATCTTTTCGCCGCAGCGCTTTCAGATAACCGCCTCAGTAAAAACCCTTGCCCAAAACACCCTTGAGGCGGCCAAAGGTCTTTCCCGGACCGCGCTTCATATTCCCGGCACTGCCGCTGCCGATATCCCGGCGGGCCACGGCGGCATTGTAACGTTTGAGGGACATAAATTCGGCGTATATAAATCCGAAAACGGAGAGCTCTTTGTGGTGGACCCCAAATGCACGCACCTGGGGTGTGAGCTCGCGTGGAATCCTGATGAGCTTTCGTGGGATTGCCCATGCCACGGCTCACGCTTTGACTACAAAGGCAATCTGATCGACAATCCCGCCATGAAAGGACTTTCGTATAATGAAGAATACGGCAAGACCATACTTTGAAGGCTGGTATCTGAAGCATCAGGCAAAAGACCATGTGGTGTGCTTTATACCGGGCACCCACACGGAGCCTTCCGGCAGACAGTCCGCCTTTGTTCAGGTTATCACCGGGCGCGCGTCGTATCATATCCGCTATCCCTATGCCCAGTTCTGTACCGATAACAAAAGGTTTTCTATAAGGATTGGCGGGAATTGTTTTTCTGAGGACGGCATTTGTGTGGATATCAAAACGCCTGAACTGACCATGCGCGGCAAAATAGACTACGGCGGCTTTACCCCTATTGGCTATGACGCTATGGGACCATTTCGGTACATGCCGTTTATGGAGTGCCGACACGGCGTGCTGAGCATGCGGCACAGCCTTTCGGGCCGTCTCCTCATCAATGATAAGTGGGTTGACTTTGACAACGGCACCGGATACATTGAAAAGGATTCAGGCCGCTCCTTTCCGGGCAGCTACTTCTGGCTGCAGTGCAATCATTTTGATGGACAGGATGCCGCAATCGTGGTATCCGCAGCCACAATCCCGCTTGGCGGCTTTGGGTTTAACGGCTGCTTGTGCTTTGTTTTGGCAAACGGCAGGCAGTACCGGCTCGCCACTTACAACGGCGCCAAAATCACAGACGCCGGCGAAAGCTTTATTGCCATAACCAAGGGCAACTACCGCCTTGAAGCCGCAGCGGTTTCACCCGGCAACGGCTTTGCGCTTGCCGCGCCAATACGTGGTGAGATGGTACGCAGTATAAATGAAACGCCGTCATGCCAAGTCGAATTTACGCTATATGAAAAAGGCAGGCGTTTGTTTGAGGGGATTGGCAGACACGCCAGCCTTGAAGCTGCCGGAAAGCTCATTTAGGGCTTATTTTTTCGGGTTTTGTCCGGCATATTGCACACATCGCGCAAATAAGGCTTGACAATACAAGCTTTGCCGGAGTATACTGTAACAAAGAATCATTTGCATTATTGCGAGGCTGTATAGTTTGAAAATGCCTTTCAAACTAGCCTTACGCGAAATTGATTGCGCCGCCGATATTTTCGCCCAAGGGCGAAACGGCAATGCGCAAAAAATGCTCTTATCATTCCCTGCCCTGCGGACAAGAGCATTTCAAATATTGTTTTGTGCCGACGCAGGGCGGCGAAATGGAGCATTTTTATGGTCATGCAGAAAAGCACGTTATGGAATTCTTTCTTCGGCTTTAGCTTTAGCTTTTATTTTAGCTACGGCTTTTTGCCGATGAAAAAATTTAATAACAGGCCTTGTCTGGGTGAATGAATAAACAGATAACGTAAATTTTAAGAAGAGGCCTGAATGTATCAGGCCTCTTTTATTTTATACATATACCAGCTGTCAGCATACACAAAAATTAAAGGGGGATTTAAAATGGTTATTATATTCAAACCATCGGCAAGCAAACAAGAGATTTTAAAAGTCAAAACCTATGTGGAAAGCCTTGGCAACATTACCGCCCAGCCCATAGAGGGCCAGAGCACCACCATCCTCGGTCTGGTCGGCGACACGGCTTCTATAGATGCGGAAGCCATTAACCTTTATGACTGTGTCGACCGCATTATGAAGGTGGCTGAAGCCTACAAAAAGGCAAACCGCAAGTTTCATCCCGACAATACGGTGATTGATGTGCGCGGACGCAAAATCGGCGGAAATGAAATCGCTATTATCGCCGGTCCATGCTCGGTTGAGTCGCAGGAGCAGATAGACGAGGTGGCGGGCAAGGTGTGCGCTTATGGCGCAGGCCTGCTTCGCGGCGGGGCTTACAAGCCCCGGACCTCACCCTACGCGTTTCAGGGCATGGGGCCCCAAGGCCTGGAGCTTTTATATGCGGCGGGCAAAAAATACGATATGCCTGTTGTGAGCGAGATCATGCACCCCAACCATCTCGACATATTCCTGGAAAAAGTGGATATCATTCAGGTGGGCGCACGCAATATGCAAAACTTTGAACTGCTCAAAGAACTCGGAAGAATCCAAAAACCCATCCTTCTAAAAAGAGGATTTGCGGCCACTATTGAAGAACTTTTAATGTCGGCGGAATATATTCTGGCGGAGGGCAATCCGAACGTCATTTTGTGTGAGCGCGGCATACGCACCTTTGAGCCCTCGACCAGAAATTCGCTTGATTTAAGCAGTATCCCCATTATAAAGCGCAACTCCCACCTGCCGGTCATTGTCGACCCGTCCCACGCCACAGGGCTGTGGTGGATGGTTGAGCCTATGAGCAAGGCGGCGATCGCCGCCGGCGCCGACGGGCTGATCATAGAGGTACACAACAATCCCCAAATGGCTAAGTGCGACGGTCAGCAGTCCATCACGCCCGCCTCCTTCGAGGAGCTGTTAAAAAAGCTTTGCGTGATCGCACAGGTGGAAGGCCGCGAGATCAAAAATTGGGCGGCGCCCACCGGCACGCCGCAGTAATTGCGGCAGGCGTTTTAGCGCCTTATCCGGAAATCGGGTACGACGCGGATTTACCAAACAAAAAACTGTATTTAGTGAGGTTAGACAATGAGCAGGAACATTGAGGATATCAGAAAGGACATCAACGCTTTAGACGCGCAAATCTTAAAAAGCTTTGAGCGACGGATGGAACTTGTACAGCAGGTAGCGGCGTATAAGGCCGAACGCGGCCTTGCTGTGCTGGATGAGGCAAGGGAGAGGGCGCTGCTTGAGCGTATCGGGAAAATGACCGAAAATGAAAAATATGCTCCCTTTGCACAGCGTCTTTTTACAGAGCTTATGCGTTATTCAAGGGAGCTTCAGCAGGCGCTTTTAACCGGCGATGCGCATAGTGTACAGCGTGTACGCCCCAAGGTAGTCTATCAGGGAATAGCGGGCTCATACGGTGAGGAGGCCGCATTGGGCTACTTCGGCGAAGATGTGGACGCTCAAAGCGTTTCGGTATTTTCGGAGGTGTTCGACGCAGTGATGTCGGGCGGCGCCGATTTCGGGGTGCTGCCGATAGAGAATTCCTCTACGGGCGGCATAGGCGATGTGTATGATCTTTTCTGCTCATACCGCTGCTCCATTGCGGGCGAATATATCCTGCCCATACGCCATAACCTGCTGGGCTGCCCCGGTGCACGGCAAAACGATATTACCCAGGTATACTCCCATCCGCAGGGCTTTGAGCAGTGCAGCTCATTTCTAAAACATCATCCCGACTGGCAGCTGGTTCCCTACCACAACACCGCCATAAGCGCAAAATTTGTGGCCCAGCAGAGTGAACTTTGCATGGCTGCCATCGCCTCTCAGCGTGCCGCCAAGATCTACGGCCTTTCGGTACTTGCGCAAAACGTCAACAACAATTATAATAACTATACCCGCTTTGTCATCATCGCCAAAGAGGCCTCGGCGTGCGCCGATGCCGACAAGGTATCGGTGATGTTCCAGCTGCCCCACAAGCAGGGTCAGCTGTATAAGATCATTTCACATTTTGCGGCACTGGGCGTAAACATGCTCAAGATCGAGTCACGCCCCATCCCAAACCAAAGCTGGGAGTATAACTTTTATGTCGACTTTGAAGGCCGTATGTCGGAAGATGATACAGGCAGGCTGCTCGAAAAGCTAAAAGCGGACACCGATTCCTTTACCCTTTTGGGCAACTACAAGTCGGCAAGCAATTGACAGCACGGCTAAATCAGCAATGTACAAGCAAAGAACAGGAGACGGCACAATGGATTGGATTCAGGTTACCATACAAACAGCCACCGCCGGCATAGAAGCTGTCAGCGGGCGGTTGTACCAGCTCGGTATCAACGGGCTGGAGATTGAGGACGCGCAGGATTTCAATGATTTTTTAGAAAACAGCACACAAAGCTGGGACTATGTCGACGACGCGCTCATGCAGAGGGCGTCATCCCCCACGCTGGTCCGGCTGTATCTGCCCGACGATATGGGCGGCGCCCAGACGCTCGTCGAAATAAAGTCTACTCTGCACACGCTTGCCGCACAGGATCCGGATCATATATTCGGGCCACTCACGGTCAGCCTTGCAGGTCTGTCCGAGCAGGACTGGGCCGAAAACTGGAAGCAATACTACAAGCCGCTTAAAATCGGCGAAAGGATTTTGATCAAGCCAGAATGGGAGGATGCAGGCGACACCGAAGGCAGGACTGTATTTGAAATCAATCCCGGTATGAGCTTCGGCACCGGAACACATGAAAGCACACAGCTCTGCATTGAAAACCTGGAAAAAATCATAACGCCGGATGCCGATGTGCTTGACCTCGGCTGCGGCAGCGGCATACTCTCCGTCATTGCGCTGCTTCTGGGCGCAGGCCATGCCGTCGCTGTGGACATCGACCCGAATGCCGCCCGTATCGCAGGCGAAAATGCGGCAAAAAACCATATTGCCTCCGACAGATATATTACGCTTTCAGGCGATATCCTCTCAGATGAGCGTCTGCGAAATAAAATCGCTCAGCAAAAATACGACATCGTGCTTGCCAATATCGTAGCCGACGTCATCATCGCGCTTGCCCCTTCGGTGAAGGCTTTTTTGAAGCCGGACGCTGCATTCATATGCTCGGGGATCATTTCAGACAGGCTGGAGGATGTTAAGGAAGTCATGGCCGCAGGCGGCCTGATTATCAATAAAATTGAAACAAAGGGCGACTGGGCAGCGATAGTGGCAGGGGCGGTTTAATATTTTTTTTCGAAAGCAGGCGAGGCCAATGCCGCGTTTTTTTGTGGATGCGGACAATATTGAAAACGACAGCATAACCATAACCGGCGATGACGCGCACCATATCGCCAGGGTTTTGCGTATGCACACAGGCGATACGCTGACGGTATGCGATAAAAATGGTACGGACTTTGACACTGTAATAACCGCCCTGGGCGGCAATACTGTGCAAACAAAAATTCTGTCGTCCGCGCCGGCGCGCACCGAACCGCCCGTATGCGTAACCTTGTTTCAGGCGCTGCCCAAGGCGGCGAAGATGGAAAACATCATTCAAAAATGCACTGAGCTTGGAATTTATAAAATTATCCCTTGCATTGCGTCGCGATGTGTTGTAAAATTAGACGATGCCAGGGATGCTTTAAAAAAGACGGCGCGTTGGCAGGCCATAAGCGAGCAGGCAGCAAAGCAGTGCGGCAGGGGGATTATCCCCGAAATATCTGAGCCGGTAACCTTTGATGAGGCGCTGCAGTCGCTTAAAGCGTATGATGTCTGTTTTGCGGCATATGAGCAGGAAACAACCGGCAGCTTAAGGCAGGTGCTGAAAAACGCCGGCCCGCCAACAACGGCGGCTTTCCTTATCGGACCCGAAGGCGGGCTTGCGCCTGAGGAAGCCGGAGCTTTGAGGCAAAACGGTATCCCTGCCGTGACCTTAGGCCCGCGTATTTTGCGGACAGAAACCGCAGGGGCGGCGGTCCTTGCCATGCTGATGTACGAAATTGGGGATGTCAATCCCTGATCAAAATAATTACAGCGCATTATAAGGAGGTTTCATAACCAATGTCCAAAACCGATTGGAAAAATACGCCAAAAAAACTGAAGGAAGAGAAGCTCACAAACCGTGTTCTGATTAATTTCGGATACATCCTGCTCGGATATGTGCTTCTGTGGATTTTTTATCTTTATGCGACCGGCCGTATGAGTATACAGCTGCTTACCTCGTATCCCATTGTTATGCTGTGCATTTTAATCCTTTTTCTGGCCGGTATGGCCGCCTGCTATTTGCTGGCCAAACGCGAGCCGGGACTGAAAAACTACGGCCATATGCTTTTAGGCGTATCTGCTGCGGTGTTTTATCTGAACTTTGCGTTTTACACACGCTGGCTTGCACCCACAGCGCTTCCCGGCCCGTTGGCATCGTTTGTTTCATTCGTGAAAAACACAGCCAAATCATACTCTGTGGTTGCGATCCTGATGCTGGTTTATCTGGTTTTTATGATCGTCTATAACAGCTTCATTCTATATAAAAATCCCGCCAAAACAGCGCAGTCCAAAAAAAAGAGCAAAAAGCAGTAATTTTGTTTTATCGCTATAGGGTTCCCGTGCGTTATCTTTCAATACCATCTGACGCAAGTAAAAAGCTGCACAGGAAAACGGCTGTTTTCCTGCGCAGCTTTTGTGCGCTGTCCGTTCAACAAAATAATAGGGCTAACTTAAGTAATCCTCCAAAATCTGCAGCATATCCTCCTCACTGCTTACCGTGATTCCCTGCTTAAGCTTTTGCCTGTCGCTGTCCGGCAAAGAGCTCACGTCCACATCGGTCAGGCTCGCAAGCGTAGTTTCGCCATTCTTCACCGTCTTATAGACCGCTATCTTGCCCATGTATTCCCTGACGGTATATTTCTCTGCTTTTTGCGCATTGTCATTTTGCTCCGGCTCCTGGGTCACCTGCGCATCGGCATTGACAGGCTGCTCGGGCTGTATCGGTGCTGAGGTCGGCATATTTGCCGCCGCATCGTCAACCATCACCTGAGCTTGATTCGCAGGCACAGGCGTCGGCTGCGGTATATGGGCCATTCGGCTGTGGAGCAAAAGAAAGCTGCTTAAGTACCCGCTTAAAAACCCAAGCCCGAGAGCAATCACGCAGATCAATACAACACTCATATTAAAATTGCGCTTGAAAAACATGCCATTTCACCTCAATTTCTGTTGCTTGAGGTTATTATGGACATCTTTTTATAAAATTATACATATTTTCCCTTTTTTATTTTGCTGACTGCCGTCAGCGCCCTGTCAACATCACTTTGGGTGTTGTAATACCCTACCGAAAACCGGACGGTTCCGTTTTCAAGCGTGCCGATGGTTTCATGGGCAAGCGGCGCGCAATGCAGGCCGCTGCGAACGCATATACCAAAATCCTGATCCAAAATTTGTGAAACTGTGATAGAATCCAATCCGTCTATGTTGATACTGACAACTCCCACCCTGTTTTTGACGGATTCCGGTCCGTATACCGTTACGCCCTCTATGTTCCCGAAGCCTTCCATCAGTCGCCCTGCCAGCTTCATCTCATGCGCGGCAATAGCGCCTACGCCAAGCTTTCTAACAAACCTTATCCCTTCTCCAAGGGCGGCGATTGCGGGCATGTTGACCGTTCCGCTCATAAGCCGGTCAGGCATATTAATAGGCTGCGACAGGCTCTCGGACTGGCTTCCTGTTCCACCCTCCAAAATGGTGTCCAGCTCCAGTCCTTCCCTGACGTACAAACCGCCTGTGCCTTGTGGCCCCATCAGTGACTTGTGACCCGCAAAAGCAAGCAGATCTATGTGCTGTTTTTCCACGTTAATAGGAAGCACGCCCCCGCTCTGCGCAACATCCACCAAAAACAGAATGCCGTGTCCGGAAGCGATCCTGCCTATTTCACTTATGTCCTGTATACTCCCGCATACGTTTGAAGCGTGATTGCAAACAATCAGGCGTGTGTCATCCTGAATGGCCGCCTCCACATCCGCAGGATTGACAATTCCCTGCCGGTTGGCACGCACGACCGTATAGCGGTTTTTGGCGACGCGGACAACCGGTCTTGCCACCGAATTATGTTCCATTGACGTAATAATCACATGGCCGCCCTTCAGCAGCACACCCTTGATGGCCATGTTGAGCGCCATTGTGGTGTTTAGTGTGAAGGCAATGTTTGCCGGGTCTTGTATGCCGAATAACTCAGCCACCGCCTCCCCGGCTTTGTAAACCATTTCGGACGCCGCGATGGATAGTTTATGTCCGCCGCGGCCTGCATTTGCGCCGTACCTGCGCATCGCTTCGCAAAGCGTCCTTTGTACGGCCGGCGGCTTTTGAAAGGTAGTCGCCGCATTGTCAAGGTAGATCATAGTCGAATATACACCTTCTCACCGTTTTGTATGGTTTCTTTAAATACCGCTTTTATTTTAAGTCCGAACTTGTCGCAAATAGCTCGGAGAGTTTCCAAATCCTCAAACTTACAGCGGATCGAATAGTTGCAGCCCTTTACGCCCAGACTGGCCGGAGCCTGTATTATGCCAAGGTAGCTGATTTGATTTGCCGCCAGCTTTTTTACACGGTTTGCTACTGTGATGGAGCTGTACATAGCAATAGCATAATCCATGACGACGCTCACCCCCTTATTATTTTATGTAACCGAAATATGCGTTTTCATGGGCAATAGCATCCTATCATTCCCTGTTTAACCTGTATAAACGATACACTGTTTTACGTATCGGGCACAATAAGTGCGCAATAAATTTGTTATACTCATAGATTATTCTATGCCGCGCCGCTTCATTTCGTACCCGCATTTGCACGCTCCTACGCCTGGGAGCACAGTATTATTTTGCACATTTGGCATATTCGCGTACGTCTGTGCGATAACAGCCATGCTCTGTTGAGAAGGGCGGTATGCAATGCCCGGCGCTTGCTTATTCAACGCCAAAGCCTTTACGACTGTACCGTGGTTGCCGGATCGGCTTTTTCAGGCGCTATCATTCCCCATCACCCGGTCGGCAACAAAGCGTCCTGTTCTGATGATTGTTTGCATGCTAAAATATTTCTGTCGTTTAATCCGCGCAGCAAGACAACAAAAAAGCGGGCAGCACCCGCTGGCACCTGCGCGGGCAGTCAGCGGTAATTCTGATCCTGTGCCCGGCAACGTATTTTGGCATAATCTCCCATAACACAAAAAAACGCGTCTTAAAACGCGCTTTTTACACTTGCTTACTATATTTAAAGGAACCGCAAAGTAAAGGGCTCCGCTTCGCTTCCCTTGCCACAAAGCAGCAAATCACTAAAATGAATTTTAACAGCAGGAACCACACCTATTTTATTATAATTTGCGTCTTTATGCAAAACCAATCCATTGGCAGTTACGATCCTTACCATACTTTCATTTGTATAATACGGTGCTCTTGTCCAGTAATCCCCCGTTTTAACATACGCCATTCCCTGTTTGATAACATACCTGTCAATTTCATCCGGGCTTAAAATGTAAATATCATCCCGTACCATATAATGAAATGCATCCTGATTATCTTTATGGGCAAACCTCGCAGAAGGCACCCAATAATAAGGGTGAATACCTCCGGTCGCTTTGTCGCGATTGTTCACTGATGTATAGCAGATATGCTCTGTCTTAGCAATCAGCTTGATTTCATTATCTGAAAAATCCTGCAAAAACAAGGTGTTTAACCAATTCCTCAGGCCGCAATCCTCCCAGCTGTTTGAACCATATAAATACGCTTTGGAATGTGTATTGTCAAAAGCCGCATAATCCACGATGGTGTCACACCATAAAACAGCCTCATCATCTTCAATATCCAGTACCCTCCAGATTACTTTTTTACCATGAAATTCACCGAAAGTAATATAGCTGCCCTTCTCCAACGTTTCAAAACCAATGCTATAAAAACGAACGGTTTGGGTGAGCACAATAAGCGTCAGCAATATCGCCCCGGCTATATTCGCCGTCTTGCGGTTTATGCTTCCTTGCTCCCAAGCCTTCCTCAGCAGTATCCTAATACAGCCTATGAAATATAAGCCGGCTAAAACAAAAATCAAATCAAATAGTTGTATATACGCAAACATATGCTTGGAAAGGTCGGCTTCCCCGTTTCCCAAAACAGGCATGACCAAAGCACACAGCAAGCAGGCCATAAGTCCGGCTACAAATATAGCATATCCCCTTTTATCTCTGCGAAAAAACAATTGCCGGATCAGCCATATTGCAACACACAAAACAAACAACCAAACCAAAACAGGCTTGTCTGCCCCGATCCACCTTCTCATTCCGCTCCAATAAGAAAATTTGTCCACCAAATGATACCGTTCAAACTCCGGGCCGGTATTCCCTAAATAGGGCGGTGCGATTTGGTCCGAAAAGCAGATAGAAAGATTTATTTTGTCGATGAATCTTGACGGATGGGTTAAATAATAAAACAGGATATCTAATTTGCCGATTCTTTCATAGAAACCTTTTTGAAACTCTGCCGACGAAATATCCTGCGGATAATCCGTCAAGTATGCGGTAGTATTGGCAAGCGATACATACTCCTGCGCAAGTCCCAGATCCTGTAAATCCTGAGCAGGATTTGGGGAGTCTTTTAAAATACCAAAGAAAACGCTTTGATAATTGGTGACGGCGTTCATCCATACCGGAATCCTTGCACTATACAATGAAATAAATATGACAGTCACTACGGAAAGCGCAACAGAAATAACTTTTGAATTTTTGGGAAAATGCCTGAGCGAAATAACCAGCATAACCACACACATCAAAATCCCTATCGGTATATTCGCAAATTTTGCAGCTGAATAGAAAAATACAGCCGCAAAAAAAAGGATACCATATTTTATTTTTTCAGGCCGCATGATGGTTAAAAAGCCTGCTGATACCGCAATTAGCAAAGCGTATACTTGTATTGCCTCCCCGTAAAAAGAATTAAAATACACGATATAGCCCTGATCGCAAAATACAAAAACACAAAAGATACATGCGCAAAGTTTCAAGACCCAATGCCTGCCCCTGAATATTTCCAAAAACAAATATATTGCAAAAGCTGTCAGCACAATACTGATAATGGCTAACCAAAACAGGCTATAGCAAGACAAATCCATCCCTGTGATCAAGTTTGCGATAAAATTCAAAATTTTTGAAACAACCACAAAAACCGAGCTGACTGAGGTGTAATCCACACCTGTGTCGGCCTGAAACAAGCTCCGGAGTTTTTGAAGCAGCGTATCCCCTTCCACATCCATTTGATAATCCTGATAATAAAAATAATTAATATCCTGCGTATGCACTTTATATATTTTATTGCTAAGCATGACCCTTGGAAAATCACCGTTGTCTGCAAGCCCTATACGGACGCCTGAATATAACGTACAAATCATTAAAATGGCGCAAAAAATGGCAACGATAAGAGAAAAATATCTATCCGCGATCACCCTTAAGTTCAATTCGGCCAGCCTCCGTGCATTAAAATCTTACTGCCTATACTAGCATACGGTATTGATAATGTCAATGTACGGCGGATTTGTCCGATCATAACAAGCTACCGGCAAAGGAGGACTTTTTTCACACTCACAGCTTTAATACTGATTTTATTTTGAAATACAGAAATAAAATCAGTATGAGCCCCGCTGTTATCCGATATATAATACGGGGGTTATCTTACAACAAAAAGCCGCCTCCCGGCGGCTTTTTTGACAGCATAAGCGCAGAATAAGCTTTTATCCTGCAAAGGTATTACTTGACTTCGTTATACACAGCATCATTTGTCGTAACGGTTGCGGCAGCCTTCCATTCCGCTACCCTGTTCTGATAGCGTGTGCTTTGAATATTACTGACGAGTGCGCTTCTGAGCTCGTCAAGCGTCTGCATTTTCTGCGTAGGTTCATAGCGCTTGATAATGTGATAACCGTAGTCCGTTTTGACCGGTTCGCTCACATCACCAATCCCCAGCGCATACGCCGCATCGTCGAAATCCTGGAGCATACTGCCGTCGTTGTGTGTGAAGCTGTAGCCGTCTGCCGGCTCAGCCGTATCTTCATTATACTGCGCGATCATATCCTCAAATTTGGCGCCAGCTTTTATTTTGTCTAAAACCTCCTGAGCCCTTGCACGCGCCTGCTCGTCTGTCCTCTGCGTCCCGTCCGGCACCTCAAACATCACAAGTATATGCTTCACATGCAGCATCTCGCGTGCGTTTTGTTCCTTAGCCTTGTCGTATTCCGCCTGAATCTCATTTTCTGATACGCTGCTCAGCTCCGGATCCTGAGCGACTATTTTGGTCTTCAGCTTGGAAGCATACATATATTTTTCCAGTATAGCGTCAAACTGAGCCGATGAAATCTGCCAGCCTTTCAGCTGCTCGTTAAAGGCGCTCTCCCCGCCCGAATTCTGGACAAAGTTTTCCCTTTGCTTTTTGATGGTCATCTTGTCGTTATAATCCAGCGTAATGCCCGCATCCTTAGCCCGCTTGACCTGTATCATCACGCCAGCCGCATCATCAAGCGCCTTTTCCTTTGCCACATCAATCGCCTTGCGATTTTCAATCTCGACGGTTTCCCAGGAGGCCTCATCCTCAATTTTAAGCCCCATGTTGCGCACCATAAGCACCTTCATGTTTTCAAGGTAAAACTTGAACTCACCGCGAGTAAGCTTTTCGCCGTCAACCCTTGCGACCTCCTTTGCACTCTGTGAGCATCCCGCCAACGCGGAAAAACAGACAAGCACGGCGCACAGCAGCGAAACGAGTTTTTTCATCTGCACAAGCCATCATCTCCTTAAAAAATACTCCCCCGAATATATAGTCGAATAATATTATATCAAATTTCTATTCATACTTCAATTCTTTCATGCGCTGTAATAAAAACTTAATATTGCGAAGCCCTTCCGCTCCCCTGCCCGGATTCCGGCGGTACATCAAATACGGTCTTTCCCCTGCCGACAGCAGCATTTTTCCTTTATACTCCTTTGTGTTCATAATGCCTGTCACCGCTTTCATATCCAGCCTGCCCGGCTCAAAGCGCAGCATAATTCCGTTCTCCTTCTGCGCCACCTCGCATACCCCCAGCTGCGCGGCATCCGCCTTTAAAAGCGCAATGTCCATGATATTGAGCACCGGTTCGGGCGGCTCGCCGAAACGGTCTTCAATTTCCTGGGCCACATCGTAGCTGTCGGCAAGGCTTGATATGGCGGCGATTTTTTTGTAGATATCAATGCGCTGGTCCTGATTGGGAATAAAGCTTTCCGGAATATGCGCATCCACACTGATGTCTATCGTTGTGTTTATCTTCTCTTCCTGCGGCATGCCCCGCAGTTCATTTACGCTCTCCTTCAAAAGCTGGCAGTACATGTCGTAGCCCACCGCGTCCATGTGCCCGTGCTGCTCTGCGCCCAAGAGGTTTCCGGCTCCCCTGATCTCCAGATCGCGCATAGCGACCTTAAAGCCCGATCCGAACTCCGTAAATTCGCGGATCGCACTCAGGCGCTTCTGTGCAACATCGGTGATCACCTGATCCTTCCGGTAGGTCAGGTAAGCGTACGCCAGACGCCCGGAACGCCCTACGCGCCCTCGGAGCTGATACAGCTGGGCAAGCCCCAGCCTGTCGGCGTTGTCTATAATGATGGTGTTCACATTGGGAATATCCAGTCCCGTTTCGATAATGGTGGTGCATACCAGGATATCCACATCACCGTTCATCACATCCATCATGATATCCTCCAGCTCTTCCTCACGCATCTTGCCGTGGCCTACCCCGATCCTTGCCTCGGGGATCTGCGCCTGCAGGCGCTGCGCTACAGTATATATACCCTGCACACGGTTGTGCAGGTAATATACCTGCCCGCCCCGCCCCAGCTCGCGCCTGATGGCGTCTAAAATGACGCCATCGTCATGCTCCATCACATAGGTCTGCACGGGATAGCGGTTTTCGGGCGGTTCTGTGATAACGCTCATATCGCGGATGTTTACCATGGCCATATGCAGCGTGCGCGGTATGGGCGTAGCGGTGAGCGTCAGCACATCCACATCGCGGCGCAGCGCCTTGAGCTTTTCTTTGTGCGCCACGCCAAAACGCTGTTCTTCGTCAATAATCACAAGCCCCAGGTTTGAAAATTCAACATCCTGCTGCAAAAGCCTGTGCGTTCCGATGATGATGTCGGTTTCGCCCGTTTTCAGCCGCTTCAGCGTTTGCTTCTGTTGAGTCGGCGTGCGAAAGCGAGACAGCATTTCCACCTTGACCGGAAAATTATACATACGCTGGGCGAAGGTGTTGTAGTGCTGCAGCGCAAGCACCGTAGTAGGTACCAGATAAGCCACCTGCTTAGAGTCGCTGACGGCTTTGAAGGCGGCGCGCAGGGCAACCTCAGTCTTACCGTAGCCAACATCGCCGCATAGCAGCCTATCCATTGCCCTATCCTGCTCCATATCATGCTTGACCTCTTCTATGGAACGGAGCTGATCCGACGTTTCGTCGTAGGGAAACGTATCCTCAAACTCCCGCTGCCATGGCGTATCCGGCGGATAGGCATACCCCTTTTCCTGCTGCCTTGCGGCATACAGGGCTATTAAGTGCTTTGCCAGCTCATCCGTAGACGCCTTGGCGCGTGCCTTGGCCTTGCTCCAGTCCGTCCCACCAAGCCGGCTGAGCTTTATCTGCCTGTCGGTATTGCCGATATATTTGTATAACACATCAAGCTGATCCACAGGAACATACAGGCTGTCTGTACCGTAATACGATATTTTGAGGTAGTCCTTTGTAATCCCTTCCACAGTCAGCTTATGGAGGCCGTCGTAGCGCCCTATGCCGTGCGCCTGATGCACGACATAATCACCTGGAGAAATGTCGGTAAACGATGTAAGCGCGTTTGCCCTTACACCCTGCCCCTCCCGTTTTTTGCGTTTTTTCTCCGCAAACACTTCCCGGTCGCTAACCAAAACAAAATTTAATAACGGATACTCAAACCCCTTTGACACGCTCCCCTTGGTAACGCAAATCTTGCCCTTGGGCACATCGGTTATGTCCGGCATATAGACGCTTTCTATGTCCATGTTATTGAGTGTTTCGGAAAGGCTTTCGCCACGATTTCGGCTGCCTGCCAAAATAACCACGGTAGCGTGGTGCGACTGCCAGCTGCGCAGATCATCATACAGAAAATCGGCCTTGCCATGGAAGGAGTTGAGTCCTTTTACGGTAAAGCTTAAATTTGTTTTTGCTTTATAATCCCGACAGCCCGACGGAAGCGTAGACAGCCCCACAAGGCTCCCGGCCGAAAAACGGCTAACCATGTCGTCATAGCGGGCAGTAAACACCGTATTGCCCGGAGCCAATATCCCCTTTTCCATAAGGCTGCTCACTGTCTCGTCCATGTCCCAGCGGAAGGTTTTGGCCCGCTCGCAGATCCGCTTGGGCTCGTCAAAGAACACGACGCTCTCTGCGGGCATAAAGTCGCACACGGTAGGAATGGCTGTGTATATGAGTGAAACATACTTATCGGCCGAGGCAAAATAATGCCGCTCGGAAAACTTTTCAATGTCTGAAGCAATATGCCCAAGGCAAGCGGACATATCGCCTTTTTTGGACCGTTTCAGCCTGTCTGTCTGTGATTTCAGCTTATCAATAACATCATCGCGTTTGTGCGCGTCAAATAAAAGCTCACGACAGGGCGTTATGCGCACAGATTCCAGCTTGCCTGTAGAAAGCTGGGTGGAGGCATCAAAGCTGCGGACAGAATCCGTTTCATCGTCAAAAAACTCAAGCCTCACGGGTTCTTTAAGGTCGGGCGGATAAATATCCACTATCCCGCCGCGCACCGAAAACTGCCCTGCACCCTCCACCATATCCTCCCGCGTATAGCCCATGGTAATCAGCTTTTCAGACAAGGCATCAAGGTCTGCCCTCTCCCCCACACGAAACTCCAGCGTACAGGCGGTATATCTAGCATAATCGGCAGTGTACTGCAAAAGCGCGTCAATACCCGCCACAACGATTTTATCGCCACTGCCGTCGGTCAGTGCGGATAAAACCTGCAGGCGTTTTTGTTCCATCTCCCTGCTGACCGTATCAACATCGTAGAACACATATTCTTTAGAAGGAAAATACAGCGCCCGCTCCGATGCAAAATAGCTAAGGTCCAGCCACAGCCTGCGCGCATCCATGTCCGATGCGGCAACAACAAGCCCGCCCGCGCCCAGCTGCTTGCATGTGCAGTAAATCAAATGCGCCTTTTGCGCCTCTGCGCCCGAAACCACATTGACGGGCGAGTTGCGCGCCTTCAGCGCCGATATCAGCGCCCTGAATTCTGCGTATTCACTTAATATCCCCGATAAAGGCATGCAGCGCCTCCCGTTCTTAAAAATCGGTCAATACCAAATTTCTTATGCACGTTTTTGATTATACGCGCTTGCGGCCTTTTGCACGCCTTCCCGCATCATACAGATAAGCGCCTGCGGTGCGGTTTTTACCGCATCTATGATATCCGGCGCCTCCGCCGCAGAAAACCGCCCAAGCACATAATCCACCAAACCGTCCGCCTGGCCGTCGGGCGCGCCCACGCCTATCCTGAGTCGTGCAAATTCTTCGGTATGCAGATGATAAATAATGGACTTCATACCGTTATGCCCTCCTGCGGAGCCCTTTTCGCGGATACGGACGGACCCTGTGGGCAGCGAAATATCGTCATAGACAACGATGAGCCGTTCGGGCGGGATTTTATAATACTGCGTCATCTCGCGTATGCTCTCCCCGCTGAGGTTCATGTATGTCTGCGGCTTTGCCAAAAGTACACGGATATCCTCCAGCATACCCTCACCCAAAAGCGCCTTGTGCTTTAGTTTATTAACCTTAATATTGTATTGCGCTGAAATATAATCAATGACTTCAAACCCTATATTATGGCGCGTTGACTCATACTGACGCCCGGGATTGCCAAGCCCCGCGATCAGATAAACGCCGCTCATGTCCTGTTTTGCCGCAAACCCGAAAGTTTTTCTCCACATAATGTCATCCCTTACGCTTTCCAATTAGATTTTGCCGCTTTGTTCGATATCAAATACACCAAAAAGGCCGGGCAAACGATACCTGACCTTTAAGCTATGTAAAGTATTGATTTAACGGCCTACACAAACAGCGTGCTGACGGACAGATCCCCGTAAATCCTCTCGATTGCCTCCGCAAACACAGGCGCCACCGACTTGATGAGGATCTTGTCTATCCGCTTTTCAGGCGGCAGCGCAATGGTGTCAAGCACAAGCAGCTCGCTTATGGGCGAAGCTGCTATCCGCTCGATCGCCGGCCCGGACAGCACCGGATGGGTGCAGCAGGCATATATCGCCTTGGCGCCGCGCTCCATCAGCGCATGTGCGCCCTGGGTGATAGTGCCTGCGGTGTCTATCATATCGTCAACCAATATGACATTTTTATCCTTTACATCGCCAATAACGTTCATAACCTCCGACACGTTGGCCTTTGGCCTTCTCTTGTCCACAATGGCAAGCGGGATATTGAGCCGCTGCGCAAAGGTACGCGCCCGCGTCACGCTTCCCAGATCAGGCGACACCACAATCACATCGTCGCGCTCGCGTCCGAATTTTTTTGCGTAGTAGGGCGCCAGAATCGGCACGCCCAGCAAGTGATCCACAGGGATATTGAAGAAGCCCTGAATCTGCGGCGCATGCAGGTCCATAGTGAGCACCCTGTCGGCGCCGGCGGTCGCGATCAAATCGGCCACCAGCTTGGCCGAAATCGGGTCCCTGGCCTTGGCCTTTCTGTCCTGACGGGCGTATCCCATATAGGGTATCACTGCGGTGATACGGCCCGCTGATGCGCGACGGAACGCGTCTATCATGAGCAAAAGCTCCATCAGGTGGTCGTTGACAGGGTCGCACGTGGACTGCACCACAAATACGTCCGAGCCTCTTACGGTTTCGTATATATTAACCGAAATCTCCCCGTCGGAAAACATGCCCACACTGGACTTGCCCACAGGCAGCTCCAGCTTTTCCGCAATTTTCGCGGTCAAATCGGGATTTGAATTGGCACTGAATATCTTAATGTTTTTGCCGTGTGTTATCACTTCTTCTGCTCCCTTCTATCCTGCCAATTGATTTTGTTGACCTGCCTGCTTCTCGCGATCGCAAGGCTGTTGTCCGGCACTTCATCGGTAATGGTTGAGCCGGCGGCTATATAGGCATTTTTGCCCACACGCACAGGCGAGATGAGATTGGTGTTGCAGCCGATAAATGCATTATCCTCTACAACGGTGCGGTATTTTTTGGCGCCGTCATAATTAACGGCGATGCAGCCGCAGCCAAAGTTAACGCCCTGGCCGACGTCACAGTCGCCAAGGTAGGTAAGATGCGAAATCTTTGTGCCGTCCTCCACAACCACATTTTTAAGCTCCACAAAGTCGCCGACCTTGACGTTTTTACCGACCTTGCTGTCCGGCCGCATATAGGCAAACGGGCCGACATGCGTACCGCCGCCTACCTGGCTGCTTAAAATCACAGAACAAAGCACGTCCGCTCCGTCATCTATTTTAGAGTTCGAAATAACCGAATTTGTCCCGATCAGCACGTTTTTGCCAATAACCGTGCTGCCCTTGAGCATAACATTTGGCTGTATAACAGTATCTTCGCCGATAACCACGTCAGCTTCTATATATACCGATACCGGATCCATAATGGTAACGCCGTTTTTCATATGGCCGTAATTGATCATCTGGCGCATCATGCTCTCGGCCTCATGCAGCTGAACGCGGTCATTCACGCCAAAAATACGGCAAGGGTTATCCGCATCAAATGCGCCAACCCTTCGTCCCGATTTAATTAAAACGTCAAGTACCCGGATAAGGTTATGCGGATCGACTCCGTCCCGGATAGAATCAAGATTATCCAAAGCATAGCAAAGCGCTTCGGTATTGAAAATGTATATACTGGAATTGATCTCCTTTATTTCAAGCTCATTTTGATCAGCGTCAGTGTGCTCCACAATCCCCGCCACATCGCCCGCGCCGTTGCGTATGATCCTGCCGTAGCCGCTGGGGTTGTCCGTCACCGCTGTTATGATGGTGGCTTCGTTGCCAAACGCCTTGTGATAGTCAAGCGCACTTTCGATGGTATCGGCATCCAGCAGCGGTGTATCGCAGGGAAGCACCAGCGTGCAGCCGCCAAAACCCTCAAACGCCTCCCTGGCGCACATAACGGCATGTCCCGTGCCCTTCGGCTGCTCCTGATACGCGTATGAAACCGAATCGCCAAACACTGCCTTCACTTTTTCCGCTTCAAATCCGACAACCATTACATTACGCTCCACCCCTGCACTGCAGGCAGCTTCAAGCACCCATTTTGCCATGGGCTTACCGCATACCGTATGAAGCGCTTTGGGAATGGACGTGCACATAGGTTCCGCCAGGCCCGCTGCCAGAATTACCGACATCATTTCGTTTGACATCTGTTCCATCCTTTCGTCTTGCGATTTAACAAGATCTTAACAAAATAATTTTCTCACGTTTGCGACATAATTTCAAGGCTTATTTGCATTTTTCCGAAAAATTTTGAGCCGCAGCGGGTTATTTAAAGCGTTTACAGGATATCTTTGGCAGCCCTGATATCCTTTGCGATCTGCGCCGCCAATTCCTCCTGTGATTCAAACCTGATCTCATCGCGGAGCCGCCGCACAAATTCCAGCGTTATTTCCTGCCCGTAGATGTCGCCGTCAAAATCCAGTATGTGTGTTTCAATGCCGTATTGCCCCAACGAAAACGTGGGGCGTATGCCGACATTGGTCACACCGCGGTACCGTCTGCCGCCTAAAGACACGAAGGTGGCATATACGCCGAACCTGAGCCTGACAAGCGACGGGTCGGGTATCAGGTTTGCCGTGGGTGCGTTTAGCTGTCTGCCCACGCCTCTGTCTGCCTGCACCCGGCCTGTTATGGCATAATACCTTCCTAAAAAACGGGCCGCGCTCCCCACATCACCCTGCCCAAGGAGCATACGGATATGTGTGGAACTGACCAGCGTCTGATCTACTTTCATAAGCCGGGATACTGCCACATCGAATCCGAGGCGGCCTCCGAGCATTTTTAAGGTCTGCGCATCCCCTTCGGCGTTGCGGCCGAAATGATAATGCTCCCCTACCACCAGACGCACTGCATGAAACTTTTCTTTAAGCATTTCGGCAAATTCGCCGGCGCGCATGTTGCGAAACGCTTCATCGAATTTAATAAAATACACAAACCCGACGCCCATCTCCGCTATGATTTTGCATTTATCCGCATTGGTATAAAGACTGGCGCAGAGCTCCTCCGGCCTGATCACGCATTCGGGACGCCTGTCGAAAAGCAGTACGCCGGAGAGCAGGTTGTTTTGTTTGGCATACTGCACAGCATCGCATATGAGCTGCCTGTGGGCGATGTGAAGCGCATCAAAGCTGCCCAGCGCCAGTACCGTGCCCATGCCGGGGCACGCTGCAAACGCCTCCCCGTCGTTATAAACCCGCAAGCCTGTCCCCTCCTTTAAACGCCAAGCCTTTCACCGCTGCCAAAATGACGTCCGCATCACAAGCCTGCCCTCTTTTCCTTCCGACAAGCATAAAAAGTCTTTGTTTTGCCCATAAACACGGTAGCGCATGCCTTCCTTTACGCCGTCAAGGCTGATGGGCACACCGTTGCGGATTTTGGCCTCGTCTTGGGGTGAAACACACACCGCCCCGTAATCGCCAAAAACAGTGTCCACCGCAATGAGCGCGTCTTTCAGCCTGCTATCCTGCGCCATAGCGGCCAGCGCCTCGGGCGTATGGCTTTGCTCCAGTGTGAAGCCGCCGCTTTTTGTGCGCAGCAGCTCACCCATGTGCGCAAAGCACCCCAAAGTCTTACCCATATCGTTTATCAGCGTCCGGATATAGGTGCCTTTGGTGCAATCAATGTCTAAGACGGCGACGCCCGCCGCAAGGTCTATATCAATGATTTCTATTTTGTAAATCTCTATTTCCCGGCTTTTCCGCTCGACCTGTTTGCCTTCACGGGCAAGCTGGTAGAGCTTTTTTCCCTCAATTTTCACCGCCGAATACATGGGCGGGATTTGCTCAAGCGGCCCTGTGAAGCGTTTTGTCACATCTATGATTTGTTTTTCCGTCACGTCTATTCTATGTTTTTGTAGCACAGTGCCATAGCCGTCCTGCGTATCTGTACTGCTGCCCAGGACCATTTGTGCCCTGTAGCTTTTGTCGCCCGCCGTAATATAACCCGCCGCTTTGGTGGCAATCCCGATGCACACAGGCAGCACGCCTGTGGCGCCCGGGTCCAGGGTGCCGGTGTGCCCCACCCTTCTGATGCCTGTCAGTCGCCTGACAAAGGACACCATGTCGTGAGAGGTTTTGCCCTGCGGCTTGTTTAAAATGATGATCCCATCCATACTTTCTATTCCTTCTGCGTATTTCTGTGGGTACTAAACGCCTCGGACAGCGCACCCAGAACCAATTCCTGCGCCAGCTCCAGGCCAGCCTTCACGGTAAGTCCCGCCGCCCGCTTGTGACCGCCGCCGCCCAGCCTGACAGCTATATCCCCCACATCAATATACGCGTTTGAGCGCAGACTCACCTTCACTTCGCCATCCGACTCCTTAAACGACACCGCTACTTCCGCGCCCCGCACCTGTCTGGGGATATCCACAATGTTTTCAAGCTGATCACTTGCAAGGCCGCTTTCTGCTAAGCTTGCTGCGTCCACAGTCACGACCGCTACAAGGCCGCCCTCCAACACCTGTATGCGCTGCGAAAGGCTTCCCTTAAAGCGCAAAGCCGCAATATCCTCAGTGCCGAACAGCAGCCTGTTGATCTCCCATGCGTCTATACCATGCTCCATCAAGTCCGCCGCCGTCCGAAGGCTCGACGCGCTTGTGTTGGAATAACGAAAGCCTCCCGTATCGCCCGACAGCGCCGCATACAGGCAGGAGGCAATGTATGTATCAATCTCGGCGCCTATGTATTGCAGCAAACGGTAGCATATCTCACCTGTGGAGGAGGCGAGCGGCTCTACCAGGTTATAATCGGCAAAATTGGTGTTGGTGTAGTGGTGGTCAATATTTATGGTATACGCTGCGGCCGCAAAAACCGCCGCCCGGCCGCCCAGCCGCTCCATATCACCGCAGTCAAGGCACAGGCACACATCGTATACGGGCGCTTCCCCCGCAAAAATTTCGTACTTTCCGTCCAAAAACGAAAGGTATTCCGGGATGGCCTCATCGGTGTAAACCATAGTCGACTTGCCTTGCTTGCCAAGCGCATAGGCAAGCGCAAAACAAGACCCCAATGTGTCTGCATCAGGGCTTGTGTGCGGAAGGACCGCTATGGTTTGCGCTGTTTTCAGTAACGCCGCTATTTCGTTCATATGCCTATTCCTCTTTTTTGGATATGTCATGAAGGATACTGTTGATATGCGCACCGTGCGCAATGGAATTGTCAAGCGCAAATATCAGCTCGGGCGTATAGCGAAGCTCCATACGCTTGCCAAGCTCACGCCGCATAAAACCCGCCGCGCTGTTTAAGCCGGCAAGCGCGCCTTTTTGCGCATCCGCCTCCCCCATCACGCTCACATAGACCTTGGCATAGCGCAGATCATTTGTAGCCTCTACGGCCACAACGCTTGTCATCATAGGTATACGCGAATCCTTGAGCGAATGAATCACACTGCTTATCTCACGCATGAGCTGGTCGTTTATCTTCTGAGTTCTTTTTACCGACATGATTGTTATCCTCCGCAGTCAGGGCTTGCTTAATCAATCGCGTTGCGATGAATAAATGGATTTTTAAACAATCCCTAAAAAGCCTACTGTTTTATTTCCTCCATATTAAAGCACTCAATGACGTCGCCTTCCTTGATGTCGTTGTATTTATCAATGCCTATGCCGCATTCGTAGCCTGTGGCGACCTCTTTGGCATCATCCTTGAACCGCTTCAAGCTGTTGAGCACACCTTCGTGGAACACCACGCCGTCGCGTACAACGCGCACCTGCGCGTTACGCTCGATTTTGCCGTCGGTGACATAACAGCCCGCAATCGTGCCGACACCTGTCACCTTAAACACCTGACGCACCTGCGCATGTCCTAAGATTACTTCCTTAAACTTAGGCTCCAGCATGCCCTTCATGGCCGCTTCAATTTCCTCGATCGCGTTGTAAATCACGCGGTAGAGCCTGATATCCACATCACCGCGCTCCTGCGCCCCGCGCGCCACGGTATCGGGTCTTACGTTAAAGCCTACGATAATGGCGTTTGACGCCGAAGCCAGCATGACGTCGGATTCATTCACCGCGCCTACGCCGCCATGGATCACACGCACGCGCACCTCTTCATTGGACAGCTTCTCCAATGACTGCATAACAGCCTCCACAGAGCCCTGCACGTCTGCCTTGACAATAATATTCAAATCCTTTACCTGTCCCTGATTGATCTGGTCGAACAGGTTATCCAAAGAAACCACCTGACGTGACTTAAACTGCTCTTCCTTTGCCTTGAACTTACGGTTTTCCACCACAGCCTTTGCCCGGCGCTCATCGCCGACCACATAGAACAGATCGCCGCCGTCCGGCGCTTCGGAAAGGCCGAGAATCTCCACCGGAACCGACGGCCCCGCCTCTGTGACGGTATGAGCGCGGTCATCCGTCATAGCGCGGACCTTGCCCACGCTTGTGCCGGCAACGATAATATCGCCGGTTTTTAATGTGCCGTTTTGCACCAGTACGGTAGCAATAGGCCCTCTTGCCCGGTCCAGACGCGCTTCAATGATAGTTCCCTTGGCGCTGCGGTTGGGATTGGCCTTGAGCTCCTTCATATCGGCGGTTAAAAGCACCATCTCCAAAAGCTCGTCAATATTCAATCTCTTTTTGGCTGAAACCTCAACAAATATGGTGTCGCCGCCCCATTCCTCGGGGACAAGGTGATATTCGGTCAGATCCTGCTTGATCCGGTCGGGATTTGCCCCGTCTTTGTCTATTTTATTGACAGCAACAATAATGCTGACCCCTGCCGCTTTAGCATGGTTTATAGCCTCAACCGTCTGCGGCATAACGCCGTCGTCGGCCGCCACAACCAATATCGCAATATCCGTACATTGCGCGCCCCTTGCGCGCATAGCGGTAAACGCTTCGTGGCCCGGCGTATCCAGAAATGTGATTTTTCTTCCGTTAATGTCTACGCGCGACGCACCGATATGCTGTGTGATACCGCCCGCTTCGCCCTCCACCACATTGGTTTCCCGGATTGCATCCAGAAGCGAAGTCTTGCCGTGGTCGACGTGGCCCATAACCACCACCACAGGCGAACGCGGCACAAGCTCTTGCGTGCTGTCCTCCTGTTCAAATTCCTTGAGCAGGATATCTTCATCCGACAAAATGATTTCACGCTCTACCTTTGCGCCAAGCTCCTCTGCGACCATGGAGGCGGTGTCAAAATCAATCAGCTGGCTTACCGAGGCCATGATTCCCAGAAGCATCAGCTTTTTAATGATCTCTGTCGCCGATTTTTTCATTCTTGATGCCAGCTCGCCTACGGAAATCTCATCGGGTATGCTGACCTTTATCTGCTCCGGCTTGGGACGCTGCTGCTGGCTTGCTTTGGCATTTGCCGTACCTGCGCGGTTGTCATAGCGCCGCGGAATGGATTTTTTGATCTTCTGCTTTTTCACGGCTGTCTCTACTTTAATATTTTCAGGAACGAGCTTTTCAATACGCTCATTGTCGAGCTTTCCTAAATCAACCACCGTTTGGCGCGTATCAATATGGCGCATCTTACGCTCAATTTTTTTGGCTTGGTCGGATTCGCTTTGCTTGGCCTGTTCCTGCTGCGCTTGCTGGGGCGTTTCTTTAGACTCCTGCACGGCGGGCGTCCTGATAAGATCACCGAAAACAGACATATCTATCTCACCCTCAGGCAGGGCATGCTTTTGAGAATACACCTCAAAAATCAAGCTGAGCTGCTGCTCATCGAGTGTCGCCATATGGTTTTTAAGCGTAACCCCGTAATCCGTAAACAGATCTAAAAGGTCTGTGCTTTTGAGCTTTAAGTCCTTTGCAACCTCATGTACCCGTATTTTTTGTAACATATATGACCTCCATTCCGCCAGTGGTGGCTTTGCGCCTTTGTCCAGAAGCCGCTTTTAAATACTTGGATTCCTACCCTGCTATATTGTAAACGGAAAAGCCCGGACGAAGCCCATTGCCGTTATTTTAACATAAACTATAATATTCTTGCGCCGCTTTTATGTTTCCTTTGCAGACGCATCGCCCATACTGTGGTGCTTGCTGATGACGGCTGCGGCAAAGCTTTGATCGTTTATGCTCACAACGGCGGTGCTTTCATGGCCTGTATATTGCCCTAAAGACGCCTTGTCCGCATACTCGAGATATTCTGTAGCATAAAAGCTGCACAAATTCCGAAACTTCTTTTTTACATTATCCGCTGCATCACATGCCGCAACAACCATAACACTTTTGCCGGACTGCACGGCCTTTTCGGCAAGGAATGCGCCCGCGCTCACCTTACCCGCGCGCTTGGCCAAGCCGATCATGGAAAGCACTTTATCCCTGTTCACCTTTTTTCAGCGCCTCCTTCAGCGTTTCGTATACCTGCGGCGGCACCGCCATGCAAAACGCCCGCTCCAAACACTTTTTTTTATACGCCTTCTCCAAACACGCCTCGCTGTTGCACAGATATGCGCCGCGGCCTTCCATTTTGCCCGTCTTATCTATCGTCAGTTGTGCTGATCTATTTTTCACAATACGGATCAGCTGTGCCTTGGGTATGTGATTCCTGCATGCGATACACATCCTGACAGGAACTTTTTTTTCCATAGAACTTACGCCTCCGAACTGCTCTCGCTCTTGATATCGATCTTCCAGCCGGTAAGCTTTGCCGCAAGCCTTGCATTCTGGCCCGCCTTGCCTATGGCAAGCGAAAGCTGCGTATCGGGCACGATCACCTCCGCCGATTTACTCTCCTCGTCTATCTTCACACTGATAACGCTTGACGGGCTGAGGCTTGCCGCAATATACTCGGACGGATTTTCGTTCCATCTGATGATATCGATCTTTTCGCCGCCGATTTCATCACTGACCGCCTGCACGCGCGCACCGTGAGCGCCGATACACGCACCCTGTGCGTCCACATTGGGGTCATTGGAAAAAACGGCGATTTTAGTGCGTGAGCCTGCCTCACGGCATATTCCCCTGATTTCCACAATTCCCTGCGCGATTTCCGGAATTTCATTTTCAAACAGCTTCCTCACAAGCCCGGGATGTGCGCGCGAAACCAATATAGAAACGCCGCGCGACCCACTCTCCACCTTCAGCACATACACCTTCATGCGGCTGTGGAAACGGTAGTTCTCACCCTGCGTCTGCTCGCCCGGCATAAGCAGCGCTTCGGTGTTGCCCAGCTCCAGAAACACTTTGCCTCTTTCAATCCGCTGGATAACGCCTGTCACAATGTTATTTTCCTTATCGGCAAACTCATTTAGCACCATGCCGCGCTCGGCTTCGCGGATCCTCTGCATAACCACCTGCTTTGCCGTCTGAGCGGCAATCCTGCCGAAATTGGCCGGCGTGACCTCTATGTTTACGATGTCGCCGATCTCATATTTCTTATCCTTTGACCTTGCGTCGTCAAGGCTTATCTGAGTCATGGTGTTTTCAGGCGTTTCCACCACCTCTTTTTGCGCGTAAACCTTGATTTCTCCGGTGTCGGCATCAATATTGACAACCACATTGTGTGCCGAGGCAAAGTTGCGTTTATACGCGGAAATCAGCGCCGCCTCCAGCGTATCTAAAAGTATGTCCTTACTGATCCCCTTTTCCTTGCCCAACGCATCTATCGCTAAAATCAGTTCCTCGTTCTTCATTGCTTTATTGCCACTCCTCTGCAAATTCATTTTCTTGAGAATTTATTTTGGGTTCATATTTAAAACGAAACCGCCAGCCTGATCCACGCGGCATCCTTTTTATTGACTTTCAGCTCCTTACCGCCTATTTTTATTGTAGCAATTCCATCGGCGTACCCTGTCAGCACGCCGCAAAACTCCTTGACGCCGTCTATGGGGGCGTAAAGCTTCACATCCACCTCACGGCCGCAGAACCTGATAAAATCCTTATCCCGCTTCAACTGCCTGTCAAGCCCCGGCGAACACACCTCAAGATAATAGGCCTGCGATATGGGGTCGGCTTTATCAATAGCATCACTAAACCTTTTGGACACATACTCACAGTCGTCGATCCCCACGCTGCCTTCTTCCCTATCTATAAAGACGCGCAAGAAGTACTCGCTGCCCTCTTTTTTAAACTCCGCTTCCACCACCTCACAGCCGATTTGTGCTGCGATAGGCTCCGCCAGTTCAAAAGCGATCTGCTCTATTTTAGACATATATGACACCCCGTTTTACTGTAACAACATGAAAGAGTGGGAAAATCCCCACTCTTCCGAAAAACATTCGATCCCACTTCAATGCCAGTAGTATACCATACTTTTTTATCCAATGCAAGAGGTTTTTATCAATTTTTTTGCCTTAAAATTCTTTAGATGAAAATATTTGTCCAAATTTTAAATTATGGTTACGTTTGCGGCTTTTAACGTGACAAAAGACTTTATTTTATGCTATAATTTTTATATTACAGCTTTCCTGCGGAGGGTGTCTCCATGCTTAAATACAAAACTTTTCTTGTGTTCGTCTTAACGGCTTTTTGTATTGCCGGCGGTATTGCCCCTTTTTCCGCCTCCGCACTGACCGACTCCCCCAGCCCGTGGGCTGCGGACACCGTATCCCAGGCGGCGCAAAAGGACCTGATACCGCAAGACTTAAACGGTTCATCCTACCGTCAGGATATTACGCGGTCGGACTTTTCCCGTCTGGCATTGAGCCTGTACGCTCATCTCACCGGCGATACGCCCACGGCGCCTGCAGCGTCCTATTTTTCGGATACCGATGACGCGGCAGTTTCCGCTGCCTATGAGCTGCAGCTGATGTCGGGCAGGGGCAACGGCATTTTTTCACCCGCTGATCCCATAACTCGTCAGGAGGTTGCGGTGGCAATAACCAAAACGCTTGCTGCAAGCGGAATCGATACGTCTATGCCCGCAGATGATATCTTGGGCGAACTTAAGCCCTTCTCCGACCTTTGTGATATGGCCGGCTGGGCCACACAGTCTTTCGCCTTTACGTTGGAAAATAAAATACTGTACGGTATGAGCGAAACCGAGCTTTGTCCCACCCGCCTTACGACCGTGGAGCAGGCGGTCGTTATTGCCTCACGCTGTCTTGACAAATACACCCTGCCCCCCATGGCTACCCCGTCGCCGTCTGCCACCCCCACCCCCGACGCCTCCGAGGCACGCAGGGTGAGCATCAGCGGGGATGCTTCGCTTGTAAGCACAGGCGACAGATCCGCCGTCGTATCCTGGAAGGCCATGCCCAAGGCTTCTACATACAGGGTTGATATCTATCTGGACCAAAGCAATTTCTGGTTTGCCGATGACGACCAATTCGTAAAATCCGTATACACCGCCGCCAATACCATGGCCGGCCTGCAAAACCTGCGCGCCGGCATGACCTACAGGCTGCTGATAAACGGCCTTGACGCAGCGCAGAATCCTGTCTGCACATATGGGGCTGTTCTTAAAATAACGCCCCCCCAAACGCAGCAGCAGAAGGAACAAGCGGTATTTTCAGACGGGGATATCACGCAAAAAGAACAGGCCGACGCGCTTATGCAGAGTGTGACTGTGAATGTGTGGAAAATAGGCAGGGATGGCAGCAAATACGCATCAAAGGCCACAATTGTTGTACACAAGCAGATCGCCGACCCCGTCAGGAACATATTTAAAGAGATTTTTGAAGGCACAGAGAAGTTTCCCATTAAGGACGCCGGCGGATATAACTGGCGCGAGCCTATGGCAAGCGGCAGGCTTTCCCACCACAACTACGGCACAGCCATTGACATTAATGCCGATGAAAACTACTGTATTTATAAGGACGGCAGCACCGTCGGAAAGTTTTGGCTGCCCGGTCAAAATCCTTATTCTATACTGCCCGATGGCGAGGTAGTGAGCATTTTTGCCAAGTACGGCTTTGTCTGGGGCGGGGATTCGTGGAGTAATCCGAACGATTACATGCATTTTTCCTATCTCGGTCTGTGATATGCCGGCCTGTTTTGCACCTTTTTCTGTACCTTTTTTGTAAAATCTTTGGCTGTGAGAAGTTTTTAATGTATTTTGCATTGACTTACGGCTAATTCTATGATAGTATGGCAAAGATTGTTTTGAGCGGAAAATATTTAGAAAACGGAGGAAAGTTCGTGCCAAAAAATCCAAAACTGAAAATTATACCGTTAGGCGGCCTGAACGAAATTGGCAAAAACATAACGGTGTTTGAGTACGAGGATGATATCTTCGTAGTGGACTGCGGGGTCGCGTTCCCCGACGAGGACATGCCGGGTATCGACCTTGTGCTTCCGGATTTCACCTACCTTGAGAGAAACATTGATAAGGTGAGGGGCTTCGTCATTACGCACGGCCATGAGGATCATATCGGATCACTGCCCTATGTCTTAAAAAAGGTCAACGTGCCTGTGTATGCCACGCGTCTTACCCTGGGCCTGATAGAAAACAAGCTCAAGGAGCACGGTATTCTGCCCCAGGTAAAGCTAAACCGTGTAAAGCCCGGGGATGTGCTGAAGCTGGGCGTGTTTAAAATTGAATTCATCCATTCCAATCACTCCATTGCGGACTGTGTTGCGCTGGCTGTCACTACCCCTGTCGGGCTTGTTGTGCATACCGGTGATTTCAAGATCGACACCACGCCTATAAACGGTGAGATGATCGATTTAACGCGTCTGGGCGAGCTGGGCCGCCAGGGCGTGCTTTTGCTGATGTCGGATTCGACTAATGTGGAGCGCTCCGGCTACACTATGAGCGAACGCTCTGTCGGCGATAAATTTGACGATATCTTTAAAAACTGCGATAAACGCATTATCGTTGCCACCTTTGCCTCAAACGTCCACCGCATTCAGCAGGTCATCAACGCCGCGGCCAAATACGGCAGAAAGGTGGCCGTATCGGGCAGGAGCATGGAAAATATTGTTGAGGTGTCCATACTTTTAGGATACATGTCCATACCTGAGGGCACGCTTATCAGCATTGATGATATTAAACGTTACAGGCCCAATCAGCTTGTCATCATTACAACCGGATCTCAGGGCGAGCCTATGAGCGCGCTTTTCCGGATGGCGTATTCCGACCACCGCAAGGTAGAGGTCACGAAAAACGATCTGATCATCCTGTCGGCAAGCCCCATTCCGGGAAACGAAAAAACCATTTCACGCGTTATCAACGAGTTGTTCCGCCTGGGCGCCGAAGTGATTTACGAGTCCTTGGCCGAGGTTCACGTATCCGGCCACGCTTGTCAGGAAGAACTTAAGCTCATGCTGGCGCTGACCAAACCCAAATTTTTCATGCCGGTACATGGTGAGCACCGCCACCTCCATAAACATTTTACTTTAGGTGAAAAGATGGGCATAGCGCACGAGAACATATTTTTGTCTGAAAACGGCAAGGTGCTTGAACTTGACGCAAAGGGCGCAAAGCTTTCGGGCTCCGTTCCGTCGGGCAAACTGCTGTTGGACGGTTTAGGCGTCGGCGATGTGGGCAATATTGTCCTGCGCGACAGAAAGCATCTGTCCGAAGACGGCCTTATTGTGGCGGTTGTGAGCATTTCGTCCGATTCGGGCGAAATTGTAGCCGGACCCGATATCATTTCAAGGGGCTTTGTGTATGTCCGCGAATCCGAAGCGCTGATGGAAGAGGCCCGTGAGGTCGCCCGCAAGGCGCTTGACAGGAGCATTGAAAAGGGCGCAACCGATTGGACAGCCATGAAAACCGCGGTGCGCAATTCGCTCAGTGATTATCTGTATGAAAAGACTAAACGCAACCCTATGATCCTGCCTGTAATTATGGAGGTATAGCAAGCCGGACGAGGTCTTTGTTACGCTTGCTGTAAATTTTAGACGGGATATTTAAGTAAGTATAGTATAAGGCGGTCAGACCGGAATCCGGTTTGACCGCCTTAATTGATGTCCGCATTATTTATGATAGGTTTCGCCATGCCCGATCTTAAACGCCCGGTAAATCTGCTCCGCTAAAATCACCCGCATAAGCTGGTGCGGAAATGTCATTTTGGAAAATCCGAGCTTCATATCCGCTCTGGCCTTGACCGCATCCGACAGTCCCAGCGAGCCGCCGATGACAAATGCGATATCGCTTTTCCCGTCCAGGGCGAGAGCGGAAAGCTTTTCTGCAAAGCCTTCGGACGAAAGCTGCGGCGCTTCCACGCACAGGGCTACAACATACTGCCCTGCGTTTATTTTGTCCAGAACAGCCTGCCCTTCCTGCCGAAGCGTCAAAAAATGCCCCGCTGCCCCGGCATTATCCGGGATACGCCTGTCGGGGATCTCAATGATTTTTAATTTGGCAAAGCGGCTGATCCGTTTTTCATATTCCTTCATGGCCGCCGAAAGGTAGCCTTCCTTAAGCTTTCCTACCGCTACGATGGTGATGGTCATAATCCATACTCCTGCTTATTTCAAATGGCCTAAGCCCAATATGTCGCTAATACGCTCCGCTCACACAAAACCGCTGCGCCACGCCCAGACGCATATCCTTGCCCGCCTTTACGCTTGCGCACGCAAGCGCGTTTGCCACAACACGATAAGCAAGCGCCGGCACATTGTTCTCTTCGCTCAAATGCGCAAGCAGGATAGCCCTGGTTCCGCCGGCGGCAAGCTTGGCCGCTACCGCACCTGCCATCTCATTGGACAAATGGCCGACATCGCTTAAAATCCTCTGCTTCAAAAAATAGGGGTATCGCCCTTTTTTAAGCATATCCACATCGTGGTTGGCTTCTAAAATCACCATATCGCTGCCACAAACCCAGTCAAACACCGACTCGGGCATATGCCCCATATCCGTCGCTACCGACAGCTTCCTGCCGCCGGCGAACAAGCTGTAGCCCACCGATTCCGCCGCGTCGTGCGGCGTTGGGCACGCATTTACGCCAATGCTGCCGATTTCAAACGTGCGCAATGGCTCAAACACCTTTTTATGCTCGGATTGGATGCGCCCAAGCCCCGCCTCCATAGCCGCCCAAGTTTTAGCGTTGGCATAAACCGGAATATGGTAGCGTCTGGACAAAACGCCCACGCCGCTGATATGGTCGCAATGCTCATGCGTCACTAATATAGCGTGGAGCTGCGTATGATCCACGCCAATTTCACAAAGCGCCTGCGCCGTACGTTTCCCATTCAGGCCGCAGTCCACTAAGATATTCGTTTTGCCGTCTGAAACAAAAACGGCATTGCCGCTGCTGCCGCTTACAAGGGAACAAAACTTTACCATACTGCCCTCCGAAAAAAGCCGATTGAACTCCCCTGTGCCCACAGGCGCAGGCCTCATAAGAAAACCCTGCTCTTGTTGCCGCCAAATCCGAATAAATCCTGGCGCAATCCTATGCACAATAAAAAGCCGCGCCGCATTTCCCCAACCAATGCCCTTCCGAAGCTGTCGGCCTGATGGATACGCCCCGCCGCTTTATTTTGCTGTATGACAAATCATAAAAAGCTTATTTCTTACCGCAGACTATCCGCCGTATATCGGCGCCCAGTGATACGAATTTGCCTTCCATATCCTCATAGCCGCGGTCTATATGGTGCAGGTCATGAATTTCTGTCACGCCGTGCGCGATCAGCCCCGCAATGACCATGCCCGCTCCCGCCCGCAGATCGGTTGCCTTCACAGGCGACCCCGACAGACAGCCCACGCCTTCAATGACAGCCACTTTGCCGTCCACCTTGATGTTGGCGCCCATACGCTTTAATTCATCTATGTACTGAAAGCGGCAGTCCCATACATTTTCCGTCATGATACTGGTTCCGCCAACCACCGACAGAAGCGCCACAATCTGCGGCTGCATATCTGTGGGGAAACCGGGATACGGCAGCGTTTTGACGTTGGCTTTATGCAGTGTTTTGGGCGGCAAACAGCTCACCCGGATGCTGTCGTCAAACTCCTCTACCTTAGCGCCCATCTCCACCAGCTTAGCTGTGATGGACTCAAGATGCTTGGGTATCACATTGGTAATCAGCACATCCCCTCTGGTGGCCGCGGCGGCAACCATAAAGGTGCCCGCCTCGATCTGGTCGGGAATAATGGAGTAAGCGCCTCCGCTCAGGCTCCGGACACCTTTTATCCGGATAACATCGGTGCCGGCTCCCCTGATATTCGCGCCCATGACATTCAAAAAGTTCGCCACATCAACAATATGCGGCTCCTTGGCCGCGTTTTCAATCACGGTCACCCCGTCGGCAAGGACAGCGGAAAGCATCAGATTGATGGTCGCCCCTACGCTGACCACATCAAGATAAACCTGCGCGCCGCACAACCGGTCGGCCGATGCTGTGATAATACCGTTTTTTATCTTAGTCTTCGCGCCCAAAGCCTCAAAGCCCTTGATGTGCTGGTCGATAGGCCTCGACCCGAAATCACAGCCGCCCGGCATGGCAACCTCCGCTTTGCAGAACCTGCCCAGAAGCGCACCGATAAGGTAATACGACGCGCGCATCTTTTTAACCATTTCGTACGGGGCGCTGTGGTAGGCAAGGTCTGTCGCGTCTATCTCCACCACATTTTCTCCCGCATATTCAACCTTTGCCCCAAGCTGGGAAAGGATATCACACAACACAATAACGTCTTTTATTTTAGGAACATTTTCAATCCGGCATTTCCCGTTAACGAGCAAAGCAGCCGGTATAACAGCAACCGCAGCGTTTTTAGCCCCGCTGACAGACACTTGTCCGCAAAGCTTGTTACCGCCGTGAATCACCAGCTTTTCCAAACCGATTCACCTCTTCGAAATTTTAGATTAGGACCGCATATTTATACGACCGCACACGGTTTTTGATCCCCGCGTGCCGAAAACAGCAAAATAAATCCTCAGCTTTTACGCAAAATCACCGCTTCATAAAAATACTAGCTTATTATAACATTACTTTTCTGAAAATGCAAAATATTTTTTGATTTCCTATAATTACCTTTGTGAGATATTCATTCCCAAGTAAACATGAATGGCTTGTGTGGGAAAGGATGAATTTATCGCCTTGCGCGATCCGTGTTTTTGTTGCATTTTCAACATGCCGGCGCCTCCAATTAAAATATATTTATCCCGCCCCGGAATTTTTATTTTACTTTCCTTGACAAAAAAAGACCGGATTGTTATACTAAAGTTTGGAGTTTGGGCAAACCTGTCCGCTCCGTAAACGTACAAAACAAACCAATACAAGGAGGGACATAGCTTATGTCAAAAGTTCTTGAAATAAGATGGCATGGCAGAGGCGGTCAGGGAGCGAAAACTGCATCTTTATTGCTTGCAGACGCCGCTTTTAATACCGGCAAGTATATCCAGGGTTTTCCTGAGTATGGCCCGGAAAGAATGGGCGCACCCATTACGGCTTATAACAGAATCAGTGACACCCCTATTACTGTGCATTCCAATATTTATGAGCCCGACTATGTCGTAGTTGTGGATGAAACGCTTATCGGCTCGGTAGACGTTACAGCCGGTCTGAAAGAAGACGGCGGTATCGTGATCAACACCAGCAAATCTCCTGCAGAGGTGGCGCCCAAGCTGAAGGGCTATGCGGGCAAAATCTGCACCATCGACGCTAAAGAGATTTCGGAGGCCTGCCTTGGCAAAAACTTCCCCAACACGCCTATGCTGGCGGCAATCGTGAAGGTTGCAAATGTTATGGATCCCGGCGAATTCATCAAGGATATGGAAGATTCGTTTGCGCATAAATTTGCGTCTAAGCCTCAGGTCATTGAAGGAAACATGAATGCCCTGAAACGCTCTATGGAGGAGGTTAAAGGATTATGAGTAAGAAGCTGAGTGTTCCCGGCGTTGACGTATCGTGGAAGGATATCACCCCCGGCGGTATAGTAGAGGCAGGAACCTGCCGTGAATTCAAAACAGGCGACTGGAGAAGCGTAAAGCCTGTCTGGAAGCAGGATGCTTGCAAGCAGTGCCTGTTGTGCTTTCCTGTTTGTCCCGATTCGTCGATTCCCATCAACAAGGACGGCAAAAGAGAAGATTTTGACTATGACTATTGCAAAGGCTGCGGCGTATGCGCAAACGTATGCCCGTTTCATGCAATCGACATGGTAGATGAAGACTAATAATAAAGGAGGCAAATATAAATGGCTAAGAGAGACAGACTCAGCGGCAATGAAGCTGTTGCCGTTGCTATGCGTCAGATCAATCCTGATGTTGTCGCAGCGTTCCCCATCACACCCTCCACAGAGGTTCCGCAATATTTTGCATCCTTTGTTTCCGATGGTCAGGTAGATACTGAATTTGTTCCTGTCGAATCGGAGCATTCGGCAATGTCGGCTTGTATCGGTGCGCAGGCGGCCGGCGGCAGAACCATGACCGCCACGTCCGCCAACGGACTTGCGCTGATGTGGGAAATGCTCTACATCGCAGCCTCTTCAAGGCTGCCCATCACACTCGCCGCGGTAAATCGTGCGTTGTCCGGTCCTATCAACATACACAACGATCATTCCGATACCATGGGTGCGCGTGATTCGGGCTGGATCCAGATTTACGGTGAAAGCAATCAGGAAGCGTATGATAACTTTATCCAGGCTGTCCGCATAGGCGAGCATCCCGACGTTATGCTGCCGGTTATGGACTGCTTTGACGGCTTCATCACCAGCCACGCTGTGGAAAACATTGAACTGATGGATGATGCGGACGTAAAAGCTTTTGTTGGAGAATACGATCCGGAATACTATCTCAACAACGCATCACATCCTGTTGCGGTAGGTCCTTTGGATCTTCCCCCCCACTACTTCGAGCACAAGCGCCAGCAGGCTCAGGCTATGATGAACGCAAAAAAGGTGATTTTAGAGGTAGCAGACGAGTTTTACAAGCTCACAGGCAGAAAATACGGCCTGTTTGAAGAATACAAAATGGACGACGCCGAAATCGCGATGGTTGTTTTGAATTCTACCGCCGGCACGGCAAAATATGTGGTTGACGAGCTGCGCGCAAACGGCGTAAAGGCAGGTCTTATCAAAGTCCGCGTGTTCCGTCCGTTCCCTGTTGACGAAATTTGCGAGGCGCTTAAAAATGTGAAGGCCGTTGCGGTCATGGATAAAGCGGACAGCTTCAACGCTGCCGGCGGCCCGTTGTTCACAGAGGTCACATCGGCGCTTTACAAGAATGCAGGCACAGTGAATGTAATTAACTACATCTATGGTCTTGGCGGCCGCGATGTAAAAACAGACGAATTAAAGAGCGTATATACCAAGCTTGAGGAAATTGCAAAGACCGGCAAAGTGGATTCGGTTTACAATTACCTCGGCGTCAGAGAATAAGGAGGTGCACACGAATGGCTTTTAATTTAAAACAGGAAGCAAAAAAACCGGAAAGGCTGACGGGCGGACACAGAATGTGTGCCGGTTGTGGTGCACCGGTAGTAGTCAGGGGTATCCTTCGCGCGTTGAACGAGGAAGATCACGCTGTTGTATCGTGCGCGACCGGATGTCTTGAAGTATCAACCTTTATCTATCCTTACTCCGCATGGACCGATTCCTTTATCCATTCGGCGTTTGAGAATTCGGCCGCAACTGTGTCGGGCGCTGAAGCCGCTTATGTGGCAATGAAAAGAAAGG
This sequence comes from Bacillota bacterium, assembly GCA_022706785.1. GTDB lineage: Bacteria > Bacillota > Clostridia > UBA1381 > UMGS1253 > JAKJBW01. The sequence goes on from JAKJBW010000017.1 coordinate 37,537, forward strand.
GCAAGCTGCCCCAAGGCGAAACAAAATTCATCGCGTTCGGCGGTGACGGCGGCACGTACGATATCGGTATCCAGTCGTTGTCGGGCGCAATGGAGAGAGGCCACAACATGCTCTATGTCTGCTATGACAACGGCGCATATATGAACACCGGTATCCAGCGTTCATCGGCAACGCCGAAATACGCGGACACCACCACGTCGCCGGCGGGCAAGGTTGTCCCCGGCAAGCCGCAGTCCAGAAAAGATTTGACTATGATCATGGTCAACCACAACATCCCCTATGTCGCCCAGACCTCTCCGTTGGGGTCGAAAAAAGGCGGCTTAAAGGACCTGCACGAGAAGGCTCAAAAGGCGCTCTACACGCCGGGTCCTGCATTCATAAACGCCTTGGCGCCCTGTCCGCGCGGCTGGAGATACGACACGCCCCGTTTGCTGGAGCTGTGCGACCTGGCTGTCGACACCTGCTTCTGGCCGCTCTACGAAGTGGTTGACGGTGTGTATCACATCACCTACTTCCCCAAAGAGAAACTGCCGGTCGAAGCTTATCTGAAGCCCCAGGGACGTTTCCGCCACCTGTTTAAGGCGGGCAACGAGCATTTGATTGAAAATATCCAAAAAGAAGTCGACGACAGATGGGCGATGCTTTTAAAGCTTGCCGATAACGCATAGTTATCACCGTATTGTCATCATATCAGACAATAAAAGCCGCGTTTTTAAGATGCGGCTTTTTGATTTGCCCGGGATGTTGCCGGACAGCGCCTTTCCTGTGCTAAAACCCTGTACTGTAAACGCATGAAAACTTCTTGCGCAGCAAAAAGGCAAAGTTTTGGCCGAACTTTTTTAAAAGCGGGCAGCGCCCGCATGTATTACGCAGATAGCTTAGCGGTCATTTTTTGTCTTTCGCCCGGTATCCTAATTTTAGCGTAACTGCCTATAGGATAAGAATCGGGGGTGTGGGAAGGGCTAAGCCCACAAATCGCCGTCCGCAGACGGCGAAATTCTGATCATGGTGGAAAACCCTGTATTTGAAGTTGACTAAACGGCTGCCGTATGGTAGTATATTAGCGCACTAATGAATTTGGATCCACGAAAGGGCGAATTTTTCTATGGACAGACGCATAAAAACAACGCTATACGCTGCGGTAATTGCCTCGCTTTATGTTGCGGTTTCACTGCTGCCCGGCATCAGCGCCGTAAGCTACGGCCTTGTTCAGTTCAGGTTTGCCGAAGCGTTCATGCTTTTATGCCTTTTTTCGCCTGCGGGCATTGCAGGCGTAACAGTAGGCTGTCTGCTCACAAACCTGTTTTCACCGCTTGGGCCCAACATTTACGATGTAATATTCGGCACCCTTGCCACGCTCCTGGCGGGCAGCGCTACATACTTCTTCCGCTGTTACTTTCTCAGACACAAGTGGCTGGCGCCGCTCCCCACCATCATATTTAACGGGCTTATCGTGGGCAGCTATCTTCCCGTTATTCTCACCGGACAAGCTGTGGCGGCATGGCTGTGCATCATCTCTGTCGCGTTTGGCGAAGCCGTTGTCTGTTACGCAGTTGGCATACCGCTCGCCGTTTTGTTTGAGAAATACAACCTCATGAAAAATTTGTAATGCTCTGCGACTCACTTGGTTCTGTATCAGTAATTGCCAACACAAAAACATCCTGCACATGGCCTGTGCAGGATGTTTTTGTGTAAGAACCCCCCGGCTAAGCCGGGGAGATTCTTAATTAATGTCAATTTGTCTTGCCGCCTAATCCCCCGCTCTCATCACATCCGCAAGGTCAAGGCTGCGCGTGTGCTTGATCGGCGTCCACATGCAGTTAGGCTTGATCAGAGAAATAATCCCGATCGGAAGCCAGCTGGCGATAAAGAGTCCAAATGTCGCAATCGCTTTTACAAAGTTTTTAGGGTCTTTGCGCTCCGATTTCACAATAAGCCACGCTAAAACGACAGTAAGCAGATATGACGCAACACCATATAAAACCGCAACTACCCCAAAGACAAACCACGACCTGACAGTCAGTTTCATGGTAAATAAGTTGACGAAGAAAAACACAACCGGAATTAAGCTGACGATTTGCATCACCGGCGCGCCAAACAAAATCAGGATATCAATACATGAGGCACTGTCTTTAACCCCGGTACGCAGAAGCGTTTTAAAATAGCGCTGCAGGCACTGTATAGCGCCGACGGTCCAGCGTCTGCGCTGTATCCAGGACTCACTGAAGTTTAAGGGATGCTCATCATAGGTAATCGCGTCGGGCACCCATATAATGCGTTCGCCCGATTCGGCTACCGCCTGGGCCGTATACTCAATATCCTCTGTCATGGTATAGGTCTGGAAGCCGTGCTTTTCGAGATACTGGCGACTGACCACAAAGCCGGTTCCGTTTAAAGCGGCCGACCATCCAAGCGCCATGCGCGCACGGTTGAAAAAGCCGTTGACGCTGAAATAATAAATGCTGTGGCAGCCCGAAATCCATGTGTCCGCCGGGTTTTTGCTGTCACGATACCCTTGCGCAATCTGCGCCCCACCTGAAAGCGCGTCGTTCATAGCCTTCATAAAGCCCGGATGAACCAGATTGTCGGCATCGAAGACACAAAACGCGTCATAGTGCGGCTCTCCACTGTCCAACAGGGCATCAAACGCATATTTTAAGACCTCACCCTTGGACTGAACCTTCACACTGCACGGGAGCACCCTTGCCCCGCATTCCTTTGCCACCTGCGCGGTGCGGTCGGTACAGTTGTTGGGCACCACAATAATATCAATCAGCTCCGCCGGATAATCCTGTCCTTTCAGACTCTCAATAAGCTTTCCGACAACAGCCTCCTCATTTCGCGCAGGCAAAACCACAGCGATCCGCTTTTGTGCCTTAGAGACCGGCATTTTAGGTATCTCACGATAGGCGTTAAGCGAGGTCGTCACATAATAGACAGCATATATCAGCATAATAGCTGTAAAAGTCAACGATATTAAATGAAAAAATATATTCAGCATAGGTCTTGCAACCTCCACGTAGTTTATTATGTATCATACAGACCAGTCGCAGTTTAGAACAGTATACCGCACATCGCCGCAATTTTCAAGTAAAAATAATTGATTGCCACGATAGAAATCATACGAATTCATAAAATAATTCTAGGAAATAATAGTGCAAAATCATTTTCTTTATGGTATGATTATTAGCGTAAACTACCATATACTGTACTGACGGAAAAAGAGCCCCTGCGGCGCCGCTTTGTTCCGGACTTGTACGTGTTTTCTTTAAAATATACAACAGGAGGATTTTTTATGTATGATATCATTATTATAGGCGGCGGCCCTGCCGGGCTGAACGCCGCCCTGTACGCCGGCCGCGGCGGTATGAAAACCCTGCTTATCGAAAGGATGTTTTGCGGCGGGCAGGCGGCCACAACTTATGAAATAGAGAATTACATAGGCTTTTCCGAATCCTTATCCGGCCCTGATCTCATGATGCGTATGGAAACGCACGCAAAGCGCTTCGGGGCGGAGATCATAAACGGTGATGTCACAGCGCTTGAGCTTGACGGCGCCGTGAAAAAAATACATTGCGACGGCAAGACATATGAGAGCAAGACCGTGATCCTGTGCATGGGCGCCCAGCGCCGCACCCTGGGGCTGGCGCGTGAGGATGCGCTTCGCGGCAGCGGCGTTTCCTACTGCGCCACATGCGACGGCGCGTTTTTCCGCGGCAGAGATGTCGCCGTGGTGGGCGGCGGTAACGCTGCCGTTGAGGAGGCTATATTTTTAAGCCACCTCTGCGCTAAAGTATATCTTATCCACCGCCGCGATAAGCTCCGTGCGGTAAAATCGCTGTCAGACAAGCTCTTTGAAGAACAAAAGGTGCAGCTTGTATGGGATACCGTGGTCACCGCCATAAACGGCGATGGCACTGTGGAAGGTATAACCGTTAAAAATGTAAAAACAGGGCAAACCGGTACTATTCCGGTAAACGCACTCTTTATCTGTATCGGCACAGACGCCAACACAGACCTGATTAAGGATGTTCTTCCGCTGGATGGTTACGGCCATGTCATTACCAACGAAGAAATGGCCACAAAAATCCCGGGCGTTTTTGCCGCCGGCGATATCCGCCAAAAGCCGCTGCGCCAGGTGATAACCGCAGTAGCCGACGGCGCCGTTGCGGCAGACTCCGCGATAAATTATATTTTGGAATCGTAAAATTATGCCCACAAAATGAGGATGTGAAAGCGTGAAAGCAATCATCAACGCGGCCGTCCACACCATGGAAGGCCCTTTTATACCGTGCGGATATATTTTATTTGAGGACGGAAAAATAGTAGAAGCCGGCGATATGTCGGCATTTGCTTCTTTTTCCAGCCAGCCTTGCGAAACCATAGATGTTTCGGGATGCCATGTCACGCCCGGCCTGATCGACGCGCACTGCCATGTGGGTATGTGGGAGGATTCCATGGACCTGGAAGGCGCCGACGGCAATGAGGACACCGATCCTATTACACCGCAGCTGCGCGCTATTGACGGCATCAATCCTTTCGACCGCTGCTTTAGCGACGCTGCCCGGGCAGGTATCACAACCGTGGTGACCGGCCCCGGCAGCTCCAATGTGATCTGCGGCCAGTTTGCCGCGCTCAAAACCCATGGCAGCTGTGTAGACAACATGATCGTGAAGGCCCCTGTGGCAATAAAAATAGCGTTGGGCGAAAATCCCAAGTTTTCTTATCGCGCCAAAAATCAGGCGCCTGTGACACGCATGGGCACCGCCGCCCTGCTGCGTGACACTTTGCTTAGGGCTAAGCAGTATCAAAAGGATTTAAACGATTATGCGGCCGATCCCAAAGAAAACGACAGACCCGACTTTGACATCAAGCTGCACAGTCTGCTTCCCCTTTTAAACAAGGAAATCCCGGCCAAAGTACATGCCCACCGTGCCGACGACATAGCCACCGCACTGCGTATCGCAAAGGAATTTGACATACGCGTTACCATAGAGCACGCTACCGAAGGTCACCTGATTCTGGGTGTTTTAAAAGAGGCAAATGCGGCGCTTATGGTGGGGCCCGCGCTTTGCGAAAGAAGCAAAATAGAGCTTAAAAACCTCAGCTTCCGCAATTATAAAACCCTTAGTGACGCAGGCCTTGACGTTGCGATTATCACCGACCATCCGGTCGTTCCTATAGAGTATCTGCCGCTTTGCGCTTCACTGGCGGTCAAAAGCGG
>JAKJBW010000047.1 GCA_022706785.1 Bacillota bacterium
ACGTACGCTTGGCGCGAAAATACCTTTCACTTACATGGATCTGCTTACATGGGAGAAAGTACCGTATGAGCCGTATGCGCTGTTCCGCTCTACAGCTTTAAAGCTTTACCATTTTCTTGTTAAAAGCGACGTCTATGGCGATAAGGGGTATCAGGGAGACGGATCCACCTCGCCTTTTGAGGGCAGGATGGGCATGTGCTATGAGTTTGAGGCGATGGATCCCGGGGGCTATCGTACCTGCGGACATTATGTTTTATTGACGCTTAGAACTTCCATTCCTGCGCGCGCCACGCTGGAGGCTCTGGGATACTGGAAGGGCGAGGATAGGCTTGATCTTGAAGAAAGAATGTATGTGGGCGTAGAAGATACCTTTTATAAACTTAGTCCCGAGCATGGCGGTTGGATAGGCTACGAGAAGAATATGAACAGCAACGTCAGGGAAGGCGATAGTATTTGGGTCGGCGAGGGCTGTAAGTTCTTCAAAGAGGTATGGCGTAAATATGTGAAGAACGATTATACGGTGAGCTGCACAGTTGCCGACAGAGGCAAGAATGCGACGGCCGATATGACTTTCTTCAATTTCTTAAAGGCTGAAGTGCCTGTCAAAGCTATTGTAGCCAGCTATGACAAGGACAATAAGCTGACAGCTGTGGAAGCAAAAGCTATTAAAATCGGCGAAGAAGGTAAAGAAGATAAGGTTACGATAGGCAAGCAGGATGGTGCCACTGTAAGGGTCTTTACATACGATGATGTCAAAGGCCTGCAAGTGGTGACTGAGGCCAAATTTTAGTAAAGCAATGGCTGTTGTATAAACAATTCGGGCGGGACGACGCATATTGCGTCATCCCGCCCGAAAGCTTTATTTGCAGCGATTATTATGGCAATAAAGCGCATTCTAGTCAAAAGCGATTCCCAAATAACCGTTAGAGTACCGGCGTAAAAAACCCTCGTCGCTTAAAGGCTGCAGCATACCAAACGTGCGCACCTCACTACCCAAGGCGCTGCCTTTGTCCGGGGGGAGGCGCAGGATATAATTTTTAGCAGTCATACGCTCGGCAATTGCTACAACAGAAGACTCAAGCATAGCATCGTCAACCAGCAGTTCTTTGATCATGACCGTATTATCGGCAAACTTTTCTGCGATGGCACAGCCGGCTTTTTCATGCGTATCCTTGGCCCGGATCGCAAAGATATCAGCGCCGGACCGGCAGGACAGCTTCTTTTGGTAGGCTATTTCCAAGGCGTTGTAAGAAGCGTATAGCCGGCCATGCAAGAACCGGTTTCTCAAGGCGTTATATTCCTGAGCGGATACGGCAGTTATGTCAGGACGTTTAGCGCATTCTTTTTGAAGTTTATGAATACCTTGACTGTTAAGGCGCACTTCCCTTATATAAAAACCATGCTGAAAACCATTTTTCTCATAAAATCCTATAAGCGCTTTATTGGCGGGCACAAGTGTCACAAGCTTGACTTTCTGTTCTTTTAAGTATGCTTTGGCATATGCCAAAAGAGCAGTCGAATGCCCCTTTTGCTGCCACTTTGGGTGCGTTGCTATGGCATACAACATAGCGGCAGAGTATCCGGTCAGGTTTGGCGTAAGCACATTCAGAGGGAGCACGGCAGCCATGGCAATAATCTTTCCGTCTTCCAGCCGAACAAGGGTCTGCCCGGGGCTATATGCGTTTTTAAAATAAAAGTCTATATAATCCTGCGCATCACCAAAACAAAGCGCCCAGATTTCTTTAAGCCGGGGAATATCGCTTTTGTGGGATAACCTGTGTTCTATCAAGTAAACCGCCCCCTAATCCATGTTTAAGCGGCAGCCATTAATCCGCAATAAAAGCCCGGAACTTGACCGCCATTCTGACAGGCGCATATGACAGCTTTGCCTGTCTGAGGCCATCATCACCCACGTCCTCTTCACGGTTAATATATAGAAGATGAGGATAGGTTTCTTTAACCCATGCGGCAAATTCACGATTGATCATGGCGTAGGCGCCCTGTATCTCCCTGAAAGCCTTTTCGATATGGATAACGTATGTGTCAGAGTTTAAAATCTCGCCTATGGTATAGGCTGCTATTTTGCCGTTTGCTCGGATCAGGCCGCCCTGTGTGCCCAGTTCGGAAAAGTATTTGAAATATTTTTGGGTGGCACAGTATTCCTGTTTGAGATAGGGCTCTTTGCCGCAGTCCTGCTGGCGGCACCATGCCTCGTTCATCTCCCAGCATTCCTTGATATTGCGCGGAGTGATGAGCTCAAAGCGCCATTCGTTGGTCTTTTTAAAGACGTTAATATGGTTCCGCTTTGCATGAAGCTTTTTTCCCGATAACGATACCATTTTATCAAGCGAATATATATAGTCGAAATCATTTCTTCTTTCCTGCCACACAAACCTTTTGGGAAACAGGCGCTCCAGCATGGTCCTGTTTTCGGGCGACAGACCGACCAGGATGAAGCTGTGGCCGCAATCGGCGGCATCCGCGACCATAGATTCAATAACAGCGGTAACGTCGCCATTGCCGGCAGGATAAAAATATGCGTATGCACCGTGACCGATACTTATTTTAACCACCAGATGTTCGTTTAGGGCCGAAACCCGCGTTTGGTTCATGCCGGACCAGGCAAACAAATTTCCAAAATTCTGATGGCAGCCGGAAAAGTCGGCCGCTTTTAAAAGCGGATCAATCCATTTTTTGTCCTTCAGTGATATAGCTTTAAATTTAATCATTGTACCCCTTCTTTAGTCTGCCGTTAAAACGTCAATATTTTTAGCATGGATCATAAAAATCATGTCTATATTATAACTTAGCACTGGCTGTATTATCAAGCCAATATGCAAAACTTATACCGTATCAGATGCGGATTTTTTTTATTAAAAGGGCTTGACAATTCGCCGAAATGGACGTATTATATTTTATGCATTTGGTTTTAAAGCTTTGATGCGGAATTGTGTAAAGGTAGCACGAGTGACTCTGACTCACTTTGTCTGGGTTCGAATCCTAGTTCCGCAACCAATGATAATTATAGCATACAATAAAAGTCCTTTTTATCAAAGGGGCTTTTATTGTATATATGAATCATACTATCGTAGAGCGAATATATTCACATGCTATGGCATAGGGTATGCATTCGCTGTATCATTGTTATTATAAGGCATATAACAATAAAAAAACAATTAAAAACAATATTATTTTATTGCAAAACAATAATAAACCTGTTAAAATGGAATTGAATAAATCCTATAAGTGAGGTGTTTTTTTATGAAATCAGGCACTACTCTCTTTTTAAAGATAGCTGTTATCTTTATTGGCATTCCGGTCCTTGCCCTGTGTATATTCTGGTTACCTTTACTTGCAGGTTATTTGCATTATCTTGTTTTAATCGGCGTATATGCGACGGCAGCAGTATTTTTCTTTGCGCTGTATGAGTCTTTAAAGCTTTTAAGCTATATTGACAAGAATAAGGCTTTTTCGGAATTATCGGTAAACGCTTTAAAGTATATAAAATATTGCGCAATTACAATAAGTATTTTATATGTGGTGATCACACCATTCCTATACCCCATAGCGGAGGTGGACGACGCTCCCGGTCTTGTAGCATTTCCATTGCTCATTATTTTTGCTTCTTGCGTGATTGCAGTCTTTGCTGCTGTCCTTCAGAAGCTTTTAGAAGAGGCTATTGATCTAAAATCAGAAAACGATTTAACGGTATGAGGTGACATGCGGGTATGGCAATTATAATCAATATTGATGTGATGCTGGCTAAAAGAAAAATGAGCGTCACGGAACTTTCCGAAAGGGTCGGCATAACAATGGCCAATCTTTCTATATTGAAAAATGGCAAGGCAAAAGCGATTCGATTAGCAACTTTAGAGGCAATTTGTAAGGCTTTACAATGCCATCCCGGGGATATTTTAGAATACAGAAATGAAGCAGAAATCCGGGAATAGATATTTAACCACCCAAAAGTCCTGCAAATTTGCACCAAACACCCTTAACGGGTCCAAAGCAATACCCCGAAAACAGCTTGTTTTCGGGGTATTGTGATAATATCTTGAAATAGTTCCTATCTCTTTGAGAACTGGGGCGCACGACGTGCGGCTTTGAGACCGTATTTCTTTCTTTCTTTCATTCTGGGGTCACGGGTCAGATAGCCTGCCTGCTTTAAAGCAGGTCTGAAGTTGGCGTCAGCTTCGAGGAGCGCGCGGGCTATGCCGTGACGGATAGCGCCTGCCTGGCCGGTAAACCCGCCGCCGGTGACATTGACAAGCACGTCAAACTTGCCTTCGGTAGCCGTAGCGGTAAGTGGCTGGCGCACAATAACCTTAAGCGTCTCCAAACCAAAATAATCGTCTATATCTCTTTTATTAATTGTAATTTTACCCGAACCGGAAACCAAACGCACTCTTGCGATGGATTTTTTTCTTCTTCCTGTACCACAGTATGCTGTTTGTGCCATGATCTTCATCCTCCTCCTTTATCTGATCTCACGTGACCAGGTTTCAGGCTTTTGCGCCTGGTTATTATGTTCGCTGTCCTTATAAACGCGCAACCTTTTGAGCGCCTTTGCACCGAGCGTATTGTGAGGAAGCATGCCTTGTACTGCGAGCATCATTGCCTCGTCGCTCTTTTCGGCCATGAATTTGTCGTATTTGATTTCACGCAGTCCGCCGATCCAGCCTGAATGACGGTAACGGACCTTGTTTTGCAACTTTTTACCGGTCAGGATAGTCTTATCGGTGTTTAAAATGATCACATGATCACCGCAGTCCACGTTGGGCGTAAAGGTGGGCAGATGCTTGCCTCTTAAAATGCTTGCGGCCGCGGACGCCACTCTTCCCAACGGCTTTCCGGCTGCATCTATGATATACCATTTTCTATTGCGCTCGCCCGGCTTTTCCATATAGCTGCTCATAATGAAACCTCCTTGAAATTTACCTCAATATTTATTTGCCACCCATAATGATTCAGGCAATAAAACGTTTACCTGCATTATTTTAATACAGACACAAAGGTTTGTCAATAACATTTTTTCATTTTTTCAATATGCCGGGGCCTATCTCTTGTTTTCTGCATTTATCTCGATATATCTTTCGTATACTCCGGCGCCAAATTTGTTTTTGATGCTTGGATAAATTGCGCAGCTGCCACAACCGATAAAAAAAACGGGCCAAAGCCCGTTTTTTATCACGATAGGGAATTACGCTATTTTAACGTAATGTATTGCGTTTTAAAAAGTCTGTCTATAAAATCCCGCGCCTACAGGCACAATCAATTCAATTGACTTTTCTGGGTTTCAAAAAGGTTTACCTCGAAAAAGTAAGCGTAGCAAACATTTGTTGCTGAAGGCAACTTTTTTATTATTTTGCAATACTAAGAATTTTAAATTTCATAATTCCCGCAGGGACGCTGGCTTCCACCTCATCGCCCACGGCCTTGCCCATAAGCGCCTGACCCACAGGCGACAGATATGACAGCCTGTTTTTGGCGGGGTCTGCTTCAGTGGGGCCTACAATGGTATACTCTTCTTCCTCGTTAAACTCAACATCTAAAATTTTCACCTTTGTACCGATATTCACGGTGTCGGTGTTAATGTCATCATCATCAATCACTTTTGCGCCCTTGAGCATTTTTTCTATCTGAACAATACGCGACTCTACCTGCGCCTGTTCGTTTTTAGCCTCGTCATACTCAGAATTTTCCGAAAGGTCGCCAAACGCCAGAGCCTGCTTGATTTTTTCAGCTATTTCCTTGCGCCGCACTACCTTAAGGTTTTCTAATTCTGCCTCAAGCTTGGACAGGCCATCAACGGTCAGAATAATTTCTTTTGTACCGTTGGGATTATTGGAATTTGCATAGTTCATACGCTGTGCCTCCATCTGATTTCTTTGAAAAGCCGGATACCTGCCGGAAAATCTGTAAATCTAACAGAGCCCCTTTTGATATTACCATAATATACGCTGAAAGATTTTAAATATTCATATTTGAAATAATATTTAAAATATTATTTCATAAGTGCAAGCCGCAGTCGGCCCCGCTCACACCGATACAATAAATGCATATTAAATAAACCCGAAAGAGTTTATTCCCGTTTAATTGCATTTATTATACCATGATGCCGTTGATTGTCAAGATTTTTAACGTTTCAAATTAAATATTATCAATTTTCTCAAATTTTCCGGCAATGCTCCCGAATAAAAAAGCCGCCGGGCAATACGCTAGATTCTTGCGGATAACCGATACAGGGATTCCTGCTTGAACCGGGCAAAATTACCGCTGTCGAGCGCATCGCGGATTTTTTGCATAAATGTGTTGTAGAAATACAGATTGTGAAGCACAGCCAGCCTCATGGCAAGCATCTCCTTTGCCTTGAAAAGGTGGCGGATGTACGCCCTTGAATAGCGCCTGCACGCAGGACAGGCGCAGCCCTCGTCAATCGGGCGAGAATCAAGCTCATAGCGCGCATTCATGACGTTGATAATGCCCTCGCCTGTAAAAAGATGGCCATGGCGCGCGTTGCGGCTGGGCAGTACACAGTCAAAAAAATCAATGCCGCGGTCAACAGCCTCCAAAATATTATCGGGCGTGCCTACGCCCATCAGATACCGCGGACGGTCAGCGGGCATATACGGGGTTACAGTGCTGATAACATGATACATTTCCCCGGCGGTTTCCCCAACGGCCAGCCCCCCTATGGCGTAGCCGGGCAGATCCAGCTCGGCTATCTGTTGCATATGCGATATGCGGATATCGTCGTAAGTGCCGCCCTGATTGATGCCGAACAACAGCTGAGACCTGTTGATGGTGTGAGGCAGTGCGTTAAGGGCGTCCAATTCGATTTTGCACCTTTGCAGCCAGCGTGCGGTTCTTTCAACGGATTCGGCGGTGTAGTCGTAGGCGGCAGGATTTTCCACGCACTCGTCAAATGCCATTGCGATTGTGGAGGCAAGATTGGACTGGATACGCATGCTCTCCTCAGGACCCATAAAAATTTTTCTGCCGTCGATATGGGAAGAAAAACGCACCCCTTCCTCACTTATGGTGCGCAGCTTGGCCAAAGAAAACACCTGAAAGCCGCCACTGTCCGTCAGAATAGGGGCGTCCCAGTTCATGAACTTATGGAGGCCGCCCAGTCCGGCTACCACCGTATCACCCGGACGGAGGTGGAGGTGATAGGTGTTGGACAGTTGCACCTGACAGCCGATGTCTTTCAAATCCTGCGTCGACACAGCGCCTTTTATAGCGGCGGCAGTGCCCACATTCATAAAGACCGGCGTTTGTATGGTGCCGTGGACAGTGGTGAATTCACCGCGCCTGGCCTGCCCTTGCGTTTTGATCACTTTAAACATGTTTCCTCCACATATGCGTCTGTAAAATTTATCAAGATACCATTTTTTCCGCGGTGATGGGGCCTTGTGCTACGATATGAGCATAGCGTCCCCAAAGCTGAAAAAGCGATACTTTTCCCGCACCGCAGTTTCATACGCGTGCAGGGTATTTTCCCTGCCGGCAAACGCGCTGACCAGCATGATAAGCGTTGATTCGGGGAGATGAAAGTTGGTGATGAGCGCGTCTGTGCATTTAAAACGGTAGCCGGGATAGATGAAAATATCTGTCCAGCCGCTTTGTTCGCACACATGCCCGTTTGCATCCGCAACCGTTTCCAGCACGCGGCCTGCGGTTGTGCCCACGGCGACAATGCGGCCGCCTGCTTTTTTGGTATCATTGATGTCTTTTGCCGCCCCGGCTGAAAGCGCATAAAACTCCGAGTGCATTTTGTGCGCTGTGATGTCGTCGGCCTTAACGGGCCTGAATGTGCCAAGCCCCACATGCAACGTGAGGAATGCAAGCTTTATGCCCGCGTCCGCGATCTGGCCCAGCAGGTCTTTGGTGAAATGCAGCCCTGCTGTGGGCGCCGCGGCGGAGCCTTCATGCCTGGAATACACTGTCTGATAGCGCTCACCATCCGCAAGCTTTTGGGTGATATAATGCGGAAGGGGCATCTCGCCGAATTTATCCAGTATACGTTCAAATATACCATCATAATAGAATTCAACAATACGGTTGCCGTCATTTACGACATCGGTGACCTTTGCCGTCAGGCTGCCATCCCCAAACACAAATTCCGTTCCGGGCTTGGCGCGCCTGCCGGGGCCTGCCAGCACCTCCCAGGTGTTTAGCGAATGCTTATGCAAAAGAAGAAATTCTGTCACACCGCCCGTATCCGCGCGCCTGCCGTAAAGCCTTGCCGGGATCACCCTTGTATCGTTTAGCACAAGGCAATCGCCGGTGTTTAAATGGCTTATGATGTTTTTAAACACGTCGTGCCCTATTTCACCTGTTTTTCTGTCGAGCAGCATAAGGCGTGATGCGGAGCGGTCGGCAAGAGGGGTCTGGGCGATCAGCGCCTGGGGCAGGTGGTAGTAAAAATCCTGTCGTTTCAATATTACAGCCTCCGAGTATAAAGTTGCACAATCCAAAATCAGTTTAAGTCGGGCGCCGGATGCAGACTATTGTACATAGCCAGTGTACGAGCCCTTTTTGCGAAGCAAAAAGATAAAGTTTTACTCGATTTTTTTCAAAAAATCGCAGGGTTTTTAGGGGCAGTGCCCCTGAATCGCCGTCCGCAGATGGCGAAATCCTAAACGTTTAGGAGCTTTTTTCTTTGTTACTTTCTTTTTGCGATAGAAAAAGAAAGTAAGGTTTTGCTTTTATTATTTGTGTGCAGTTGTATTCTACTGCCCGTCCGACAAAGACGTGCCGGGGTAATAGTGGCTTATGATAGCACGGTAGACAAATCCGTGCTCCGCCATGCCTTTTGCGCCGTACTGGCTCATGCCCACGCCGTGAGTGTAGCCGCGTCCGTTAAATGTGAAGCTACCCTGTGGGGAAGCGGGGTAAGCGTCTATCGATCTTGTGCCGTTTGCGCTGCTTACAGCCACGGTACTGCTCAAAACTGAGCTGCCATCCGCGCCTAAGGCGACTTTGCCGCTGAGCGGTGCGGAAAACTTCCCATCGGCGGTCAGCACACTGACACTGCTGCTCTGATCGCCTGAATTGCCGCTTATGTAAAACCATGTGCTTTTTAACCCTAAAACCGTTTTGATTTTTTCAAAAGAAAGCTCAGTTTCACCTGCTGTGCCGACTATTTTGAGCCTGCGCACCCTTTCATCACGCTCTCCGCGTTCGGTAATAATAATATTTGTTACATCGCCAACAAAAATCTGCCTATCCGCTAGGCGCTGCTTTAACTGTTCGGCGGTGTAGGTAACCGACCAGATGGCGCCCGGGATATTTTTGGTATCCTCATACGGATCTTCCACGCTTGCCAGATAGTCAAGCCCTGCGCCGCCGCCCCATGCGGAATATACATCGGCGGTTTTGCCGCCGCTGCATGCCGAAAAATATGTCTGCGCCGGCTGACCCTTGTATAAGACCACAACGCCGGAGGTTTCAAATGCGGCGCGCCTTGTGGATTCGGTTTCCTTTTCTGTGCCGTCGTAAGCCTGCGTCCTCGTATCGTCGGTAACGTCAATGCCATATTGGCTATAGCTGCTGGTCTGGCAGGCATAGGTACGCGCTATCACCGCCTGGGCCTTGAGCGCTTCAATGTGCCACGACGCATACATCTCGCTGCCCACCACGCTTGCGACATAGTCGTCTGTCTGCACGAGGTTGATAAGCGCCATATCACTGCCGCTGCTGCGTGAAAATACCATGTAGCCTCTGTATTTGTGCCCGGCAAAACCCATAAGGCCTGTTTGCTGATCCTGCGGCACCACTGCGAAATTCACTTCGCCGCTATCGAAAATCAGATTATAGCCACCGACACTAATCACAACCATTTTATCGGTTGCCGATATTGCCGAGAGCTCCCCGCCCACTGCGCCAATGACATCGGCAACCGAGTCGCCCGCTTCGTCAAGCGTCAGGTATTTTCCGATCATAACCCGGTTTTGGGTATTATAATATGCGGCAAAGGCGCAAATGCCTTTGGCGCTCAGCATCCTTGCCGCATCCGCCGCTTCCTGCAGGGTGGGAAACGTTTTTCCCGTCACCAGGTAAGCGCCGTCGCCCTTGCGCACGCTCAGCACAGTGTTTCCCGGAATCGTCATCAGGCGGCTGAACGCGTAGTTTTGTTCGTAGCCTATCACACAGCCGGAGCTTACCGAGATATCGGCGGTAT
>JAKJBW010000002.1 GCA_022706785.1 Bacillota bacterium
CCCCGCCTGTCTTTACAAACGGCAGACAGTACTCACACAGTACAGACAGCCGTGCTACCGCGCGAGAAACTGCAAAAGAATACTGTTCACGGTATTTCACATCGGCGGCCGCATCCTCCGCACGGGCGTGGATACACTGCGCATCGGCAAGCCCCAGCTCAGATACGCATATCTTCAGAAACGCCACACGCTTATTAAGGGAATCAAGCAGGGTAACATGCAAATCCGGGCGCAGAATCTTCACAGGCAGTCCCGGGAATCCGGCGCCGGTCCCCACATCGATCATGTTTGCGCCCTCCGGGGGGCAAACAGCGTTCAAAACTGAAGCGCTGTCGAAAAAATGCTTAACACAGACGTCCGTCGGCTCTGTAATGGCAGTCAGATTCATGCGGCCGTTATAATCCATAAGCAACGCATAGTAGCGCATAAACTGCGAAAGCTGCGCATCGGTCACCGGCAGGCGCATTTTTTCAAAGCCGTTTTTCAGGAATTGTTTCACCTTTATACTCCTTATTTCAGATAAACTCTGCAGCCGTATTCGCTTTTCGAAACCTGGCGTTATCGGCGCGATGCGCTTCTTTTGGCGGCTTGGACCGTATTTTTCATCAGCATGGCACGTGTCATCACGCCCACGCCGCCCGGAACAGGCGTGATATAACCGGCCAGTTTTTCGGCTTCGGCAAAATTAACATCGCCCACCAGCTTTCCGTCCGCTCTACGGTTCATACCCACATCTATAACAACAGCGCCTTCTTTTATCATATCGCCTGTCACAAATTCCGCCTTTCCTATCGCTACTACTAAAACGTCGGCGCGCCGTGCCACCTCTTTCAAATCTTTGGTTCTGGAATGACAAATGGTAACAGTGGCGCTTCTGTGCAAAAGCAGCATGGCTTGCGGCTTACCAACAATATTGCTCCTGCCGATCACAACGCATTCTTTTCCCGTCACATCAATGCCGTAAGCATCCAAAAGCGCCATCACGCCGGCGGGGGTGCATGGCAGAAAATCATAATCCCCGATCATGATCTTGCCTACGTTAACGGGGTGAAACGCATCCACATCCTTATTCGGATCGATCGCGTCAATAATCGCTTTTTCATCAAAATGCGCCGGAAGCGGAAGCTGCACAAGCAATCCTGATACTTCATCGTCCACGTTAAGCTTTTTTACAAGCGCAAGCAGCTCCTGCTGCGTTGTTTGCGCCGGCAGCGCATATTCCCAGGATTGTATGCCGACTTGCGCACAATCACGGATCTTTCCGTTGACATAGACCCTGCTTGCAGCATCATCTCCCACGACTACCACCGCAAGAGACGGATGAATCCCGTTTGTCTTCAGCCCTTCGACCTGTGCTTTTAGTTCAGTCTTGATTTTCTCCGCAACCGCTTTTCCATCCAGTATTACTGCCATTTGTTCTTTCCTCCGTTTTTGGATAGGGTTATATTTATTAAACTTTTTGCGCACATGGCGCGTTATTGCTGTCTTGCGTCATAGTAATAGCTGCGTCCGTCATCGGTTGTGACCCGCCATGTTGGCACAGCCATTACGCTTTTATGAAAAGTATCCTTTTCGCCGGTAAGATAGCCAAGCGACAGCCCGGTTATAACGGCAGGCGTCCCTTTTGGCCGCAGCGGGTCGGATAAAAAATCAATCAGCACGCCGGTCACCAGCCTGGCCCGCTTGCTGCCGCCGTTAAAAACGGTTTTCTTCTCCTGGGGAACAAACCAGCTTCCCTCAAAGCTCAGAAGGCCGTTTGAAGACACAGCCGCCTTAAACGCAGCATCAAACACGATGCGGCGGTTCACCGTCTGTTCGGCTAACACCTGGTATGCGCGCTCATCGCCTGCTGTCACGCTGAACAATGCGTTTTTCATATCAAAGCCATAGTCCTCAAACCGCTGTTTAACCGTTTCCGCCGCATTCTGCTCGGTCAAATTGCTTAGGATTTCTTTAGGGTTTCCATTGATGTAAAAAATCATATCCCCGCTGACAGACAGCCGCTTACCGCTTTTTGTAAATATTTTGCCGGAAGACGACATCGTATACTGATTGCCCAACACCTTGTTTGCAAGTTCGCCTGTGTCGCCAAGCGCGTTTGATACTTCTAACGTGCTTATCTTGGGGATTTTGGCCGGTATCAGATTTTTATCTATAGTGACCGCGTTCTTTTGCAGGACCTCTATGGTTTGGGCGATGGTGTCTTCATCAATATAGGCGGTTTGCATATGGATATTGACTACATGGGCAACAAGGAACAGATTGATGCATAAAAACAAAACGATCAGCCAACTCTTAGCTTTTGACCATTCCACAAAATCACCCCTTTACAGCCCGCCCAAGCAACATCGCTCCAACCGCCAAAAGGCACATCCGTCCCGGCGCTTTTGGTTTGATACGGCAAAACGGGCGAAGGTCAAATCCCGGCTTTTGCTTGCCCATCCTGTGCCGGTGCAACAGGCTTTTCCGGCTGGCCCTGAAGGCCATCCTTTATTTTGTCCAGGCTTTCTGCGTAACCCGAAAGCGCGGCTCTGGCCCCTTCCCGGAGCTGGGCAAGCTTTTTGGTTTCTTCGGCAATGGTTTTACGCACATCCTCAAGCTGCGCCTCGACCTCCAGCCGTTTGCGTTCAGATTCCGCTTCTGCCGCTGCAATAATTGCCTCCGCCTGCCGCTTTGCCCGCAAAAGCGTATCCGAAATGAATGCCCGTTCCCGTTCAAGCTCTTCCACTCTTGAAAACAGTTTAATGTTTTCTTGGGTCATTTCTTTATTCTTTTGATTAAGCGTTTCTATCTGAGCGGCAAAATCTGCGCTCAGTGATAAAATATATGCGTTGACATCCTTCTTTTTAAAGCCAAACAAAGCTGCCGAAAATTTTTTCTCATTCTCCATTAGAAATTCCCCCCCTCATCATTTCTATAAATGGATCTTGACACAGGTATTATTTCTACAAGGCATATGAAATTTCCTCTTTTTTATGGAATACAGGCATAAAGGGCATCCATACAAAAACTTTTCTTGTCATCCGGCACGATACTATACCCAATCTTGCTAAAAGTTTTTTTAGCAAGATTGGGCTTGCAATAATTTAATCATATTATTTCTTCTATAAATATGCTTGATTAAATTTTATTGTTTTGTTATAATAAATCCATGAAATTGTTGGGTTTTTATGTGCGTTGTTTCTAAGGTACAAGATATAGAAGTTTTTTTTAAGCAGTTTTTAAGCCATGTCGTATACCCACATATTTATCCACAAAGAAATAGCCGGGTAATTTATGTTGTTAACTGTGTTTTTTCTTTGAAAAATCAAGTTATGCACAGCTGTTTATAACTATGTGGATAACTGTAAAGTAAAGATGATATACACAATTTATTGATCGCGTATCTTTCAGACGATAAATCGCGTTCATATGGCAGATAATATTTATTTGTCAATGTGCTGCGATGTGTTGGCAGTTGCGGTCTGCTTTTTATTTTTATAAACCCAAATCAGAGGAGTTATTATAATGGAACTTACACAAACATGGGGAAAAGTGCTGGGCGCTATACGTCCCGAAGTATCTGACGTCGCTTATAATACATGGTTTTCGGACGTATGCCCTGTCAATCTTAATGAAAACACACTGGTGCTGTCCGTTTCAAACGATTTGATCTATTCTATGATTAACCGTTACATCTATTTAATCCAAAACGCCGTCAAATCGGTTTTGGGCAGCATGTACGATATTGAAATCATTGTGGACAGCCGAAACGCAGGCGCCCCTGCAAGCGCCGCGTCGTTTGTTGAGGATATCAATAAAGCAAACACACAGGATCATCAGGCTTCAATGTACATAAATCCAAAATATACCTTTGAAACTTTCGTGGTGGGTAATGCCAACCGTTTTGCGCATGCTGCCGCGGTAGCCGTAGCAGAAGCACCTTCACAGGCGTATAACCCTTTGTTTTTATACGGAGATTCCGGCCTTGGCAAAACCCATCTAATACAGGCGATCGCAAATCATATACGCACCAATAATCCTAAATTAAAAGTCGTCTATATTTCCTCGGAAAAGTTCACAAACGAATTGATAAGAGCTATTTCAACCCGAAGCACAGCGCAATTCCGAAATAAATACAGAAGCGCCGACATTCTTTTGATAGACGATATTCAGTTCCTGGCCGGAAAGGAAATGGCACAGGAAGAATTCTTCCATACCTTCAATGATCTTCATGGTGCAAACAAACAAATTGTTCTGACCAGCGACCGTCTTCCCAGGGAAATCAATACGCTTGAGGGGCGCCTGAGAACACGCTTTGAATGGGGCCTGACGGGCGACATTCAGCCGCCGGATTACGAAACACGCATCGCTATTCTTCAGAAAAAGGCGCTCTCAGACAATGTCAGTATTCCCTATGATGTTTACTGCTACATGGCGGAACGCATCAAATCAAACATACGCGAGCTGGAAGGCGCGCTTACACGTATTTGCTCGTATTCCAAAATCACAGGCAAGCCGCTTGATTTAAAGCTTACCGAAGAAGCGCTCAAAGATTTTATTTTAGAGGGCGGCGTTGTCAGGATCACGTCAAAGTCTATTAAAGAAACCGTATCCAAATATTACGGCGTGCCGATTGACGACATGACGGGAAAGAAAAAAACAAAAAGTATTGCCCACGCAAGGCAGGTTGCCATGTATCTTTGCCGTAACCTGACGGATATGTCCCTGCCGCTTATCGGCAGAGAATTCGGAGGCCGCGATCATACGACCGTCATGCACGCAGTAGATAAAATTGAAACCGATATCAGAAAAGACACCGATATCGAAGCGGCAGTGGAAACTATGACAAAGGAATTGAAAACGCTGTTAAAGTAAAACAATATACACAAATCCCATGTGGACATGTTGACAGCCGTATGTGCACCAATGTGGGCATGTGGAATCGGTGGATAAATTATCCCTTGCTTCAACAGCTTCATCCACATCATTTAAGCCTTGCAAATACACAGCAAAGCACACCTTTCCACATTTTCAACATCCCTACTAAAGCTACTACTATTATTTAATATATTATTTTATTGTCTTGGAGGAGTTTTGATCATGAAATTTTTATGCGACAGACAAAGTATGCTGGAAGCTGTTAATATTGTTCAAAAAGCTGTCAGCTCAAAATCCACGCTTCCCATTTTGGAAGGAATTCTGATATCGGCCGGGGACGATAAAATAGTGCTTACAGGCAACGATCTGGAATTGAGCATAGAGTACACGTTTAATGCGCAGATCATAAAGGCGGGCGGTGTTGTCGTCAATTCAAAAATATTTGGGGACATTGTCCGGAAGCTTCCGGATGCGCCTATGCACATTGAGGTATCGGACAACAATGTGATGAATATCAGATGTGCCGACGTTGACTTTGATATTATGGGCATGGCCTGCGCAGAGTTTCCGAAGGTCGCTGAGATACGCAGGGAATTTAATATAACCCTGAAGGACTCCGTACTCAAGAATATGATCCGCCAGACAATTTACGCCCTCGCCGTCACTGACACCAAGCCTATCCTCACAGGTTCACTTTTTGAAATAAACGATTCTGTGCTCACGGTAGTTTCGGTGGACGGATATCGTGTGGCCATGAGGAATGAAGTGATCGAAAATACCGGTGAACATAAAAAAGTCGTTATTCCCGGCAAAACATTGGGTGAGCTTTTAAAAATCATAAAAGATGAAGGTCAGGCGGTTAAACTATATTTGTCCGATAAGCATGTGCTTTTTGAATTTGAAAATTATGTGGTGACAAGCCGGCTGATAGACGGCGAATATTTCAATTATGCCGGGGCGCTCCCAAAGGAACATAAGCTGGAGGTGGTTGCAAATGTCGGCGCATTTATCAACTCTATTGAAAGGGCGGCCCTGATCATCAGCAGCGACACCGCCAAAAGCCCCTTAAGAATCAATATAGACGCCGGCAAAGCAACGCTGAAATGTTCATCCCAAATAGGCAAGGTATCGGATGTTATTCCTATAAAATCATCCGGCGATGCGCTTGATATCGGTTTTAACTACAAGTATCTTTTGGACGCTTTCCGCGCGTGTGATTGTGATGAAGTAAAAATGACGTTTAATTCGGCGCTGAGCCCCTGTGTCATTTGCCCCGTCGAAGGAAACGCATTTTTATACATGGTGCTGCCGGTAAGACTGCCGGCATAGGAGAGATAAAATGCGTGCTATGACGATAAATCTGAAAACGGAATACATCAAACTGGATCAGTTATTAAAGTATGCCGGTATAGCGGGATCCGGCGCTGACGCTAAAGCAATGATAGTGGAAAGTTTGGTGATGGTGAACGGACAATTATGCACTATGCGGGGGAAAAAGCTTTTTGAAAAAGACAGCATAGTTGTGGATACCGGAGATGAAAAAATACAGATATTGCTGGAGCGGTTATGAATATTAAAAGTCTGCAGCTGACCAATTTTCGGAATTACCGCCAGCAGGCGCTGAATTTTATTGACGGGACAAATATTATCTATGGCGCAAATGCGCAAGGGAAAACAAATTTACTGGAAGCTGTTTTTTTATTTTGCAGCGGCAGATCTCACCGCAGCGCAAATGACAGGGAATTGATGCTGGAAGGAAGCGATTTTGCCGTTGTAAAAGTGGATTTTAATAATGGCAGCCGTGATTTGAGCGGCGTTTTAAAGATCAGTGAAGGCAAAAGAAAAGATATCAGCATCAACGGCGTGAAAGTTGGCAAGGTCAGCCACATTGCCAATTACATCAATGCCGTAATGTTTGCGCCGCAGGATTTATCTATGGTAAAGGAAGGTCCGTCTGAGCGGCGGCGTTTTATGGATATGGCGATCAGCCAGATAAAACCGGCGTATATCTCCTGCCTTTCCGACTATACAAAAGCGCTCACCCAGAGAAATAATTTATTAAAAGATCGGCGTATGCTGTCTGCCAATACGGCTGTTATGCAGGTTTGGGAGGAAAAAATCGCCGAGCTTTCCGCCAGAATCACTGTCTACCGTCACAGCTTCTGTGATTTGCTCTTTGCGGCCGCTGCCGATATTCATTACGATATTTCGGGCGAAAACCTCAGATGCCGCTATGCGGCAAACTCAGGTGATCACGCCGAAAATGCAGCGGATATACGATGCTGTCTGTTGAAAAAGCTGGACGAAAACCGCAGGCGGGATATTGAGACAGGCGTAACAAGCGTTGGCGCGCACCGAGACGATATAGAATTTACGGTCGATTCGCGCGACGTGCGCCGGTTCGGCTCACAAGGTCAGCAAAGAAGCGTTGTGCTGAGCTTAAAGCTTGCCCAGACAGAAATTATTAAAACATTAAAAAATTCTTATCCGGTCATTTTGTTAGACGACATTATGAGCGAGCTTGACAGCACCAGACGGTCTTATCTGGCGGGTCGGATTAAGGATAAACAGGTAATCATCACCTGTACGGATAAGCAGGCGGCATGCGCGTGCGGACAGGTTAAATATTTTTTTGTGCAAAACGGCGCCGCAAGGGAGGAAAGCTAGAAAAATGTATCTTCACTTGGGAATGGATGTTGTGATACCGCAGTCGGAGGTGGTGGGGATCCTGGATCTGGAAACCACAAGTATTTCCAAAATCACCCGCCAGTTTTTAGATACGGCGCAAAAGCGCGGGCAGGTGATAAATGTGGGCGATGAGCTGCCCAAAAGCTATGTCATAGCAACAAATAAAAGGGGATGCTTTTTGTATGTATCGCCTATTTCTGTCCAGACGCTTGCCAAACGGGCTGGAAAACCGTTTCAGATAGCGGACGGCAAGCTAATGCTTGATAATAATTAAAACATATAAAAGACTTTATATTGCTTGGCAGGAGGGTTTAGGTCATGTCTAACAACAATACGACCAATTACGATGAAACGCAGATACAGGTGCTGGAGGGGCTTGAAGCGGTCAGAAAACGCCCCGGCATGTATATCGGTTCCACGTCGGTAAGAGGTCTGCACCATCTGGTCTATGAAATTGTGGATAATGCGATAGATGAAGCACTGGCAGGTTTTTGTAAAAATATTTCTATCGACATCAACAAAGACAACAGCGTTACGGTTATAGACGACGGACGCGGTATTCCTATCGGCATCCAGCCCAAGATGGGCATTCCGGCTGTTGAGGTGGTATTTACGGTGCTTCACGCCGGCGGAAAGTTTGGCGGCGGCGGATACAAGGTGTCGGGCGGCTTGCACGGCGTTGGCGCATCGGTTGTCAACGCGCTTTCAAGTTACCTTGAGGTTGAGGTTTCAAACGGCGAGCACGTCTATTATCAGCGGTATGAACGCGGCAAATCATGCGGCCCGCTCAGAAAAATCGGCAACACAGATCAAACCGGAACAAAAGTAACCTTTATGGCGGACGACGCTGTTTTTGAAACGCTGGAATACGATTACGATGTTCTTCTCACACGCATGAGGGAGCAGGCGTTTTTGAATGCCGGCATTACGATTGTATTCACAGATCACAGAACAGAACCTGAGACAAAAACGGTAATGTGTCATGAGGGCGGTATCCGCGAATTTGTCGGTTATATCAACCGCAATAAGGAAAACCTGCATCCCCATGTCATTTATTTCGATTCCAAAAAGGAAGATGCCGAAGTAGAAATCGCCATGCAGTATACTGACAGCTACAATGAAACGCTCATCAGCTTTGCCAACAATATCAACACGACCGAAGGCGGAACCCACGAAATCGGCTTTAAATCAGCGCTGACAAGAGTCTTTAACGACTATGCCAGAAAATATAACATCCTCAAGGAAAATGACAAAAACCTTTCCGGCGAGGATATACGCGAAGGGCTGACGGCTATTATCAGCGTTAAGGTCACAGAAGCGCAGTTTGAGGGTCAGACTAAAACCAAGCTGGGAAATTCGGAAGTGCGCAGCCTGGTGGAAAACGCGATAGGCGATAAGCTTGCCGCGTTTTTGGAGGAAAACCCGGCTGTTTCACGCACGATTTTCGATAAAGCCTTAACCGCCGCCAGAGCAAGAGAGGCGGCCAGAAAGGCAAGGGAGCTGACCCGGAAATCGGCGCTCTCGTCGGGCAGCAGCCTGCCCGGTAAGCTTGCCGACTGCTCGGATAAGAATCCCGAAAACACTGAAATTTACATTGTTGAGGGCGACTCGGCGGGAGGCTCGGCAAAGCAGGGTCGTGACCGCAGCTTTCAGGCCATCCTGCCGCTGTGGGGCAAAATGCTGAATGTTGAAAAATCCAGGATCGACAAGGTTTACGGCAACGATAAGCTGATGCCGGTCATCACGGCCCTGGGCGCAGGAATCGGAGAGGAATTTGACCTTTCCAAGCTGCGTTACGGCAAGGTTATCATCATGGCGGACGCCGATGTCGACGGCTCGCATATCCGTACGCTTTTGCTCACCTTCTTTTTCCGCTATATGCGCCCGCTGGTGGAGGAAGGGCATGTCTACATTGCCCAGCCGCCGCTCTATAAGGTCAGCAGGGGAAAGCAACTTCGCTATGCCTACAGCGACAAGCAGCTCGCGCAGCATCTGGAGGAAATAGGTGAAAAATGCGAAGTGCAGCGCTACAAGGGCCTTGGCGAAATGAACGCCGGCCAGCTGTGGGAAACCACCATGGATCCGGCCACGCGCACCATCCTGCGTGTGGAGCTGGAGGACGCGATTACGGCCGACGAGATATTTACCGTTTTAATGGGCGACAAGGTGGAGCCCAGACGTCAGTTTATTGAAGCTTACGCTAAGACTGTACGAAATTTGGATATTTGATGGATAGTGCATACAAATAAAGAGATAGAACAGTATTACTGGAGGTCATCAGATGGCAGACTATGAAACGCAGAGCATTATTCCTGTGGAGCTTTCCCGGGAAATGAAAAAATCGTATATTGACTACGCCATGAGCGTTATTGTAGGCAGGGCGCTGCCCGACGTGCGCGACGGCTTAAAGCCTGTGCACCGCCGGATTTTGTATACTATGCATGAAGCGGGGCTCACGCCTGATAAAGCGTATAAAAAGTGCGCCGCCACCGTCGGTGATGTTTTGGGTAAATATCATCCGCACGGCGATGCGTCTGTGTACGATGCGCTGGTGCGTATGGCGCAGGATTTTTCTATGCGCTATCCCTTGGTGGACGGCCATGGTAACTTCGGTTCGGTAGACGGCGATCCGCCTGCGGCATACCGTTATACCGAAGCCAAAATGAGCAAAATGGCGCTTGAGATGCTGGTGGATATCGATAAGGAAACCGTGGATTTTGCGCCAAACTACGACGACAGCCGCACAGAGCCGCTGGTGCTCACGTCAAAATTCCCCAATCTGCTGGTCAACGGTTCGTCGGGTATTGCCGTCGGCATGGCCACCAACATCCCGCCGCATAACCTGTCTGAAGTGATTGACGGTATTGTGGCGATCATTGATGATGAGAATATTACCATCGACGAGCTGATGCAGCATATCAAGGGGCCCGATTTTCCGACTTACGGCATCATCATGGGCAGAAGCGGGATCCGGGCGGCATATCACACCGGCCGCGGACGGGTGGTCATTCGTGCGCGTGCGGTAATAGAACCCCGCGACGCAAACCATGACCAGATTATTGTCAACGAGATACCATACATGGTAAATAAGGCGCGGCTGATAGAGAAAATGGCTGAACTGGTGCGCGATAAACGCATAGAAGGCATTTCAGACCTGCGCGACGAATCTGACCGCGACGGTATGAGGATTGTGATTGAGCTGAAGCGTGACGCAAACGCAAACGTTGTGCTCAACCAGTTGTATAAATATACGCAGATGCAGGAAAGCTTCTGCGTCAACATGCTTGCTCTGCACAACAATGAGCCCAAAACCATGAACCTGCGCGAGGTTTTGGATCATTATGTTGCGTTCCAAAAGGAAATTTTGATACGCCGTGCGCGCTATGACCTGAAAAAAGCGCTGGAGCGCGAACACATCCTGTTTGGCTTGAATATCGCGCTTGACAATATAGACGAGGTCATTTCCATTATCAGGGGCACAAAGGGTGGTACAGCCGAGGCGAAAGCGCGCCTGATGGAGCGATTCGGCCTATCGGATGTCCAGGCCCAGGCGATTATTGACATGCGCCTTGGCCGCCTGAGCGGACTGGAGCGCCAGAAGCTGCACGATGAACTGGCAGAGATTCGCAAAACCATAGAATACCTGAATCAGATTTTGGCTGACGAGGGGCTGGTTTTGCAGATTATAAAAGAAGACCTGTTCAAATTAAAGGAAAAATACGGCGATGAAAGAAGAAGCGAGATCACGGTTGCCGTTGACGAAATTGATATTGAGGACCTCATAGATGAAGAGGACGTTGTGGTTACCATGACGCATCTTGGCTACATAAAGCGTATGCCTGTGGACACTTATCATTCGCAAAGACGCGGCGGCCGCGGCATTACGGCCCAGTCGGTCAGGGATGAGGATTTTGTGGAAGATATTATGACCACATCCACCCATGACAATATTCTTTTCTTCACCAACAAAGGCAAGATGTTCCGGCTCAAAGGGTATCAGGTTCCCGAAGCGGGGCGGCAGGCAAAGGGAACGGCTGTTGTGAACCTTTTAGAGCTGTCACCGGAAGAGAAAATTTCGACGACTATTGCGCTGCGCAATTTTGACGAGGGCAAATTTCTTACCTTTGTCACCAAAAACGGCGTTATCAAGCGCACGTCGCTTACCGAATATGACACCTCGCGCAAAAATGGCTTTTGGGCCATCTCGCTTGACGAAGGCGACGAGGTCATACGCGTTAAGCTTACAAACGGCAGTCAGGATATTATTATCGGCACCAGCGGCGGCATGGCGATTCGTTTTAACGAAAACGATGTGCGTGTTATGGGGCGCACTGCCAGAGGCGTGCGCGCGATCAGACTGGGCAAAAACGACATGGTTGTGGGAGCAAGCATTGTCAAGGAGAACAGTGAGCTTCTTGTGGTCACGGAAAATGGATACGGCAAAAAGACGCCGATGGATGAATATCATACCCAAAACCGTGGCGGCAAAGGCGTATTTACTTACCGGCTCACCGAACAGACGGGAAATGTTGCGGGCATGCGGGCCGTAACCGAAGAAGACGATATTATGCTCATTACAAACGAAGGCGTTATTATCAGAATAAGCACCCGCGATATCAGCACCTATTCCCGCGTGACAAAGGGCGTGCGGCTTATGCGCCTTGACGATGGGGTGAAGATTGTGGCGCTTGCCAGGGCTGAACAGGCCGAGGAGGATACGCAGGAATAGTCCAGACGCAGACAGATAAAACTATTAAGGGAACCAATAACTGGCGGCAAAGGATTCTGAAATTAAATCAATGCAAAGGAGCATTGAATCATGAAAACGATACATCGCATCGGGAATGCCGCATCCAAATTGAAGCAAGCCTGTTGTAATGTTTTGGAGCGCAACAGGTCTGTTTCGGACGAAATGGTTTTTATCAATCTGCAAAGACTGTTTTATACCTGCTCGGTTACTGTATTGGTAAATATAGTGTATATCTGGATGTTTTACAAAGGGCTCGAGGTTAATTCGGAAACGGAACGCTTGTGGAGAATGGGTGTCATTTTATGCCACGGCCTCTCTTTTTGCCTTGCGCTTTTGTTGGCCCTGCTTTGCAGCTATTTTAAAAACAGGGCGCAAACAAACCTTTTTGTGAGAATTATCCCGTATGTTGCAGCGTCAGGCTTTCTGTCATTCGGGGTTTTCGTCACTGCGTTTGCCCAGAGCGTTATTCCTAATATTACGCCGTTTTTAGTGACATGTATGATTGTGGGAAGCCTGATATTTATAAGGCCGTCGTTTGCCATCGTGTTTTATGCAGTCGCCTTTGGCGCGTTTTACTATGCCTTAGGAATTACGCAAACCAATCCGGTGATTTTATTTTCAAACCGCATAAACGGAATTACGGCGGTAGCGCTGGGCTGCGCCCTGTCCATTATATTGTGGAACGCCAAAGCGGCGGACATATTGCAGGGAAGGTTTATTGTGAAGCAGCAGGAGGAGCTGGAGGAAAAGAATAAGGAATTTGTCTTTCTTGCCTTTTATGATCCTATGACCTCTCTGTACAACAGAAGAAAGCTTGAAGAGCTGCTTAAACACGAAATGCCCATGATCTATGAATATGATTATGAGGCATGTTTGATTTTAATGGATATTGACCACTTTAAGCGGATCAATGATAATTACGGCCATCCTGAAGGGGACGCCGTTATCAGGCAGCTGGCGGCTACGCTTTTAGAGACTACCCGAAAGGATGATCTGGTAGCCAGATGGGGTGGCGAGGAGTTTTTGGTACTGCTGCCCAACACATCCCTGGAAGCCGGTATCAGAATGGCGGAGCGGCTCAGAGAGGTGGTCCAGGACAGCGTATTTACCATTCAGGAACAAACCATACACATTACAGCAAGCTTCGGTGTTGTGCCGCTTAGAAGGGATTGCAATAATACTCTCGAACTGGCGTACCGAAATGTGGATAAAGCGTTATATATGGCAAAGGATAAAGGCAGGAACTGTGTGGCGGTTGTTTCTCGGTGATAGCATAAACGCAAGGGAAGGGAGATGGGTATGAACAGAAAAAAGTGGCTGTTTGAAGAGATTGAAAAATGGCAGACTGAGCAAATTATTTCATCTGAAGCCGCTGCGGCGCTCAGACAGCGGTATGTTAAACAGGCGTCGCCGGGCATGTTAATCCTTTTGTTTTCCATCATTGGCGCGGTGCTGATCGGAATCGGCATCATTCTTATCTCGGCAAAAAACTGGTATGAGCTGCCGATTGCGCTGCGCGTAGGGCTTTCGTTTTTGCCGCTTGTTTTATCGCAGGGCTTATGTCTCTTCACTTTCCTGCGCAGGATGGATTCGCCTGGATGGCGGGAGGGCAGTGCGGTATTCATGTCGCTTTCGGTGTTTGCCGTAATCGCCCTTATCGGACAAATTTTTCATCTGCCGGGGGACTTTGGCGGATATGTCATCACCTGCGGACTTTTGAGTCTGCCCGTTGTCTATATCTTAAACGCGGCTTCCCCCTTAATTATTTACTATTATGCCATTATTTACTGGTCATTTGACTCTGCCGGTGAATTTAAAATAGCCCTTGTGCCGCTGGCACTGGGTTTATTTGTGCTTGCCCTGCCGTATGCGACCTCTGTCATTAGAAGCAATAAAAGCGCTGCTAAAACGGTGTACGTTTCCTTGATCACCTTGATCGCGGGTTTCTTGGTTTTGCTTGCGTTTGCTTTTGCGTTACAGATGGGCGCGCTTGCGCTGCTTTTATTATATTTTGTGCTGTTGCTTGCGTTTGACCGGACAGACGACCCGGGCAAAGCTGTTTTTTATATGATCGGACTTATGGGTGCCTTTACCCTGTTGTTTATTCTGTCGTATAAAGATGTGTGGGACGGCATATCCGTTTCATATGCGCCATACCTGGCGGAAGACTATACCGTATTGGGCATAGCTGCGCTGCTGGCGATAGGGGCGGTATACTTTGCGGTGGTGCGCAAAGCGCGTGAGCCGCTGACAAGCATGATAGTGTTATTCTCTATACTCATTGCCGGGCTGCGGTTATCGGGAATTTTTAAAGACGCGCCCGAAATTTTTGCAATCGGAACCGTGGCGGCAAATCTTCTCATTTTTGCGTCAAGCCTATATTTTATTGTCCGCGGAAGCATGAAAACCTCCTTTCTGGATGTCAATATTGGCATGATATTTCTTTGCCTGCTGATTGTACTGCGCTTTTTCGACTGGAACCTTGACTTTTTGCTGCGCGGCATTATTTTTGTCCTGCTTGGGGTTATGTTTCTGGCGGTTAATCTGTACCTTGTCAAAAAGCGCAAAGGAGGTGGCCTGCAATGAAAAAGCTGATATTATCTGCCCTAGTTATTTTGATTCTGGCGCAGATTTTGGTGCCGGTCTATATGATTGCAAACAAATATGATACGCTCCGTAGCGGCATTGAATATAAGTTCAGGGTAGAGCCGGTCGATCCTTATGATGCGTTCAGGGGCAGATATCTTGTTATATCGCTTACTGACATCAACAGAGCTTCTATCAACGGAAAGGGAGGAGCAAAAAAGTATGCGGTGATAAAAAACAATGCAGACGGTTTTGCGGATATTGATTCCTTTTCGGATCAAAAGCCCGATGGGGTGGACTTTGTAAAGGGAAAAATCCAATACGGCAGTTTTCGCCTTCCGATTGACAGATATTATATGGATGAAAAGCTTGCGCCAAAAGCGGAAACAATCTACCGCGAAAACCGGCAGGAGGCATATGTGACCGTGCGCGTTAAAAACGGTAATGTGGTGGTTTCGGGGCTGTTTATAAACGGAATCGCGATTGAGGAGTATGTCAAACAGCAGATGGAGCAGGATACGGCTTCCGGCAAGATGTGAATATAACGATAAAAAATATTTTGACGAAAAACAGCAGACGTATTGTTTGCTGTTTCTGCTTGTAATTAATGTCTTTGCAGGCTTGACTTTTTCGGTATTTTTGATAAACTGGTAAATGTGCTTGATTAATTTTCATGGCTGGATTTATTGGCATAAATAACGGAGGGTGGATAATTTGAAGAATACGGAAAAAACTATGGAAAAAATAGTGGCGCTTTGCAAGGGCAGAGGCTTTGTGTATCCCGGCTCTGAGATATACGGCGGTCTTGCAAATTCGTGGGATTACGGTCCGCTTGGCGTAGAGCTTAAAAATAACGTCAAAAGGGCGTGGTGGAGAAAATTCATACAGGAATCCACCTACAATGTCGGGCTTGACTCAGCGATCATCATGAATCCGCAGGCCTGGGTAGCCTCAGGGCATGTCGGCGGGTTTTCCGATCCCCTTATGGACTGCAAGGAATGCAAAAGCCGCTTCCGTGCGGATAAGCTCATTGAGGATTACGCTTTTGAGCAGGGCGAGAGCATGACGGTCGACGGCTGGAGCAACGATAAAATGCGCGAATACATCACGCAGAACCATATCATATGCCCCGACTGCGGCGCGCATAATTTTACCGATATACGTCAGTTCAATCTGATGTTTAAAACCTTTCAGGGTGTGACCGAGGACGCAAAATCCGAGCTTTATTTGCGGCCCGAAACCGCGCAGGGCATTTTTGTGAACTTTAAAAATGTAGCGCGTACAAGCCGTAAAAAGGTGCCGTTTGGCATAGGCCAGGTTGGCAAATCCTTTAGAAACGAGATCACGCCCGGCAACTTTGTTTTCCGCACCCGTGAATTTGAGCAGATGGAGCTGGAGTTTTTCTGCAAGCCGGGCACAGATCTGGAGTGGTTTGCGTACTGGAAGCAGTTTTGTATGGATTGGCTGTTAGCGCTTGGTCTCAAAAGCGAAAATGTCCGTTTCCGCGATCATTCGCCCGAGGAGCTGTCCCATTATTCCAACGCTACTACCGATATTGAGTTTGTGTTCCCGTTCGGATGGGGGGAATTATGGGGCATAGCCGACCGTACCGATTTTGATTTGAAGCAGCATGCGGCGCACTCGGGAGAATCCATGGAATATCTTGACCCAGTGGCCAACGAAAAATATGTGCCCTACTGCGTGGAGCCGTCGCTCGGAGCGGACAGGGTTACGCTTGCGTTTTTAGTAGACGCTTACGACGAACAGACCCTGGAAGATGGTGATACCAGAGTTGTCCTGCATCTGCACCCGGCGCTTGCACCCATTAAAGCCGCTGTTCTGCCGCTTTCCAAAAAGCTTTCGGAAGGAGCTACGGCGCTGTATGCCGCGCTTGCCAAAAAACACATGGTGGAATACGATGAAGCAGGCTCAATCGGCAAGCGTTACCGCCGTCAGGATGAAATCGGAACGCCGTTTTGTATCACCTATGACTTCGACAGCGAACAGGACGGCTGTGTCACGGTGCGTGACCGCGATACCATGGCGCAGGTCAGGCTTCCGATTGAAGGTTTAGCGGCGTATTTGGATGAAAAGCTTGCGTTTTAATGTCGAGGATTTCTAATGCGAATGAGGATTTAAAATGAATTTAAAGGTTATTGCCTGCAGGGTACTGTATCGGGAAATCAGCCTGCTGAGCGCGCGGCATTCCAATTTTATTGATGTGACATATCTGCGGCAGGGGCTTCACAATACGCCTGGGCTTTTACGTACTACCCTTCAGGCCGAAATCGACGCTGTTGAGAGCGGGAACGACCCGCATACAGTGGACATTGAAAGTACGCCGTTAGATGCGATTTTGCTGGGGTACGGGCTGTGTTCCAACGGTGTTTTGGGTGTAAAAAGCAGTAAATACCCGCTGGTAATCCCGCGGGGGCACGATTGTATCACCATGCTTTTAGGTTCTAAGGAAAAATATAAGGATTATTTTGATACCCATCGTGGGGTTTACTGGTATACCAGGGGATGGATTGAAAACGCCCCTATGCCGGGCAAGGAGCGCTATGAACGCACGCTTGCGGAATATGCGCGAAAATACGGCGAAGAAAACGCCGAGTATTTGATGGAAATGGAGCAAGGGTGGTTTCGTGAATACGAGTGGGCCACATTCATTGACTGGCCGGAATTTGATAACGCAGAGCAAATAGAATACACCAGGCGCGGCGCAGCGTATTTGAACTGGAATTTTGATATACAAAAAGGCGACAGCAGCCTGCTTTATGACTTTTTGTCCGGCAATTGGGATGAGCGGCGCTTTGCCGTTATACCGCCCGGCCATGAGATTGGCGCAACTTATGACGACAGGATCATAACGTAACGGGTTGAAAAAAATTTGTTTGTAAAATTTTTTTCACACCTTAATGTGTTTTAACGAAGCAGGAACTTGTCTCACCGCTTGCCAGCTAAATCACTGTCCGCCGCCTAAACAAGTTTTGAGACGGTGGACAGCTATGCGAGATTATACATATTGCCGGCAAGGAGAGATGAAGACTTACCTGAAAGGAAGAAAGCCAGTGTTTTGCCATGTGACGGTTATCACCAACGATACTGAAAAGATACTCAAATGCTCCCGTGGCGCAAATCTGATGGCGCTGCTTGCGGCTGAAGGGGTCTTTTTTGACGCGCCGTGCGGAGGCAAGGGCATTTGCGGCAAATGCAAAGTTGTGATAGATCCGCCGACCGAAGCGACAAAGGAGCAGGAAAAGTTTATTACGCTGCCGCAGCTTGCCTCAGGCATAAGGCTTGCATGCATGACCATAGTCGAGCAGGACTGTACTGTGAAGATAAAGGATACAGCCACGGCGGTCATTAAGACAGGGGGCATAATGCCTGAGTTTACACTTATGCCCATGGTCCAAAAGCAGTGCGTGACCTTGCATGCGCCTACGCTTTCCGACCAAAGCAGCTGGGAATTGCGCCTCAAAAACGCGTTGGCATGTGAGCTTACGCTGGATATCGGCCAATTGCGAGCGCTTGAAACGGCAGTAAAGGATGGGCTTGCCGTTACCGTAAGCCGGTATAACGATATTTGTCTGAATATAGAAGGCGGGGACACCACGCGCAGGCATTACGGCATAGCTGTCGATATAGGCACCACAACCGTCGTCGCGTATTTATACGACCTTACAAGCGGCCGGTGTATGGATATCATAAGCAGCCTGAATGAGCAAAAGAGCTTTGGCGCAGACGTTATCTCACGAATTGATTACGCCACGCAAACGGCCGACGGTCTTTCGGTGCTTGGCGCACATATTGAAAATCAGATTACGCTCATGGCAAAACAGCTGCTGGACCGGAACAGTATCGGGTATAATGATCTGTGTATTATGACATTCGCGGGCAACACTACCATGATGCACCTGCTGTGCAAAATTGCGCCCGCCGGGATTGCGGTATCGCCGTTTATTCCGGTAATGACTCAGGGGCGGCTGATTTATGCCGGAGAAATAGGTATCGGCATTAATCCGCATTGCGCGGCATACCTGCTGCCTTGTGTTTCGGCTTATGTCGGAGCCGACACGGTGGCGGCCATGGCGGCGTGCGGCATGGAAAAAGCGCAAAAGGCGCTGCTTATAGATATCGGCACTAACGGCGAGATTGTGCTTAGGGCAGACCAAAGACTCATTGCGTGCTCCACTGCGGCGGGGCCTGCGTTTGAAGGGGCAAATATCCGCTGCGGCGTTGGCGGAATCGAGGGCGCTATAAGCGCGGTTAAATGGGAGAGCGGCAGGATTTGTTATACCACTATTGGTGAAAAAAAGCCCATAGGTATTTGCGGGTCGGGACTCATTGACGCGGTTGGGGTCTTAGCAGAGCTTGGCGTGATTGACGAAACGGGCCGCATGGTGGATGCAGACGAAATAGATAATCCCTATTTGTTAGAAAGGCTCACAGAGATAGACGGACAAAACGCATTTGTTATTGCCGAGGATATTGTTTTAACGGCAAAGGACATTCGGGAGGTGCAGCTTGCAAAGGCCGCCATCGCAGCCGGTATCAGGACGCTTTTAAATGAGGCGGGATTAGCCGTAGAAGCGCTTGACACGGTGTATTTGGCGGGTGGCTTCGGCAGCTATATCAACCGCGACAGCGCGATAAAAATAGGGCTTCTGCCGCATGAGGTAAAAGATAAGATCGTAGTTTGCGGAAATGCGGCGGGAAGCGGGGCGGCGGCTGTCATGTGCTCCGGGCAGATGGCCCGAAATGCCGGCCTTCTGCAAGGCCGGTGTGAATATATTGAGCTTTCTACCAGCGCCCGGTTTCAGCAGTGGTATGTGGACTGTATGATGTTTTGATTTTGCCTGAGGCATGAGACAGGTCAATATCATAATAAATTACAAAAAAGAAAATGAAAATTCAAGATATCGCGGACACAATCATGTTATACTATCATAGCATTTGCTTTAAACCGTTGTTGGCCTTGGAGCAAATCATATCCGGGAATGAGAATATGCTAACACATGATGTAAGAAAGAGTGGTTGTCATGCAGATGAGTGAAAACATTGGCAGCCTGGATATGGAAAAGGCAATTGACGCTGCCCGGGTCTTTTATCAAATATCGGATGTAAACGTGACCGTCATTGATCTTGCGGCAAATGTGCTTTATTCGTGCGATGAGGCAGGCGGGCAATGTTCTTTTTGCAAAAGGATGCGCTGTGGGCTTGGCGAAGGCGTTGACTGTGATAGGGTCAGGTTGTACGGCAGCTATCAGGCCGAACGTTTTGGCGGCAAATATATCTTTTTCTGTCCTATGGGGCTTGTGTTTTTTGCCTCTCCGCTCAGCGTGGGTGGGATTATGCAGGCCGCCTACATTGGCGGGCCGGTGATGATGGTGGATCCTGATGAGTACCTGTTTGAGGATTTGCTTGCACGGCGCGGCGATATGACCCAGGAGGATATAGCACAAGCCAGGGACACGCTGGGCGAAATACCCCACAGGGATACGGTAAAAACGCGGTATCTGTCCGAGCTGCTTTTCATATCGGCAGCCTATGCCAGCGGCGGGGGCGGGGAATACTACGACGACTCAAAGCTCAAGGAGGATTTTCATTCCAGTATTGCTGAATACATTCAAAGGCTGCAAGACGACGGTGATGAGCGTATACATGCTTATCCCATCAAAAAGGAAAAAGAGCTGATTCACGCCATATCGGCGGGTGATAAAAAGCGGGCCCAGATGCTGCTAAACGAGATTCTGGGGCACATATTTTTTTCATCCGGAGGAAAATTTGAGATTATACGTGCGCGCGTGATGGAGCTGGTGGTGGTTTTAAGCCGCGCGGCATTAGACGGCGGCGCCGATACAGAGCAGATATTTGGCTTAAATTACAGGTATTTAAGTGAGATTCATCGGTTCGACAATATAGAGGATTTGTCCTACTGGCTTTCCAGGCTGATGACGCGCTTCACGGAATGCGTGTTTGATATTGTAGATATTAAGCATGTGGATGTCATTTATAAAGCCATTTCATATATCAGGGCAAACTACGCAAGCAAAATCACATTAGAGGAAGTGGCGGGATATGTGCACTTAAGCGCTACCTATTTCAGCAGAATATTCAAAGAGGAGATGCACACCAATTTTAACGCTTACCTCAATAAGGTGCGCATAGACAAGGCTAAACAGCTTTTGCACAGGGATGATATCTCGCTTGTGGATATTTCAAACATGGTAGGCTTTGAGGACCAGAGTTATTTTTCAAAGGTATTTAAAAAGCTTGTGGGCATGTCGCCCGGCAAATACCGCGAGCAGCGGGGCAATGTTTTTAAAGCAGAGAACAATGTGAATTGAATTACGGTTCTTTTCGCAATAAAGATAAATTAATTCAAACAGGGAGGCCATCGGCATGAGTATTTTAACCGATATTTCGGAAAACCTGCAAAAGGGAAAAGCAAAGGTTGTAAAGGAGCTGGTTGCACAGGCGCTTGACGAGGGACTTGGCGCAAAGGAAATCTTAGAGGAAGGGCTTTTGGCCGGTATGGGCGTTATTGGTCAAAAGTTTAAAAACAATGAAGTCTATGTGCCCGAGGTTTTGATTGCGGCACGCGCTATGAACGCGGGCAGTGAAATTCTAAAGCCCAAGCTTGCCGAGGGCGGTGTAGAGGCTAAGGGCAGAGTGGTGCTTGGCACAGTCCGCGGCGATTTGCACGATATCGGCAAAAATCTTGTCAAGATGATGATGGAGGGCAAGGGCCTGGAAGTCATTGATTTGGGTGTTGACGTCACGCCCGAGCGTTTTGTTGAGGCATATAAGGAAAATAAGGCGGATATCATCGCGTGCTCCGCACTGCTCACAACGACCATGAACGAGATGAAAAATGTGGTAGATGCCTGTGTGGCAAGCGGCATCAGGGATCAGGTCACCATTATGATAGGCGGTGCGCCGGTAACACAAAGCTTCTGCGACAGTATCGGCGCGGATTACTATACGCCGGATGCGGCAACCGCAGCTGATGTGGCCGTTTCGGCCTGCCAGGCATAACCGGGTGTACGGGTTATCGTAAGATTTTACATGATAAAGGTTATTTTTATTAAAACTAAAAGTAACCTTTTTTCATATTATGGGCAATCCCGCTAAAGCAGGCTACCGGGCAACAGTCTTCAGCCGACGGCAGACTGGCTGCGCAGGTGCAGCGGGCGCCACCCGATTTTTTGTTTATCCGCCAAAAAAAATCTTGCTTTAACAACCCAAAAACGGTATAATAAGCGCATATCACGATACGGAGGTTAAAAATATGTTTGAAACCATTGTATACGCTACCGAAAATGCGGCTGTTCCCGGTGGTTCGGCAAATATGCTTACTACGCTTTTCCCATTGATACTTCTAGCGGTGGTCTTTTATTTTATGCTGATCCGTCCGCAAAAGAAGAAGGAAAAGCAGACCAAAGAGATGATCGCAGGTCTTGGCGTGGGCGATTTGGTCACAACAATCGGCGGCATTATGGGCAAGGTCACCAAGGTGAGAGATGAGGATGTTTTAATGGAAACGGGTATGGTAGGCAATCCAGGCCAGCGCAGCACCATAAAGGTTGCCAAATGGGCGGTGCGTGATATCAACAAAAAAGCCGAGGCCAAAAACGTTTTGGATGAGCCTGAGGCAGCGGAAGAGCAGGACAGTGAGGAGACCGGCAACTAATATTAATTTTCAATAGAAATCACAATATCTGCCCGAGCCTTTTTACACCGGGCGGCGTTCTCCTCTTTGGCGGGCGACAGCCCGCCTGCATCGTCAGCCTTGCCCGGCTGGGAAAATCCTCGGAAATCTTATCGCACTTTCATGGGAGATTAGTATAAGGCGCATACTTTGTACACATAAAAAATAAGACCTTTGAATAATGTATAGTAAAATACATTGTTTGGAGGTCTTTTTATGAAGCAAATGTCTTCGGCCCCGGTGGTCATGTCAAATAAAAACAATCTGCTGTGTGTGATAAAGGGAATCGGCGTGGCGATGGCCGTTTGTCTTGTGATTTTTTCAATCATAGCGCTGGTTATGCTGCTGTCGCCTCTGCCCGAGAGCTATACAAAAACCATAACCGTACTTGTGAGCCTTATTTCCATTATAACAGGCGCCGCCATTACCGCCAAAGCATGCGGGTCTAAGGGGTGGCTGTGGGGCGGCATCATGGGTGCGGGCTATATCTTGATCCTATACATAATAGGTATGCTGACCGTCACAGGCTTTGTGATGGATTCTTATATCCTCACCATGCTGTTTGTTGGCTTTCTGGCCGGAAGTGTTGGCGGCATCATAGGCAACAATATGAAGGGCGGCAGACGCCGCCGCTGATAAACGAGCCCATACGACGCGCAGTGCTTTCAAAATAAATAGTCAAAGCGTTTGGGGTGCCGCCTTTTTGCGTGCACCCTTTTGTTTTGACGGCTAAGGACATGCAATAGCAGAAAAACCAAATTTAAAGATCTTTATATAATGCCAAGGAACCGGCCCTGCACAAACATATTCTTGTCTTTTGCCGAATGGTATAGTATAATATTTCCCATAAAGCAAGATTTGAGGTGAAAAAGCTTGAATATACCCAATATACTGACAACAATCCGCCTGTGCATGATGCCAGTATTTTTATTTGTCTATTTCCTGCCCGGGCAAACCGCAAAGTGGTGGGCTATGGGTGTTATTTTGCTGGCTTTTTTTACAGATGTGCTTGACGGTTATATTGCGCGGCATTATCATCAGATCACGAACCTGGGGAAAATTTTAGACCCTGTGGCGGACAAGGCTATGCAAATAACTGTGCTTACCTGCATTGTATTTAATAATATTTCCCTTTTATGGGTTGCTGCGTTTATTCTTATGAAAGATATTCTTCTTGGCATAGGCGCTATTGTGATGTACAAAAAAGGTATAGTCGGGCAGGCGAATTGGTTTGGCAAGACGGCCTGCTTTGTCAATATCTGCGCTTGTGTAATGCTTTTGTTCCCGTTTTCCGTGCCGCTTCCCGAAGCGTGGGTAACGTTTACGGCATGGCTTCTGATTGTTGTAAATGCGCTTTCCCTGGCTTCCTACTGTATAATGTTTGTAAAGGTACAAAGCCAGTAACCGGTTTAAGATGATATTATGTCTGTCGTTTATTTTAGGATATGAATCATATCGCTTAATATATAAAAAACAGCTAAATAGGCATAAACAAAAAGCATGCAGAGGAGCATATCTTCCGCATGCTTTGTTTTAATGATATTCATTACAAGCCGATATATTTCGCAGGATTCAAAACTGTGCCGTTCAGGTGGAGCTCAAAGTGACAGTGGTTGCCTGTGGAATTGCCTGTAGAACCCATATATGCGATAACGTCGCCCTTTTCAACGATGTCGCCCACATCCACCGCAATACTGCTGTTATGGCCGTAATAGCTCACATACCCGTTGCCGTGATCTAAAATGACCAGCTTTCCGAACAGTCCCGACCATCCGGCAGTGGTGACGCTTCCGTTATCCGCCGCCCTGATGGGGGAGCCATAGGAATTTGCAATATCAATCCCCTTATGGAAGCCGCTTTTGCGGTATCCGAACCTTGATGTAACGGTTCCTGTAGCCGGGGCGATAAATTTGCCCGTACCATATCCCGACGGCGGCTCTTTTGTGCCCACCAGTTTTATGCATTCGACGGGCTCTTTGGTGGTCACACTTGATTCGATATCCCGTCTGACCTCCTGGCCGTTTTCCTTGACAATAGTGGCGACCACGTCTGCCGAGCCGTTTTGGCCCTCCTGCTGTATTTCTGTCTTGCCTCTGTACAGGTTTGCTGTTTCAACGGTTTTAGTTTCATATGGCACGGTATGGGTATAAGCGGCGCGCTGAGTGGTGGTTACCTTAACAACAGGAACATAGGCTTTAACGGTGATAACCTGCCCGTCTATGATATCCTCCGTCAAGTCTTCGTTAATCTGGAGCAATTCCTCCACTGAGGTGTCATATTTTTCTGAAATGGCCCACAGCGTATCGCCGGGTTTAATGACATATTCATTTTCCTTCTTTTCGCTGCCGTTTAAAATGTTTATGGCAGCGTCCGCATTTTTCAAGAGAACCATTGGGGCAAGCTCGTGCTTTATCTCAAGCTGTTTTTGGGTAGAAAACGTTATGCTGTCATCGCCTTTGGTATAATAATTACGCCATCCGCTCATTACGACGTCAAGCGCCTTTTCATCCGCAACGCCGAACAAGGCTTTGCCGTCGAGATATACAACCTGCATTTCCTGCATCTTGTCGCTGAGCTGGCACACCGCCGACTTAAGCTCATCCTTGGGCGTGTAGCCGTCCTTGGGGATTAGCCGCGGGACGGTTGTAATTTCTGCTTTGATACCGTTTTCGTCGCCCAAGTGCTGCGACAGCTCGTCGTTAACCTGATTGACGACCTCGACGCATTCCTCTTCGCTCTGCACAATTCCGATACTCTGCCCGTTGACGACCGCTTCAAAGCCTATGGAAAAGTTAAAAGCAAGCACAAACATGATAATCGCTATGGTCATACAGGTACCGCCCATAGCCAGAATAGGACGGTTTTCAACCTTTGATGTAAACTTTTTGACGCTGTGAAACTGTTGCACCGTTTTTGACCTTGCCCTGTGTCCGAACACTTTAAAGCCATCTGAAACGCCGCGCCATTTTTTTCGGGCGGCTACCAGATTCCTTTTGGCGCCAATTGAGCGCGGCTGTTTTGCGGCCGCCTCAAGCAGCTTAAAGCTGTCTTTGACCCATGACAAAGCCTTTTTGGTACAACATTCTACCCGGCCCGCAACTTCGCGCAAATAAATGCGCGCATATCTTAGAGCGATTTTGCAAATCCGGACGCAAACAGTCACAGCTTTTTTAAATAAATCCGTTATTATGCGCCGAAATGATTTGGACGTTTTCTTTTCACAGCATTTAACCAGCACAACCTCAATGCCGCCCGCAGCAATACAATTCCTTTCCAGCGCCTCATCCGGCGTGAGCTTGCTGCATTTGGCCTTTATGTTAGCGTCACTTTGCACAAATATCACCTCAATTAACCTTTTTGTAATAAATATATTAAAACATCCAGGGAAGCGCCGCCCGCAAAGCCGTTCTTCCCGATTCAAGAAAAATACAATAAAATCAACAGTTTATATCATCAATAATATGCTCGGAGCAAGACAAAAATTATTACGAAATTATTAATTGATACTATTTTACAATAATTTTTCAAAAAAATCAACCTTTTTTGAAATTTATTTGTAACTAATTTGTAAACTATTTATGCATACAAAATAAGGTATGATTGCTTTGAACCAGCAGCAATATCTTGTATCAGGGTGAGACCGATGCCGGCAGCAAATTTAGTTAAATGATGAATAAGCTTAAAAAAACGGAATATTTTTATAACAACGGCAAAAACTGCGAAACAGTTTCAGTATACTGTTTCAGCTTCGCGATACGCGGGATATGCCTGCTGTATGCTTGGCAATTCGGTACTCAACGCTTATATAAACGGGGGGGGGAATTTTCTACGAGGTTATATTATGCGCCGTAACATGCCATTGGTACGCTTCGCAAAAGCGTAGCAGGCAACTGTGTTTTTTACGAAATGCCCAATGCTGCGCTTGAAAATTCCCATTCTGTTATTTAATTTGCAGACAGCGTTGCGATTAAATTTGGATTTTGTATGTATTTCAATAAAAAAGCATTGATTTTTTGTACAAGATGGTATAAAATATAGGACGGATTAAGAGGGTAAAAAATATTGAATTTTTAACAGGATATGGATATAAAATTTCAAGCAGGCTTGCTTGTATCATATAAATCATACACCATGGAGCAATTACTTAAATTTGTATTGTGGAAATTCGAGGTGAAAAAATACATGTATCTCACGCTGGAACTGCTTAATGGGTTTACCATGATACTGCAGTTGTTCGTATTGGCGGTTGCGCTTTATTATTTTTTGGTGGGCTGCTTTGGCTGGCTCCCCAAGCGGTATAAAAACAGTCCGGGCAGCCGCGTCAATACCTTTGCGCTCATCGTGGCCGCTCATAATGAGGAAATGGTGATAGCAAATCTGGTTGACAGCTTAAACAGCTTGGATTACCCCAGAGATTCGTATGATATTTATGTCATTGCGGACAATTGCTCGGATGATACTGCCCGTATTGCAAGGGAGCGTGGCGCTTGTGTTTATGAGCGTTTTGACACGCTTGCGCGCGGCAAGGGCTTTGCTTTGGAATGGATGTTTGAAAAGCTTTTTGGTATGGAAAAGCAGTATGATTTCATTGCCATTTTTGATGCCGACAATCTGGTAGGCAGCAAGTTTTTACGTGAGATGAATCAGCAGATCAATCACGGGTATAATGTTGTGCAGGGCTACATAGACAGCAAGAATCCGTTTGATTCCTGGATAACCTGTGCATATTCATTTTCCTTCTGGTCTATCAGCCGCATATTTCAGGCGGCGCGCCACAATCTGGGGCTTTGCTGCCAGCTTTCCGGCACAGG
This sequence comes from Bacillota bacterium, assembly GCA_022706785.1. Classification (GTDB taxonomy): domain Bacteria; phylum Bacillota; class Clostridia; order UBA1381; family UMGS1253; genus JAKJBW01. The sequence continues at coordinate 27,410 of JAKJBW010000002.1, forward strand.
CTTTGCCATCAAAACGGAGCTTTTAAAAAAGCTTGGCTGGGGCGCGACCTGCCTCACGGAGGACATGGAATTTACCATGAAGCTGGCGCTCAATAATGAACGGGTGGGCTGGGCGCACGGCGCGATAGTATATGATGAAAAACCGCTTACCCTTGCCCAAAGCTGGAACCAGCGTAAGCGCTGGATGCAGGGGCACGCGGATGTCGCAAGCAGGTTTTTTGTCAGACTGATTAAAAAAGCTTTTTCCGAAGGCAGCTTCGTCAGCTTTGACTGTGCGCTGTATCTGATACAGCCCATAAGAGTCATTTCCATGGGGATCATCACGCTTTTTGCGTGGCTTCAGATGGCTTATCCCGATGGCGATATCGGCTTTTTCCATATGAGTTATCTGTTTTCGCCTATGGTGTGGAACACCTTTGTGGTGCTTCAGTTTATGTATATGCCTATTGTTATCGCGGTGGAGCGCAAAATGTTTGACCGCAGAATGCTTCTGGGGTATCTTACCTTTATCGTCTACAATTTAACATGGATACCCATTACAATCCAGGGCGTTATTGATAAGAACAAGACGGAATGGTCGCATACCAAGCATACGCGCCAGATCAGGATAGAGGATTTTGAAAAATAGGGCTTTTGTCTGAACCCGTTTAAAAAACGCCGCTTTATGGGGTGGTTCCGTAAGGAAGTATTTTAAATAGCATTATACCTGCAAGCATCGTGGTTGTGTGCCGGGCCACAAATTCAGGGAGTGCCCTGCAACCCCACAATAATGTAATGACCAGCCGAAAGAAAAGTTTTACTTCTTTCGGCTGGTGTTTTTTTTATATATCTGACTTTTCATCCCAATACGTACATGCCTTGTCATTGGCATATCTTTTTTTCATCCTTGGTTTTACGCAATGTCCATAACTTAATGCAGAATAATTACCTCTTGAATACTTAATATAGTGTAATCGAAAGTTTTTGCAAGTATTACATACCATTTTCTTATTATCAGCTTTTCTTGTTGTAATAAACTGATCGGTCATTTTTTCACCCCCCTCCTTTGTACCCACATATACGATTATACACACATATAGAGGAACTGTCAAGGTGTGTATAAGGTGATATTATAATAGGGGGTGATTAAAGTGGGAAAAGTTAGATTGATATTAGATAAATATCTTGACTCGAAAAATATTACACGATATCAGCTTTCCGAGGACACCGGCATCCGATATGATACGATTGATAAATATTATAAAAACAAATTGCAGCGTTATGATAGGTATATTTTAGCGAAAATCTGCGATGCTTTGCATTGTGAAATAAACGATATTATTGCGTATAGAAAATAAACTTAGAGGTTTTTTCGCACATGTTTAAATAAAGAAGACTGAGCGAATTTCTTCGCTCAGTCTTCTTTATGAAACCTCCCGCTAAGCGGCGTTTTTTGTTTTCATGCCGGCGCGCCGCTTTGCCCACGGTAAACGCATGAAAGCTTTTTGCGAAGCAAAAGCGGGCAGCGCCCGCTGGCATTACGCGGGTAGTCTTGCGGCAGTTTCGCTTTTGTGCCCGGATCCTTTTGCGAAGCAAAAAGCAAAGTTTTAATCAATTTTTTTCAAAAAATTGCGGTTTCCAAAGGCGGAGCCTTGGTCGCCGTCCGCAGACGGCGAAATCCTAATCGTATAAGAGCTTTTTTCTTTGTTACTTTCTTTTTGCGATAGAAAAAGAAAGTAAGGTTTTGTTCTTTTCCCCTTTCATGCGTCTGTCGCGCCGCTTTGCCGGTGTGCGCTTGACAGCGCTTGGCCCGTTGTGTTACCATAGATTCATTATATTGGTTAAACATTTCATTAGATTATTACGGTCTGGATTTTTTATCTGAGGAGGAGTATGGGAAGGGTGAACGATATGGATAACATTAATCAAAAAAGAAGGCCCAACGTGGTGATGATTTTCCCCGATACCATGGTGCCGGACGGCGTGGGTGCGTACGGCGGGGATATACCCACGCCAAATATCGACAAAGTGGCCGCCGCAGGCATGAAATTTACCTGCGCCACGCCCAATTCGCCGTTGTGTTCCCCGGCAAGATACAATGTGCTTACCGGCAGATACGCGTCGAGATGTCTTAACATGCAGGAGCTTTATACCGAGCATGACCCTGTTTTTCTGCGCTGGAACATGTATCTGACCGACCGGGAAAGCGCCCTGCCGCGCGTTATGAAGCAAAACGGTTATGTGACAGGTATGGTGGGCAAGTGGCACTTAGGGGAGGATGAGCTTGCGTATTTTGACACCGGCGAAACGTCGGCGCAAAGCGGAGCTATGGACAAGGTCAAAAGCAATTACGATATCAGCAGGGCATATATCAAGAAGCACAGCGGCTTTGACTATGTTGAAAACGTTTTTACCAACAATGAAACCGCTATGCCTATGCCTGAGGATATCCCGTGCCAGCACAATATGCCATGGATCACCCAGGGAGCAAAAGCGTTTATTGAAAAAAATCAGGATAAGCCCTTCTTTTTATATGTGGCGCCTAATGTTCCGCATATGCCTCCCGTGCTGCCTGCGCTTGAGGCGGGTGCGCTTCTGACGCCCGAAGGCTTTTTGGAGCAGGCGCCCGACGTTCAGCCGTCGTGTGAAAATTTGCTAAAGCGGCTTGAGGCACTTGGTTTTTCCGGGGATTATGCGTATTTGAGCAAGCAGTGGCTGCAAAAGGACAGATACGCAGGCATGATGTGGCTTGACGATTCTATCGGCACGGTACTGGATACGCTTGAGCGGTGCGGCATTATGGACGATACCATCATTATCATCAACACCGACCATTTAGCGAAGGAAAAGATGACCTGCAACTATCAGCAGGTACCGCTTATTTTCCAATGGAACAACAAAATTAAAGCCGGTTCTGTCTGTGATGCGCTTGTTTCCCATGTCGATCTTACCGCGACGATCTTGGACCTTTGCGGCGAGGCCGGGTCCGGCAGCATGCCTATGGACGGCAAAAGCTTTAAACAGCTGCTGTTTGACCCTGCGCTGGTGTGGGACAATACGGTATATACAGAGGTGACATATGCCAGAGGCGTTATCCAAAAGGATTGGGCTTATATTGCCGTCAGATTCCCCGACAATATTGAGGCTGAGCTGGCAAACGGAAAGGCTGTCCGGTTCACGCAGGAAGGGATGAACGAATCCTCTATCAGATTTGGTGTGGACGGGCGTTTTCCGGCATATTTTGATAAAGACCAGCTCTACGATTTAAAAAACGATCCGCTTCAGCGCAAAAACCTGGCTGATGACCCGCGGTATGCAGACAAACTGGCACATATGAAAAAACTGCTTGCAAACGAGCTTATGACGATGCCGTTCAGCTTTGGTGAGTTTACGGATAAAAATTGCGGCAGTGACTTTATATACCGAAGAGGACAGCGCACGCAAATTTATGTCTGTCCGGTCTGCGGCCATATCGAATTTGGTGCTTCATTTGAAAAGTGCCCTGTCTGCTCCGCGCCCAAAGAAAAGTTTACGAGAAATGACGCTATATTTTATGAGGCGGAGGAAAGGCAGGCGGTTGATCTTGACGGCAATATTCCAAGGCTTAAGTTTACCGGCCCGCAACAGGACAACGGCTTATCCCCATGCAGTATTGAATATAGCATAGCGGAAGGGCTTGATGCAACAGGGCCTAAAAATCCCGTTGAATTTGCCGATTTTTATGCTGACGGCGTGTTTGTAACGCGTAAAAAGTTTTCCGCCGGGGTACCGGCGGCAGGGGTTGTTGACATTAATACGCCGTTTTCTTCGGTAAGCTGTGTTGTCAAATGCGCAAAGCATGGGTATTGGCAAAGAGAGCTTGCCCGGTGCTAATTTATACTAAACACCAATAAAAAAACACGACATCCTTGTGGCTGTTTTGCCGCAATGCAGCGTCACCGCTCCTTGCCTTATGTCAAAACATCTCACAATTCTTATCGCGTTTTCTATCGGTGTTCAGTATTAGCGATGCCATTCTATTATGTATAAAAAAGGTTCGGCGAAAGCCGAACCTTTTTTATATAACGTATTTATTGTAAGCAATATCTGAGGTTTACTGTTCTTCTTTGGGCTCTGTATCATCTTCCGGCGGCAGCTCCCCGTCAGCCGGTTCGTCAATCGGAGATACCGGTTCTGGCTGATCTTCAGCATCCTGGGCTGTATTTTCCGCTTCGATGATTTCCTCAATTGATGGCGCCTCGGCATCTTCCGCCGCCATATCTTGCGATACGTCCGGTTCGGCCTGCTGAGCTTCTTCAATTTGTTCCGCCTGTTGCGCGCTTTGCTTTTTCCTTGCCGATAGTCTTATCAGCCATATAATAATGAGTGCAATTATCGCCAGCGCCAGTAGGATTAACACAATCAGTACTGTCCACGCAGGCAATATGCCAAAAAGCAGAATGGGCCCTGTCGCGGAAATCAAGATCGGATCGGTAAATGTAGCCAGATCCCAGGTGGCGGTTTTTTGGTCGCCGCTGATCTGCGTAGCATTGCTGCCGGTGATTTTATACGGCATTGTAATGACCAGCCGGATATCGGCCGGCTCTGATGACAGCTGCATCTGCTTTATGGACGATTTTATGGTATCGGCGATCTTTGCCGTGCCGCTTATATCAAACGTTTGATTGAGCAGCTGCTTGTTTCTTAAGAAGGTTATGCCTTTGGTGTAATTGGATGAGCCGAACCATGTCCTGAAGCTGTCTATCTGCTGCTTTGCTTTGATACCCTTAAATCCGTTTTCCTCATACGGTTCAACCTCATACCCTTGTGCCTCGGCCTCCTGGGTTATGCTAGCAAGCGGATCTTCGTTACCTGAACCCGACAAAAAACCATAGGTCAGATCAGAAAATCCCAGCTGCAGCGAAACATCTCCCCCGCCGTTTTCATCCACATTGGCCTGCATCACCATTTGCACGCAGCCGCTGAGCACAAACACACACAGTAATGCCAAGACTGCCAGCGTGCCGAGTTTTTTTATCTGTCTTTTCAACACACACCCCTCCTTAACTTAAAACCGTTTTTGTTACAAACTTACTTTAGCCGATATATTACTGAAAGAGGCCTTAAGCGCAACTGTATGCAAAACAGAAGCCTTTGCGGTAATATCGGCATAGTGATTATACCATATTTTAATGGGTTTACTATGGTTATTCTAAAAATTTTTTAAAAAATCAGTCAGGCTGCGCGGGAAGGATAATTTCGGTTCCGATTTGAAACTCCTTTTTCAAATATATCTTGGGGTCGGTGGAATAAAGCCGCTGAATCCTGCACACGCCGTCTTTGCTGCGGCTTACATCCATTTTCACGCCGCAGTATTCGGTTGTCATATAGGGCTGGACGCTCTCCTCATCGGCAGGCGGAGCAAACGCTGTTTCATAGGGTATAACCGAGTAATGCATATTTACTTATCCCCCTTCTTTGTTTTGCTGTCTGGGCTGCCCTGCTTATCTGCTGGATTTTCTGTACTTTTACGTTGGTTAATTATTTCATAAAGCTTGTCAAGCGCGTCGCTTACGCCGCCTACCTGGTCAATAAGGCCGCACTGGACTGCCTTTTCTCCGAAAATAATACTGCCCACGTCATTTGCGATCTCCCCTGTACGCAGCATCAGGTCATTAAACGCATCGGTGTCTATTTTGCTGTGCGAAGTGATAAAACTGACGATTCTTTCCTGAATCTTATTAAAATAATCAAAGGTTTGCATAACGCCGATCACCAGTCCGTTCATGCGGAGCGGATGCAGTGTCATGGCGGCCGACGGTGCGATAAACGAATAATCGGCCGACACGGCCAAAGGCACCCCTATGCTGTGGCCTCCGCCTAACACAAGGGATACGGTAGGCTTTTTCATGCTGGCAATCATCTCGGAAATGGCAAGCCCGGCTTCCACATCTCCTCCCGCGGTGTTTAAAATGACTAAAAGCCCGTCTATGGCTTCGTCCTGCTCCACAGCTACCAGCTGTGGCAGGATATGTTCATATTTTGTGGCCTTATTCTGAGGAGGCAGTATCATATGCCCTTCAATTTGTCCGATAATAGTCAGACAGTGAATGCTGCCTTTGGCATTTGTTGTCGTGGTCGTGCCGGTATCTTCAATCTGTGAGATATCCACCTTGTCGCCTCGCTTTGCTATAAGAGTAACTGCTTTTGCTTAGTATCCTTTAAAGTCATAAAAATTATGTAAGGATCAAGCGGATTGGGATAAATGCAAGCAGGCGGCACCGTTTTTGACCTGTATTAGTCTATACTGGTAATATTTTTACTCTTTTGAAACTGACGTCCGGTATGGTCTATATAGTAATTATCTTTGTAAATCATTTCGGTCGCGGTAAGAAAGGTGTAGCCTTCCTGTGTCAGCGTTTCCAAAACCGACGGGAGCGCTTTTGCAGTATTTTTTGTGCCGTTATGGAACAACACAATTGAGCCCGGCTTTGCCTTTTTAGTGACGCGCTCGGTAATTTGGTCGGCCGTCAGATCCTTATAGTCAAGGCTGTCGACATTCCATTGAACAAATTGAAGCCCCATATCACGTATGGTATTTATCACGCTGTCGTTGTATTCACCATATGGCGCCCTGTAGAGCGGAACAGTTGTACCTGTGAGCGCTTCCAGCTTATTGGCGCATGCAGTGGTATCTGATTTTAATGCCTCCGGCGACAGCTTATTTGGATGCGGATGCCTGTCGGAGTGATTTGCAATCTCATGGCCTGCGTCATGCAGCGCTTTTACTGATACGGCGCAGCGGTCCGCGAAATCGCCTGTGACGAAGAAAGTAGCCCGGACATTATATTTTTTCAGGATATTTATAATATCGGTAGTATCGGTGTCTTCCCAGGCCGCGTCAAAGGTTATGCAAATCGTTTTACCCTCTCTCTCAACGGAGTAGACAGGCAGACTCTTGCCTGCCTGCGCAGAGGATACTATGCTTTTGTCGCTATTATTTGTAAAGAGCAGTGTAACCAGGAGTACGCACATTAAGGCATAAAATATGAGCGTATTTTTTGTGAACACAACGATCCTCATTTTTTCCCTCCAATAAGCAGGAATTTTCTTTGCCGGTCCCATATCTCGCTTTTACGCTTGTATTGTATGTACTATTTATATATGAAGAAAAAAATGAGGATATGCGCATGCGCCGGTGAATGGAGCCAAGTGTTTTGTATTATTGGGCAATATCTTGTGATACGGTAAATTGCCGTGCTGGGCGCATGCCATGCCGGGGCCGCTAAAGCATTTTTATTTGTGTAAAAACACTGTTACGGCAAGTCCGGTTTTGCATGGCGCAAAGCACATATGGCGATTTGTAAACATATTATGTAACGTATATATTGGCCGGAAGGGCCCGCCGTCCATAGCTGCCTTCATACCCGGTATGGCAGTAAAGCTTATTCTTAATCAGGAAAGGAAGCAGAATTTAAAATGATGATAGTCGACAAATCAAATGAAGATGCGGGCATGATGCTGCCTGCGCCACGCGTGGGATACGCATATGTGCCGATGCAGATAATGGGCGAGACATATACACCCGAAAAGGCTCTGATGCAGGGGACGATTTTTCCGGAGCTAGACTTGCCTATGGGTACTTATGGTAAACAGTATACGGATTGAGGGAGGAAGAAAGATGGAAGTAAGCAGTGTAAATCCTGTTGTAAGCGAAAGAGAAAAAAAATTAAAGCAGGTTATGAGCTATTCTTTTGCCGCGCTTGATTTGGGCTTATATTTGAATACGCATCCCCATGACAAAAAGGCCCTTGATATGTTTTCGGAGATTGTGAAAAAGACTCAAGAGGCAAGGGAAGCATTTGTTAAAGAATTCGGACCGCTCACGACATATGATTGCACCGGATCGGACAGATGGTGCTGGATTGACGATCCATGGCCGTGGGACGCACAATAGAAGGAGGAAGATAGTATATGTGGCAATACCAAAAATCGTTGCAGTTTCCAATCAACATAAAAAATCCAGACCCTAAGCTCGCAAGCTTTATTGTCAGCCAGTATGGTGGGCCGAACGGAGAAATGGGCGCGTCTATGCGCTACTTATCGCAGCGCTTTTCTATGCCCGATGAAGTAGTGCGCGCTACGTTAAACGATATAGGTATATCGTGTCCGCAATGAGCCTCACACCCCGCAAGCCCTTTATTTTCAAGGGTTCCCAAAACCGCATTTTCGGGGGATACCTCGTGTTCCGGGTGAGCCGCACCTCCTGAAACGCCCATATCCCCTGGGTTTTCAGGTGTTTTCAGCTTTTTTTTGATTTCCTTCAGGTGCTAGGTGATAAACACCCATTTTGTGGGCAGCAGATTGAGGGCAACCTCAATGGTATCATCCGGGTAAACGGTCATTTTGTTCAGCAGCAGCCCGTAGAAATCCTCCGAGGCTTTGTCCGCGCCGGTTAAAATGTTTTTGATTTTTTCCTTCACATCCTTTTTAATATCCTCACGGGAATAGACCAGCTTTTGCTTTTGTTTTGCGGCATCCATTTTGCCGGTTACCTCCTGAAGCTGAGCGTCGTATCTTTCGCACATCTGCCGCATCTCCTCCTTTGTAATCTGTTTTGAAAAGAACGCGTCCAGAACAGCAGCTTTCTTTTCTTTTAAATCCTCTGCCTCCTTTTCCAGCCGTGCCAGGCTCACTTGCTCCTGCCCCTCACTGCTGGCAATGACCTCGCTCACAATATTCGAAATATTGCCTATCATGACATCCCGGTCAAGCGGAAGACTGTCCACACTTTGTTTTAAAATGTTCATAGCGATCTCATCCCGAAGCTGCCTGCCCACATTGCAGCCGATTTCATTTCCCGCCTGATCCAGCTTCTTTGTGCCCTCGTAAGCCGCTGTCCCGCACCGCCAGCATTTGTATATACTGCCATCCCTTCGGGTTTTTTTTCGGGAAACAAAGGTGGCGCTGCACTCGCTGCACTTGATTTTTCCCGATAAAGGATAGCGGTTGCCGTGCCCTTCCTTCACCTTGCTGTCCACATCCCGCCGCTTCAGTTCACGCTGCGCTTCGTCCCACAGTTCGCGGCTGATGATGGGCTCATGATGATCCTTAATAAAAACAAACGGTTCCTCACCCTTATTATATTTCTTTTCATGATCCAGATAGTTTGGGGTGTAGGTTTTTTTTTGACACAGGTCGCCGCAGTATTTTTCATTGCGCAGTATTTTTAATATGACGGTGTTTGTCCATTTGTAATTGCCCGTAAGGGTTTTATACCCAGCCTCGCGCAGCTCCCGGGCAATCACGGACGTTCCCTTGCGCTGCATCACATACTTTTGATAAATCAGCCTGACAATTTGCGCACCTTCCGGATTGACTGTCATTTTACCGCCATTCACGTCATAGCCCAGCATGGAACGCCCGAATACCACACCTTTTTCCATCTGCCTCGTTTGCCCCCATTTCACACGCTGGCTGGTTGCCCGGCTTTCATCCTGCGCAATGGTGGATTTGATTGACAGAAACAGCTCCGATTCTTCCTTAAGTGTGTTCAGGTTGTCATTTAAGAAAAAGACCCCAACGCCAAGCTTTTTCAGTTCCCGTGTGTAAGTGATGCTATCGGCCGTATTACGGGCAAAGCGGGAAATTTCCTTTGTGATAATCAAATCGAACCGCCCCAGGTGTGCGTCCGCAATCATGCGGTTGAACCCGGCACGTTTTTTGGTGGATGTACCCGACTTTCCCTCGTCGGCGTAGATGTCATAAAGTTCCCAGTCTGGCTGGCGTTCTATGTACGCCTTAAAATACCACCCCTGACTCTCAAATGAATTTGCCTGATCCTCCTTGTCGGTTGAAACACGGCAATATACCGCTACCTTTAACATATGGATTTCCTCCTTTCCTCTGGAATTGAACACTGCTTAAAACGAATTACGAATGTGCGGATTGTACTTCTACAAAGGTTGTGTTATTATTAAACGGTATCATAACACTAAAAGTTTTATATGGAGGCGGAAATATGAAACGAATTACGCTACATTGCCGGCATACATATAAGCAGGATTTGGAAATATTAAAGCTTCTACATGATGAATGGAAATACCGCCTTTCTAATTTTTGGTCGCTTATGATAAAAACCATAATAATAAGTTTTATTTTAATTTTCATGCCGTTAATGTATGAGTATTGGGGTGTTAATTTTGTTGTAATTGAGGTTCCGCTATACATACTTCCATTAACAGGATTGATTTTTTCAATAGTTATTTGTTTTTTTACATCTATAGAAATCATAAAGATAAACAGCATTAAAACAAGTATTAGAAGATCAATAATGGAAATTTCTCCAGGATTCAAGGTGGCTTTTACCAAAAGAAATATATTGCATCAAAATATTCCAATAGTGATCTGTATCTTTCAAGTAGTTTTGTCAACAATTATGATAATATTAATAGCGAAATAATATATTTATGATTAAAAATATTTCATAACGAAAAAGTGATTTTATACTATTTAATCTGCCGTGCCAGTTTTTCAATACATTGCTGACATTGAGTACCACTGATCATTTCTTGCTCCGAAAGTATAAGCAGAATGTTTTTCTGATATTCAAAGAAAAACTCCGTCTGAGAATTTTTATCAATACTGACCGCATTTTCTACTCTGATAAGCCTTGCAGTTTTTTCATCCATTCTGCTCACCTCCCATTTTCATGTGTATTCCCGCACAGCCCCACTTTTGCATGTCCGAGGAATATCGGGAATAGCCTTTTCATGTTTGCCGTGTTCCCGGATGCAATTCCTGGCGTTTGCCTTGCTTGACATAACGCCGTATTGCCGCTCTTGGCACGCTTCTGTGAGTTTGTATCCCGTCGGCACATGAAGCACAATGTCTATCCATCATCTTCCTTTATTCATTATCACCGTTGAGAACATCTATTTCGGCAGCTTTTCAGGATTTTGAAAAATTAAAAAATCGTGCGATCGCACGATTTTTATGTTGATTTATGGTTGGTTGTACAGTATAATATTTCTAACTATTTCCAACGAAATTTTCAGAGGTGCTCAATATGACTGCGAGTTATAAAAAATTGTTTAAAATGCTGATTGATCTGGATATGAAAAAGAAAAACCTTTGTGAAAAGGCCGGAATCAGTATCGCTTCCATTACCAAAATAGGTCGCGGCGGCACGGTTACAACCGATATTTTAATTAAAATCTGTACGGCTCTGGACTGCACTGTGGATGATATTATGGACATCGTGCCTGATAAGGAAACGTCATGTTAAATTGCGTATTTTATCTGGTAAATAATCAAAGAATGAAAAGGAAAGGTGAAGAATATGCCTAACCATTATTCCGATATAGGTTTTGAAATAAAAAGTTCTGACGATTTGAATAGAATTATTGGTCAGTTAATGCCAATAGGCAAAGTGATAAGAAAAGGATTCTGCAAGTACTGGCTTATCACGGTTGACACACATATTGAGTTTTGGCAGCACATGAAATCAAAAAATACATTTGATTCATTTGAAATGCACTATAATAGTCAAAACCTAATACCCGTTCGATTTGATCATTGGGTCAATCGTTCAGCAGATAAGTCAAATGGTTCTGCTTATGTTTGGTATCATTTCGATGGAGATTTATTCCCGTTTGTGGTAGATATTCCGGATGCAGGTTTTTATAAAAAAGTAAAAGAGAATCAAATTTTAAACTTACAAGTATCTTGCTTTGCTGAGAAGCTAGAACTTTTCAAAACAGATACTGATTATGAAGCTTCACAAACGAATGAATCAAAATTTGCGACAGAGTTTTTTATTCCTACCGGAACCTTTTCTCCAGATGACAATGAAAAAGAGCCAACAGCTTATTCATGGTTTGCTGGTCATATCCTGTCCTTCGAAAAAAGGACAAACAGTGTGTGCAAAAAAGAATACTATCACTTTGGTGTAACCTGCCAGGAGGCTCTATTTGATATTGTTGCTGATAGCGAGTTAGTTACAGAAGTGCCTGTCATCGGCGGGATACTAAAAACTTCATGCTGGATGAGCGGCAAAGTGAAGGAAGTTAAGTGATGGATTTGCTAATTATGAATCGCGATGATATCGCCGCCCGTTGGGAAAACGGGTGTTTGACCGTCATAAGAGAAAGCAAATTGCCGCTTTATTTTGCCAAAACGCAAAATGTGGAGCACTGGCTTGAAACCCGTGCCATTGATTATCACCGGGCAAACTCACGACTCTTAAAAAAAACGCTCCGACTACCGATAACCATTGTTACTGAAGAGATTATAATAGGCGTTTTAAAAAAGCTGAATATGAAGATCAAATCCAAGGTAATTGTGGACTTTATACTGAACGGATATAAACAAATAGGTTAATTTTTTATAGAAGGTGTGAAATGATAACACTTACAGTAAAAATAACGTTATATGCTCCGCAGTGTCATTCCTTAAAAGAAAAGCGGATGATACTCCAGCGTATTATTTCGCGGGTAAAAAACAAATTCAATGTATCCATTGCCGAGGTTGCTTTGCAGGATGTTCACCAAACCGTTGTGCTGGGCATTGCCGTTGTTTCGAGCAGTCACACTCACGCTCAAAATGTGTTGGATGAAGTGCTGAGGTTTATTGAAAATAATACGGATGCGGACGTTACAAATGTAGAGTTTGAATAGTATATAAGCTATCAAACTTAAAATGCAAAGGAGTGGCAGTGAATGAAATATGGTGGCGTACTGCTTGCGGCGACTGATATGGAGCGTTCCAAGCGCTTTTATCATGACGTGTTGGGGCTTGAGGTAATCGAAGATTTCGGTGCAAACGTAGTACTGACCGGGAATATTGCTTTGCAGACCAAAAAAACATGGGAAAGCTTCATTTGCGGAAAGCCCGTTGCTTTTGCCACCCATGCCTTTGAATTATATTTTGAAGAAGATGATATAGATGGCTTTATGAAAAAGCTGGATAGCATACCGGATATCAAATTTGTTCATTCTCTGATTGAACACGCCTGGGGCCAGCGTGTTGTGCGGTTTTATGATCCCGATCGTCATATTATAGAGGTTGGTGAAAATATGGATATGGTCGTAAAAAGGTTTCTCAAAAGCGGGCTTTCCGTTGAAGAAACCGCCAAACGGATGGATGTATCGGTGGAATACGTACAGGCTAAAGCATAGAAGGAGGGAACCTTATGACACTGTATGAAACAATTTTCAAAAGACGCTCTGTCAGAAAATACGATATGACGCCGCTGGACGAAAAAACACTGGATGATATCCGCGAGTTTATCACAAATACCAGGCAGCTACCTGAACAAAACGTGCGCTTTGAAATAGTATCGGGGGACAAAGTAAAGGGCGCTGCCGCGCCGCATTATATTATGAGCTTTTGCTCCCCCGGCGACGCGGAATATGCGAATGTGGGCTATATACTGGAAAAAGCCGATTTATATATTCAAAGCCTGGGCCTGGGCAGCTTATGGCTTGGTATGGGCAATCCAAAAGAGAAGGAAGACGATTTTTGTATCATGCTTGCATTCGGAAAAAGCGACGTGCCCTTCAGAGCAGGTGAGCAGGAGTTTAACCGCCTGCCTGTCAACGAAATCAGCAATTCAGACAGCGAACTGGCACAGGCGGCGCGTCTGGCTCCGTCGGCGTGCAACTCCCAGCCCTGGAAGCTGTTTTTTGCGGATGGCCGTGTAACTGTGCGCTATTTTGGACGCGGGCTTATGAAAATGATATTAAAATCCAAAATGAATAAAATTGATATCGGCATTATGACACGCCATGTTGTTACCGCTCTTGAAAACGAGGGCAAGCAAATCAAATCCATCACACCCAAAACATCCGGTAAGGATTTTGAAATTGAAATTAGTTATGAAAAGGGATAAACAAGGGAGCAGATGACATGAATGAAACGTTAAACGTAATTGCTAAGCGGTATTCCTGCCGTGATTTTAAAAGCGAGATGCCATCCGATGAGCAGCTTTGGGCAATTGCCGAAGCCGCCATACAGGCGCCCAGCGGGATGAATCGTCAGGCATGGCGGGTGATCGTTGTAAAAGACAAAATGCTGATGCAGGACATGGAATCCGAAGGGATGTCTTATCTTGCAAGTATGGAGGACAAGTCCTCTTACAACAGGATCATGGCGCGCGGCGGCAGGCTGTTCTACGGCGCGCCCTGTATAATTGTCGTTCCGATTGACCCGACGCAATACGGCCCCGCGCTGATTGACTGAGGTATTTTATGCCAGAATATCACACTGGCCGCAACCTCGCTGGGAATCGCCAACATTATGTGCGGATTTGCCGGCCTGGCCTTCGCCAGCGGCCTTCGGGCAGAAGAATTCAGCAAACGGTTGGGCTTCCCTGACGGTTATGCCTTTGGCTGTTCGGTATTATTGGGATACGCAAACACCATAAAACCGCCCCATGAGCCGGACAGGGATAAAATTTCGTTCATAGGCTGATGGGAACAGGAGAAGGCTTATGAGATATGCCGTACTTTTAAAAGGGATTAACGTCGGCGGAAAAAACACCGTCAGGATGGATGATTTAAAGCAATTGCTTCTTGATTTGGGCCTTTGCAAGGTGAAGACCTATATCCAAAGCGGCAATGCTGTCTTTGAAACCGCACTTGACGAAGCCGTTTTGCGCGAGGCAATCAAGACCGGTTTTATTGACCGCTTTGGCTTTGAAAGTGATGTGCTGATACGGAGCGAAGACGAAATGCGGCTTCTGATTGAACAGCTCCCCATCACAGCGCCTGAGATAGCGGCAGCTCAGGCCGCTGATCCGCAGGCCCAGCATCTCTATGTTTATTTTTTAGATCATACGCCGGAGCAGACGCAGATCGGCGCAATATGCAGGGAGTGTGCCGGCGAAGATATCCTGCGGACAGGAAAAAGAGAGCTGTATCTCCTTTGCCGGCAGAGCATACGGGGGTCAAAGCTCGCGGCCCGTATTGCAAAAGTGTTCGATTCGACTGCTGCGCGCAACTGGAGAACAGTCAATCAATTGTACGATATGATGAGAGATAAGGGTGATGAACATGTTTGAGGGATTTTCTCCCCGCACCATTGACTTTATGTGGAACCTCCGCTTCAACAACCGGAAAGCCTGGTTTGAAGAGCACAAAGACGAATACCGGCGCGATTTTCTCTATCCCATGAAGGCGTTAGGGCTTGAGGTGTTTGAACGGGTCACCGGTCAATACGGCGACCGCGGTTTTATCCACAAGCTTGCGCGCATTTACAAGGATGCCAGACGCCTGCGCGGTGACGGCCCGTACCGGGATCATCTGTGGTTTTCCATTGAACGGCCCAGCGAGGAGTGGACATCCACCCCCGTATTCTGGTTTGAGCTGGAGCCAGAAAGCTGGAGCTACGGACTGGGCTATTACCAGGCAAAGCCGCTCACCATGGCAAAGCTGCGGGCGCGCATTGACAAAGCGCCGAAGCAATTTGAAAAACTCGTCGCGCCTTTGGCAAAGCAAGAGGAATTTATTCTGGAAGGCCCGGAGTACGTAAGGAAAAAGGTAGCGCCTACCCCTAAGACAGCCGTGTGGTACAACAAGAAATCCTTTTCATTGATCCATAATCAGCAGAATGGTACGGAGCTCTTTTCACCGGAATTAGCTGACCGCCTTGCAGGCGGTTTTGAATTCCTGATGCCATTATACGACTATTTTGTTACATTGGATGCCGATCCTGATCCGCAAATCGGATAAAATAAATGCGGGCGCTCTTGCTAAAGGTGAGGGGAGCCGAATCACATATGGGGTTCAACTCCCCTCCCCTCAAATAACCAAGGCATATCGGCGTCATTGATCACAAACACATTGCAAGGAGATTAAGACATGTATTATTCGACGAACTATTCATCGCCTGTGGGACAGATTACGCTGGCCAGCGACGGCGGCAATCTTGTCGGCTTGTGGCTGGAGGGACAAAAATACTTTGGCGGCACCTTGCCGGGGGCTATGACACAAAGCGATGATCTGTCTGTATTCGCCGCCGCAAAGGAATGGCTGGACAAGTATTTCGCGGGCAAAAAGCCTGCAATCTCCGACCTGCCCTTAGCGCCTATCGGCGGGCAATTTCGTCAGACCGTATGGGATATTTTATGCCGGATTCCCTACGGCGAGGTCACAACTTACGGCCAGATCGCAAGAGAGGCAGCGGCCAGAATGAACAGGCCAAGCATGTCGGGTCAGGCGGTTGGCGGAGCCGTGGGGCATAATCCCATCTCCATTATTATTCCCTGCCATCGGGTAGTGGGTGCAAACGGAAGCCTGACGGGTTATGCCGGAGGCATCAACAAAAAAATTCAGTTGCTTGAGTTGGAAGGTGTGGATATCTCTGGGTTATTCATACCGGCGAAAGGCACGGCGCTCTGATCAATGCCCAAACGGCCAATAAACTGATAGACAATGCTACCAAACTGATAAAAGACGGGCAGCGGATCCGCGTGCATGGAACAGAAGGGTATGTAGAAATTCTATAAGGGGAACGGAAGGAAGCATATTATATATGAACCAAAAAACGTACGAGTTTGAAGCCATCATTCAAAAAGTCCCCGGCATAGACGGCGCATATATTGAATTCCCTTATGATGCGAGAGCAGAGTTCGGCAAAGGCGCAGTAAAAGTCCACGCAACTTTTGAAGGAGAGCCTTATGACGGGAGCATCGTTAATATGGGCATAAAGAACGCCGACGGCTCGGTGTGCTATATCATAGGTTTGCGCAAGGATATTCGCGCTAAAATTGGTAAACAGCCGGGCGACAGCGTAAAAGTTACTATTATGGAGAGGGCGGGGTGAACATGATATGTGGCAATGTCCAAAATGCGGGCGCGTATTCAAGAACCAGAGCCAAGACCACTTTTGCGGCGAACCGCCGAAAACCATTGACGCATATATTGCCGCCCAACCAGAGAGTGTTCAGCCATTTTTGAATCAGGTCCGGGATACAATCCGCGCCGTGTTGCCGGACGCACAGGAGCGCATTTCTTGGAGTATGCCGACCTACTGGAGTAAGCGTAACATTATTCATTTCGCGGCGTTCAAAAAGCATATCGGGTTGTATCCCGGTGATAAGGCTATTGAGAATTTCGGCGACCGTTTGAAAGAATACAAGACAAGCAAAGGTGCGGTGCAATTGCCGTATGATAAGCCGTTCCCGCTTCCTTTGATTGCAGAGATTGCGAAATGGTGCTATGAAACAGGGAATCACCACTGATGGAGGATGCGTATGCCAAAAACAAGAAAGATGCTAAGTGACTGGGACGCACCGTATATTCAGTCGCTTGTGAAATTAATTGAAACGCAGAGTAAGGCAACGCTCGCAAATTGGGCAGCCCTTTATTCTGAGCGGGTTATATTGCCGCTGTGGCGCAAGCACTACCCCGATGACCTGCGTCCGCAAAATGCACTAAATGCCGCTCGGGAGTGGCTATCGGGAGAAATAAAACTGCCGCAGGCGAAACCGATAATCCTTGAGTGCCATGCGGCTGCCCGCGAAGCAGACGGGAACCCTGCTGCGCAAGCCGCAGCCAGGGCAATCGGTCAATCTGCGTCGACAATTCACTCGGCAAGGCACTGTATCGGACTTGCGCTATATGGCGCGATAGCGGTTGCGTATGACACGCTCGGGACGAATGCTCCTTGGGCGCAGTTGGAGCAATGTGCCGCCGACGAGTGCGGACGTATGCTTGACGCGCTGCGCGCCGCCTACGTGGAGAACGAACCAAACCCGGCGAAAATCGACTGGAAATGTTGATTGTGCCCCGCCGCGGGGCAGGACATTTTGTGTGAAAATTATCACGGGTGATGTTATGGGTAATTACACAAAGGAAGAATTGGAAGAAGCGCTACGGGCCGTAGCTTCACTGGTCAGTAAGTGCGAAAAAGCGCAGGAAAGGTTATCGCAGGGTACTTCCCAGTGGACGCTGCTTAAAAACAGGGTCAAAGCGCTCCGCATATCGGCGTCATTGATAACAAAAGCATTGCAAGGAGATTAAGACATGTATTATTCGACGAACTGTTCATCGTCTGTGGGACAGATTACGCTGGGGAGTGACGGCGGCAAGCTTGCCGGCCTGTGGATGGAGGAACAAAAATACTTCGGCGGCACCGTACCGGGGGTGATGACACAAAGCGATGGTCTTCCGGTGTTTGCCGCCTCAAAGGAATGGCCGGACAGGCATTTTGCGGGCAAAAAGCCTGCAATCTCCGACCTGCCTTTAGCTCCCATTAGTATAAACCGATAGGAGCGAAACGCAGAACGAAAATCCGGAGGCAAACCAAGCATGACATCATTACTATTAGTGGTAATTTACATGGCATTTATCAGCCTGGGACTGCCGGACTCTATACTGGGCTCGGCATGGCCGTCCATGTACGGAGCGTTAAACGTACCCGTATCCTATGCGGGCATCATAAGCATGATTATTGCCGGAGGGACGATCATTTCCAGCCTTTTCAGCGATAAGTTTATCCGAAAATACAGCACCGGCCTTGTAACGACTCTAAGCGTGGCAATGACAGCTGTGGCGCTTTTGGGATTTTCATTTTCAGGGCCTTTCTGGCAGTTATGCCTATGGGGAATTCCCTATGGATTAGGCGCGGGAAGCGTGGATGCGGCGTTAAATAATTTTGTGGCGCTGCATTATCAATCACGCCATATGAGCTGGCTGCATTGTTTTTGGGGAATCGGCGCAACAGCCGGGGCATATATGATGGGCTTATGCCTGACCAATGGGCTGCAGTGGAATTTGGGGTATCAGGCAATAGGCGTCATTCAAATCATTTTAGTGCTTTGTCTGCTATTTTCTTTGCCCTTATGGAAAACAAAGCAGGGAAAAGTAGAAACAAAAGCGGAAGAACTAAAAAGCCTCAGTCTGAGAGAAACATGGAGGCTTTCAGGCGCAAAAGCAGTTTTGACAGCCTTTTTCTGTTACTGTGCGCTGGAATCGACTACAGGCCTTTGGGCAAGCAGTTACATGGTCTTAAATAAAGGTATCCATAAAGAAACAGCGGCGCAATGGGCGTCTTTGTTTTATTTCGGAATAACGGCGGGCAGATTTTTGAGCGGTTTTATTACCGGAAAGCTCGGCAATAAAACGATAATCCGCATAGGACAGATAACAGCGGGAATCGGTATCGTGTTTATGCTGCTTCCGCTTGGAAATATATCAATGCTTATAGGTTTGGGCCTTATAGGATTAGGATGCGCGCCCATTTATCCAAGTCTGCTGCATGAGACGCCCGGCAATTTTGGCGCAGAAAACTCACAGTCAATTATGGGGCTGCAAATGGCGTGCGCATATATAGGAGCTACATTTATGTCTCCGTTTTTCGGATTTTTGGCTGACAAAATCAGTATCAGCCTATATCCGTTTTACCTGATGGTATTTATTGCGCTGATGGTGGTAATGACGGAAATGATGAACAATATTCGTGGTAAAAGAATTCAGTGATGCTGTTCGATAGCCCTTTTGCGGGCATCTTTACTTACCTCCGGCATATTTATGATGAATTTTAATTAAAAAAAACAATGAGAAGGTGTTTACATGTTATTTATCTGCTATCCCAAATGCACGACCTGTCAAAAGGCGCAAAACTGGCTTAATGACAACAATTTGGAATATAAGATGCGAAACATAAAAGAAGAAAATCCGTCCTATGACGAATTAAAAGCATGGTTTGAGATGAGCGGACACCCGCTTACAAAACTCTTTAATGCCAGCGGGCTCTTATATAAATCCATGGGCTTAAAGGACAAGCTTCCTTCCATGAGCGAGGATGAGCAGTTGAAGCTGCTTGCCACTGACGGCATGCTGGTAAAAAGACCGATTGTGGTGAAGGATGATACTGTTTTGGTTGGGTTTAAAGAATCGGATTGGGAAGCTTTGAAATGAATAGACGCTATTATTGCTAAAACTTGTTCTTACTTCGTGAGCTTAAAAGAAACTCGTTGGCTATCACTAAGTTGAGGATGGACTGAAAAAGAAATCAGCTTATTGATTTCAATGGAGATAATCTTATCGTTCACTCGTTATCACATCCCTTCGGGAGCGATAACAGGACGTTTACTTCATACTGAGGATCGTCCGTTGGGACGAACTGGCTTTGATTTACGAAGCCGAAACGTTGAAATCTTCCATAAATACTGATATGTTTCAATAAAGGCAAAAACCGCACATCCGGCTTTTCGGGCTTGTCCATGCCTGAAAAACCAGTATTTTCAGGGGTTTCCAAGTCTGCGGTACACCCCGGATACGATATAGGTACAGAAGAATTGGCTCATCTTGAAATGGTAGGCACGCTGGTACGCCAGCTTGCCAAAAACGCGACAACAAGCCAGATAGAAAAAAGCCCGATGGGGGCTTACTTTATTGACCACGATAGGGGCGTATACCCACAAGCCGCAGGCGGGACACCCTTCAGCGCCTCAACATTTGCCGTGACAGGCGACCCCATTGCAGACCTTGTTGAAGATCTTGCGGCCGAACAAAAAGCCAGAGCCGTTTACGACAATATCCTGCGCGTATCCAATGACGCTGATGTAAATACTGTTATTAAGTTCTTGCGTGAGCGCGAAGTCGTACATTTCCAGCGTTTCGGCGAAGCATTAAACTACATCCAAAACCGCCGCCCGTCTAAGAAATACATGATAGGCGACATGGACAGCAAGAAATAAGCACATACCTTATTAAAAAGACAGCCTAAATAGGGCTGATTGTTTTGAATGTGTATAGGACTGCCAAAGGCCGTTTATATGCGGGCTTTGGCAGTTTGGTGTGTAACGGGAGGCGGCGAATTGCGCAGTATGAGTAAAAGTGATATCATGGGCATAGGCGGATGGAAAACTATGCTGTCAAAGCGATAGCCGGTAAGTACAGGACAAGTTAAATTTGTTATTTGCCGGAGCCTGTATGCATTTTTTGAAAATTCAAGCCCGGGCTTGGATAAACGTCTCCGGAATGTTTTGCAGGGCGGAGGGTGCATCTATCTGCTTCGGGCTTTTTTGACACAATACGGATGCCAAACAAACACTTAGAAAAAATATCCATAAATGGGCTCAAATATTTATTGACTTTTTGTTAAATATGTGATAGCCTATAACACAGTAACGGAAATGCGTTACGCAATAAATAATTTGGAGGAACAACAAACATGCAAAAAGGAACAGTAAAATGGTTCAATGGCGAAAAGGGCTATGGATTTATCCAGAGCGAGAGCGGAGAAGATGTATTTGTGCATTTCTCGGCTATCCAGAGCGAAGGCTACAAAACTCTTGAAGAGGGTTCAGCTGTACAATTTGAAGTTATAAGCGGCGCAAAAGGACCTCAGGCTGCCAATGTAACGAAGATCTAATGCGGCGACTTGAGTTTTAATATAGCAGTCGATATTTCGTAATTGGATAATTAAACTGTTTTGGCTAATGCCAAAACAGTTTTTTTGTGTAAACGAAAATTCCCGACATAAGCGGGTGGTCATGACTGTACCCGCTTTGTTAATAAAGCTCCAAACATCCAGGGCCGGCAGGGTATGCCGGCAATGGTATGAAAGATGAGCTCCGCACATAATGCCGGTTGCAGGGCGCTTAGTCGGGCAACGACTCTTTGCCTATCCCGATTATTTTGTTTGCGTGATTGACAAAAACTACCTTAGGCAGATACTTTTCCGCTTCTGCCGGTTCCATTAGAGCATATGCAATGATAATGACAGAGTCGCCCTTTTGCACCATACGCGCCGCCGCACCGTTTAAGCACACGGCGCCGCTGTCTGCTTTTCCTTCAATAACATATGTTTCAAAACGGGCGCCGTTATTGTTGTTGACAACCTGGACCTTCTGACCGGGCAGCATGCCTGCCGCGTGTAAAAGCGCGGCATCTATGGTAATAGAGCCCATATAATTCAGGTCTGCATCGGTCACCGTTGCCCGATGTATTTTTCCAATCATCATTTCAATCATCATTTGTGCTATACCTCCAAAACAATATTATCAATGAGCCGTGTTTGCCCGAACCTGACAGCCAGAGCGATCAAAACACGGCCGGCCAAAAGCTCAACCGGCTGCAAGGTGTCAGCATTCACAATTTCTACATAGTCTATTAAGTCGGGCGAAGCTTCTTTTAATGTCTGAATCATTGCGTCGTGAATAATCCCGGCGTTGCGCTGCCCGGCCTGCACCATTTCCTGCGCCCGGTAAAGCGACCTGCAGAGCGCAGCGGCACGTTTGCGCTCATCACTGCTTAAATATGTGTTGCGTGAGCTTTTTGCCAGGCCGTCCTCTTCACGGATAATGGGGCACCCTATGATTTTTACGCCCATATTCAAGTCCCTGGCCATTTTTCCTATAATAACGAGCTGCTGGGCATCCTTTTGCCCGAAGTAAGCACGATCCGGAGTGACAATGTTAAACAGCTTGCACACCACCGAAGCGACACCACGGAAGTGGTCCGGGCGGCTTTTGCCGCACAGCAGGTCCGACAGCCCTTCGACATAAACGTAGGTACCATATCCGTCAGGATACATCTCATCCGGGGGCGGCGCGAATAATATATCGGCGCCTGCGTTGCGGGCCGCCTGTGAATCGGCCTCAAAATCACGCGGATAGGTTTCGTAGTCCTCATTGGGGCCGAACTGCGTGGGATTAACGAATATACTGACGACGGTCAGATCGTTTTCCGAAGCGCTCTTTTCAATAAGAGATACATGCCCTTCGTGCAAAAAGCCCATGGTGGGCACCAAGCCGACCGACCGCCATTTTGCCTTTTGAAAAGCGATATATTCCTTTAATTCCGGGATTTTATGATATATACGCAATATTTTCTGTCCTCCTGTGTGATATTTGCCGCATATAGCGGGATTTGCAATACGTCAGAAAGAATGTGCTTCATCCGGGAAAGATCCGTCTTTCACCTCTGAAATATAGGCCTTTACCCCGGCCGCATACTGTTCACCAAGGTTTGCGTATGGCTTTACAAACTTGGCCACCCGGCCCTGATACATGCCGAGCATATCGTGGCTGACCAGCACCTGCCCGTCGCACAGGTTGCCCGCGCCTATTCCGATAGTGGGTATGCGCAGCTTAGCCGTAAGTTCACCGGCCAGCTGCCGGGGCACGCATTCTAAAACCAAGGCAAATACGCCCGCCTCCTGCAGCGCCAGCGCATCGGCCATGATCTGCTCTGCGTCCTTCTGAGTTTTGCCCTGCACAAAGTGTCCGCCGAATTTGTGCACCGACTGAGGCGTAAGGCCGAGATGGCCGCAAACCGGAATACCCGCCCTTACAATGGCTCTGACCTCGTCGGCAAATGCCGCGCCGCCTTCGAGCTTAACGGCGCCTGCTCCCCCCTCCCGTATAATCCTGCCGGCGTTTTGCACGGCGTCCGCTACGCCGGCGTGGTAGGATAAAAACGGCATATCGCCCATAACCATAGCGTTGGTATCGGCGCGCGACACCGCACGGATATGATGGAGCATATCGTCCATGGTGACGCGGGTTGTATCCTTGTAGCCCAGCACTACGTTGCCAAGGGAGTCGCCCACAAGAATGATGTCCATCCCTGCCTGATCCGCAAGCCTGGCGGTCGGGTAATCATATGCGGTGAGCATCACTATTTTTTCGGCGTCAAGCTTTTTTTTCCGTATGGTTGCTGTAGTAACCTTAGCCATATTTCAGCCCTCTTTTCATAATTTATTGCGGACTTTGGAAAGGACAAAAGCACAAACCCCTTTTGTCGCAGAGACAAAAGGGGCATAAAACTACCTCCCATTACGCTGTCTCTGACCGAAAACCGCTGTTTTACAGTGCGCGGCGCTCAGAAAATATCAACGGCGCCGGCGACTGTCAGGAATCTGGTTCAAAGCAGAAATCCATATGTAAATAAATCGTAACATGAATAAAGGAACATTTCCTTTTGATACTGCGTCAAAACCTATAATACAGCCCAAGAAACGGTGCTGTTTACAAGACGCATGCGCGGGCAATACGCGAAACTACGGTCTGCCACATTGAAAGCGCCCGAGCTTATGCCAATAAAATAACATATTTTCGTGAAAATAGCAAGATGCAAATAGCAAGTAAAAATTTTCTTGACAATATTGTTACAAAACGATAAAATGGTACAGATATATTTTAGGGTTTTCGGGGAGGCTTCTTTAAATTGGCAAAGGGACACTGGGGGTGCTTAGGTTGGCGGTGAAATATATTTTTGTTACCGGCGGTGTGGTGTCGGGCTTGGGCAAGGGCATTACCGCAGCATCGCTGGGCTGTCTGCTCAAGTCCAGAGGCGTTCGGGTCACCATGCAAAAGCTGGATCCCTACATAAATATAAATCCCGGTCGGATGAGCCCGACGCAGCACGGTGAGGTATTTGTTACCGATGACGGCGCTGAAACGGATTTGGATATCGGGCATTACGAAAGATTTATTGATGAAAATTTAAGCGTTAATTCCAATGCCACGGCAGGCAAAATTTATTGGAGCGTTATCTCCAAGGAACGTGACGGCGATTACGGCGGCGGCACCGTACAGGTGATTCCGCATATTACAAACGAGATCAAAAGCCGGATTTACCGCCTTGGAAAGCCTGAAAACACAGATGTGGTGATTACTGAAATAGGCGGCACGGTGGGTGATATTGAAAGCCTTCCCTTTTTGGAGGCCATAAGGCAGATATCAAGCGAAGTCGGCAGGGATAACTGTCTGTATGTCCATGTGGCGCTGCTGCCGTATTTGTCCGCTTCGGGCGAGCTTAAGACCAAGCCGGTACAGCATAGCGTAAAAGAGCTTTTAAGCATCGGTATACAACCCGACATTATCGTGTGCCGCACTGAAAAACCCATTAATGACGAGATAAGAAATAAAATCGGTTTGTTCTGCAATATTCCCGGCAAGGCTGTGATTCAGAACCTCAATGCCCAAACCATATACGAGGTGCCGCTTACTTTTGAGGCGGAGGGTCTGCCCATGCTGGTATGCGATAAGCTGGGGCTGGGGTGCGGAAAAGCTGAGCTGGACGAGTGGCGAAGGCTGATTGACGCGTTCAAGCATCCTGAGCATAAAATCACCGTCGCGCTGGTGGGTAAGGACACAGAGCTGCGCGATGCGTACCTGAGTGTGGCGGAGGCGCTTCTGCATGCGGGGATCGCCTGCCGTACCGAAATCAGTATCCGCTGGATTAATTCCCATGATATCAATGAAAATAACGTCGCCGAGCTGTTGGCCGATGTATCTGGAATTGTAAGCCCGGGCGGATTCGGGGCTGACGGCGTGGAAGGGCAGTATATCGCCGCAGGCTTTGCCAGAGAGAAGGATATCCCCTATTTTGGCATAGGGCTTGGTATGGAAATGGCGGTTTTAGAGTTTGCAAGAAATGTGTGCGGCCTTGAGGCGGCCGATTCTCAGGAATTTCATGCCGATACTCCCGAACCGGTGATATATATGACGCCGCAGCGAACCGACTCCGACATGGGAGGCCTGCATGACATGCGGTGCGGATTGTATCCTTGCCGGCTGCTTAAAAATTCTATGGTACACGCCATGTACGGTGCGGATTTGATCCATGAGCGCCACTGGCATCAATACGAAGTGAATCCCGGCTATCTTGAAACGCTTTCTAAAAACGGCATGCTGATCTCGGGGACCTCTCCCGAGGATGATTTTGCTGAAACGGTAGAAATACCGGACTGCCGGTGGTTTGTCGGGGTGATTTTCCACCCGCAGTTTAAATCGCGTCCCAATCGTCCGCATCCGCTTTTCATCGGCTTTGTGCGGGCGAGTTTAGATAGAGTGTAACATATCCTGTTACATTTTTTACAGTTTTATTACAACTCTATATTCTGCATTGACGGCAAAATATTGGGATGGTATAATCAGTGCAGGAAGGTGGAGGTAGTCTTTTCCACCTACGGGCGGGTCGCAAGAGAAAGAGGTGTGACCGCGGCCTGCTTGGAACCGAACTCTTTCAAAAACAAAAAAATATTTATAAGGGAGGATTTGAGAGTATGAAAAATCTCAAAAAGGCTTTAGCATTAGTGCTTTCATGTGCAATGGTCTTTGGTATGGTTGTTACCGCAGCCGTTACCAATTATCCTGATGTATCAAAAGACGCTACATATGCTGAAGCGGTAAATGTTCTGTCAGCGCTCGGCGCTATTCAGGGCGATGAAAACGGCAATTTCAATCCTGACTCCGCGGTTACCAGAGCTGAAATGGCGAAGCTTCTTTACACCATGGTCAGCACAGGCAGCGTGAGCAACACAGCGACACAGTTTGCTGATGTTGCTTCGGAGCACTGGGCTTCCGGTTATATTCAGTATTCCAAGCAGCTCGGTTTTATCGACGGCTATGATGCTGTTACCTATGGCCCGGAAGATTCCGTAACGTATGAGCAGGTATTAAAGCTCGTGCTTTGCGCTATGGGCTACAAGAATGCGGCAGAGTATGCCGGCGGATTCCCGACAGGTTATCTCCTCGTTGCTGCTGACATCGGCCTGACCAAAGGCATTAAGGTCAACAGTCCTTCCGAACCTGCTCCCAGAAGCGTTGTTGCCAGCGTTATATACAACGGCATGAACCTTCCGATCATGAAGCAGACCAAGTTCGGCAGCGAGCCTGAATTCAAGGCTATGGACGGCTCGGATGATGCTAACGGCGTATTCCTCACCCTGCTCAACAAGACATACGGCACATACAAGGTTGAAGGCAAGGTAGTTGCAACTTCCAAGACCGCTCTTACAGGCAGATCACAGGAAGACAAAGTTGGTTACATCGCTTTTGATGTTACAAATGCATTGAAAGTTGATCTTGCAGATTTAGACAGCAGCCGCGATACGGTTTCAGTCAGCGATCCTTATACTATGCCTTCAATCAATGCTGCAGGCACGGGTGCGGATGCACTTCTCGGCTATGAGAGCGTTGCTTATCTGAAGTCAGATGACGGCGAGTTCGCGCTTGTTGCTATTGTTTCTAAGGCTAACAGAAACATTGAAACAAAAATCATCAATTCTACATTGGTATACAACCCCAGCAAGGATTCCGCAGTAAAAGACGCTGATGCGTTTAATCTTGTTGGAGACGATGATCTTGTTTACTCCTATTGGAACGACAGAGATGAGGACACTAAGATCACTGTTAAAGATGTATACAGTGGAGATGCTGCTGGCAAAAAGGTCTATGTTATCTGGAACGGCGTAGTGAAGGGTACCCTGTCAACGCTTTTGGATTCCGAGAAGTCACCGTATATCTTGGAGAACAATGCATATAAGTTCAACACTGCCAACGTTGTTTGTCCCAAAATGGGCAGCGTTAAGCTGGTTGACACCGACAACGACGGCAATATCGACATCATCAGCTCTACGGCTTATGAGACCGCTTTGGTTACCGGTGTGAATGCATCCAAGCAGCAGATCAAGCTCAGCACTACTTACACAACAAACAGAAGTGCTCTGGGCAATTCTCTTACACTTGACACCGATGAGAACACTGAGTTGAAAGAGTGGACGGTTGTAATGGATGATGGCACTGCAATTGACCTTGAAGACATTGAAATAAATGATGTTATCAGTGTTTCCACAGACAATTTTACTGATCCTACCTTCTATGACATCATTGTAACCAGGAAGACTGCTACCGGTACGGTAAACGAAGCAGGCACTGATGAGTACACCATTGAAGGCAGCACATATGAAATAGCCGATGGCATTACTTCTATCACCCTGAAAGTCGGTTCGGAAGGTATTTTCTATCTTGATATGAACGGCAGAATTATTGGTATGGATGCCACTAATCCCGTTGGCGATTATGCTTATCTTGTGAAGATGGGCGGCAACAACTATGAAGAGCTTCAGATGAAGATGTTTACTGCTGACGGAACCAAGACCTTTGAAGTAGCTGAAAAGATCAAGATAAACGGCAAATATCTGGATGATTACGCAGCAAAGGTTTATACAAAGAAGGATATAAATGATATATTCGAAAACAGCACCGAATACACCGCATTTGCTACGGGGCTTACTGATGAGGTAACGATTGCTGACATTATGGAAAGCGGCGAATATGGCGGCTATGTCGGAACGGATAAGGTTACCCCTGCTGTCCTGTTGCATGCGCTTACAAACAACAGCTATGATGGCAAAGTTGCTCCGGCACTCAACGACAATCTTACCAAAGCATTAGCCGGCAGCGCTAAGGCAAACGCATTCGTGTCCTATAAGGTTACTGACAATACCTTAAAGGAGATCAACCTTGCTCTTAAGACGGATGATGACAAGTACTTCAACTGTGTATACGCAGCTACCGGAGCAGACCAGGAGTGGAAAGAAGATTACAGCAGCTTTGGCTCCACTAATATTGCTGTAATGGATAATGCGAAAGTCTTTATGGTTAAAGGCGATGATGCATCGGATTATCAGGTAAAAGACATCACTGCCCTGAAAGACGGTAAAGCGTATCAGCCTATATTGTTTGAAAGTGTAGACGATAGCGTAGCTGCTGTACTGATTCTTAACGATGGTAGCGGTATAGATTCCGAATCTGCGCTGGCTGTATTTGACAGCAAAATAGACGCTCTGTATAATGACGACGAAGTGATCGCTATTACTGCTTACCAGAACGGTGAAAAGATGGAGAAGAAGTTAATTGCTACATCTACCACCAGCGTGAATGGCTGTGGTTACCAGAACGCAAGTGTCGATGATTTACAGTTCGGTGATACATTCATATACGACGAAGACTCTGACGGCTATGTGACGGAAATTAAGGTTGTGTTCTCTCCTGGCAGTACGGCGCCGGCATTTGCCGATACTACAGATTTCACGGCGGGCAATGAATATATGTCTTTGCCGGACGACAACTGGGCATTTATCAGCAACGGATCAGACAATGACCAGGATTCGCAGATATTCTTTGGATATCTTGCAAGTGTTAACGAGAGAAGCAACGGATCGTTTACTGTAAAGGCGTTTACGGGTGACGGCAAGAAGGGGAATATGGTTCCGTTCATTGTTCCTTCAGATGTAAAGGTTACAGTCATTAATCCCAAATATGTTTCATCTGCAGGCAAGAGAATAAAGCCTGCGGAGACAATGGGGGATGCTGAAGTGGTAGAATCCGATTATACTGAGTTGTCTAACGGCTCTATCGACTTCGCAAATACAGACGCTGAGGATATGCGTTATGTATTTATCAGAATGTATGATGAAACGCCTATAGAAGTAATCTATGTCAATTACTTTTAATTGAACTTTGGTAACGTAAAAAAAGCCCGGCACATCTTGTGCCGGGCTTTTTGCTTGTGTCTGCCGATGAAATATTTTTGTTGCATATGGATAAGATATCTGATAGAATAGTAGCGATAGCTCTTGGCGACTTGGCAATTTATTTGTAATGGAACGGAATATGGAGGTATTTTGTATGGACAGACTGGTACTGATTGTAGACGACGAGAGGCCAATTGTTGAAATATTAAAATACAACCTGGAAAAAGAGGGCTACACCACTATTGAGGCATATGACGGGCAACAGGGACTGGAACTTGCGCTTAATAGGAATCCGGATATCATACTGCTTGATGTTATGCTCCCCAGAATGGATGGCTTTGAAGTCTGTAAAAAAATACGTGAGAAATCATCCACGCCTGTTCTCATGCTGACTGCACGTGAAGAGGAAGTAGATAAGGTGCTTGGCCTAGAGCTTGGCGCCGACGACTATATTACCAAGCCTTTTTCTGTACGTGAGCTGATGGCACGTGTTAAGGCTAACTTGAGACGTATGAACCAAGAGCCGCCTGCTTCTGAGGTTTCGACAAAAAATATTATCGGGATTGGCAGGGTATCGCTTAATCTGGATAGATACGAAGTGAAAAAAGACGGGCATATTGTGGACTTGACGCTTCGTGAGTTTGAACTGCTCAAGTTCTTGGCGTTGCAGCCGGATAGGGTATTTAGCAGAGAGGTACTGTTGGAAAAGGTTTGGGGCTATGAATATTATGGGGATGTGCGAACGGTGGATGTGACCATTCGCCGCTTGCGTGAAAAAATCGAAGACGATGCGGGCCTGCCCAGCCTTATTGTGACCAAACGCGGCGTAGGGTATTACTTTAACAAAGATCATCCTGTTGTCGTAGACTAGGCTGCTTTATTTTCAGGAGATAATTGCTTATATGAAATTTCATGCCGCAAACGCTGCCTTGCGTTTGCGGCAGCATACTAAGTCGCTGAAAGATACATTTGCGTCAGATTGATATATTTTATTAACGGCATTAAAATTATTGGGTGGGAAATATGTTTAAAAGCCTGCAGTGGAGAATTGTTTTGATGTTTGTATTGCTTGTGTTGTCGGTTATGATCATTGCCGGCACTTTTTTGCTGACGCGTGTGGGAGAGTTTTATTCTCACCGTTTTTCATATGACATGGCGCTGATTTTTACGGATGAGCAAATCACGGATGAGTTGACTGTTGCGGCAGGACAGGCCACGCCGGAATACAGGCTTAAACAGATCATAGACGCCTATTCAGGGGCGGGCCGTCTTGGCATCAATCAAAGCCGTAATTATTACATATTGGACGGCACAACCGGGGAGTATCTTAATGGTTCAGAGGAAGTAGACAGCGCAACGCTTGAAAAGACATCAAATCTAATCAGTGCAATGAACGGCCGTATCGGGAATGCGGTTACGTTACGCAATTCATTTATGGATTATGCCTTTCCGGTTCGTGGTTTGGACGGACATAGCTACGTTATCTATATTAAGGATGACAAAAATGAGGTTCAAAGCATTATACAGAGTATTTTTTGGATTATTCTGCAGGCACTTGGCTGGGGCATCGTTATTTCATTGATTTTCGGATTTTTCTTATCCCGCAACATCACTAAACCCATTGTCAGCCTAACACGCAGGGCAGAGCGCCTTGCCGTCGGAGAACCGTCTGATACCGGGGCAAGCGCAAAGAAAGCAGAGGATGAGATTGGTATACTTTCGGACACCTTTGCCTTTATGTCCCGCGAGCTGCTTCACACTTTAAATCAGATTGAAAGCGAAAAGACCAAGATGGAAACTATTTTGGTTAATCTCACCGACGGGGTAATCGCCTTCGGGCTTGACGGGAAGATCATCCATATCAATCCTGCGGCAAAACGTATGTTGTCGATATGCAATGCCCGGACGGTGGAGTTTGATTTGCTTTTTTCCGATATCGGCGCCAAGATATATCTCGGCGATATTCTGTATTTGGAGCAGAATAAGCCATTTGAACGGGTAATTACGTTAAACGGACAGGTCATAAGGGCATATTTTGCGGCGTTTAGGGCCGAGAGTGAGAAGGCGGCCGAAAAGGTGGGCGGCGTGGTGGTGGCGCTGCAGGATATCACAACGCAGCAGAAGCTGGATGATTCTCGCCGTGAATTTGTAGCGAATGTGTCGCATGAGCTGCGCACTCCGCTTACCACCATTAAGTCATACACGGAAACGCTTATGGATACGCTTCCGGACGCTTCGGGAGACAACATGACGGGTCATTTCCTCAGCGTTATCAATTCCGAAACGGACCGGATGGCGCGTATTGTCAAAGACCTCCTGACACTTTCCCATCTTGACCACGGTAAGAATGTTTTAAAACAAAATGAAATAGATATGGCAAAGCTTTTGAGTGGCGTGACGGAAAAGCTGAGCTTAGATGCAAAAGCGCATAAACACACGCTGCTGTTCTCCCCCACCACAACCCTGCCGCTCTACCATGGCGACCGCGACAGGCTGGAACAGGTTATCATCAATATTGTTTCCAACGCAATTAAATATACACCCGACGGCGGAAGGATTGAAATCTTCGCAGGCCGGGTGTATAACGGACTGTATATTAAGGTTAAGGATAACGGCATCGGTATTCCGAAGCCTGATCTGGAACGTATTTTTGAGCGTTTCTACCGTGTGGACAAGGCCCGGACGCGTCAGGCGGGCGGCACCGGTCTGGGGCTTGCCATTGCCAAGGAGATTGTAGAGGCTCATGGCGGCAAGATCGTAATCACTTCTAAACCCGGCAACGGCAGTGAGGTCATCATTACGCTTCCCATAGAGCCGGAGAATTCACACCCAGAGGCGACAGAGTCGTGAGCATCTTAAAGGATGTACAGACCCAGGACTATTTTAAATTTAACTGCCCAAGACTTGCAGCGCGCAGGAACGCATTGATAAAGCCATCCAGATCACCGTCCATCACTGCGCCGATATTTCCTACCTCGTAGCCTGTGCGGTGATCTTTCACCATGTTGTAGGGGTGGAACACATACGACCGGATCTGGCTGCCCCAGCCTATTTCTTTCTGCACACCTTTAATGTCTTCAATTTTATCCTTCTGCTGCTGTTCAGCGATTTCAATCAGCTTGGCCTTTAGCATTTTCATGGCGGTATCGCGGTTTTTATGTTGTGACCGCTCGTTTTGGCACGCAACTATCACGCCTGTAGGAATATGTGTGATACGAATAGCCGATTCGGTTTTGTTGACGTGCTGGCCACCCGCCCCGCTGGAGCGATATGTATCCACTTTTAGATCATCGGGCTTGATGGTGATCTCGATTTCATCGTCAATTTCAGGCATGACCTCCACCGAAGCAAAGGATGTGTGGCGCCTGCCGGATGCATCGAACGGAGAAATACGCACCAAACGATGTACGCCCTTTTCCGACTTTGCGTAACCGTAGGCGTTTAAACCCGAGATGAGGATAGTAGCGCTTTTATACCCTGCCTCGTCGCCGTCGAGAAAATCCAGCATCTCACAGCCGAAACCGCGTTTGGACGCCCACATCTGATACATACGCAGCAGCATTGCAGCCCAATCCTGCGCCTCGGTTCCGCCTGCGCCGGCGTGCAGTGTTAAAATAGCGTTGTATTTGTCATACTTACCCGACAAGAGCGTTTCGAGCGTCATGCTTTGCAAGCTTTCCATAAGCTCGCTATGCTCTTGCCTGACTTCGGGCAATAAGGAATCGTCATTTTCTTCTATTGCGAGCTGGACTAATGTCTTTGCGTCCTCCCACTTGTTTTCAAAGGCCTCGAATCGCGCTACCTTATCTTTTTTTTGTTTAATACTTTGCAATATCTTTTGCGACTTTTCCATATCGGCATAAAAGTCGGCAAGCATTGTCTGCGCTTCAAGGTCTTCTATCGACAAAAGCGTTGCCGCAATGTCAAAGTGAATCCCTCAGTTCGTTTATCTTATCCTTCATCGCGTCCAGTTCAAGGCGGTACTGCTCATATTCCAGCATAAATCTCACGTCCTTTTAAGTTTATTGTAATAAACGTATGCTGCTGCTTTGCAAGGTTATTCCTCACTGCCGCAGCACTTTTTATATTTTTTCCCGCTGCCGCAGGGGCATGGGTAGTTTCTGCCGACCTTTTCTTTTTTGACAACCGGCTTTTTAGGTTCCGGCTCTCCGCTGCTGCTGTGGGAAGCCATAGTGGGTTTAGCCACCTGTTCGCGCTCAAGCGTCTTGGGCGCAGGGGCTGCGCCAAGTATAAATTTTATCGTATCATGAGAAATATTTTGCAGCATTTCATCGTACATATCGGAGCCGACAAGGCGGTACTCGACCACAGGATCGCGCTGTGCATAGGCATTCAGGCCGATGCCGCTTTTGAGCTGCTCCATGTCGTCAAGGTGATCCATCCATTTGGTATCCACTACCCGAAGCAGCACAACGCGCTCAAGCTCGGGCAGATCATCGCCGAAGATTTCCTGCTGATGTGCCATGCGCGCATCGGCAAGCTCCCTTAAGCTATCCGCTATATCGTCCTTGGTAAGCCGGTTCAGCTCATCTGTAGTAAACCGGAAGCTGTTTTCAGGCGCATAAAACATTTCGCTTGCAAAGGCCGACAGGCTTTCAAAATCCCAGTCTTCCGGAGACGCCGCGCCCGTATACATGGTTACGGCATTGTCTATGGTCTCATACATCATGCGCAAAACAGCTTCGTGCAGATTCTCCCCGTCAAGCACCTTTTGGCGCTGCGAGTAAATCATTTTGCGCTGCAGATTCATGACCTCGTCGTACTGCAGGACATGCTTTCTGGCGTCAAAGTTTCTGCCCTCAACCCGCTTTTGCGCATTTTCAATCGCGCCCGACAGCATTTTTGCCTCAATGGGCTGATCGTCCTCCAGACCCAGCCGCTCCACCATGCCGCTTATGCGCTCAGAGCCGAACAGCCGCATCAGGTCATCCTCAAGCGATATATAAAACCGGGATGTGCCAGGGTCGCCCTGACGGCCCGAACGGCCGCGCAGCTGGTTGTCGATACGCCGCGATTCGTGCCGCTCAGTACCGATGATGTACAGTCCCCCCGCAGCCACCACAGCCTCCGCTTCGGCAGCGATCTGCTCTTTATATTTTTGCAGAAGCTGCACAAAGGTTTCGCGTGCGGTGATGATTTCCTGATTATCGGTATCGCCGAAGCCGGTCGCCTCGCTGATCATTTCATCCGAGAATCCCATGCGCTGCATTTCGGTCTTGGCCATGTATTCCTCGTTGCCGCCAAGCTTGATGTCGGTACCGCGGCCCGCCATGTTCGTCGCAATGGTGACGGCGCCCTTTTTGCCTGCCTGCGCTACAATTCCGGCTTCTTTTTCGTGGAACTTGGCATTCAAAACCTCGTGCTTTATGCCTCTTCTTTTAAGCAGCTCAGCCAGTTCCTCCGATTTCTCAATTGAAACGGTACCCACTAAAACCGGCTGCCCTTTTTCGTGGCACTCGGCGATTTGATTGGCCACTGCGTCAAATTTGCTTCTCTCATTTTTATACACGACATCGGGCAGATCTTTTCTGATCATCTCACGGTTGGTGGGGATCACCACAACATCGAGCTTGTAGATCTGCTGAAACTCCTGCTCTTCTGTCTGAGCGGTGCCCGTCATACCCGAAAGCTTTTCATATAGCCTGAAGAAATTCTGGAAGGTGATGGTCGCAAGCGTTTTGCTCTCGCGCTCCACCTTGACATGCTCTTTGGCCTCAATCGCCTGATGCAGGCCGTCGGAGTAACGTCTGCCAAACATCAGTCTGCCGGTAAACTCGTCGACAATGATTACCTCACCGTCTTTGACCACGTATTCGCGGTCACGCTTCATATTGCCGTGTGCCTTGATCGCCTGGTTGACGTGGTGGTTGATGAGCATATTTGAAGGATCGGAAAGATTTTCTACCGAGAAAAACTCCTCGGCTTTTCTAATACCGCTTTGGGTCAAGGTGGCGGTGTGTGCTTTTTCGTCTACGATATAATCAGCGTCTACGTTATCGTCTAACTCTTTATCGTCTGTTTTAGCTACGAATTTTGGTTTGAGCTTTTTAGCAAAGCTGTCGGCAAGCTGGTAGAGCTGAGTGGATTTGCCGCTTGCGCCCGAAATAATAAGCGGCGTTCTCGCTTCGTCAATCAGGATGGAGTCCACTTCGTCCACGATGGCGTAATTCTGGCCCCGCTGTACCATCTGCTCTTTGTAAATCACCATGTTGTCACGCAGGTAGTCAAAGCCCAGCTCATTATTGGTGGCATAGGTGATATCCGCGTTATACGCTTCCTTGCGCTCTGTGCTGTCCTTGTCGTGGACAATAAGTCCCACGGAAAGGCCCAGGAATCTGTAGATTTTGCCCATCCACTCACTGTCGCGCTTGGCAAGGTAATCGTTAACCGTAACGATATGTACGCCCTTGCCTGTGAGCGCGTTTAAGTATGCAGGAAGGGTAGACACCAGGGTTTTTCCTTCACCGGTTTTCATTTCCGCTATTCTGCCCTGATGCAAAACAATACCGCCCAAGATCTGTACGAAGAACGGCTTCATGCCAAGCACTCGCCAGGCCGCCTCACGCACTACGGCAAACGCTTCGGGCAGCAGGTCGTCTAAGGTTTCGTCTTCCGCCAGCCTTTTTTTAAACAAATCCGTTTTGCCACGAAGCTCGGCGTCGGACAATGAGCGCATCTGCTCATCGTAGCTTTCTACCTTTCTGGCAAGCGGTGTGATTCTTTTTATCTCGTGATCCGAGTAGCTTCCGAATATTTTTTCAAGAAACCCCATATCAAACACCTCTGTTTTCTGTCCGGCACAGCCGGCATTTCTCTTTTTAACCTTCTGTGCCAAATCAAACTAACCAATATTATACCACCAAATGGTCTGTATTACTACTGTTTTTTATGAATATACTGTGAATTTACCATACTATGCCATACCCTGTTAAAGCAGTGCTGAATAAAACCGGCAAAAAAACCGTACAATACAGTATCGCCACTTTGAAATTAAAAACCAGCTGCGCTTACATGGCTCGTGATTCCAATACATATACTGGACAACGGCGCGCAATGTGGTATAATAAATGCAATCCATAATACAAAGCCTTTCGGCTTTGCTTTACGCATTTATTGTATCGGTGTTCGGCCCTGATATTTTATTTTAGAGAATATGTTATCCTAATAGAAACGGAGATGAGGATAAGCAGATGCAAGACGGAAAAAACAACCTGCTCCCCACGAAAAAGGATGTGGATTCGGCGCCCAAGGGGACATTACTCCTTGTGACCTATGCCGTTATTTTGATTGTGGCGCTTTTAAACCTGAACGCCACGCTGTCGTTTATAGGCTGGCTTACGGCTATGTTCACCCCGTTTTTGGTAGGCCTTTTTATTGCTTTTATCCTTAATATTATCATCATGCGGCTTGAAAATCATGTTTTTAAATTTTTAAACAAGCCGAAATATAAATTATGGCGTAAAATAAAACGGCCGGTGTGTCTTTTGGCGGCAATCATTTTGGTGTCTCTGATCATTTCGGCGCTCTTGTTTTTTATCGTGCCGCAGTTGGGAAAAAGCCTTGATCTGCTGGCCAAAAATATTCCGGCTTATGTGGGATACATGCAGGAAAAGGCATATCGTTTTTTTGACGGTTTAAAGCTGTCGGAGCATGGGCTGGGCAATCTCGAGCTTGACTGGAATGCCATGATTGCGCGAGCCGGCGACTGGGCGGCAGGAATATCGCCTAAGGTGTTCACATTTGCTAGTGGGCTTACCTCAGGGCTGTTCAATTTTATCATGGGTGTGGTCTTTGCGGTCTACCTGCTGCTCAGCAAGGAAAGTCTGCTCTATAGCCTGAAAAAGGCACTGTATGCGTTTTTGCCCAGACGCTTCGTTGTGCGGGTGTATGAAGTGGGTGCGCTTTCGAATAAAATATTTTCCAGCTTTGTGGTGGGCCAGCTTACCGAAGCGGTGATATTGGGGACTATGTACTTTATCGGCACAAGCATTTTCGGTATGCCGTATGCGTCGCTGATCAGCACGCTGATGGCGGTGTGCAGCCTTATTCCTCTGTTCGGGCCCTTGCTTGGCGCCCTGCCGTCTGTACTTATTCTGGTGATGGGCAGCCCCAAAGACGCCATCATTTTCGCTATCATGGCAATTGTGTTTCAGCAGATTGAGGGGAATTTCATATATCCTAAGATAGTAGGCAATTCTGTGGGGCTGCCGGGCATGTGGGTGCTATTGGCGCTGCTGGCGGGCGGCTATCTTTTCGGAGCTGTAGGCATGATCCTTTCGGTGCCGATCTGCTCCGTGCTCTACTCCATTTTCCGCACAATGGTGGACAAACGGCTGGAGGAAAGAAAAATTAATTTATAGCTTATCATGACAGGACAAAAAAGCGCGCCGTTTGGTCAAACGGCGCGCTTGCTTATCATACAGCTATCATTTACTTTCCTTCCAGACGTATATTGCCCAGTCCTCCGCTCCGGCAGGGCGCTCAAAGCTGCGCACAGCACCGCCCTTTACCGTTTGCTTGGGACCAAACTCTCCCGTTTTGGTATTGTATGTCTGATAAGACAGCTTACCTTTGGTTTCCTTTAAGTTTAAGGTAATACTTTCATCGTTGAGAATGTAGGCGAAGCAGGACGAGCCTTTTTCATACAGGCAGGAATTTTTGCCGCTGTTGCTCACAATATCGCGGTCAGGCGGCATCTGCCAGAACTTGATACCCGATGTGCTTATAAAATCGGACAGATATTTATAGTATGTCATTTTTTGCTGGTCAGGCGCGTTCTTCCAATAATCGCCCGTGAATCCGGTCCAGCCTCCGCTGCCGCCTGCAAAAGCGTACCACACCGCTTTGCGATTGTCATCGGCGCCTTTGCTCATCAGTTCGGGGCCGTCGGTGTCTTCCCAATAAACGTAATTTTTCCCCACATTACCGCCCGTTAAGCGCTTAACCTCATCATAGGTGTCGGCGGCATGGGTTGTGAGTCCGTCAAGGGTCGTACCGGGTGTCTCTTTCCACTGCACCTGGGAAATTGCTCGCGGGCTTTTTTCCCTGATATATCCTGCCATGGCATCGGCCCACGCGGTTGGGGCATTAATTTCATTGCCCAGCTCATAAAACACATTGTCGTAAGGCGCGCATTCCTCAATGGTTTTATCGATCAACTTCTTTTGATAATATCCTACGCCGGTGTTATTGTTGAAATCGTCTAAACGGAAAAAGCCGCTTGCTTCATTGACATTGTTATCCATGTCCAGATCCAGATCCCCATAAAAATCCCTGACCTGATTATCAATGTTCCAAAAAGATATGGGCCAGGCTTGAGCCGGCGCCGCTATAAACCATCCGTCAAATATGGCAACATGTACTATTACGCCTCTGTCTTTTGCATATTGCAAATGGTAACGCAACCCTTCCCAGAATTTGGGATCCCACTGGTCCAGATCGGCTTTGCCGTTGACATAGGCAAAGGGGGTGCGTCTTACGCCGGTATAGTTTTTGGAACTGGTTGAAGAATCGGCATAAGTCTCACCGAGGCTGATCCGGATATAGTTCAGATGATTGGCGTAGGCATCGTCGATCATCCTGACATATGTGGCCGCAGGCGCTTCATAACCATCAGTATTGACCGCCGCCCAGGCATAATAGCCGAGCAAAAATACGGGATTGCCCTGCGCATCCTGGAAATAGCGGCCGGACGCGTGTTTTGTGATATTTCCGGTTGCGGGCGAGGAAAGCTGCTGCTGCGGCGCCTCAGCGGGCCGCGCAAAAAACAATACGGTGAGTGTAATAAGCGCTATTAGAAGCAAAACCCAAACAAAGATTGCCCATTTAAAGCTGCGTTTTTTTTCAGATGCCATATGTAATACCCCCCTTGTGAAACAGAATAATATGATACAGGCGCCGAAAACGGCGCCTAATCTCACAAGACAAATTTTCAATATTAAAAGCAACCGTAAGAGACCCGTTATTTAAATTTGCGCTTCCGGGCCGCCTCAGATTTTTTCTTACGCTTAACGCTGGGCTTTTCATAATGTTCCCTTTTTCTCATTTCGGTTAAAATCCCCGATTTAGCACACTGGCGTTTGAATCTGCGCAACGCATTATCTAAAGATTCGTTGTCTTTAACTCTGATTTCAGACATTTTATTCCCCTCCCTCCACTACTATGTACATAATAGTGTTACCTTGTCTGACTATGGGGACAAGATATAACAAAATCTACCCTAGATTATAACCTATGCTTATGCATTATGTCAATAACAAAATCCATATTTCTTTTTTTTAAGTGCCGCCGGAGTGACAAAACACATAAACGGCGCTCACCATTTATTATACAAAAAGGAATGGTATTCTATTCCACAAAAATTTTAATATACGATGTTGCGCGGGCAGGTGGTACGGTATATAATGCTGGTATAACAAGCGGCATACAGCCGCGGAGGAGAGAAGCGCTTGATTAAGATAAAAGAAGCCATTGTTGTTGAAGGCGTGTATGATAAGATAAGGCTGGGCTCGGTTGTGGATACGCTCATTTTAACAACAGAAGGTTTCGGTATTTTCCGGGATAAAGAAAAGGTGCAGCTTTTGCGCAAGCTTGCCAAGGAAACGGGCTTGATCATTTTTACCGACCCCGATAGGGCGGGCTTTGCCATCCGCAGCTATATCAAGCAGGGACTTGACGCCGATGGCGTCAGGCATGCGTTTATACCGGATATATACGGCAAGGAAAGGCGTAAGCAGGCAGCGTCAAAGGAGGGCAAGCTGGGGGTAGAGGGCGCAGACGGGGAGCTGATCGTAAGCGCACTGTTAAAATCGGGCGCTACGGTGATTTCCCAGAAAAGTGGCAGCGCAGCCGCCCGGCAAAAAGAAAAAGGCGCCATAACCAAAGCGGATTTTTATGCGGATGGACTGACAGGAAGAGGCGGAAGCGCGCAGAAACGGCGCAGGCTTGCGGCCTGTCTTGAGCTTCCGCAGCGTATCTCGGCAAATATGCTTTTGGATGTGGTAAACCTGCTGCTCACCCCGGAGGCTTATAAGGAAATGGTACGCCGGCTCTAAGCCCAATATGTCTCACACAGCGCCTGTATCCGTGAAGGAAGTCAAAATGCCGGGCACTTAAATATTTTCAATCTGCCAGTCAACAGGAGAATAGCCCATATCTTTGAGAAGCGCATTGGTGCGTGAAAAGTGACGGCAGCCGAAAAAGCCTCTGCTTGCGGACAACGGGCTGGGATGCGGGGCGACAAGAACGGCGTGCTTGGGATTTGTGATCAATGCCGCTTTTTCCTTTGCATTTGCGCCCCAAAGCAGAAAAACAATGCCCTTATCGTTTTTCACGGCAGCTTTAGGCGGCTGGGGTGAGGGGGGTGCGTCAAACAGGGTGAACGCCCCGCCTTCGTCATGAGCCTCGGCCAGCGCGGGTCTGTCGTTTAAAAGCTGTATGATCCTGCTTGTGAACAGCTCCCAGCCCTTATTGCGGTGGGAATTGGCCTCGCCTGCCCGCACGGTAAGGGAGGCATTCAGAAGCAGAACGCCCTGCCTTGCCCATTTCTCAAGAAAACCGTTATTGGGGATATAACAACCGCAGTCGCTGTGCAGCTCTGAAAACATGTTCATGAGTGAGGGGGGAATATCTATTCCTTTTTGTACTGAGAAAGCGAGGCCGTGCGCCTGGTTCGGACCATGATACGGATCCTGGCCCAGGATAACCACCTTCACATCACTAAAGGCTGTAAGCTCTAATGCGTGAAATATGGCGTACATATCAGGATAAATCTTATGTGTGCGGTATTCGGCCGCCAGAAAGCCGCGAAGCTGCTGGTAGTACGGCTTATCAAATTCACCCGCCAGCACAGCATCCCAGTCATTTCTAAAGTTTACCACAGCTCATCACTCCAATCTGTTATTTTTATGGCGCCAACTGAACACACCATCAAATGCCGTTATATACGCTGACGTTTAAAATGATATCCGCCTGCGCGGCTTTTTCATCCATAACCGCGTTGTAGCGGTCGTTTCTGATGATATTGTATATGTCATTCTTTACGCTTTCAAACGGCTGATATACCGTCATCTTATCCACGACATATACAATATGGTAGCCAAGCTCACTTTCAAACACCGGCGACATTTCGCCGGGCTTAAGCGAAAACGCAGTATCTTCGAAAACCTTTGCAAATTCGCCGCGGGCGAACAGATAGCCGTCGGGATTGGTTTTAAGGCCGGGGTCCTCGGAATATTTAAACATCTGTTCATCGAATGTTTTGGCGCCGGATTTGATTTCGGCTAAAATATCATTCATCTTCTCCTTCAGTTTGGCCTTTGCGGAATCGGGCAGGGGGTAGCCGGCTTCGTCAGTGGTTTTAAGCAGGATATGCTTTGCTTTCACCTTTTCTACAAGATAGGCGTCCTTATGCGCGTCATAGTACTCGCGGATGGTATCTTCGGAAACCAGGTCTGTCATCACATCCATAAGTTTAGAGCGAAGCGCGTAATATTCTTGGAGTGAATAGTAAACGTCGTAGCTGATCCCGTTTTTCTCAAGCTCTGCGGTAAATTTGTCCAGACCGCCGTAATTGCTTGCGAAGACATTGATCTTATCCTCAATCATGGTTTTGTCCGAGGCGCTGAGCGTAATGCGCAGATCCTCACAGAATTGCTGTGTGACACAAATTTTGACGACCTCGTTTTTTACAAATTCCTTGAACTGATTCTTTTGAGAACCGGAAAGCTCACGTATGCCGGAATTCAGTTTGTACCAGTTAATCATCTGTGTGAAATAGTTTAGGCGTACCGGCTGGCCGTTGACCAAAAAGGCAACTTCCTTGCTCATCATCTGGACAGCTTCTTTATCATCGATATGTATTTCATTGACGTTGCTGTCGTAGCGCACCGCTTTGCCCAGCAGCCCGGCAAAGTGACGCAAGGGCACATATGTCCGGTTGTCATAGAGCATGCTTTCCATATCTACCTGCTCGCCGTCTATAAATATTTTTGCGGAGCCTGTCTGCACAGTGATAGTTTGATACAGATCATCAGCGTATGCAAATGTGGCAGTCAGAACGGCACAGGCCAAAAAGCCTGCCAGGAATCCTTTAATATTATGAAACCTCTTCATATCCATCACCCTGACATAGGTATTTTAATTCAATCCTATTATAACACGAGGCGCGCTTTCTGCAAAGAGGGGTCACCGGGCGGGTTTCGCCGTAAAAGCGGAAAAAATGGCACAGCGGCGGCGTTTTTTACGATATTTTACAGTTTGGTTACGCAAATCAAACAATATGATGTAAAGCAAAAAACTTGCAAATTTTAATATTATGTAAATGAGGTTTTTGTGTATAATTGCCTGGGTTTTTCAGGAATTCATGTGGATAACCATGTGAATATGTGTCTAAACGCAGGGTTTGGAGCGGGATTTTATAAAACAGGTGTGGAAAAGCATGTGGATAAGTGGATAAACAAATGTTTTGTAATAAATTCGTAAAGATATTATGTGAACAAAATCCGCTGTATTTTTTACCGGACTGCGCAGACTGTGCAAACGTCGTCACCAGGTGTATCCAAAATGTAACACAGTTACAATATAATAAAACTTGACGGAATTTGTCATAGCGTGTTATAGTATTACCTAGGAATGCGGCACAGCTATGGTAATTGGGAAGCATTAAGGGACAGGCCGCCTGATTGTGAAAACTTTACATAGGAGGAAATGAATATGAAGCTTTTCAGAAGACTGCTTGCGGGATGCCTATCGGTTATGATGACGCTTGCTGTGACAACAACAAGCATAACGGCCGCATCTTTTTCGGATGTGGCGGACAACTCGCAGTATAAACAGGCAGTTGATTCGTTGGTATCTTTAGGACTGCTTGTGGGCTACGAAGACGGGACCTTCCGTCCGGATGCCACAATCACCCGGGCCGAATTTGCTGCGGTTATGACAAGGGCAATGGGGCAGGAGGAGGTCGCTAAAAATGTTAACTCTGCCGGGCTGTTTACTGATATGGCAACAGCAAGCGGCGAGGCTCACTGGGCTACGGGTTACGTTCGTGTTGCTTATAATTTAGGTATCATTGTGGGAATGGGCGACGGCACCTTTGCTCCGGATGCGCCTGTTACATATGAGCAGGCTGTAAAAATGATCGTGTGCGCTCTTGGTTATGAACAGATGTGCATAGACAGAGGCGGTTGGCCGAACGGATATTTGACGGTTGCCAACGAAATAGGCGTGACAAAGGCAGCTATTATCCAGCCTTCCACTGATCCCGCTCCCCGCGGTATGGTGGCAAAACTGCTGTATAATTCACTCACGCTGCAAATTATGGAAAAAACCTCTTCGGGCAACTATGGTTTGACCGACAAAACGCTTTTGACTTCCAAAATAAAGACCACGGAACTCAAAAATGCTATGGTTGTGGCAGTTGACGGGGTTGTTTCATTAAGTACCGAAGCCAATAGCCTGAGAGCAGGCGAGATGGTTTTGGAGGCATCGGGTGAAAGCGCTAAATATAAATACGGCAATGTTTTGACATCGGTTGCGGCAAAAAACCTGCTGGGTTATTATGTTAATGTTTACTATCGCTATGACGAAGATACCGATGAGCGCATTCTGGTGTCCATAGATTCTTCTCAGTCGAGGAACAAGGCAGTGGTCGTCAAATCCCAGGATATTGACGATTATTCACCGGCCGGCAGGATCCTGAGTTACTTTGAGAATGAAGATGACACCAAAGCCGAGGATATCACCATCGCTTCCAACGCTAAGTTCATATATAACGGCGCCGCGTTTGATTACGGCAAGGACGAGAACTCAGCGAACATGAAGAATCTGTCCTACTGGCTTTCACCTTCCAGCGGCAGCTTTTTTGACGGGGAGGCAACCCTTCTGGATTCGGGCA
Source organism: Bacillota bacterium (assembly GCA_022706785.1). Classification (GTDB taxonomy): domain Bacteria; phylum Bacillota; class Clostridia; order UBA1381; family UMGS1253; genus JAKJBW01. The sequence continues at coordinate 71,562 of JAKJBW010000002.1, forward strand.
GCGACGGCGATATTGACGTTATCTTTATGTACGACTACCAGACATTTGTCGTCAAAGAGTCCGTCAGAACCACTGACACCGTTGACTCGAAAAATTATATTGTGAATGACTATTACACCTCCGGCTATAATATCCGCTTAGACCCGAACGAAAGGGATGTCAGCCTGAGTATCATCAATGCCAGTAATAACGCCGAAATGAGTGTAAGCAGCCTGCAGGCGTATGATATCCTGTCTGTGGCCAAGAGCATGGATGGAAAAAGCATCACATGTTACGTGTCCAGAAAAACCATCAGCGGGACGATTAAAGAGATCCTTGACGATAGGGAAACTTACACGATAAACAACACCCAATATAAGCTTACGCCGGAGTTCCTGGCACTTGTTAAAGACGGTAAAGAGAACATGACGCTCGGCATGTCGGCAACGTTTTATCTTGACCGTTCAGGCAGGATTGCCGCTACATCCAATGTATCCGCGCAGCAGGTTGGCAACTATGCTTATCTCGTGAACGTAACAGAAAAGTCAGGTGCTAACGGCGGCGTTTCCGTAAAGCTTATGCGGCTTGATACGCTTCAGGTTGAAACAAAGTCTGCAGCGGAGAAGATAAAGATCAACGGAAATTCTATGAATTCCACTACCGATTCCCAAGGTATTTTAAATGCGATTGAGGCAGCTGCCGATAAGCTGGACTCCAATTCTGCAGACGACGTAAGCTCGGCAACCTATACGCAGTTGGTGAGATATACACTCGATTCCAGTCAGAATATCAACGCTATCACCACCACAGATACTCTGACAGACGGGGCTCTGGACATGGGGAGCACGGCTAGCAAAACCGGGCTTAAGCTTATGCAGCAGGCGGCCAGCCTCACTTATGTCGACGCAAACAACTTTGCACACAAAATAAGACTGAACAGTGATACAAAGATTATCTCAGTTCCCAATGACCGCAAACAGACGGGCGAGTACAAGATGCTGCAGGCATCGGCGTTTGAAGTGGGAAACGCTTATTCAATTGAAGGCTACAACGTCGATGCGAACGCCGTGGCTACTGTGCTTTTGGTTTACGGCGGGGTGGATTCCTCCGGTATCAGTGCGGATACGCCGTTATGTTTGGTTAAGGCTGTGGGAACCCAAAAGACAAGCGAACTTGATCCTGACGGCGGGGTTGTATACGAAATATCGGTGTATCAGGGCAACGAATCGGGCCTGATCGATTATGAAACGGCGGATGCTAATGCCGGTTCAGCGTACAACCAGGTGAAGGTAGGCGATATCGTAAGATTCGGCTTTAATAATCTTGGTCAGATCAATGATGTTGAGGTAGTGCTTGATTCTGCGAACCGGGCTGCAAGCAAACACGCTGAGGGCGTATATGAAAGCACAGACCGGCTCAAGTGGATGTTCGGCACAGTTAATACCAAGGCGCCTAACGGGGCTATACATCTTGCGCCGGCGTTGCTTGACACCACTGTAACTCCGCCTGTACTGAGCAACACGGATCAGGCAGAATACTGGAATATACTCTCCAACACTAAGGTATATCAGGTTCAGCTAGGTTCTTCCAACCCCGTGACCGAATCGGACGATGGCAGTATCATCGCTTTTGACGGTAAAAACGCCAATGCTTCAACAGTGTTTGCGTATATGTATAAGAAAGAGCTCAAGATGATTGTCATCTATGTTAACTGATAACGTTTATAAGGCATAAAAGCGTAACAGGAGCGGGCAGGCTGCCCGCTCCTGTTGCTTTATAAACGCGAAAATATGTGCCGACCGACTGCGGATGGTAGTATAAACCCCCGCACATGTCTGGCGGGGGCCGGATTTATATTATGCGCGAAATAATATATCACATTATTTGTATCTGTCCGCCAGTTCACCGTATATATCCTGCCAGGAAAGGCCGCGCTCGCACAGCATCACCGTAAGATGATACATCAGGTCGGCCACTTCGTACTGTATTTCGCCTTTATCGGCGTTTTTTGCCCCGATGATCACTTCGGCGGTTTCCTCGCCCACTTTTTTCAGTATCTTATCAATGCCTTTGTCAAACAGGTAATTGGTATATGAGCCTTCCTTGGGATTGTCTCGCCTGTTTTCCACCACTTTGTAAACGTCATTTAAAATGCCGGCGTCCGGCATATGGGTTGTGGCTATTGGCTTTAAAATCTGATCTTCCAGCCTTCTGAAAAAACAACTGGTATTGCCTGTGTGACAGGCAGGTCCGTCAGGCACCACGCGCAGCAGCAGGCAATCGGCGTCACAGTCGCACAGGATTTCGCGCACATGCAGAAAATTGCCGGAGGTTTCTCCCTTTACCCACAGCTTTTGGCGGCTGCGTGAATAGAACGTGGCCTTGCCGCTCTGAAGCGTTGCCTGTGCAGCCTCTTTATTCATATATGCCACCATCAGCACACGTCCGCCGGCATAATCCTGCACTACAGCGGGTATCAGGCCCTTTTCATCAAACTTAAGCTCGTCTGTAAAATTCATGCTAAAACCTTCCTCACTATTTTAAGTATTAACCGACTCATCGCGCGGCGGCGATCGCTTCTTTTAGATCAATGTTATGGGTATAGAGCGCCTTACCTACAATAACGCCCTCCACCCCTGTTGTTTTAAGCGCCGTGATATCTTCAAGCGAGCCGACGCCGCCTGAGGCGATGATGCCGGCGTCTACGCTTTGCGCCATATGCGCCATAGCCTGTGTGTTGGGGCCTGAAAGCATGCCGTCTGTGGCAATGTCTGTGTATATGATGGTCTGCACGCCAAGCGCTGCCATCTCGCCCGCAAACGCCACAGCCTGCCTGCCGCTCACACGCTCCCAGCCGTGTGTTGCCACATAACCGTCTTTGGCATCTATGCCCACGGCGATTTTACTGCCGTAACGTTCTATAGCCTGAGCCACCAGATCGGGCTCGGAAACGGCAACAGTACCGAGGATGACGCGGCTGACCCCCCAGGCCAGGCGTTTTTCGATGTCTGCCATGCTGCGGATGCCGCCGCCAGTCTGCACGGGAATGTCTGCGGCGGCACAGATGGCGGCAATCGCGTCGCCGCTCATGCCCTTCCCTTTAAGCGCCCCGTCCAAATCCACGATATGGAGATATTCTGCGCCTAAACTGCGCCATTTTCTGGCCATTTGCACAGGATCGTCACCGTAAACGCTGACAGCATCAAACCTTCCCTGAACTAAACGCACGCATTTGCCGTCTTTAATATCAATTGCCGGATAAAGTCTAATTTTCTACGCCCCCTTCGGCTAAAACGCCTTTAAGCTTTTGCACGATATCCAATATTCTTTCGCGTTCCATCTTCATGCTTACCCGGTTGACCACAAACCGTGCCGAAATATCGCAAATGGTTTCAAGCACGTCAAGGCCGTTTTCCCGTAAGGTTTTGCCGGTTTCCACAATATCCACAATAACCTCCGAGAGGCCGACAAGCGGCGCCAGCTCAACAGAGCCTTGCAAGGTTATGATCTCCACCGTGCGGCCCTTCTCGTTAAAGAAATAGCTGCGGGCTACGTTGGTAAATTTCGACGCGACACGAAGGTCGTTGATGCTGTCAAGCTTATCCTTCATTGCAAGCGGCCCGCACACGCACATGCGGCACTGGCCGAAGCCCAGGTCGATCATTTCATAGAGGTTGCGGCCTTCCTGCAGGAGCGTGTCTTTGCCCACAATGCCGATATCCGCCGCACCATATTCCACATAAGTCGGGACATCCGCCGCTTTAACCAGAATAAACTTGATTTTATTTTTTTCGTCCGCAAAGATCAGCTTTCGGGTTTTTTCCTTCATTTCGGAACAGTCAAGGCCTATTTTCAGAAATAAATCCATAGATATTTCCGCCAGCCGTCCTTTTGCCAGGGCGATTGTGAGGTACTTCACAGCAGGTCACCCCCTTCAAGCTCTGCCGCGGTAATGATACGCCTGCGGCCGTCACAGTACAGCATCTGCAGGCTGCCGCCGGGCAATGGCGCCGCAACAGCGCCGATACCGTGTGCATTTGCATAGGCCAGGGCCGCTTCGGTATCCCCCTCGCCCAGATAATTTTCCACAATCAGCCCTGCCCTGCGCAGCTTTTGGCCGGTATCGTAGGATGCGGCGTTTGCCGTGTCTGTCCAGAGCAGAATATGCGTTATGGGAGAGGCGAGCGGCTTTTTTTGTCTCTGCATGGCGGCCAGTACACGGTTGACGCTTATCGCCAGGCCGACGGCTGCCATATCCGCGCCGAAATTCTCTATCAATGCATCATATCGGCCGCCGCCGCAGATGGCGAAGCCTACGCCGTAAGTAAAGCCCTTGAATATCACGCCTGTGTAGTAGTCGATGCTTTGCAGCATACCGAGATCCAGCGAAATGTACGTTTCCAGTCCGCAACCCTTTATGATATCATACACCTGTCTTAGATTGCTTAGCGCCGAGCGCGACAAGGCGTTTAATCGCGGTGAATCCGCGCACGACAATACCTCTTCGCCGCCGAACAAATCGGGAATGCTTAGCATCAGGTCTTTTATTTCGCTGTCCGCACTGTATTTTGCAATTACCTCTGCAATGCCCACCGAATCCTTATGGTCGATCAGCGTACACATTTTTTCGGTATCTTCGGCACTAAGGCCGATCTGACCGGCAAGCCCCTTAAAAAAGCTTACTTGCCCGATATCGATTTGAAATTCGCTTATGCCGGCGTCCAGCAAAGCCGTAATGGCCACAATAATGATCTCAGCATCCGCCGCCGCGCCCCCTGCGCCGATAAGCTCAATGCCCGCCTGCGTAAATTCGGAAGGCAAGGAAGAAGACGAGCCGTTATAGCGGAAGGCCTCCGCCACATAGCAAAGCCGAGCAGGCAAAGGCGCAGCGCCCCACTTGGTACCCATCATCCGGGCGATTGAGGTGGTGATATCGCCTCTGAGCGCCAGAATACGTCCCTGAGGGTCAAAAAACTTAAACAGCTTTTCCGAGGAAATATCGCCGGAGGCTGCCGCATAGATGTCATGATATTCGATCACGGGCGTCTGTACGCGGCGGTAGCCATAGCTGTAAAATGTCGTTTGCAGCGATTGTTCTATTTGGTTTTTTGCCATGCACTCGTCAGGCAGGTAATCTGTGACCCCTTCGGGGGTATGGCATTTGTAATCCGGCATGTTCTCACTTCCTCATAATAGTCTCGATAAAAATCTATCATCCTAATAATCATTCTGTTCCAAACTAATCGCGGCAAAAGGCCGGACGAACATCTGTCTGTGCAGCCAAACAACAAAACCATTATAGGCTAAAAGCCCGTCTGTGTCAAGCAAGCCTGCGGCAGGTGCCACGGCTGACGCATACCGATAAAGAGCAAAACCTTACTTTCTTTTTCTATCGCAAAAAGAAAGCAACAAGGGTGTGGGTTCCAATAGGCGAAGCGCACAAAAGTGAGAAGTTTTTTCGCCAGGCGAGGCGGAAGGAAGCGCAAATACTTTGTGTATTTAAGCTTTCGCAGGCGAAGCATGACGGAAAAACGGCCGCTTAGGGGCGTTTTGCCTATTGGAATCCGCACCCTAGGGAAAAAAGTGCTCATACGATTAGAATTTCGCCGTCTGCGGACGGCAATTTGTGCGCCCAGCCCTTCCCACATCCCCGATTCTTATCCTATAGGCAGTTACGCTAAAATTAGGATACCGGGCGAAAGACTAAAATGACCGTTAAGCTATTTGCGCAGGTGCATGCGGGCGCTGCCCGCTTTAAAAAAGTCCCGCCAAAACTTTGTCTTTTTGCTGCGCAAAAAGTTTCTAGCTTAGCTTTTGTATGGCTTTTTTCAGTCTTTTTATGCTTTCGTCCTTGCCCAGCAGGGCCGCAAGCTCCACGCCGCCGCCCGGCGTAAACTTTTTGCCCGACATAGCCACGCGCAGCGGGAACAAAATCTGTCCGTTTTTTACACCCATCTGCTCAATAAGCGCGGACAGCGCGTCGTGAAGCTGCGCCTGATCCCACTCGCCAATGCGTTCCATGACGGGCAAAACAGCCTCAAGCGCCGATTTTGACGACTCGGCAGTGGTTTTCATCTTTTTATTGACATACAGCTCATTGTCATATTCCGGCAGTGCATCAATAAAGTCAACCGCTTCGGGGATATCCGAAAACTTTTCAGTGCGGTCGTGCAAAAGTGCACTCAGCGCATTATAATTCACCTCACGTTTTACCGCCTCACGGTAATACGGCATGGCCATGGCGGTGAATTCATCTAAAGACAGCTTTCGAATATATTCGCCGTTCATCCAGTTTAGCTTGTTGATATCAAAAATAGCGGGCGACTTGCTGATGCCGGAAATATCGAAAAGCGCGGCCAGCTCGTCCAAAGTAAAAATATCCTGCTCAAGTCCCGGGCTCCAGCCCAAAAGCGCAATATAATTGATGATGGCATCCTTCAAATAGCCCTTGCCTATAAAATCTTCATAGGAAGCATCGCCTTCACGCTTAGAAAGCTTTCTGCCCGCTTCCTTCATCACAGGCGACACATGGATATACACAGGCAGCGCCCAGCCAAAAGCTTGATAAAGCAGATTGTACTTGGGCGTTGAGGAAAGATATTCACTGCCGCGTATCACATGCGTGATATGCATCAGGTGATCGTCTACCACATTGGCGAAATTATAGGTGGGCAGCCCGTCTGATTTTAGCAGGACATTGTCGTCCAGCGTAGCGTTGTCCACTGTGATATCGCCAAACACCTCGTCGTGAAAGGAGGTCGTCCCTTCCCGCGGGATCTTCTGGCGTATGACATACGGGACACCGGCGGCAAGCTTTGCTTCCACCTCTTCTGCAGAAAGACGCGAGCAGTGCCCGTCGTACTTGGGCGGCACCTTGGACGCTTCCTGAACGGCACGCAGCTGGTCAAGCCTTTCCTTATCGCAAAAGCAGTAATACGCACCGCCGCGCTCCACCAGGTCCTTTGCGTACTTGGCATAAATGTTGCGGCGCTGGCTTTGGATATAAGAGCCGTAATCCCCGCCGATATCGGGGCCTTCATCGTGCGTCAGGCCGGTGTCGGCAAGCGTTTTATAGATCAGCTCCACCGCCCCTTCCACATAGCGTTCCTGATCGGTATCCTCTATTCTTAAAACAAACTCGCCGCCGTTTTTGCGTGCCAGAAGCCACGCATAAAGCGCGGTGCGCAAATTTCCGATGTGCATATACCCTGTAGGACTTGGGGCAAACCTTGTCCTGACCTTATTGGCCATGATTTTTCCTCCTCATTATGCATAATAAAGCTTTGTCTCCTGTTTTGGCACAATTCATGCAATCAAACATGACATAGCATTTGTACCCGGCGTTTCTTTTATTTATGTTTTAACACAGCCTGCTTGATGGCTTTGATATGCTCAGGCGTAGTTCCGCAGCAGCCGCCAATGATATTTGCGCCCGCTTTGATCAGATCCCCTGTCTTTGCCGCCATCATTTCGGGTGTTTCGGGGAAAACGTCTGTGCCGTCAATATTTTGCGGCAGTCCCGCGTTTGCGTGAACCAGAATCGGCGCCGTCGGTACAGCACTTCTGATTTCCTTAACAATGTCTATCATCCCGTCAATGCCGTTTCCGCAGTTTGCGCCAATAATATCAGCGCCGGCCTCCAAAGCAGCCGCCGCGGCGTCTGCAGGCGAAACGCCCATCATGGTCCTGTAATCGCCCCGAACCGTCTTTTCAAACGTAAAGGTACAAATGATTTCGCAAGCCGTGTTTTCCTTTGCGGCTTTAACGGCAATGGCTGCCTCATCCATATCGCTCATGGTTTCTATGCAAACGGCGTCCGCACCGCCCTTTTCTAGCGCGACAACCTGCTCTTTGAAAGCGTCATACAGTTCTGCTTCGGTGACTTCTTCTGTTATCAGCATTTTTCCGGTAGGCCCCACAGAGGCGATCACCCATTTGTCGTCGCCCGCCGCTGCCCGCGACGCCCTTGCAGCAGCCTCATTGATTTCGGCTGCCCGACCGGAAAGGCCGAAATATTCAAGCTTATAGCGCGTCCCGCCAAAGCTGTTTGTTTCCACCATATCCGCGCCTGCGTCAATATAGCTTTTGGCAATGTCTATCACATCCTGTGGACTGTCTGCGCACCAAAGCTCGGGGCACTCCCCGGGCTTTAAGCCCTTTTTATGCAGAAAGGTGCCCCACGCACCGTCGGATACCAAAATCCTCCCGCTTTTTAAAACATCAACAATTTTTGGTCTTAACATCATACATTCCTCTTTTCCATGGCTGATGAGCACAACAGCTTTCACCCTTGCACAAGCAGGGCATATCCTGTTTTAAGCAATATGGTCATCTGCCCGTAAATATCTGTTTACTAGGTAGTATTGTACTATATTTTCAAAACAAAGCAATATGTTTACGATTTTTTGTGTTTAATAGCCTCCCAATAAGCCGCCAGTGCGTTTTCGTTTTTATTGTCGCCATGACGGTAATATACCGCATCCTTGATATTATCGGGCAGGTACTGCTGCGCCACATAATTGCCCTCAAAATCGTGCGGGTATTTGTAGCCTTGCCCGCGACCCAGCGACTTTGCGCCGCTGTAGTGGGCATCCTTTAAATGGGCGGGAATATCGCCTGTGTCCATCATTTCGATATCGCGCATCGCCGCGTTAATGGCGCAAACGGCTGAATTGGATTTGGGTGCGCACGACAGCAGTATGACAGCCTGGGCCAGCGGGATCTGCGCTTCGGGCAGCCCCAGCTGGAGCGCGCAGTCCACGCATGATTTAACAATACTCACCGCCTGGGGGTAGGCAAGCCCCACATCCTCCGCCGCCATGACCATAAGGCGGCGGCAGGCCGAAATCAGGTCGCCCGCAGACAGCAGGCGGGCCAGATAGTGCAGCGCTGCGTCGGGATCCGAGCCGCGGACAGACTTTTGAAACGCGCTTAGAATATCATAATGGCTGTCGCCGTCCCGGTCATAGCGCATTGCCTTGCGCTGCGTCGCAGCGCCGGCGTCCTGCAGTGAAACCGACAGGTTGCCGTTTTTATCAGGAGTGGCCGCCATCACGCACAGCTCCAGTGAGTTAAGCGCCTTGCGCACGTCCCCGCCGCTTACCCGTGCCAGGTGGTCTGGCACACCGTCTGCAAGTGTGATGCGCACACCGCCCATCTCAGCGGAGAGCATAACCACCGCACGCCCAAGCGCCCTTACAATATCCGGCGCTTCCACCGGCTTGAACTCAAAAACGTTGGCACGGGATAGGATAGCGTTGTAGATATAAAAATACGGGTTTTCAGTCGTTGAGGCGATCAGCGTGATCCGACCGTTTTCGATGAACTCCAAAAGCGACTGCTGCTGCTTTTTATTGAAGTTTTGTATCTCGTCCAGATACAAAAGCACGCCGTTCATGGTGGTAAGGCTGTCAAGCTCGCCCACAATAGAGCGGATATCGCCCACGGACGCGGTGGTGGCGTTTAGCTTGTAGAGCTTTTTGCCGGTTCCGGCGGCGATGATGTTGGCAATCGTGGTTTTGCCCGTTCCGCTTGGGCCATAGAAGATCAGGTTGGGGATATTGCCGCTTTTTATCAGGTTATAAAGGATTTGCCCCTTGCCTAAAATATGCCCTTGCCCCACCACCTCGTCCAGGGCGGAAGGCCTTATGCGGTCTGCCAGCGGCGTATGCATGCCTAATGCCTCCTTTTGTTTTTAGTCGATCCACGCTAAAACAGTCTGGTCTTTGAGGCCTTTTTCCCACCATGCTGCGTTGTCGTCCCAGGCGGGCGCCAGCCCGCCGTCGTCCTTCGCCTTGCCTGGCGGGAAAAATTCTCGCAAATCTTCAGACCCTTTTGGCGTGGATCAACATACAAAGCGGATAAAAATACTCAAATTTCTGGCCGGAACAAAAAAAATTCTATATCAGTTGCAGCCGCGTCCATGGCCAGGTGATTGTAAAATCAAAAAACTGCGACACAAAGGCCGCAGCTTCTGCAGGACAAGGCCTGCATAAACCGTACGTTTATAAGGTGCTCACAAGCTAGCTCTGAGCCTTTGTAGGCTTATAGACGACAATTTCAACAGACTTTGTCAAAACGTCGGTATAACTGAAAGACACCCGCCTGTTTTCACAATCCTCGGGGGAAGGGTTGTCCAGACGGATAATAAATATGCTGGGGTACGTACTTTCTATTATACCCTGGCGTACGACCGCCTTTTTACGGCCTTTTTTGGATGTCAGACGCACCTTTTTTCCAATGTGACTTTGCAGGCTGCGTTTGAGCAGCAGCAGATCATTTTTCTCAATCACCGGTATCACCCTCTGCTTTACCATTGATAAGTCCAGTATACCACAATATAGTAAAGCTGTCAAGAAAATTTACGCCTGCGCAAAGCCCTGCCAGTTCGGGAAAAACTTGGGCGGGCGAATGGTGTGCGTTTAATTTATTTTCTTGCTGTTGGTCAATCCTGCGATATAATCAAGGCTCACTTTGTAATATTTGGCAAGTGATATCGCAATATCCAATGGAATTTCACTTTCCCCTGCTTCATATCTGATGTATGTGGTTTTATGCATATACATCATTTCTGAAATTTGTCTCTGACTTAAGTTCGCGTCTTCTCTTAAATCCCTTATTCGTTTATATGGCACATGAATTCCTCCTGTCAACATAAATACACACAGACATTCTACACCAAATGATGTAATATAACTGATTTTAGGCACCGTGCGGTGTACAAAATTAATATAAATGGAGGATATCATGCATGGAAATCAGGATTTGTAAAAATTGCAAAAATTTTAGATTGCATTACATTAAATATTCGAGAGGAAATTATTGCGCGTTACAATACGGGCATTGCGTAAAACCCCGGCTTAAAAAGCGGTATGCTGATGAAAAAGCGTGTTCATACTGGCAGGAGAGAGATGAAAACTATCATTAAAAAATATATGCGTAGACAATATGAATACTGCTGCCTTAAATCAATCCAAAATACCAGCCGCAAAAAGAGAAGCGCATTTTGCGGCTGGTAAAATTGCAGCGTGAGCCTATGGATAATTAAAATTTGGCATATCAAATCCGGCGCCGGCTAATACGCTTTCAAAACGCACGTTTCCTCACAGACAGCACCGTTTTTGCAGTTGCTTTTTAAAAGACAAACCGAAAGAACGCTTTTTAAATTTTTTTGGGCAGAAGCGGCACCATAAATCCGTTGATGGCAACCGTGCTTAAGTCGCCGCCGATTATCTTGCCGTCATAGCACAAAAGATTTGCCCGCACGCCTTCAATATTATCGGCAAAATTGGTTACACTATAGGTATATCGCGTTACTCTTCGGCCGCGGTACGGCTTTAGATTCATTCCCGCTTTTTTTTGAAGATCGTTATAATTTTGGTAGACCTTGTCAAAAACTACGGGAATGACTATCGGAACCTGTTCAAGCATTCCGCCGTTCTCATAGCCCAGGCTTTTCAGATACTGTTCGCACAAGGCAGTTTCACACATGTCGTTTGAAGCCGGAGCAGCGGGCGCGCCCTGCGCCATAAAGACAAGCGTAATGCCCATGATTATGCATATGCCTATGGCATAGTAAAACATAACCGGATTTCTCATCATCCGTCATCCCCCCCTATTATATTAAATATGCATAATTTTCCATGTTTATTATCCGTAAAAATGCAAAAACTCTATGTAGGTGGCATACTGGATATTAACAGCGTCATTGCGCCGCCTCAGCTTGTTTTTATCATTAGCATAGATAAAACACATGTGTGGCTGCAAACAGCAGTTATGCAAAGTAAAAATTACGTGGAGTTTTGCTATTGTCTAATAGCAGAAAGAACGTAGGAATGGAGGAAGACATGACGGTAATTGATACAATTGCATTGGTACTCGTGATCATCGGTGGACTTAACTGGGGATCTGTGGGTATCTTTGGCGTCGATTTTGTGGCGGCGCTGTTTGGCGGAACAGATGCAGTGTTCTCCAGAATCATTTATGCGTTAGTCGGTCTTGGCGCGCTTTGGTCGATTACACTGTTGTTTAAGGAAAAGGTACCTGAAGCGTCGGAACGCGACGTAAGGTAGGTTTAGTCCACATAGCAAGAGCGAACAAAGCCGGAAGGACTTCGGCGCATAACAGAGCAAAAGGACTGATTTTCGCATATCACAAATCAGTCCTTTTTGTTTTGTCCTGCCCAAAGCAGACAGCGTGACGGATCATTCATAAAAAGTTCAAATTTATTTTTAAAAATACATATTGACAAGTCGTATCGGAAAGACTATACTAAGGTCAAAGAAGGTCAAAGTCTAATTTAAAGTTTTTTTAATTTATTTTGACCGCTAAGAGGTGGGATCCAAATGAAGCTTAGTGACGTTATTGAAAATTTTTTGCTTGAGCTTTTAGGGCAGGATACCGATATTATCTTAAAACGCAATGAACTGGCAACGCAGTTTAACTGCGCCCCCTCACAGATAAATTATGTAATAGACACGCGCTTTACCGGCCAGCGCGGCTACATTGTGGAAAGTCAGCGCGGCGGCGGCGGTTATATCCGCATCCACCGCGTCAATATAGATCAAAGCAACTACCTCATGCATGTGATAAATTCAGTCGGCACACATATCAGCTTTGCATCTGTTCAGGCATTTTTGGCAAACATGGCAGGCCAAAGCGTCATTACAGACAGGGAGATGCGCCTTATTCTGACCGCGCTTTCCGACAGGTCGATAGGGCCAAACCACCCTGACCGTGACGCGGCAAGGGCGGAGATCTTTAAAAACATGCTGCTGCGGCTGATATGATTTTGTTTTGCAAACCTCGTACACTGTTTGCAGGAAAGGAGCCTTTTTATTATGTTTTTTGATTTGTTTTCAGATTTTTTTGAAAGCGGCGTCAATGTATTTGTGCCTGCGCCCGCTTCACTGCCTAATATCACTTGCCCTACCTGCCACATGACGCTGGGTGAGTTTGCAAAAACGGGTAAGCTCGGCTGCAGTGATTGCTACGAAGCCTTCAGGCCGCAACTGGTGCAGGTGTTAAAAAGCGTTCATGGCAACGCCGAGCATATCGGGAAAACGCCTGAAAACGTCAGCGAAAAGCTCAAAATAAAGCGTGAGCACAGCAGGCTGAAGTCGGCGCTTGACGCCGCGGTCGCCGCAGAAAATTTTGAGGAGGCCGCCGCTTTGCGCGACCGGGTCAGGGACCTTGAACGGCAGGAGGGAATGGTATGACGGCATGGTATGAAAACAGCGGCGCGCAGGGCGATGTGGTGCTCAGCACTCGTGTGCGCCTGGCACGCAATATAGCCAGTCTGCCGTTTGCCGCAAGCTGGAGCGATGCGTCGGCGGCAATGGTGATCGGCGCCGTGCGCGATGCTGTCATGGGCAGTGCAAAGAAGCTGGGCAGAAAATTTGAGTTTTTGAACCTGGACAACGCCATGCAAAACGACAAGCTGGTTTTGGTGGAGGATCATCTTATCAGTCACGAAATGCTGCAGGGAAAAAACAAGGCTCTCCTGCTAAGCAAGGAGCAGGACATCAGCATCATGCTTGGGGAAGAGGATCACATCCGGCTTCAGGTCATACTGCCGGGGCTTGCGATTAAAGAGGCGCTTGCCCTTGCCGACAGGGTCGACGACGCGATAGGCGGGAAAGTGGAATATGCCTTTGATGAAACGTTCGGTTACCTCACGCGCTGCCCGACAAACGTCGGGACAGGACTTCGCGCATCGCTGATGCTCCATGTCCCCGCGCTTAAAATGACTGGCCGGATGAATGTTTTAGCCGGCAGCGCCGGCAAGCTGGGGCTTACTATCCGCGGCATGTACGGCGAGGGCAGCGATGCTAAGGGCGATCTGTTCCAGCTTTCCAACCAGATCACGCTGGGCATAAGTGAAGGGCAGGCCGCCGAAAAGCTTGAAAAGGTAGCTATGCAGATGATAAGCGCCGAGCGCCAGCTGCGTCAAAAGCTAAGGGACGAAAACCCTATCCCAATGGCCGACAGGCTGTACCGTGCCTTGGGTACCCTGCGTTACGCCCGCACAATGTCCTCCGACGAATGCAAGCATCTTTTATCCGAGGTTAAGCTGGGCATTCATATGGGTATAATAAATGATATAGCGCCTGAAGTGATCACCAGGCTTATGGTGGGTACCGAGCCAGCGCATATCAACCGGGTGGCAGGCGAAGTCCTTGCGCCGGAAAAGCGGGACGAGCTGCGCGGCGAAATGGTGCGCAAGGCGCTAGAAGCTTCGCCAAATTAAATTTTACCATAACGTATATTTTGTTTTTAAGATAAAGCGCAGGCTTTGGTCCTGCCCAAGATGAAAGGAGATGTCTGTTATGACGTTTGATAACCGTTTCACCCAAAAAGCGCAGGATGCCCTGCGGCTGGCACATAGCGCCGCATGTGAGCTTGGGCACAATTACATCGGAAGTGAGCATCTGTTAGTCGGTCTGACCAGGGAAAACTCCGGTGTTGCCGGTAAAATGCTTGAGGCAAAGGGGCTCCAAGCAGACGCGGTGCTGCAAAAAATCGTGGAGCTTACCGGAAGCGGCGAGCCGCTTGATGCGAATTCACAGCTTCTTATGACGCCCCGCACCAAGCGGATAGTTGAGCTTAGCTTTGCCGAGTCGCGCAGGCTGGGGCATAACTTTATCGGCACCGAGCATATCCTGATGGCTATTATCCGGGAAGGTGAGAGCGTAGCGGTCAAGATCATGCTGGATATGGGCATCAACCTTCAGAGCTTCTACTCCGAGATCATCACCTCACTGTCCAGTTATGGCACCGGTGGTACGGAAAACAAAGCGGGTATGGGCCAGCCTGCCAAAAACCCAAAAACACCTACCCTAAATCAGTTCGGCCGCGACTTTTCCCAAATGGCAAAGGAGGGTAAATTTGACCCTGTTATTGGCCGAAACAAGGAAATCTCGCGTGTGATTCAGATATTGTCGCGCCGTACCAAAAATAATCCCTGTCTTATCGGCGAGCCCGGCGTGGGCAAAACCGCGATCGCCGAAGGGCTCGCCCAGAAGATAGTGGACGGTGATGTACCTGAAATCCTTAAAAACAAGCGTTTGTTTACGCTTGATCTTTCTTCCATGGTGGCAGGGGCAAAGTATCGCGGAGAATTTGAGGAAAGGCTTAAAACAGCCATAGAAGAGGTCATCAAATCCGGCGATGTCATTTTGTTCATAGACGAAATCCATACGCTTATTGGCGCCGGCGCTGCCGAAGGCGCGATTGACGCCGCCAATATTTTAAAGCCGTCGCTGGCGCGTGGTGAAATACAGGTGATAGGCGCAACGACGCTGGATGAATACCGCAAACATATAGAGAAGGACGCGGCCTTAGAGCGCCGTTTCCAGCCCATCACCGTCGGTGAGCCCACAGAGGAGGAAGCGCTTGAAATATTAAAGGGTATCCGTGATAAATATGAGGCCCATCACGGTGTGAAGATCACCGACGAGGCGCTCAAATCGGCGGTCGAGCTGTCAGCACGCTATATCACCGACCGCTTCCTGCCCGACAAAGCCATTGATCTGATCGACGAGGCTGCCTCCAAGGTGCGGCTCGGCAAGCTTACCGCACCGCCCAAGCTCAAAGCGCTGGAGGATCAGTTTGCCGCGATCACAGCGGAAAAGGAGTCGGCTATAACGACACAGGACTTTGAACGTGCCGCGTCGCTGCGTGACGAAGAGATGACGCTTAAAAAACAGCTGGAGGATGAGCAGGCCTCCTGGAAGCATAAAAATACCACAAACTATGCCTGTGTGGACTCCGACCAGGTAGCAGCCATCATCTCCGACTGGACCAATATTCCGGTTTCGCGGCTCACCACATCTGAGTCCGACCGTCTTTTGAATCTGGAAGAGGCGCTGCACAAGCGCGTTATCGGTCAGCAGGAGGCGGTAAATACCCTGGCGCGCGCTATCCGCCGCGGCCGCGTAGGGCTTTCCGACCCTAAGCGCCCAATAGGCTCGTTTATCTTTTTAGGTCCCACAGGCGTGGGCAAGACAGAGCTTTCAAAAGCGCTTGCCGAGGTTATGTTCGGATCGGAAAACGACATGATCCGTATTGATATGTCGGAATACATGGAAAAGCATTCGGTATCGCGCATGGTTGGGTCGCCTCCGGGATATGTGGGCTACGACGATGCGGGCCAGCTCACCGAAAAAGTGCGCCGCAAGCCGTACAGCGTTATTTTGTTCGACGAGATCGAAAAGGCGCATCCGGATGTGTTCAATATCCTTTTGCAAATCCTGGAGGACGGTATTCTGACGGATTCTCAGGGGCGGCGTGTGGATTTTAGGAATACGGTTATCATCATGACCTCCAACACAGGTGCGCGGCTGATTACCGATACCGCCAAGCGGCTCGGATTCGACACCAGTGCGGACAAAAAGGCAAGCGACTACAACACCATTAAGGAGAATGTGCTCGGTGAGCTTAAAAAGCACTTCCGGCCCGAATTCCTAAACAGGGTTGACGACACGATTGTGTTCCACCAGCTGTCCGAAGCCGAGATTGAGCAGATTGCGGGGCTGATGTTTGAAAACCTTCAAAAACGGCTTGCCAACAACGGTATTATCGCTTCGTTTACCGATGCGGCTGTTGGCGCCATTGCTAAAGAAGGCTTTGACCCCATCTATGGTGCAAGACCTTTGCGGCGTGCGATCCAGGCTAAGGTGGAGGATGTGCTTGCCGAAAAAATGCTGGACGGGACCGTTAAGCAGGGTGATACGGTTACAATTGATATAGTTGATGGTAAGGTTATAGTAAAGCCTTCTGTTTTGGAAGCGAGTGTATAAGAAAGCATGACAGGTAAAGAAGTGTCAGAAAAGTCCGGCTGCGCCGGACTTTTCTTTATGCCTTTTTATATCATGTAAAAATGGCCTTTAAGCCAGGCAGGATAAAACACAAATTCACTCATAATATTTTGTTTATGGTGTAAACTACCTATATGTATATTTTTAAATAACGGAGCGGTAATATGAATATAAATGTGTTGATTTTGGGCATAGCCTGGATCCTGACAATCACAATGCTGATTGTCTTTGTCCCCAAGAATAAAGTGAGAGAAGCACAGGTCATCTTCTTTTTCAAGCAGATGATTACCTGGATTTCAGGTCTTGTTGTAGCGCAATATGGTCTGGTTGAATATCCCGTACGTGAATTTGCCAATGCCACTAAAGCAAGCTTTTGCTTTGAGTATTTCGTCTACCCTTCCATTTGTGTTGTTTTCAATCTGTATTATCCTGAACACAGAAGCCGGATAAAACAGTTTTTGTACTATATTTACTATTGTACGGTGATGACCATTATAGAAGTCTTGTGTGAAAAATATACAAACCTGGTCGCTTATATCCACTGGACATGGTATGTCACATGGCTTACTTTTTTCGTCACCTTTTATATCTCCAGAAAATATTATGTCTGGTTTTTCAGAAAGTATCGCAGCGTCTGACGAACAGGCGTGCAAAAGTCCCTGCGGCTGTATGGCCGCAGGGACTTTTGCACTGATACAGTCTTTTATAACGATAGGAAATTACGCCGTTTTGGCGCACTTCCTGAGTTTCAAGAAAGTTTACTTTGAAAAGGTGAGCACAGCGAACATTTGTTGCCGAAGGCAACTTTTTTATTTTGCGGCCTGTTTTTTTCTTCTTGAATTGGGGATCAGCAGTTGGCAGCCTTTTTTCGGCCTGCTTTCCTCTTCCAGCTTATTGAGCTCCTTTAGCTCCTCAACCGTTATTTGATACTTCTTGGCAATGTCCCAGAGCTCATCTGAGCCGGAGGCGAAATAGATAATGATTCCATGGCGCATTTGCTCCTGTGCTTCATCGTCAATGCGGGCGTCAGTCAGCATATGGACGGTTTTGCTTCTTACTGCCTTGGCGCTCAAAATCAGGGAAGCGCGCACCTCAACTTCTCCGCTCATGGTGAGGTTATAACCCGCGTGGGCCACTTCCACCTTCACGTCGCAGTCCATGTTTTCCTCAAGGCCGTCAATGTCTATGTTGCAGGTGAACTCCATCTGTTTCTTGTAGCTGTTAAGCGGCATTATGGCGGACGACGACATGTAGAGCACATAGCAGTCGATGGTTCCGGTCACCACAGCCTTGCCCTTCTGCGCTTTGGTATCGCTGATATAAGGTTTTGTGATGATATTGTATACCGTGACAATTTCGGGCATATCCTCCGAAAGGCTGATGATTTCACGAAGCGCATGCTGGCACATACCCTGTCCGGCGATTTCGTCAAACTGGAAGTCCTTTCTTTCGCAAACCATGTTGCGTCCCGGGCAAAAACAGTCCGACACCACTTCCATTACGGAATCCTGCGTCACCGTCACATTTACGCCAAACGTCAATTCAATGTCAATGAGCCTCATATCGCCGTCAACATCCACTCTGGGGTCAAATTCGCACTGGCATATCCACATATCCATGTCGCAGACGGCGTTTTCTCTGGCGCCGTCCACATCAATGACCTCGGTGAAGGGCACCTCATGCTCCATAAACTCTATCATATTTTCGGTTGAAATATACAGCGTGCATAGCGTAACCGTGCCTTTGATCACGATTTTGCCCGTCACCATACGGGTATCCTTATCGGTTATTTTGGCGTCCATCTTCAAAACGCTGACGGCCGACGGCTTCCCTGCCGGGAAGTCTAACGTTTCCTTGAGCATAAACTTTGTGTGGCCGGAAGAAACGATGTTATAAAGGCTTATATTGTCCTTGCGCATCTCTACGGGCTGCGTATCCTCAATATCCTTTACCAGCTCCAGCATATTTTCATGCATGCATCTGCTTTGGACCTCCACCACAACACGCACGGACATCTTGCGGGAGTTGAGCATGTTAAAATCTACGCGGCCTACGTCAACCTCCACTATGCATTTGCTGTCGGGCGTAATGGCGGAATTTTCGATCTGGCTGTTAAACTCCATCACAGAAGAAATGCTTGCCACAGGCTGCTCCGACTCCTCGGGCACATAAAGGATCTTTAAATTGACCTTTCCTGAGATGTCTGCAACGCCGTTGCCCGTCATCACATTGTCAGCCATTGCAGTAGCGTCTATCTGGAGGATTTTAGCCATATCCGGACGGATATCGGGTACGATAATATCCCCTTCCACCAAAAACTGTGAGAAGTCGCGCATGACCGTTTCATTTATAGATACTGCTTCCTTATTAAGCTGCATTGCCTTGCCCCCTCCTTATTCTGCCCAAATGCAGGTACCGCTTTGGGCATGGTTTTAAAAATAACAGGCTGTTTTCGTTGCTGCCGGCAGACATAAAGGCTATCGTTTGCCCTTAAAACCGGCAGTACTGGACTTGCCTTTTGTAGATTTATATGAAGGCGTAGGGACAATTATGACTTTATAGTTTATTTTTTATATCATAAGGCCCGGTTTTTATTTCTCTCCCACTTTAAAAAGTATGTGTTATATAGTATAATAGACGCAGTTTATAAGATTGGTTTGGCCCGGCCGTCCGGAACAACAAAGGAGATTGCATATGCTTAGAATTACTGTTTACAATGAGTTTATTCATGAACGCAAACACGAAAGATGCAAAGCCGTTTATCCCGACGGCATCCATGCGGTCATTGCCGATTTTGTCAGCAAAGGCCTTGA
Organism: Bacillota bacterium; assembly: GCA_022706785.1. Classification (GTDB taxonomy): domain Bacteria; phylum Bacillota; class Clostridia; order UBA1381; family UMGS1253; genus JAKJBW01. The sequence goes on from JAKJBW010000002.1 coordinate 91,171, forward strand.
CTGCTCGGTTCGCACCTTTACCGTGGACAATGTCAATACCGAACTGACAGAAGAAGTCCTGGCGCAGACCGATGTGCTTATCTGGTGGGGACATGTGGCACATAATAAAGTATCCGACGAAGTGGCGCAGATGGTTAAGCTGCAGGTGCTTTCAGGCATGGGTGCCATATTTTTGCACTCGGCGCATCTGGCAAAACCATTTGTGCAGCTGATGGGCACTACGTGCTTCCTCAGATGGCGTGAAGCGGATGAGAGCGAACGTTTATGGGTATGCAATCCGGGTCATCCTATTGCAAACGGTATCGGGCCCTGTATTGAGCTTGCCTGTGAGGAAACCTATGGCGAGCACTTTGACATCCCCACACCCGACGATTTGGTGTTTATCGGGTGGTTTAAGGGCGGCAATGTCTTTCGCAGCGGCTGCGCTTACCGGCGCGGTATGGGCAAGATATTTTATTTTCAGCCGGGCCACGAAACGTATCCCACCTATAAAAATCCTGAAATTCAGAAGGTCATTTTAAATGCCATCGGGTGGGCCGCTCCTGTGCGCAGGGCCGATAAGCTGGAATGCCCCCATGAGGTCATTGCGCCGGAGGCACAAAGCTGAGCTTTTCACGGCCATCTGCTTTTCAAAGACCATATCTGACGCATGGAACATGGTAAATACATAAAAACCAAAGGGAAAGCTTGCGGGGTTTTTAGGGCCTTGGGCCGCTGAATAGCCGCCCTCAGACGGCGAAATTTTAAACGTTCACACGGTTTTTTCCTGGTTACTTTCTTTTTGCGACAAAAAGAAAGTAAGGTTTTGTTTTTATACGTCAGCCGTACTGCTGCCCCTGTATTTATTGACAGTGCGTCCGCTTTTATGTGATAATATAGGCGGATGCTATGTTATTTGAAAGGACGACGGTTTTCGTGCAGGTTGTGACTATTGAAGGCGTGGTAGAGGAAATCATATATTGCAATTATCAAAACGGTTATACCGTTTGCGCCGTCGATACCGCGCAGGAGGTGGTGACCGTTACGGGCTATATCCCCTATCTTTGTGAGGGTGAGAATGTTAAGCTGGCCGGCCGTTTTACCAATCATCCTGAATATGGCAGACAGTTTGCCGCGCAGTATTACGAAAAGACCCTGCCCACCACGTCCGCCGCAATTTTGCGGTACCTGGCCTCAGGGGTTGTAAAAGGCATACGCCTTGCCACAGCAAAAAAAATAGTAGATACCTTTGGCGATGATTCGCTGACCGTGCTGATGGCCGCCCCTGAAAGGCTTGCGCAAATCAAAGGCATCAGCAAGGCAAAGGCGCTTGAAATAGGGGAAGCATATGCAAAGCAGCAGGGCGCGCAAAGCATTATCATGTTTTTGCAGCAATACGGCGTCAGTCCTTCGGTTGCACTCAAGGTGTTCCGCCGGTTTGGCGCGGACGCCGTGAATTATATCAAGGACAACCCTTTCCTTTTGGCGGACGAAATAGGCGGAGTCAGCTTTCAGACCGCCGACAGGATCGCTTTGGCCATGGGGGTTGAAAAAAACAGCATAAGCCGCATCAAGGCCGGCGTGAAATATATCCTCGCCCATAATGCCATGACAAACGGGCACACCTATGTTCCGTTTGACGATCTTGTCTATACGGCGGTGTCCATGCTGGGGGTGGACATTGCTGAAGCGGAGCGCGCCATACGCAGATTGAGCCTTGAGCAGCAAACGCATACCGAAACCATTGACGGCAACGAGGCAGTGTTTTTGATGCCCGTTTATATGGCCGAGGGCATTGTGGCAAAAAAGCTGTGCGCGCTTGCCCTGGCCGGGCCGCTTTGCAGTCCGGACCAGGCGGAAAGCCTGATCGGTGAAGCGCTTGACAACATGGCGCTCGAGCTGGCCTGCGAGCAAAAAAAAGCGGTGCTGGCCGCACTGCAAAACGGCGTTATAGTATTGACGGGCGGTCCGGGTACCGGAAAAACCACAATCGTCAATACCATCATTCAAATCATGCAAAAAATGGGGTTTTCAGTTGCTTTGGCCGCGCCTACGGGCCGGGCGGCAAAGCGTGCGCGTGAGCTGACGGGCGCCTGCGCAAAGACCATCCACAGGCTTTTGGAAATAGGCTACACCGACGATGAAAACGTGCAGAACTTTATGCGCGACGAAACCAATCCTTTAGATGAAGACGTTATTATTATTGATGAAGCCAGCATGCTGGATATTCCCCTGGCGGGCTCGCTTATGCGTGCCATACGCCCGGACGCAAGACTTATTCTGGTAGGCGATAACGACCAGCTTGCGCCTGTGGGGCCGGGTAATCTACTGGGGGACGTTATTGCCAGCGGCGCAGTTGCCACCATACGGCTTACCCAGATTTACCGTCAGGCGGCCGAAAGCGATATCGTGCAAAACGCGCACCGGATCATCCACGGGGAAAGGCCAAGGTGGGGCAGCCGGGATTCGGATTTCTTTTTCATGCCCCGCCCGGATGCCGCCTGCGCCGCCGCTGAGGTTACCCGGCTGTGCCAAACCCGCCTGCCGTCGTCCTACGGCTACGACCCTCTGCGCCAGATACAGGTGCTTTCCGCTATGAAAAAGGGTCCGGCCGGGGTGAAAAACTTAAATAAGCTCCTGCAGCAGGCCTTAAACCCCGCCGCTTCCGGCAAAGCGGAAAGGGCGTTTGGCGATACCGTCTATCGTGAGGGCGATAAGGTGATGCAGATAAAGAACAACTACGACATCAGGTGGGAAAGCATGGCGGGGAGCGAGGCGGGGACAGGGGTTTTCAACGGGGATATGGGGTTTATAGAGCGGCTTGATGCGGAAAATAAACAGATAACAGTGGTTTATGACGAGGAACGCCGCGTTACCTATGACTTTGCCCAGCTCGAAGAGCTTGACCTTGCCTATGCCGTCACCGTCCATAAAAGCCAGGGCAGTGAGTTTGACGCGGTGGTCATGCCCGTCTACCACGCAGCGCCCATGCTGATGCGGCGCAAGCTACTCTACACTGCTGTAACGCGTGCCAAAAAGCTTGTTGTCCTTGTGGGCAGTGAGTCCGGTATGAACGCCTGTGTGGAAAACGCCGGCGAGCAGGGCAGATTCACCGGACTTAAAGCAAGGCTCCAAAACCGGGAGGCCGCTGGCGCCTTACCCGGCCCAGCACAGTAAAGGAGGCTGTGATACCGTTGAAATGGCTCAATATCCTTGCCGATATGTTTTTCCCGCCCAAGTGCATGTTCTGCCGCTGCGATCTGCCCGCGCCAAGCAAGCTCCTGGCTTGTGAGCGCTGCCTTAGAACCCTGCCCTTTACCCAAAACGACGGTTGCTTTGGGGGCGTAGGCGATATTTCCTATGTGATCGCTCCCTTTTTCTACACAGATCCGGTCAAGACCGCTGTCAGGCGCTATAAATTTCACCCTTGCAAGGTGTATTCGGACAGTCTTTCGTTTTTCCTTGGCAGCTATCTTGCAAAAGTGGCGGATATGAAAGCCATAGACATAGTGACTTGTGTCCCGGTCGGTGCAAGACGCAGACGGCAGCGCGGTTTTGATCAGTCCGAGCTGATAGCCAGACACGTAGCGGATATGCTTGATCTTAAGTGCGATACGGATATGTTGATACGCTTGCGCAATACCAGAAGGCAGAGCCGCCTCTCGCGTTTTGACCGCGCTTTAAACGTGGCCGATGCGTTTGGCTGTGTGCAGGCCGCAGAAGACATGACCGTTCTTTTGATAGACGACATTTACACAACGGGCGCGACAGCCTTAAATTGTGCCAAGGCGCTTAAAAGAGCGGGGGCGAAGAAGATTATCCTCGGTGTGCTGGCAACTGCTTCCAAACAGACGGAATATGAGAAAATGAGTAATAAGATTCCATTAATCCGAGCATAATATCATCGAGGTGATAAAATATGTCAAAAAATTATAGGAAAAGCAGACTTCTGGTTCCGCAGGCTTATGATACCATGACAAAATTCAAGCTGGAGGTTGCTGGTGAAATCGGCCGGTTAGATTTCTGCAAAGAAAACAACGATCATTATAAGGGCGATCAGACCGCCCGGCAGAACGGCTCTGAGGGCGGCCCTATCGGCGGAGAGATGGTACGGCGTATGATCGCTCAGTATCAAAACCAGATGCAATAGTAAAAAAACCGGCAAAGCCGGTGCCCATCTTGTCTACAGACACAGCAAAGCCGCAGGAATCTGTGCCCTGCGGCTTTGCTGTGCCCTGATACTATCTCCAACAGAAAGTGCGATAAGCTTTCCGAGGATTTTCCCAGCCGGGCAAGGCTGACAATGCAGGCGGGCTGTCGCCCGCCAAAGAGGAGAACGCCGCCCGGTGCAAAAAGGCCCCGGAAGATATTGTGATTTCTATTGGATATTAGTATGAAATATTATTTAATATCGTTAATATTGTACGGGGTTATCTGATAGACAAAATAATTCAGCCAGTTTGAATACAAAAGGCTTGCATGCGAACGCCAGCGCATGATGGGCGGCCGTGCCGGGTCGTCGCCCGGATAATAGTTCTTAGGCATTTCGATAGGCAGCCCCCTTTGTCTGTCGCGCATATACTCCTTGTGCAGGGTGTCGGCATCGTATTCTGAGTGGCCTGTCACAAAGATCTGCTTGCCCGCCTTGGTGAAAACGATATAAACGCCCGCCTCGTCGGACTCTGAAAGTATCTCAAGCTCGTCTACCTTTTCTATATCTTCACGGCGCACTGTGGTATGCCTTGAATGCGGCACATAAAACGCACCGTCGAATCCGCGCATAAGCTTGGAGGTTGTGCGGTTAACGCTATGCTCAAAAACGCCGAACATCTTTTTGTCGAGCGGATACTTAGGTATGCCGTAATGATAATAAAGTCCGGCCTGCGCCCCCCAGCAGATATGGTAAGTAGACGTCACGTTAGCAAGCGACCACGCCATGATATCGCACAGCTCGCCCCAATAATCCACTTCTTCAAACGCCATGTTTTCCACAGGCGCGCCGGTGATGATCATACCGTCGAACTTCTGGTGCTTAATATCGTCAAACGTTTTATAAAAGTTGAGCAGATGCTCCTCGGATGTGTTTTTGGACTTATGGGTACTCATATGGACAAATTCGATTTCCACCTGCAGCGGCGAATTACTCAAATAGCGCAGAACCTGCGTTTCCGTGACGATTTTTTCAGGCATCAGGTTCACAAACGCCAGCCTCAGCGGACGTATGTCCTGCCTGGCCGCCACGGTTTCTGTCATAACAAATATATTTTCACTTTCCAGCTGACTGACAGCAGGCAGCTTATCTGGTATCTTAATCGGCATACGGCCACCTCTTTTCAAAAATACTGCGCGGTAAAACGGCCTTGCGGCTTTATGCTTTCATCAGGACAAACCGCACAGCCCCTTTTGGCGTGGATCGACTATAACCACCAATGCAATAAACGCAGAAAAAATAAATGCGATAAGGCGTATCACCCTACCTCATTCATTATAGCAGAATACTATAGTCTTAATCAAGTGATAGTTTCCTAAGCGCACAGCTGACGTGTGAAAAAGAAGGCAAAACCTTATTTTTTTTATAGAAAAGAAAATAACAAAGTAAAAGCACTCAAATGTTTAAGCTTTCGCTGTCTGCGGACAGCGTCAAAGGGCGCTGCCACCCCAGCACCTGAGATTTAAAAAAATCGGCTGAAAAGTGGGATAATCTTACAAAATATCAAAAACAGAACCGCTTAAATCAGCGCATTGCACAATTGACGCATCTGCACAGCTGTGTTAAGATAATAGTTAAATAGTAGGCAGGAAGGGAAAATAAGGTATGGCACGCATAAAAAGCAAAGCTTTGCAGGGGCGCCGTATTTGCAGAATCTTCAGGGCCCGCTGCCGGGTTTATTTCAAAAAAACATGTTTGCTGAGTCTTGCGCTCATTATTTTAACATGCGCTTTTGCGACGGCGTATACCAGTCCGTATCTTGAGACGCTTACGCCTGATTTATCCGCCGGTGGGGTGGACGTTTATTCCGCCACATATGCAGGCTCACGGTATTTCATCTGCAAGGACGCGGGCGGTTTGCTGTCCTCTGAAGACGGCGTTTCATGGCACGAGGTTGCCGGCATGGACGATGCCTATATTGTGGGCGACGGCAAAACAGAGTCGGAAAAGCTGGTGGTCTTTTCGGGCGATACACTGTATGCCTGCGCTGACGGGCAGACGTTTGAGGCAATAAAAAAATTCGGCGCGCAAACGATCGTCCATTGCACCGAAGGGATCTATGCGGCCATGGTCTGGAGCGGCGATGATACGCAGGAAAGCAGGGGCGGACAGCTGTATGTGTCGTTTGATCTGTATAATTGGACCAAGGTGCCAGCCCAGCCCATATCCAACAGCGGCTTTTATATCAAGCGCCACGGTGAGGCGGCCATCATCAGCAATATCATGCTTCCCGGCGGCACGGTGTCGGCTGTTGTAAGCAAAGACGGCGTGTGCCGTCTGTTCGGGTACAACACCTTAAGCTACGATTATGCGTCCGGCCAATATGTGGGTATGGTCACCAACAGCGAGCGGGGAACGGTCAAATTTGCGGTTTCGCAAAGCCCTGATGCGCTGTTCTCGGAGCTGGCGTTTGACTCTGCCGGCAATACCTCCTGCTATATCGGGCTGTTTGATACGCAGTATTATATGTCGGTCTACGACTACGCGTCCGCAAAGAATACCTATTACCAAAGCGCTGACGGCGTAGCGTGGCATAAGACCGATACCATGTATTATTTTTTCGACAGCAGAGAGAACGGGGACGGGACCCAAACGCAGATCTATAACAAGGTGACGCAAGGAAACGGCGGCAGTGAGGTCTATAGTACCGTGATAAGACGGGGCAATACGGACGGCTGGAAACGGTCCGAGGTCATAGGAAACTACACACTCCAGACTTACGGCGACGTTTACACCTACACTAAAATGGCACAGGGGCAGGATTACCCTGTGTTTTCCGGCCTTGTTTCGCGGGACGGAATCACGTATTATCAGACAGACGCCCAAAGAGCGTATGCCATCACCAACCTCTATTTAAAACGCGGGAATTTTTTGTTTGCAGACAGCTTCGCCGAAACGGGCTATGCCTTGGGAGCAGACAGCCGGCCGGGCATGCCGTTTAGATTATATAAAGTCAAGGCAGACCCCTTTGACGGCATTGCGCAAAACGGAATAGAGGTGCTTTTGGACGGGAAATATATTATTTTCGATCAGCCGCCCATTATTTCAAATGACCGCACGCTTGTGCCGCTTCGCGGCATTGCGGAGGCTATGGGCGCGCAGGTACAATGGGACGGCGATATGAGAGAGATTACCCTTGAAAAAGACGGCATGCGGGCAGTGCTGACCGTTGACTCTGATGCGGCCGCAATCATCACGCCGGACGGTGCGCAGGCTTCAATCACACTTGAGGCCCCTGCCACCATTATCAATGACCGCACCATGGTCCCTGTACGGTTTATCGCGGAAACCTTCGGGGTGGATACGGCTTGGGATGCTGAGCAGTGCAGCGTTGTTCTGACCGGCAGGAAGTGATTCTTTTAAAAATTTTAAACCCGATTGTGCCGCCGCTGACCGCGGCCTTTATTCGCCGCTGACCAGCTCACCCTTGCGCAGCATGGCGTTTTTGCATACGCTCTGCGCCATGGGCATGGTAAAGATCATTTCGGCATGGGGGGCAGAGCTTATCATCTCGCCATCCCCGTTTTTCATCCACGCCACCTTTTGCGCAAAATAAGGCTTTCCCGGCTGTATCACTTCTATGGTATCGCCTACTGAAAGCTTGTTTCGCTGCGCAACTGTTGCGATTTTACTTTTTTCATCATAATCAAGCACCAGCCCTGCAATGTCATAATCGCGGATGTATGAGCTGGAGGCGTACACCTGCGCGCTTTCATCCGGCTTGCCCAGATAAAAGCCTGTGGTGTATGGGCGGTGGCTCACCTTTTGCAGCTCTTGCAAATTTTCGGGATCAAAGACATACCTTTGCGGATCGCTTATATAGCGGTCTATCTCCTGCCTGTACGCCTGCACGACCGTGGCAACGTAATATTCGCTCTTCACGCGCCCTTCGATCTTAAAGCTGGTGATGCCGCAGCGTATCAGCTCTGGGATATGCGCGATCATACACAAATCCTTTGCGTTTAAAATAAAGCTTCCGTTTTGGTTTTCTTCTATGGGCATAAATTCGCCCGGGCGCTTTTCCTCCACCAGCGCATACTTCCAGCGGCAGGGCTGGGCGCATTCTCCCCGGTTTGCGTCGCGAAAGGCAAGGTAGCTGCTGAGCAGACACCGGCCCGAATAAGACACGCACATAGCGCCGTGGACAAATGCCTCAAGCTCAAGGGAAGGGGGCGTCTTTTCGCGGATATCCGCAATTTCGGACAGGCTAAGCTCACGGGCCAGCACAACCCGCTTTGCGCCCATGTCGTGCCAGGCGCGTGCGGAAAGGTAGTTGACGTTGTTTGCCTGGGTGGAAATATGAATATCCAGATTGGGACAGTGCTTTTTTGCAAGCGAAAATATGCCCAGATCAGCAACGATCAGGGCGTCTATGCCTAATTCGGCCGCCCGGCCGATATAGGCGGGAAAGCGGTCAAGCGCGTTGTTGTGTGCTATGCTGTTGACGGCTAAGTATACCTTTTTGCCGTGCGCATGCGCAAATTCTATACCCTGCGCCATATCGCTGTCGTCAAAGTTTTTAGACGCGCTGCGAAGGGAAAATTCCTCACCGCCGATGTATACCGCGTCGGCGCCGTACATCACAGCAAATTTAAGCTTGGTAAGATCGCCCGCAGGGGCTAGAAGCTCCGGTTTATGCAAAATGTTTCATCGCCTCTATTCCAATGTTTTAGCAAAATGCTCATTTCAGATTTTATAAGACAGCGCCACGCCGTCGCCTACAGGAAGTATGGTGCTTGCCAGATCGGGTGTGTGGCAGATGGCATGGACATATTTTTGCAGCCGTTTTACAATAGTGATTTTCCGCCGGTTTAAAAGGCTCCTGCTCGCCACCATGCCGCCGTAGAGAACATTGTCGCTCACTAAAAGCCCGCGTGGCCGCAAAAGGCGGATACAGTCGGGCAGGAAGTGAATGTAGTGCGCCTTTGCGGCGTCTAAAAAAATCATGTCGTATTCGCCATCCAGCACAGGCAGGAGCACCTGCGCGTCGGCCTCCAAAAGGTCGATACGCCCGGTCAGTCCCGCATCGGTGATATTTTGGCGCGCTGTCTGCGCCATATCCGCATCACGCTCAATGGTGGTGACCTTTGCGCCGGCAGGCAGATACTGCACCATAAAAATAGCCGAATAACCTATGGCGGTGCCTATTTCAAGAACGCGCAGCGGTTTTGAAAGCAGGCACAAAAGCTTTAACAATTCTGCTGTTTCAGGGTCAGCGATGGGCACGCCGCATTTTTGCGCATACTTTTCCATTTGTGCCAGAATACCGCTTGTTGGCGCAATTTGGCCGCGTATAAAATCTATGATATACGGATAGGTAATATTGTGCTCGTCCGGCATGTATGCTCTCCTTTAGGGACTAATCTGGTCTTGCAGCTGACGGCGGATCCGCTCATGCGCATCAAACGTTTCGGCGTAATACAGCTTGCCGTTTGCATCAGACTGAAAATAGTAATAATCTGTCTGTTCAGGATACAGCGCGGCTTTTATAGAAGCTTCCCCGGGGCTGCATATGGGGCCTATGGGCAGACCCTTGTTGATATAGGTGTTGTAGGGTGAATTTATTTTGGTATCACTGACAGAAAGGACGTTCTTTCTTTTGCCCAGAATGTACTGGACTGTGGCGCAGGATTCCAGATAGGGTTTATCACTGCTGGCAAGCCTGTTGTGAAATACGCTCGATACCTTAGCGCGGTCGGCATCCGAGCCCGCCTCCGCCTCGATCATGGAAGCCAGGATCACCACCTCGTCCATGCTCAGGCCCATAGCCTGCGCACGCTGCCGGTACTGCTGGGTAAAAACCGCGTCAAACCGCTTGAGCATGGCGCGTATCATGTCCTGTGGGGTCATGTCTTTTGTGAAATTGTAGGTGTCGGGAAAGAGATAGCCCTCCAAATAGTTATTCCGCTTTTTGGCGGGCAGAAAGTCAAAGTCATAGTCTTGGTTTAGCGCTTCGGTAAAGGCTTGCTGGCTGGCAAGGCCGGCGCTGCTGACGGCTGCGGCAATCTTTTTTAAGGTGTATCCTTCCGGAATCGTCAGCCAGCCGTTGTGATAGGCAGACGGCGTGGTGAGCTGGGCAAATAATTGCAAATAACCGTTTCCCTTTCGTATTTCAAATTCACCGGTGCGGTATTTCCCGTCAAAGCCCTTAACGCGCGACATAAACCTGAAAAATACGCTGTGGCTTATGACGCCCTGGCTTTTCAGACTGCGCGCAATATCGGCAGTGCCGGCGCCGTCGGGGACTGTTATTGTCACGGAATCGGTTTTAAGGCTTCCCGAGCGGTAATCCGCCGCCAAAGAAGCTGTCCACAGCACACCTGCCAGCAAGGCTATGATCAGCACAGAAAAAATGATATTGTTTTTTCGCTTTCTTTTTTTCATGTCCGCACCCGTCTATGTGATATCAAAAACCAGCAAAAAATAGGCCTACATTTCACGGCGGCCTTCCATAGCGCGCATAAGCGTGACCTCGTCGGCATACTCAAGGTCGCCGCCTACCGGCACGCCGTGGGCGATACGCGTTACCTTAAGCCCCAGCGGCTTTAGCAGCCTGCACAGATACATCGCCGTTGCCTCACCCTGAATATTGGGATTGGTGGCCATGATGACCTCCGATGGCGCGCTCCTTTGAACCCTTTGCAAAAGGGCGCCGATTGTCAGCTCGTCGGGACCGACGCCGTCCATGGGCGAGAGTGAGCCGTGCAGCACATGGTAGCTGCCCTTGTATTCGTGCATTCTTTCCATCGCGGCAACATCCTTGGGCGTTTCAACCACACAAATAATAGCGCCGTCACGCTTTGCATCGGAGCAGATGTCGCATACGGGCTGATCCGTCAGATTGCGGCACACAGCGCAGAAATGGATCTGTTCCTTGGCCTGTACAATGGCATCTGCCATTTCAGCAGCCTGGTCATGCGGTGCGTTTAAAATATGGAAGGCAAGACGTTCCGCCGTCTTGCGGCCTATTCCCGGCAGCCTTTCAAATTGTTCAATCAGACGTTCTATGGGCGGTGCGTGCAATTGCCATCATCCTATCTTTTGTCCGTAAGATATATTTGGTTAAAATAAACCCGGGATATTCATGCCGCCGGTGATTTTGCCCATGGCGCTTGCCGTCATTTCCTCGGCCTGGCGCAAAGCTTCGTTAACGGCAGCTAAAATAAGGTCCTCAAGGGTTTCAACATCATCAGGGTCTACTGCGTCGGGACTGATCTTGACCGACACAAGCTGCTTTTTGCCCGATGCACAGGCGGTAACCGCACCGCCGCCCGCCGAGGCTTCCACGGTCTTTTCCTCAAGCTCGCCCTGCAGCCTTGCCATTTCCTCCTGCATTTTTTGCGCCTGTTTGATCATATTGTTCATATTGCCCATTCCGGGCATACCGCCTTTGAATTTTGCCATGACAGCGCCTCCTTTTATTTTCAGTCCTCTATATTGATATTGAGCCCGTCTATTCCCATCAGCTCATCTAGCGGATCAGGGGCCGGGTCCGGATCGCCTGCCGTTTTCTGCTGTGTGTCCGGCAAAGCGTTATGTGCATCTCTGGCCGGCGCGCAGGCGCCACCCGCGCCTGCAGTGTCACAGATATTTGCATCCGCAAGCTCCTGCTCCGCTACAAATACAATACGGCAGTTACTTCCCGTGACTGATTTTAAAACATCCTCAATGCTTTTGTGCGAGATATTTATGATATTTTTAAGATAGTCAATATTGGGGAACAGCAGCCTGTTACCCTCAAGTTTTGCTTTTTGTGCGCAGAGCATGCCGTAGAGCGCCGCGTTGCTTTTCTTCATGGCATCCAGGACATCCTGCCATGTGGGGGACGCCGAAGGCTTGTTTTGCGTTTTTCCCGCGGAGGCAGGCACAGGCTTAGCCGGCTTTTGGCGAGCGGGGTTATGCAATGCCGGTTCGTCCTGCTTATCGGCCTTATCGGATGGTATAACGTCTTTGTGCGTTTCCGGCGGTGCTTCCCATAGCGGCAGATCACTATCCGCGCTTGCCGACACGCTTAGAGGATCTGCGCCGGCTGTGCTATTCGTGGGGGGCTGTAGGTTAGGCACACCACCCTGCGCAAGCGCCGCCTCAAGCCTTGTGATACGGTCTGCAAGCGATTCAGGTGAGGTATCCAGACGGCTGTCGCACAGCTTCATGAGTGCAAGCTCATAAATCACCCTGGCGTTTTTTGACCATTTCGCCTCTGAAGCCGCTTCACATAAAACCTTTATAATATATGAAACGGTATCGGTCTGGAACCTGTTTGAAGCCAACAGGATCGAATCGGCATTTTGGGTCGAGTATTCAAACAGATCCACAGCGCCGCCCGTAGCCTTGCATACCATGATATCGCGAAAGCGTCCGATCAGCATATCTATAAAATTGCTCAAATCGCGTCCGGAGGAAACCAGCGTGGTAATCATATTGAGTACGGCCGGGGTGTCCCTGTCCGCGATTGCAACAACAGTGTTATCCATTATCTCATCGGGGGCAATGCCCAAAACGGCTTTGATATCCTGCTGTGTCATTACGTCCGGGCAGGCGCTGACACACTGATCCAGGATACTGAGTGCGTCGCGCATGGCGCCGTCAGCCAGGCGCGCTATGGTTTCCAAAGCATCCGGCGATGCGTTTATCCCCTCTGCGGTGGTTATTTCCCGCAGACGAAGCACAATATCGTTTACGCCGATGCGCTTAAAATCAAAACGCTGGCACCTTGAGGTAATGGTAGCCGGAAGCTTGTGCGCCTCGGTAGTCGCCAAAATAAAAACCACATACGCGGGCGGCTCCTCTAAGGTTTTAAGCAGCGCATTGAATGCGCCTGTTGACAGCATATGCACCTCATCTATGATATATATCCTGTATTTGGCAGAAGCGGCACAGTAGGCGACCTCATCGCGTATGTCGCGGATGTTGTCCACACCGTTGTTAGACGCCGCATCGATTTCTGTGATGTCTAAAATGCTGCCGCTTGCTACGCCCTTGCACATCTCACACGCATTGCACGGATTGCCGCTTTGGGGATTCAGGCAGTTGATGGCGCGCGCAAAGATCTTTGCGCATGAGGTCTTACCCGTTCCGCGTGTGCCGCAGAACAGGTAGGCGTGAGCAGTTTTGCCGGTCGCTATTTGATTTTTGAGTGTGGACACCACATGCCCCTGCCCCACCACATCGTCAAACGTGGCGGGCCGCCATTTGCGGTAAAGCGCCTGATATGCCATAAAAATACTCCATTCCGCCGGAAGGATTCATTTGAAAGCTACTTTACAAACGAATCACTTAAATTCTTCTGATCATGTATAAAAAAGCCGTACACCTCTGCCTCGAAGCAGGTTTTCCATGCGGTAATTCTGCCGCCGGCTCAGTTCTGGCAACCCCGCAACACACCGCGCGATGCGCTTATTGCTGCTCGGTTCCCCGCCTGACAAGGTTTGCGCTCTGCGGTCGCACAGGACCAAAACCTCATTGCCTTAAACAAAAGCCTGCCACACAAAACTGCCCCTCAGCAGAGGAATTTGCCCTTGCTATAGCGGATTGCAAGTACAGGGCACCGCTACCGCCCCGGCTAGTACGACTAAAACAGTATACCCTATTTTGCCGATAACTTCAATATCTTTTCAAAATTTTAATGGCGGCGGCACTTCTTTTTGCGATATACGGCGCTATTGCAATAATCCGGAAAAATATTGGTCAAAGCCCTTGCGTGCGCAGATGCTATGTGGTAAAATCACTGTCGGCGCTGCCGGCCCGGCGACATGTGCGGAAGGTTTGCATATATCAGGCAAACAGAGGATACAGATACCGGGTTTGCGGCGGCGGAATGGTTTTACATGTTCTTCCAATTGCGCCGATACGCCCAGTTACCGAAAGGTAACATAACAGTTATTTTTTTGTTATGGCAAAATGCGCAGAAGAATAATATAATGTAGATATGGAATTATAATACCATTGCTGTACCCATCGCAAGCGGTATTTGACGTTCCTGTCATAACAACCACGCCGCAGGTATTCAAAGTAAAGGCAGGTGAAATCCTCATGAAGATTGAAAAGTTGAGTCTGAACAAAATTAAGGTAACGGTAAGTCCGCGTGATCTGATGAGCTGGGACATTTCGTTTGATTCGCTCTCTCCCGACTCTCCGCGTTTGCGTGAATTTATCACGTCGCTGATCCGTCAGGCTGAATTTGAGACAGGGTTTGACGCGATCGGGGGAAACATTATGATTGAGGCAATGCCTCAAAACAATGATTTTGTATTTTTCATCACAAAAGTAGATAATTCAAATGTAGCCGAGAGTGCAAAGCAGCTCCTACGCCGCAAATTGCAGAACAAGGAGTTTAGGGTGGTGAAAAAAGCTGTTTCACCCCAGAAAAATTTGCCGTGCATCTACCGCTTTGATTCATTTGAGGATTTTATAGCATTTTTCAAAGCGGCGAACGGCGCCAAGGATTTTTGCGGCGGCGAGCTTTACAAGGCACAGGACGCGTACTATTTGAAACTGCCTGCGATCACCGGCGCGCATAAGCGTTTATCGGTTTTGGCAGACGAGTTTGCCGTGAAAAACGAAACTAAATTTTTAGAGGCATATTTGGCGGAGCACGGCACCCTTATTGCCCGCAATGACGAATTTTGGGAAATGTTTAATGAATTCAAATAATTTCAGAACATAATCACGGACGATATTTATTCGAAAGCGCACAAAAAAGCCGGGCGAATGCCTGGCTTTTTTATGTGATAGGAAATGACGCCAAAATGGGTTGCCGGGCACGGGATCAGAATTACTGCTGACTGCCCGCACAGGTGCCAATGGGCGCGGCCCGCTTTTTTGTGCGGACAAGAAAAACCGTTACCGCTAATGGCTAAACAGGACTTTAAGCGCCCAGTACCTGCTTTATATAGGCGGCAATTTCTGCATTTTTGCAGTTGGCAAAGAAATAGTCTGAAAATTTTGCTCCGCTTACAGCGCCTTTCAGAAAATCCTGATCAATATTTTTTAGTATCGTCATAATGTCGGTGTGGGTAACCTTTTTGACGTCGTCAAGTATCTTTTTGTTGCGCTGCTCGGGCACGGCGCGCTCTCTGGGATACCCAAGACCCCATTCCCCTACAAACAGCTTCTCGAATATATAGGCAAGGTTCAATTCCGCGCCCCAGCCGAAGCCCTTGGCAAACGGAAGCGCTATGGCGTTGCCGTTGTTGATCTGCGTAAACATATATGCGTCCGACGGATCTATGACAAGCCCGCACAATACATTGGGGAAGGCGTTGCAGGCAAGCATGGCACCCTCTCCCGTGCCGCAGCCGGTAACCACCAGGTCTGCTGCGCCGGAGTTGATCAGGATAGCGGTGAGCAAACCGATTTGTACATATGTAATCTGCGCTTCGTCCTGGGCACTGTACATCCCGTAGTTGTAAACCTCATGCCCCTTGGGCTCCGCCACGCTTTTTAAGGTGTTGAAAATAAGCTCGTTCTTTGCGGCCTGGCTGTTTTCGTTAATCAATGCAATTTTCATTGGGATACCTCTCCTTATTCATTATTTTGCTTTGCCCTATACCCTTCATGTTTTACATGACCTAACATCAATTTTATTATATAATGCCGCCGTTGTCAAGCTGTGTGGGCTTGGGCCCTTGACTTTCGGTTTGAAATACAGTATAATTTGCCAAAGATCATTTGACTAAAGAAAGGATTGCTCAGCATGAACACAAAACGCCTGCTGCTTTGGCTTGCCTGCGCGGCGCTTATAGGCTGTGCCGTTTCCGGCTGTAAAACGCCTGCCGCCGCAGAAAAGCGATATATAGATGTCGTATCAAGTATTACCGGGGAAATCGAAACCACAATGGGCGAATTCAACAGTGCGTTTGGAAAAATAGACCCCCAGAATCAGGCTGTATTAGCGGAGATTATGGAAAAAATAGAAGCGGTGGAAAAAAGCTGTGCAAAGCTGCGCGACTTAAAAGCGCCTAAACGCTATGAAAATATTCAGAATAAGTATGAGAATGGCGCGCAGGCCTATTTGGACGGTTTCGGCAGCTACAAAAAGGTGGTTTCAGGTTTGGCTGATCGGACGATAGATCAAAATACGCTCAACACTGAATTAGGAAATGGCAACAGCGCGGTAGCGGAAGGGTCGAAAATTCTGACTGATCTGCGCAAATCAATGGGACTGGAGTAATTGACTCAAACATAGCCTTAAAGATAATCTGATATGCCGCGGGCGCTTTTTATTCGGGCATATCAGTTTTTGTTCTTTTATTGTATCTTGTCCATTTTAGGCTATTATTTTTTATTCTGTAAACAATTTGGATCCATCTGCATAAATTCAATTCGGTTTCCATCCGGATCTTTCGCCCAGCACTGGTAATTTCCGTCTTTGCCTTGCATAGGCTCGACATCCAGTATAATCCCTTTGCCTCTTAAATGGTCTGCGATTAACCCAATATCGCTCACCTCCAGGCAAAGGTGGCTGTAGCCAACCGCAGAATCTCTTTTTTCTGCTTCAGGGTTGGTATAGAACAGCTCAATAAACTGATTGTGCGCTATTTTGATATAGACTATCCAAGGATCGCCATTGTCCTTTTTTAATTCAAACGCCTTTTTAAAGCCAAGCACATTGCAGTAAAAATTGATTGATTTATCCATGTTTTTCACATTAAAAGCCAAATGTGCGATCCCCTTTATCATTTGTACGCCTCCCGCTTCTATTATAGATGCCGATTTGTATACTGCTAATCATTATACAAAATAATGCGATATGTGGCAACAGTGTTTTGTCAGGTTTATGCCAATGCTTTGCCTATCACAAAATCCTATATAAAAATTATCTGAAAAAAGATAACCCATACGGAAGCTTTTTGATGTTGTTTGCTCGCTTTTTTTCATGGCGGTTAAGCTTTTCATACATGCAAAACCGGCCGGCCATGCAGTGCAGTAAAGTATATATTTTTGATTTATTGATAAACTAATGCTGAGGTGAGTAGGTATGTCCAAGGATAAGCAAGGAAAGTCCGGGAAATCCAAAAATAATCAGAAAAAATTAAACGATGTGGCAAACCCGACTTCGGGAAAAAACCGGAATCAAAACCATAATAGCAAAAAACAAGCGTTAGGGCCAAACACCAGCAGATAGGAGATTTTTATGGGTAATGACAATAAGATGAAAAGCACAAAGAATAACAAAAAAACAGACGGGAAATTCCGTTCCAAAAACATCAAGCATGACCCGAATGCTGAAAGTGCAAGGGCTGTATTCGGGCGGAATCGTTCCGGCCCCGAAAAATAAGCAGTGCGCTTAAAAGCGTTAGATATGGCGATCAGGCAGCGTAAAGCCGGTGATGGGGTTAAGACATAAAAAATCCCCAAGCGCTTATGGCTGTACGGCTTGGGGAAGTTATATAGCTGTCTGATATTAATGAAATGGATGCAGCGTAACTTCGGGCAAAAAAAGTTGCCCTTAGTATAAACTAAGGGCGAAATTGCTTGCCGGCGCTTGCCGGCTGTATGACACTGACGAAATAAATGCACATGCTCTGGATCAAGTATCGGGGCCCCCGAAAAGCCAAAGGCTTTTTGGGAAAGGAAACGCAGGCTGACGTGTGCGCTTTTGCCGCTTGTGATAAAACGCACGAAGTATGCCTTGCACCGACGTGTCTTTGTTATACAAAAAAGATGCGATTAGTGAAAAGTTCTATATGTTTTCTTTAGGCTTATCGTTTACATCATCGTTGTCGTCACTATCAACAAACATATCCTCCATGGTCTGCTGCGCCTTTTTGAGTTTTTCCGTAATGGCGACAAGCCCCTCTAACGCTTCGATGGCAATTGACATTTGTCCTGCTAAATGGTAGTACATAGCTTTGTAGTCCAGCATAGAAAGACCTCCTCTTACAAATTGTTCATTATTGCTATGCTTATGTGCGTTCTTGTCTGAAAGGACAACTTTTAATATAATCGGACGCCCTACGCTTTTAACACAAATTTCAAACCCCTTCGCGCGGCCTGTCAAGATGAAATGTAAAATAGCGAACGCCCTCATAAACAAAAAAAGGCCCGCAGGCTCCCATGATCCGGGAGCCTGCGGACCGTCGTTGTTATATCAGTTTTTTCATAGCTGGGATAAGGGCGTTCAACTTGCTTTCCCGCCTTGTGGCGGCGGTAACACCTTTATTCTCCTGTATCCTGCTCAGCACGTTCTCCGAGATGAGTCCGGCAAAGAAGAAAGTCCGTAGTCACATTCAGTTTGTCTGCTATTTTTACAAGCGTATCATATGATGGTTGTCTGTCGTTGCTTTCGTAGTAACGGTAAGACCTTAAACTTATATTTAAATGGTCAGCCATTTGTTGAGCCGTTATTCCTTTTGATTTTCTTGTTTTATTCAGAATCTCGCCAAACATAAAAGCCTCCTAAAATTTCAATACTTGACAGTGAACTAATTGTACACTATAATATGAATTATACACAGTGAACATATTGTTCTCTAAGGAATTATAGGAGGAAACACTATGGAAAAGCTAATTGACAAACCATACGGCAAATTGAAAGAGAATGAACGGGCTTATGAGGTCATGCTATTGCGCGATCAGTACGATAACTCATATAAAGACATTGCAAAAGGATCAGGAGTGAGTGTAAGCGGAGTAGTCCGGCTGTATCATCAAGTAAAACATAAACAATTACGATTATACGCACTGCATCTCGCCATCGTTCATGGTCACGAAGACACATCAGAATTTGCGTACATGAAATTGTATGATTGTTATGGGGATTTCAAATATGTTTCTGCATATTGGGAAAAGGAATATTCGGAAATATTAAAAGGATATCGGACCGGGGAGCCGGGACATTCTGACGAGTTTTTGGCAGCAGTGTTGCCTCCCATAAAAGAAATAAGAGATGAAATGGTTCAGCGGATAGTGTTTCTTCGCGAGGCAAAGAAAACATTTGTTGAAATAGGCCATGAGATGAAAATGACTAAAGAAAAAACAAAAGATACATATGATCACTTTTATCATATTAAGTGGTTGGCAGCACGTGATTTAGTAAGAAAAACATATTATGATGGCAAGGATGACCGGGATAATTCAAGGGACTATTCCGATCGATACAGAACGCCTAAAAAAAAGGCTTGAAGGAATTATGAGGGACTATCCCGAATTATTTGGATTGCAAAGCGGAATTTGAACGGGCGGAATAACTAACAAAACAAAAAAGCTCCGCACTGGTTAATTCCAGTACGGCGTAATTTTGTCCTATTTTTAGAGAGGGTTCGTTTTTTTGAACCGCCGTTTCTGATTCTAAAGGGCGTTTGCTTTTATATGGTGGGGGAGTCGGAATTTTTGAGCAGCGGCGCTGGCTTTGTCCCGTTCCGCTATTTTCAAGTGGTTTTGCTATGCGCCCCGGCACCAATGTAAAAACACCCAAATAATGAAAACCGCTTGATACAAGGGCCTTTGAAGGTTTTGGCATAATAAAAACCGCCCATTACAGACGGTTCCTATTATATCAAAGTTTGTCCTTTGATTTGGCAGGGGCAGAAGGATTTGAACCCTCGGCACATGGTTTTGGAGACCATTGCTCTACCAACTGAGCTATACCCCTTTATGCAATATTGACTTACTACAGTATACTGACGGATATGCGCTTTGTCAAGATATTTTTTAATAAATTGCCTGTGTTACCATACATTCCCGAAGCTTTATTCATTTTACTAATATGCTACATATACAAGCCGTTGCGTACATGCCTGAGGCGGTGCGCACGTGTAGCCGTCATAGGCTGTGATATGCTTAAATCCGGCAAGCCGCAAAGCGTTTTCCACTTCCTCACATGAATAAGCGCGCTGTGTATGCGTTTCATCAAAACGGCGGTATAGGCCGTCCTCTCCTTTGGAAAAGAACGTCATAAAAAAATCACATATCCGCTTTTGGTTATCCCAGTGGTTTTCCCATACATAGAATATATCTTCACCATCGTAGGCAAACGTGTTGTTGCCTAACACTTTTTCAAGCTTATACGCCGAATTCATATCAAAAATAAAAGGCGAATCAGGATTCAAATAATTCTTTACCAGGCTAAACACCCTTTCCAGCTCCTTTTGGGATGTGACGTAGTTGAGCGAATCTGTCATGCACAGCGCCGCATCCACCGTTCCGTACAGCTCAAACGCCCGCATATCCTGGCAGATGTATAAAATATCGGGCTCCTTTTCTTTTGCGACACTAAGCATATCGGCCGATATGTCCAGCCCGATCATGTCGTAGCCGCGACGCGCCAGCACGGATGTGAGGCTCCCCGTACCGCAGGCTAAATCCAGTACCAGTTCAGGCTTCCTGGGCATATCGCCAAAAACACCTTCAATATAGTCGGCCATTTCATCATAATTGATATCCTCGCAAATCAATGCATCGTATATATAAGCAAAATCCGAATAGGCATCCATAAGGTAAGCTCCTCCGCACGCATATTGTCTTTAGGAAGCACAATGCTCAACAGCATTATTATACTGGTTTGCTGCAATAAAGTAAAGCGCCGCGGCGCACAAAAAAATGGCAGACGCGTTGCGTCTGCCATACGGGCTTGCGCATATCAGAAGGTAGCTTTGATACTGCAAAGCCCAATAATAAGGGGGGGCTTTCCGAAAGCGATTAAGGGGGAAAATCCCTTTCGGATACTAAAAAAATGTATTTTGTGAGGTCAATATCAGTATTGACCCTTTATGGAGAAATTATACAAAATATTTTTAAAATTTTTTGTGTTATGTGATATATTAATTAAAAAAATTTTTATTGCTTGCAAACTGAAAATAAAATGCTCACGTTTTTTGCTATATTGGGCTGAAGGTCAAGACAAAGCATAAAAAATGGTGTACAATATGAATCGGGAACGTATATTGTGACGCTTAAAAGCCAAAACGAATATAGATTGGAGGAAAGAAATATGGCAATGACTATGACGCAGAAGATACTTGCCCGGGGCGCAGCCCTTGATTCTGTCACGGCAGGGCAGCTTATCAAGGTCAAATTGGACTTGGTTTTGGGCAACGATATCACCTCGCCGGTGGCGATTAAGGAGTTTGAAAAGATATCGGTGACAAACGTTTTTGACAAAACAAAAATTGCGTTGGTACCCGATCATTTCACACCGAATAAGGATATCAAGTCGGCCCAGCAGTGCAAGGCTGTGCGCGATTTTGCGCACAAGCACGACATAGAAAACTATTTTGAGGTAGGGCAGATGGGTATTGAGCACGCCCTGCTTCCCGAGAAAGGGCTTGTGGTCAGCGGCGACGTTGTCATAGGGGCTGACTCGCACACCTGTACCTATGGCGCGCTTGGTGCCTTTTCGACAGGCGTGGGCTCCACCGATATGGCGGTGGGCATGGCGACAGGGGAATGCTGGTTTAAGGTGCCCGAGGCCATACGCGTTGAGCTTGTGGGTAAGCCGGGCAAATGGGTGAGCGGCAAGGATGTGATTCTGCACCTGATCGGCCTGATCGGCGTGGACGGCGCGCTTTATCAGTCGCTTGAATTTGCGGGCGAGGGGCTTGCCGCACTTTCCATGGACGACCGCTTCACTATTGCCAACATGGCGATTGAGGCCGGCGCTAAAAACGGGATATTCCCGGTGGATGACAAAACGATTTCTTATATCGAGGCGCATTCTAAAAAGCCCTACACCGTTTTTGAGCCGGACGCGGATGCACAGTATGTAAAAACAGTTACGATTGATTTATCCAAGCTGCGCCCGACAGTGTCGTTTCCACATTTACCATCCAATGCGCGCACCATCGATGAAGTGGGCGATATCAAGATAGATCAGGTGGTCATAGGCTCCTGCACCAACGGCAGAATTGAGGATTTGCGCATTGCCGCTGACATTTTAAACGGCAGACGCGTCGCTTCGCATATCCGCACTATCGTTATCCCCGCTACCCAGAAGATATATCTGCAGGCGATGGAGGAAGGGTTGCTTAAAATATTTATAGACGCCGGCTGTGCGGTCAGCACGCCGACCTGCGGCCCGTGCCTGGGCGGACATATGGGTATTTTAGCGGCGGGCGAGAGATGTGTGGCTACTACCAACCGTAATTTTATAGGCCGCATGGGCGATGTGAAAAGTGAGGTATACCTGGCTTCCCCGGCCGTTGCGGCGGCCAGCGCCATAGCGGGTAAAATCGCCTCGCCCGAAGCGTTTGACATTGCCTGAAAGTGAAGTTAAGAATAGAAGGAGTGAGAAGAAGCTATGATCCTGAACGGAAATGCAATCAAATACGGTGATAATATTGATACGGATGTGATCATTCCGGCGCGCTATCTCAATACATCAGATCCCGGTGAGCTTGCCGCGCATTGTATGGAGGATATTGACAAGGATTTTCCCGCAAAGTGTAAGCCGGGTGACGTCATGATCGGCGGGTTGAATTTTGGCTGCGGTTCATCGCGTGAGCATGCGCCTATTGCCATCAAAGCGGCGGGGATCAGCTGTGTCATCGCCAAGACGTTTGCACGTATATTTTTTCGCAACGCTATTAATATCGGCCTTCCTATTCTGGAGTGCGCCGAGGCGGCAGCCGATATTGACGAGGGCGATGCCCTGCGCGTGGATCTGAGCGCCGGCAGCATAGAAAATGTGACCAAGGGCAAGGTTTATACCGCGGCTCCATTCCCGGAGTTTATGCAAAAGATCATTGCAAGCGGAGGCCTTGTCGCATATACAAAATCAAGAGGATAAGCTATTTGTCAAACAGAAACGGAGATGAGAGCATGACATACAATATTGCAGTTATAGGAGGCGACGGGATCGGGCCGGAAATCACAGCCGGAGCCACAGCGGTTTTAAATAAGGTCGCCCAAAAATTCGGCCATGGGTTTGCCTATACTTATGTGGATGCCGGCGGCGTGGCGATAGACAAGTACGGTGAGCCGCTCCCGAAGCAAAGCCTTGATCAGTGTATGGCGTCGGACAGCGTCTTGCTCGGAGCGGTAGGCGGCCCCAAATGGGACACCCTGCCTTCGCATTTGCGTCCCGAGCAGGCGCTTTTGGGACTTCGCAAGGCGCTTGGCCTGTACGCAAACCTCAGGCCTGCCACGCTGTATCCGCAGTTGGCCGAAGCTTCTCCGCTCAAGGAGCGTGTGATTGCGGGCGGGGCGGATATCATGGTGGTGCGTGAGCTTACGGGCGGCATTTATTTTGGCGAGCGCGGCGATGAGCAGGACAGTGCATACGATACTGAACGCTACAGTGTCTTTGAAGTTGAGCGCATTGCCAGGCGCGCGTTCGATATAGCCGTGCTGCGCAGTAAAAGGGTGGTTTCGGTGGATAAGGCGAATATCCTGCGTTCATCACAGCTTTGGCGCCGTGTCGTGGAGGATGTGGCAAAGGACTATCCCGACATCACGCTGTCGCATATGTACGTGGACAATGCAGCTATGCAGCTCGCCCTGCGCCCGTCGCAGTTTGACGTTATTGTCACAAGCAATATGTTCGGCGATATTTTATCCGATCTTGCAAGCGCCATTACCGGGTCTATCGGTATGCTGCCCTCTGCCAGCGTGGGTGATACGGCCAGAGGCATGTATGAGCCGATTCACGGCTCCGCGCCCGACATTGCGGGACAGGACAAGGCCAATCCGCTGGCTACCATTTTATCGGCGGCAATGATGCTGCGCATGGCATTTGGTTTGCAGGCAGAGGCCGATGCGATCGAAAAGGCTGTGGATACGGTGCTTGGGGAAGGTTTCCGTACAGCGGATATTGCCGGAGCGGGCGACAAGGTGGTTGGGTGCGCGCAAATGGCCGCGCTGGTTGCTCAGGCAGTGTAAAAAAATATTTTGTTTTATACCTTTATAAAAAAGTTTCCTATGGAAACATCAATCCCCTGCCCCCAGTCTTGGGGGGATTAAGGTGAACTTTTTTGATTTTCCGTCATTACCACCTTTCGGCAGTAATTTCCTGCAAATTAAAAAAGTTGCCTTCGGCAACAAATGTTTGCTGCGCTCACCTTTTTAAAGTAAACTTTTTGAAATTCAGGAATCACGCCAAAATGGCGTAATTTCCTGTCGTTATAAAAAAAATGTCGGACGACCGGAACGGTCTTCCGACATTTTAGCGTCTGTGCCCAACTTTCAGTGCAAATAGCAAGTGGGTATATTCCGGGGTAAACAGACATAGCCAGCTTGCTTATGCTGGCGAAACACCCTTTTACTTATTATCAAAAAGCTTGTAAAGACAGTTTGTCACGAATTATATAAAAAATCAGGATCGCCTGAAGCAGCACAAAGATGAGAATAATCAAAAACATGCCCCAACTGAATCCGAAGCGAGGCTTATCAACCGGTTCGGCGGCCGGGTTGTCTATGCTGTCCGGAATTTCGGCGGCGCCGGGAATGTTTTGTCCTGCAGGCTCAATATCGCAGGCTGGCGATGCCGTTTTCCTGATAAATTCTATCAGCATAAATACAAAGCAGACGGCAAGCGCTATCAAAAGCATGAAAAACAGTATATTATAGACCGGGCTTGCTTTAAGCCAGGGGAAAGTCTGTAAAACGAAGTTGATGGTAAGCGCAGCGGCGTTGTTGGCAAAATGCATGATCATTGCGGGATAGATAGAATTTGCGCGCGTAGCGACGATTGCCAGGATAACGCCGAAGAACATGGTAAACGGCAGGGTGTAGTAAGTATTATGCACCAGCGCAAAGCCCAGGGCAGACGCAATGACGGCGGCTTTAAAGCCATAGCCTTCATATTCGCGCAGCAAAATCCCGCGGCACAAAAGCTCTTCCGAAACGGCGGGCACCAATGCGATACTGACAAGTCCAAGCAGATAGTCGGGTATGGCGGAGGGCATCAGGGTGCTGTTTTGCGGCACCTCGCCTATCAGGGACGTCAGCGTAATGACAGGTATATTTAAAAGCATGCCCATGCCTTGTGCGCACAGCCCGAACAGCAGCATAAAAAAGGCGTTGCCGGCCGATATGCCCTTCAACCTGAAAAAGGAGACCGGTTTGACCTTGCGAGACCACATATACAGAAGAATGACCGTCAAAATAGGTACAGCTTCCAGTACAATAATATTAAAGTAAGCATCCCGCCCCTGCGGCTTTAGAAAGTATTCGCTTAAAAAAGACATTGTCAGCATAAGCGTCATGGCGGACAAAAGAACCCAGCAGGCGCGCTGATGCGGCGTCTTAACACGTTTTTTCGCCACAGCAAATCACCTCGCATTCCGTAATGATATAGTCTGCGCGCATGTCTGTCGGCGCAAAAATGACTTTGTCCGTTACCTGAAAATGATACGCAAGAGCGATTTTCACAGCCTTTGCGCACGCCGGCAGGTATTTATCATAATAGCCTTTGCCATACCCTATCCGGTGCCCGCCCTTTCCAAAAACAAGGCCGGGAAGCAAAACCGCGTCTATTCCGGAAGGGTCGGCCTTGAGTGCCGGGTATGCCGGCGGCTCGGGTATGCCGTAGCCGCCGGTGCGAAGCTCGCCTGTCGTTTGCAGCCGGTATGCCGCCATAGTGTTTGTTTTAGGATCAGTCACAGGCAGAAGAACAGTACAAGACCGGGCCAAAAGTATATGTATCAGCGGATAGGTGCTGACCTCACTGCCAAAACTTGCGTAACACAAAACACAGCCTGCTTTTTCAAACGCCGGAAAGGACAGCAAACTGGTGGTTATTTTTTCACTTTTTTGAACGATCTGTTCTTTTGTTAAAGCGTCGCGAAGCTTTCTGTAACGAGCACGCATGGTTTGCTTATCCTGCAGGCTGTCCGCTCCTTTAAGCATAATGCATACCGTCCTTAATGGATTTGGCGGTCTGGCGGCCCTTTAGCAGACCAAGCAGCGTAAAGGCGAATTCGGCTGCTGTCCCCGCCGCCCTGGATGTGATAAAGTTCTTGTCGGCTACAACAGGGGTATCCTCTATTATTGCACCGAACAGTTCCTGCTCGTAGCCGGGAAAACATACGGCCCGCCGGCCCTTTAAAAGGCCCAGGCGGCCAAGTACCGAAGGCGCAGCGCAAATGGCGGCTATATACACGTTTTTTTCAGCGGCTTGCACCAGAAGCTGCGCCAATTTTTGTGAATCTTTCAAATTGGCGGTACCCGGCATGCCGCCGGGAAGGATTAACATGTCAGCATCATCGGCGATTATGTCGTCTATGCAGATATCGGCGCCCACAGTGATACCATGCGCGCCCCGTACCGACCCTTCCGTCAAACCAGCAGTTTTCACATCAACGCCGCCGCGCCGCAAGATATCGATGGGCGTAATCGCCTCTATCTCTTCAAACCCGTCCGCTAAAAATAAATATACCATAACTGTGGCCTCCTCTGCAAAAGCGCATATTTGCGAAAAGATATATGCGGATTCTACCATAATTTCTTGAATTTTTCAATACAAAAAGGGAATTGTGCCAAAATACAAGCTGTCTTTTGCGGGCAGAAAGGGTTTCGTGCGGATATTGCTTATCATGATTTGAATCAAACCAAGCTGCCTATTGGACGAGGGCAGGTGTTGGTTAGTCAGTATGTGTCATAACCTGTTCCTACCTATTAATATATTACAGTAACAGCCTCTAAAACGCCCGGGTGCACCGCAGCCGCAGAGAGGGGGTATGGGTCCGCAGCACCGGGCGTATCCCGTTCCAAAACCGCGGGCAGCATGGCGGGGCGGCACCGCTGTTTATTATTAACCTGACCGC
>JAKJBW010000003.1 GCA_022706785.1 Bacillota bacterium
GCTTAAGCGGCGGCCTGTAATAGTAATGCGGTTGGCGGACTTATTCAATGCGTCTTAAGACGCTGCGCCAGTAATATGCCCTTTTAGGGCTTGTGCAAACCACCAGTTCAACTGGTGGTTTTGATTAATGTAAAAAATTCAAGAGCCTATAATTGAGACGGCATAATTATAACTTCATTAGTGCCGACGGATATAAAAACACAAATTATGGTATTGTCCTTCACATAGGTATACATAAGATATCCATATTGATTGTTTTGAGTTTTATCGTATAGAGTAAATCCCTCGTCATACAGCAAATCGATATACTTCAGTACTTGATCCTGATCCAACGAATAAACATACATATAACCGCCGGTATCACGTGCTTCTTTTTCAAGCAATCTGGCGCCGGTTACAGTCCCGTAGTTGGGTGCTTCGGGCACTTCCGGATAATAACTGGTCTTATTGGTGCCAGAATTTTGGTTGTTGTTATCGGAGGCCGAAAAGATAACGAAAATTACATTCAGGCGTGCATTCGCACTGATCAGTACCATCTGGTTGCCGTTAACAAAATAGCTATCCAGATAGTCTGTACCTGTTTCTGTCTTATACAAAGTGTATCCGTCAGCTACAAGTGCTTTTGCGTACGCGATAAAATCATCTGAATTGAAGGAATATGTATAGCTAACTATCTGTTTATCGTTTATATCGCGCTTAAGATAAGGCGTTCCTGTGACAGAAGTATAATCCCGCACAGCATTGTTTTCCTTATAATAGGCTGAAGGTTGCGCAGTGACAGGGGTTGGGGTTGGGGTCTGCGTCGGTTGCGGCGCAAAGAGCTTTTCCAGCGTAATTCCGGCACCGCGGGTAATGGTAGGGATTACGTTGGACGGTACGGCCAGATTAAGATTTTGGCCGTTTGTAAAGGCAGCCGTGGAAATGCCGATTACCTCACACTGTTCATTCAATACTGCGCCGCCACTGCTGCCGGGAGAAATAGGCGCGGATATTTGAATAAAGGTCATATCCTCAATGGTCCGTTTGGCATTGGAAACGACGCCCTCTGAAATTGTGTTTTTTAGGCCTAAGGGGCTGCCCACACAAAAGATTCTCTGGCCTGTCTGAACCTTGTCGGAATCGCCAAGCTTCAGTGCGGTAAAGCCGTTGCCGTCTACCTGAATGATAGCGACATCCTTCGTCTTATCATAGCCGTAAACAACACTGATATCATACTTGTTCCCGTCAAGGGTAACGGCTTTAGCGGAACTGGCATCTTCAATGACGTGGTAATTGGTTACTGCCACGCCACTTTCCTCAATAAAAAACCCGCTGCCGTTTGCTACCGCCTCACCGCTTGAATCGTATATTTCTATCTGAAACACACCTGAACCGGCGTTGTCTGAAATAGCCACCGCGTCCATTTTGACCGGGGTAGGCGCGGGCGTGGCGGCTGTGGGCACAGAAGCGGGGACAAAGGTTTTTCTTTGCGTAGGATCAATAATGCGGTTTAATATTGCACTGGCCTCCGCCCTGGTAATGTTTGCAGTGGGCGAAAAGGTGCCATACTCGTCGTTTCCGGTAATAACACCGGCGCGATAAAGCATGATAATTTCATTATAATAGAGCGTATCATATTTCATGTCCGGAATGGACTCAATTTTAATGTTAATGTTTTCAAATTCCATAAAGGGCAGCGATTTAGCAAAAATATAGCCCATTTCGGAACGAGTAGCCGGTTTGTCATACTCATTTTTAAATGAATCTTCTTTGATGATGCCATTTTTCACGGCGTAATCCACATTGGCCATATACCATTCCTGGCCTGAAACAGGCGTCGGCGCGGATTTTGAATTATAAATGCAATTCACTCTTACGGCGAAGGTAAGCGCTTCAGCTATGCTAACCAATCCATACGGAGAAAATTTACTTTCGTCTGTGCCATTTGTTATACCGTAACAGTAGGAGTTGGAAACCTCCGAATAGAACCAGTCCGAAGGCGCTATATCGTTAAAGATGCCGGGACTATAGGTTCGGATTTTTTGAAAACTGTTCATCTGCTGGGACGCGTAACCTGTGATGCATTGGGATAGTAATAACAGAGCCAGTGTGAGGGATAAAACTTTTGGGCGCATTTTTCTCATAAAATTGTGGTACCTCCTTTTTTTGAATATCCCGCAAGCATTGTATTATAAATTTGATCATATGTCAATCACAATAAAATTGTCACACGCTTGCAATTGCCTGAAATGCTGCGCTGTGGCTGACAATTTTGTTTGAACAGGAGTCGTTTAGCCTGGGCATGCAATATGACAGGCATTAAGACAATCTTCCCCGCAATATATTGGTATTACAGGCATTTATAACCTGTCTGAATAAAAGTATTGTAGGTGAGGGTATGTCGGATATCAGCCCGCCTGACGGTAAAGTGACGATAATATACAGCAGCGATAAAGAAGATTTACAGAGCCTTATTGAAAAAGCGTTTCAAATATACCTTAAGACAGGTAGTTATTTATCAAACAGAGGAGCGAATTGTAATGATCCTTTATGATAATAGCTGCAAAATTTTTAATGTCGGCATGTATTTAAGGCTGTCAAGAGAGGACGATTTGTCAGGGGTAAGCGAGAGCATACAAAATCAAAAGGACTTTCTTACAAGGTATGTGACTCAAAACGGCTGGAACCTTGCAGGAGTGTATGCTGATGACGGATACAGCGGAACCAATTTTGAGCGCCCGGAATTTCAAAGGCTGCTTGCAGACATTGAAGCCGGCCGGGTGAATTGCGTTGTCACAAAGGATTTATCGAGGCTGGGCAGGGATTATATCCTGACAGGCCATTATCTTGAAAAATACTTTCCTGAAAAAAGGGTAAGGTATATCGCCGTAAATGACGGCATTGACACCTTTGAAGACAACAGCAACAACGATATGTCGCCGTTTCGCAGTGTGATTAATGACATGTATGCCAAAGATATTTCAAAAAAAGTCCGCACAGCTCTGCATACCAAAAAGCTAAACGGAAGCTTTATTGGCTCTGTACCGCCATATGGTTATCAAAAGTCGCCGGAAAACAAGCACAGGTTAATCGTTGAGCCTGAAACCGCTAAGGTTGTAAAAAAGATTTATGAGATGTTTATTCAGGGGAGTACAAAGTTTGGGATTGCAAATCAGCTTTCAGCGGAAGGGATACCAACTCCGTCGGCAAGCAAACAATTAACAGCAACACAAAAAAGACACAAAGGGGTATGGAACGAAGCTACTATAGACAGGATTCTAAAGAATCCGACTTATATAGGCAACCTGACCCAAAACAGAGCCAGGAAAATTAACTACAAGGTGCAAAGCAGGGTCAATTTACCGCGTGATGAATGGATTATCGTAGAAAACACCCATGAGCCGATTATTTCAGCTGAAGCGTTTAATTTGGTACAGCAAATCATATCCCAAAAGGGGTATGTAAAAAAGGACAGTCAAACAGGGCACCTGTTATCCGGCCTTGTGAAATGCGGCGATTGCGGCGGTCCTATGACCTTCGTAAAGGATGGTCCGACCAGAACATATCTTGCATGCTCTACATGGAGAAAGCATGCGAAATTAGGCTTGTGTACTTCCCATTGTATCAGGGAGGATTATGTGCTTGAGCAAGTCATACAGGCATTAAGGCAGGCCTCTGCTAGTCTAAACAGAGATAAGATAGCACAGAAGGCCGTATGCAATACCAGCCAGACAGCACAATCGGAAACCGATACAGATGAGCTGGCTGCCGGGCTGGAACAGATCAAACATGTTATCGCAAGCCTTTACATAGATAAAGTAAAAGGGATTATTACCGAAAACGATTTTTTGGATATGTCCGCTCAGTTCAATACAGAGCGCGATAAGCTGTCAAAGCAGTTAAAACAGATTCAGGACGCTGTGCAGCACAAACGGGAAATACAAAGCAATCGTGATATGATTTTATCCGTTCTGGAGCAGTTTTTAACCTTTGAGCAAATCGACCGGACCACACTTGCCATATTGGTTGAAAAGGTTGAGATTTTTAATCAAAAGCAAATCAAAATTCATGTTAACTTTCATATATAAAAAAATTTCTTGTTCAAAATAAATTCGGGCGGGGTAGATATGAGTGCGGCTCAGGCGTTGGGTATTAAAACAATATGGGCACTCTCGCTTCCGGGGGAGGTGATGAGGGGAAAAGGTTGCGGACAAAATATATCGGATTTGGAAAACGCATATACATATCCTTAGAGGAGGCGGAAATAGATGGAAAAATTAGTGAGAGAATATGAAAAGAACGGGTTTAACGTAAAAATATTCGCGCCGGACGCCACCGACGGCGAAAAGACCGTCAAGCGGACAGAGATTAGGGAAAAGGTGGTAAGGGCGTTAAAAAAGGCGCGGCAAGCGGAAGTAGGATACGTGCAGGGAAGCGTGTAAATCGGGCAGACCATTTTCCGGTTCTCGATAAAATGGTCTGTTATGGGATATTGCGTTTTGCTTTAGATTTGTCTGTCGCTGAGACTCAATCGGCTCACAATAAGCGTTGCTAAATAAAGTAAGGCTCCGATAGCACCACAAATACTTCCGTACATATAGTATGGAAACCAGTACAGGTAATACGGCTGTGTGCTTGCGTATCTTTCACCCAAAAATCCCGCTATGTAAAGATATATAGCAAAAAGAACTATACCAACACCTAAGACCTTAAACACCATAACTACTTTACCTCTTTTTCGCAACGCATTTGGTTGCTTTGCCATTTTTACAGCAGTTAGAACAAAAGTGACTATAATAATTATTGCAATCAATATCGCAATAATATAGTGTACGCGCGTGAAGTCCCACGCCATTGACATAGCGTTGTCTATACGAAATTGCCGCTCTATATTCGCCTGATAGATATAGAGAACCGGGAACAATAGCGACGAAACAAATGCCGCGCCAAGTAACCACCATTTTATAGTTTTCATTGAAATATCCCCGTCCAATCTCAAAATCATACCCCTATGAACTTATTAATTTTCCTGATATCCGCATTGGGATTCAGCGCATATACCCGCTCCGTAATTTTTTCAATCGCCTCATCCCGTGTAATGTTGTTTGCTCTGTCCATTACACGTTCGCCCCAAAACCGCTCGACCGTGCAAAACATGGTGGACGACCAGCCATATTCCGCGCCCTTTGCCGACAGCTTTCTTGCGTTGCCGCACATGGTAATGTACATCTTCATCTGTAATTCGGTGATCGCCCGGTCAAATTTGGATTTGTCCTCTTTGCCAAAACCGCCCTCCTGTTTGATGATATGAAGGGGCAATACATCATTTTGCTCAAAAAGCTCGTAAATTCGTTTCGCAAAATGGCTGACTGTGCCGTTTTGATAATCCTCGTTAAAACTTCTCCCGCCGCGGCGTACCGCCAGAAAATAAGGATACCACTCTTTTGTGATATAACCGCTTTTATTAAAAAACAGTTTGGAATATGCATTATCATCGCGTTCGTTAAGAACCCTCATGCGCCATTCCCACGGGTCGGTTTCGGGATTTTCAGTGTGCCAGCGAACAGGAGTCTCATAAGGCGGAGCTTCCTGCCAATTCCACGGAACGATTGCATATATGCCCTCGTGATTGCCGCCGCCCATTGAAAAGCCTGATTTTTGCAGCGCGTTTAGAAAATCTTCAAAACATAATATTTTACTCATTTGTTTTATCACTTTCACACAATTTTTTCTTCATACAAATAGAATCTGGCATATCCTTGTACTGCCCAAAATTGGGAATAACCTCATAACCTATTTTTCTGTATAATGCCATCGCTGAAACCAGAGGTTCTCCGGATTCCAAAATCAAATATCCAAAACCTTTGTCCTTAGCAGCCCTTTCGAGTAATTGCATTAGAATCTTAGCGATGCCACAACCTCTATATTCTTTCCTTATAAAAACCCGCTTTACTTCTGCACATTCATCATCATACTTTTTGAAGCTGGCGCTTCCAACAGGAATGTTACCATCAAATGCGACTATTACATCATGAATATC
The DNA here is from genome assembly GCA_022706785.1 of Bacillota bacterium. Lineage (GTDB taxonomy): Bacteria > Bacillota > Clostridia > UBA1381 > UMGS1253 > JAKJBW01. The sequence continues at coordinate 6,020 of JAKJBW010000003.1, forward strand.
ATCCAGTGTGTTATACGGTACATACTCTGCTCGATTTTCTTCTCCACCCACAAGCTCATTTAAAAAATCATCTAACTCATGGCACAGCTCTATAAAATCTTGATTACATCCATCTGTATATTCAAATCTCATATTACCTCCTATTTTCAAATTCCTGTTTATCTGCTCGTTAATAAATAATGCAACACACCTTTAATTCCCAAACGTTCGTTATTTCATCAGTCGCAAAACTGTATCAGTAATTTTGCAAAATAATACAAAACTACATATCCTTTATTCCGAGGTTTGCTTTGTAATAATTTTTAACTTTGTTGCTCAAACTCTTTCTTTCAAGTCGAAAAACCTATCTTTATAATCCTTGACGAAATACCTTTTTCCCTTTTGAATGACCGTATGTCCTTCCATTTCAAGCCGGACTTTTTGCCCGTCGATGCCTTCCGGGTATTTTTCGTTCAGTTCGCCGTCTTTTTTTAGAGTTCTCCAGTAAGGTGTTTCATCTGCGCCGCGCTCGACTGAAGCTTTGGCCGCAATGTTGATAAATATTCCTGCAGTTAAGGGGCAGGTGTTATCCGCTCCATGTCTCTTTGCCAAATAACTTCTTATATAATCGGATGTGATGACCTTCCCTTTCGGCACTTTTTTCATGATTTCATCATAAGCGAGCGGAGGAGCAATAAGCAGCTTTGTTCCTCCATATCTTGAGATTTCCTTCGGATCGGTTATTTCGGAAATTTTCGGCATGTCTCTGCTGTCATTCAAATGATCGCTGAATGTTTTTTGGGCCATTCAACCTCAACTCCCATCCTGTAAATTTTTTCACCCCACACAGCATTGCGGTGTATTTTATACTACAAATACGGGCTATCTCACTGTTTGAAGGTTTTGTAATATTTCATGATAGCGCATTGTAGCCAAAGCACTTGTTTTACCCTTTTTGCAGAAAGAAAGCCCGGCCAGTTTAGGAACAATGCGCTCAACCACAATCTGCCCGTTCACCATTTTGGATTCCAATGTTTCCAAGGCTTCGTGGAACCGCTTGTCCTCCTTTGCCCGGTCGTAAAAGGATAGGACATAGACGTATACAAAAAGATTGTAGTTTCGGAAAGGGTATTCGACCTGCATGAATAATGTGCCGATTCCATAGTGGCACGGGCCGATAGGTTTTCTTGTTGTCCAATGCTCCAGCAAAAAATCTACGGCCCTATCAAGCGCGGGTTCTTTGCCCCAATAATCGCTAAAGCGGAACGCATTTAGAGCGTTAAGCGTTGGGAAAGGATTTGAAAACTCTGTTTCAGGGCCCCGGCCAAAGCTGAATTTATTACAGCGCCAACCGCCGTCTGTATACTGGATATTAAAAAGATGCTGTAAGGTTTTTTGCAGTTTGGTATCGGAAGCATACCCCATATGGCAAAGTACATTGGCGGCGTGGATTGTTTGACATGGATAGACAGAGCCTTGTGGATACAACTTGAAACGCCCGTCCTCCTGCCAAGTGCTGAATATCAATTCGGCGGTTTCTTTCAGTAGAGGTTCTGCGGGCTCCATGCCCAATTCCAATAAGTACATTACGCTCTCCAAAGTTGAGAACGGCGCGCCTTTTATCAGACGCTTATCAGGCGTAGTCCAAAGGTCAGCTCCGTTATCATGCCTATGGGACAATATCGCTTCAACATCTGATGCATATTGCTTCTCTACAGCCATTCCTTTCCCCTCTCTCAATGCGATCCATTTCTAATTCCCAAGTGTTCTTATTTTATCAGTCACAAAACTGTATAAGTAATTTTGCAAAATCAATACAAAACTGCATATCCTTTATTCCGAGGTTTGCTTTGTAATAATTCTTAACTTTGTTGATATTCGTTGTTTTTTCAAGCATACTGCTGCGTCCGCATGAGCGACAGCGGAAACGGACTTATAACCGGCTTCATAAAAGACTTTTGCCGCCACCGCACCCACGCCGTTGATCCTCACAAGGTCGCAAAGACAAAATAACTCGCCCGATTCAGACCGACCGCTTTCATAATAATCTTTTGAGGTTTTAATACCGGCAGCATTCAGTCTGGAAATCAATAAGGTATCCATGTCAGGAAAGTTTGTTATCGGAACAGGCTTTTGTTCAAGGCTGCCAATTTCCCTTTTCAGTATAGTCAGATAGTTTTCAAACAAACCATTGTCTGCCGCAAATGATTTAATCTTTGCAGGAGTAGACAGAACTTTTTTAAGATTGGCAATATCACTTATCCCCAAATCCTCAAACAAAGCGAAGTTATCATCAATATCCTGCCAAAGAAGCCTGCGGCTCGGTAAAAGATTTTGGCTTTTCAAAAGCCCTTTATATGCTTGAACTGAAAGACATTTTAAATCCAAGTTGTATTTCACGCTCAAACCTCCTAAAATTATGCGAAATTCAGAACCGGTTTTCCATTATGCTCATAACGAGTGATTCAGACTGCCCGTTAAATTGGAATTTTCCAGCTTCACGTTAGCCTCATTCGGCACTGTCTAACTTAAGCACGGCTTCATCTATACTCGACAGAAAATAAATACTGTTTCCATTGTTGCTTTCGTATATAAAGTCCCTCAGAGGCTTGCTTGTGTACTTTGAGTAATCCCCGACAATGGCAATTTTTTTGCGATAGTTGATAAACTTTTGCAATATTCCGCCTGCAATTCCGGTGCTTAAAACAAAAAACTCATCTGCCACGCATGACTTGTCTATTATAAGTTTATCGCAATCGGTTTCGTATTGTGCAGACGCAATCATATCTAATGCGGATTGAGTATCCTTGATAATAACCTCATCCGTAATAATCAGTGCAATGTCATTTTTCTTACCTAATATTTTGTACTCCATGTTATTCTCCCTTTGTTCTATAAATAATTCACAGCATAAAACTGTGCGTCAAATTGAAATTTGTCGATTACTTATAAATATTACCCATGAAAAAGATGTTCAAGATTTTTCATGTCAATTCTATCAACTTCCCTCAATTCATAACCGCTATGAAACACCTTTTGAGCTTCGGCGGAAATACATGGTATGATCCTCCCATCAAACCGAGAGCAAGAAAACCATCTTGCTTCGAAATGATACCAACCCCCGTCCGGAGCGGCCTGTTTAGCACTACCGTCTTCATTGATGATCAAAGGATGTATATCTAAATAACCCAACTCAGGGTGGTGCAGTTCAATTCGCGACGGACTCCAATCCGTTATGATTTTATATCCCTTATCTTTTAACGCATCTAATAAAGCTTCCTCAAATCTACAATCAAAATCGATGTCAATATCCCTGTGATCCCTGTTGTGTTTTCCAACGAGGATATCAACGCCCCATCCTCCATCAACCCAATATTTTACGTTTAAATCTTCCAAGAAATTCAAAACATCAATTAAGTTTTCTTTGCTTGTTATTTCCTTATTATTCATAAAAACTCCTTTGTTCAAATTCCTGTTTAGCTTCGCCTTATCGCCAGGTTGTTGTCAAACGCAGAACACCGCATACAGGGGCACGGACTTTATGCCATTTTCAAAACCGAAGTTTTTACCTGATATACGAATGGCATAGGCCGGCTTATATTTATCACAAAACATCATAAGGCTTTTGGAACGGATACGTTTTCCTGTTTTCACCTCAATCGGAATGATGTCGTCACCCTTTTGCAGTACAAAATCCACCTCGGCAACGCCGTCGCTTGTCCAGTAATAGAGGTGATACCCCTTCGACGCGAGGCACTGGGCAACATAGTTCTCGGTTATCGCCCCCAAAAATGAATTATCCGTCTCTCCGATCGAAAGGAGCACCTGCTGCGATATGCCGCTTTTCATAGTGAGCAAGCCCGTATCACTCATATACAGTTTAAAATTTGTCAAGTCGCTGTAAACTGATATAGGCATAAAGCCTTGTGAGATACGCTGACATTTGTTGATCACGCCCGCGAACGCAAGCCAGTCTATCGCCGCGCCGAAAATCGCGCTTGTTCCGCCTTTTTGCGCCAGCTTATACTGAAACTTTCTGTTGTCCTTCGCAAGCTGAGCCGGAATAGAGTTGTATGCGGCGCGGATTTTCACGCTTTCGGCGTTTGACGCGTACTTCGCCATGTCGGCGATATAGTCGTTGACCGCTTTATTCTGAACGTCCGGTACGGTCAGCAAACTGCCCGACGACTGATACTCCAGAATTGCACGCGGCATACCGCCGATAATCAAGTACAGCTTATATAAATCCAGCGCCTTCTCATGCAGAGCGGCGGGCAGCGGCTCGCTTGAGTCAAACGATATTCGTATCTCATCAGCCAGCCGACCCTCGCTTTGTGCCCATAAAAACTCTTCAAAATCAAATGGATACAGTGTCATGGAATCAACATTGCCTACAGGGAACGAATACTGCTCACGGTTTATCGCCACACCCAGCAGACTTCCTGCGCTCACTATGTGGTATTCGGGCGTATTTTCGTTAAAATATTTCAGCGCGGTCAACGCCCGTTCACAGGACTGAATCTCATCCAAAATAACAAGCGTTTCTCCCGGAATGATGCGCTCTTGCGTTTCGGTTTCTAAGAATCTGATAATCCGTTCAGGTTCTATGTTTTCTGTAAAGTATGAGCTAACAGTCTGGTTGGTTTCAAGGTTCACATACGCGACGTTTTTATAATGCTTCTCCCCAAATTCACGGAGGATATGGGTTTTCCCCACCTGCCTTGCTCCATACAGCAAAAGCGGCATGCGTCTTGGTTTTGTTTTCCACGCCAACAAATCGGCGGTAATTTTTCTTTTCATAAAAGACTCCCCACTTTTCCAATGATTGGTTTTATTATAGCATAAGGAAATATTTACGTCAAGAAAAATCAAAATATACATATAAATTAAGAGGTAAAATGTGAGAGCTTAATCAAATGAAACGATAGGATCAGATTGATGTCGGGTCTGTGTTTGATGATTTTTGCGTGCAGGGGGGGATAGGTCGAGAGTGGTTTTGCAGGTAGTTTTCCGTTCGTGGGAATATGTCCAATGTATTTTATGACTTTATCCATTCTGGGAAACAAGTCCATGTATATTTATATTATCTTGCCCATCTCTGGTGGTATGTAACAATCTATTGGTGTTGCTCCGCTGAAAACAAATCGTTAAAATTTACACACCATGTAGTTGCACTTCCAGCATTCATGAATTAGCGGATTCCTAGGATCTTTGAGTAGGCATCATAAGCCACTGAAATTACTGTACCGACCTCATCTGGAGTGTTATATCTACCGTAAGAAATTCGAATCGCCGACTTAGCCTGTTGCTCTGAAAGCCCCAAAGCAAGAAGCACATGTGACGGCTCATCTTTGCCTGAAGTACAAGCCGAACTAGTGGATACACAAACACCCTTTAAATCGAGCAGATGCATCAGCGACTCACCCGAAACTCCGTCGAAGCCAAGATTGACCGTTCCGGGCAGACGATATGCACTATCTCCATTGATCCTCACAGAGGGGATTTTTTCTTTTATGCCTTCTACGGTTGCTTTGATCATTGCACTAAGCCGCTCGGACTCATCAGCCATCGCGCCGATACTTTCCTCAATTGCGAACCCCGCCGATACGATACCGGCGACATTCTCTGTTCCGGCACGAAGCCCTCGCTCCTGTTCACCGCCGAATACCAAGGGGGATATATCTATCCCTGACCGCTTATACAGAATACCTGTGCCTTTCGCTCCGTTGAACTTGTGAGCAGAGGCGGTAAGGAAATCCACATCAAGTCTCGAAACATCAACAGGGATATGTCCGACTGCTTGAACGGCATCGGTATGAAACAGAATGCCCTTACTTTTCAACAAACGTCCAATCTCCGCTATTGGCTGAACCGTACCAATTTCATTATTGGCAAGCATTATCGACACCAGTTTGGTATAAGGTTTGATTGCCGTCTTAATATCTGCGGCCTCGACCAACCCTTTTGTGTTCACGGGTAGATAGGTAACCTCTACGCAGCTTCGTTCAAGGGCAAGGCAAGTATTCAGAACGGAGCGATGTTCGATGGCAGAGGTAATAACGTGCATTGGTTCGTTTTGAAATGTTCCCGCAACACATCGGATCACCCAGCTATTCGCCTCTGAACCGCCGGAGGTGAAGGTAATTTCAGATGCATCAGCACCGATTGCAGCCGCAACTTGCCGACGCGCCTGTTCGATAGCTCTCTTTGCCTTCACACCAAGCGAATACTGACTGGAGCCGTTTCCGTATTGCTCGCGCAAGAACGGAAGCATTTTCTCAAAAACGCTATCAGATATTCTTGTCGTTGCTGCGTTATCTGCGTAAATCACGGTTCTCACCTCCTAAAGAAACAATGTGCAACCTTGGTCTTTGAACTCGCTTATCTTTGCATAAAGGTCTTCCACGGAGACATCAAGGTGAGTTGCAAGGCAGTCAACACAAAAAAAACGTGAAGGATTTTTATCCAATAGCTTTTTATTAAGCCCAACGGCGTTCTTATCAAGTTTGCTCTCACACACACAGCATTTGGTTAATTTTCCCATTACAAGTCCCACCTCACCGTGTATGTAGAGAAGCCGAGATTTCCATCAGGGAACATACCCGGATTAACGAATCTCATCTGCTTCAAGACCGTCTCCTGCATACTCTTGGCGGGGGTCAGACAATACTTGTCAAACTCCTGTTTGAATTTCTGAGTTCGGATAAGAGGACTATCTGCGTGCGGGAAAAATAACTTCAAGTAAGCCGTGCAAAGACGGAAAATGGCTTCTTTTTCACGCCCTGATGTGTCCCCTGTAGCGGCTTTGACATCGACAAGTTCCTCTACCATTCCGCGATACTTCATCGTTTCCGGTGTGCTGCGTAAGAGGTGCATAATCTCAGTGAAGTATTCCGAGTTCAATGCCCAGTCATTAATAAACATCCGTGGGGAAAGTGCAGGGACAAATTGTCCGGGTACAAAGCCGTGGATTCTTTGCAGCAAGGCGCTGTCTCGGAAAATCGGGTTGATGTCGCCAATCATATCTTTGTCACTATCCATATTCTCGTATGCGATGTTGCCAAGAAAAACTATGCCCGCTTCCCCGTCAATGCGAGTGCCACCTACGGTCACATAGCCATCTTCCATATAGCCTTTCAGTATCCCCGCCATTTCTTTGTCGTTGGCGAACTCAATGGATTTAATCTCGTCGACGGCAATAAAATCATTGCAGGTAACCAGACCTTTGGCTCGCGCTCCGGGGCGGCGGTCTATGAACAGCATAGTGCGGCTTACCTGACCGCCTGTGAGCAGCCAGCCATACTTGCTGATTTTGCCGAACATATATGACTTGCCCGTTTGTTGCGGCGCAAGTTCGATAAGGTTCACTCGTGGCTGAATGAACGGCAGCAACCGCGTCAGCATCGTGTGCTTAGCTTTCCAAATGTCGCGGTCTATCCAACTCTTACGGGCAAAGCCATCCGGGTTATAATCGATTGCACCGAGCAGAATTCCCATCCACTCTTCAACTTCAAAATGGGTTCTCGCCTCACGAAAATCATCAAGGCGCACCTTATACGGGCAGAAATTTTTGAAATCAAGCAGGGTGAATCGACCGTTATTCTTACCGATTTCCGGTGGCATATAGCCAAGTTTAATCAGGCCCCATCCTCCGGCTTCACTGATGAGTTCGTCTTTGATTCTGTTCCACACATAGTCCTCGATGATGGTGTGGGAGTGCGAGAAACCGAGCGAGGGTATCTCGAAGCTGTAATAGTTCGAGTTGGAGTTAAAAGACACATTGACCTTGGCGAGAAAAGGACGTGTTTCACCCATAGTCCTTGCCTCGTCCTCAAGCCGCTCCTTTTCGCTGTGAGGCGGGATAATCGTCGCAACGTAGTTGCTAAGCGAATCTATGTTGTCCACAGTCCCGTCAGCACCGGTCCTGCGTTTCAGAATCCAGTCGCGCAAGAAAGCTTCTATCTTAGCCGCCTTAAACATCGACATAACGGACGGGTCTTTAAAAACCGTGGTAGAGGGGAAATATTCCCTCAATTTATTGACATCGTACATCTATTTCTCCCTCCTTAAATGAGACCTTCAAATTCATCGACCACATCGGCGGTAGTCTTTTCGCCGAGTTGTTTTGGGACTTCTGCTACGGCGTTTTTCGTAAACACCACGATGGGAACAAGCCGCTCCTCAAGCGTCGCACCGCCGTGCAGTTCATAGAGCTTGCCGCCCATTTTCGGTAATCTGTTATATCCTCGCACAATCCAGTACGTTTTTTTTGTTTCTGGAAAATATTCTTGTTCTAATTCTGGCGGACGAGTGGCTCCTTGCGGGGCAAGTGAATACCGCCAATCGTCCGGCTGTCCCTCCCACGGCAAGGTTGTGCCTTTGCCCTCATTGTGGGCGATTACGGCAAGTCGAGAAGCACCATGGTCGGCTGTTACTACAACGCGGGCAAATCGGGTAAGCCCATCGGCAATACGGTTCATAATCTCTGTTTCGAATACCCGCAGGGTTTCCGCAAAATTCCGCTCCGGTATAGAGACCTCGTGCTTTGCCGCTCCATTATGAACAATATTGTCAATACTTTTTATTCCAGGCAATATCCGAGCCTCGTCCCACTTTATCGGATTAAATATAGTTTCGGTTGGCAGTTTGGCGGTTACAACAGACTGTGACTCAATGTTCATACCACGACGTTTTGCCAATGCAAGAAATAGCGGCATATATTCCGCACCCATTGCGTCTACTACGAGCAGTGCAACATCAGATTGTGTTTGCAACTCAGCCATAATAGCGTCGCGGGTAGGATATGTCTTTGGGGCAACAAAGTCGTAAGCTCGTTTTACAAAGCTGTCCGTTATGCTACCCGAAATCTTATGCCTGCGGTAATCCTTGAAATATGCAGTCGTTGCCGCATCCTCAAATTCGAAGGCGGAGGAAAAATAGTCTGCAAGGGTCGGAAACAGTTCCCCATACTCTTTGGGAAGGCCATAGGATAAATCTTCTTTAGAAGCACGGCGAACGATCTCAACGCGCTCCGCATTTGTGCCGCAGTTGAGGAATTGCAGAGCATCGTCCGATTCCTTTGTTTGCCCGATAAACTCTACAATCAGCGACTCATAATCTGCGCCGATGGCTTTAAGAGCTTCCGCTCGTTCAGTAGCATACTTTTTCGCGTCTACATCCGAAAGCACGGCTACCGCCGAATCTACTATGTACTTCCATAGCAAGTTGTCGCGGGTAAGACCTTCGGATATCACATTTGCGATATATGAATCTCCCGGAAGCCGTCTGCGCAGTACCCAGATATGCGCAGGCCACAGGTTGTCGGCGGGAAGTTCAAGAAGGCGTTTTAGAGCAAGACGTGTGTTGATATTTCCAACGCCAAACAAAGTCTCAAGATAAATCTCAGGACTTTTTCCGCTCTTAGCCGATTCTGAAAGCAATAGCTCTAAGGTAGTGTCGTCCAAATCGGTATCCAACTCGTAAAGCTGCGCCGCAATATCGCGAGTTTCGAGCATAAACGAAACCGCATTACCGATGCCCGCTTGTTTGTCAGTTAAATCTGGTAAAATGAGCGTATAGATGCCGGAAGGTTCATACTGGTCGAGTTGATCGAGCAATTGCTTATAACCGACGAGACCGCCAGATTTAACCCACTTGTCTGAATATGCCATTATACGGAGTGCCTCAAGTTCCTCCTCGTTTCCTTCTATGAAAATAACACTGCGTGCCTCTTCATACCGAGGTACAAGATTCAAATTACTGTGAATGGAAAGCAGATAATCTGCGTTTAGAGCATTGTTGTCAAGCCTGCTGCGAAGTTCAGAAATAAACACAGTTGTGCTTTCAGTATCAAGCAATGCCAAATAAGCGTCGAGCCCTATCACCAATGCGCGTCCGTTTAATGCTCCCACTTTGGTATCAACAGCACTCATCAGCACGTTCGGCATCGGCAAGCGCGTATCATCTTCCGAAAGGCAGTCCGCAACTTTAATAACAGTTGACCCTTTGCTTTTGTGGTGGTTCAGCAACTGCGCGGCTGTCGTATTATTGGGGTAAACAATGATGCGCGGCGCATTCAGGTTGCTGAATGTCTGTTTGAAATACCTGTTAAGTGTATATGCCATAGTCAACCCTCCCAAAACAGCAACCCCAGTTCAGGACTCTCGTCAGCAAGCTGCAGGAGTTTATGCTTCAATTCTTCGGCACTCCTGCCACGAATCTTCTCCTTTATTTGGGGTGCTATTGTCCCTTTGTACTGGCTTTTAATAAATTCCGTGATGTCAGGAGTTAGCGACCAATTATTCGGTTGATTACCGTGAGTTCTGCGCAAAAATTCAAGCAGTGGAGCGAGACCAATTTCGAACTTCTTATACTTTGCTGGCACTACATCGGTCATCAGGGCTTTTTGGCACTCGACAATACTTGCAGCTTTGACATCTTTCAGTATCTCAAGCATACTCTCCAACTTTGCGGCGGCGAATGTTTCCGGATGTTCTATAGCTCTCAGCAAGTCGGCGACATCAGGATAATTACCGAAAACATACTTTGCGGGCATACCATTGTTCATTGCCCATTCCGCAGGTGTTTCGGTTTGGGAAATCCGCTTCCACTCGCTTTTTATTTTCAGGACAACCGATTTCTTTGCAAATTCCTCAATCTTAACACGGATGTTTGTGAGGAAGGTGTTTTCATCCAAACCAAAGCCGCCAACCATTTCACTCAGTATGTCACAAAGATCGGAATCATCAAGCGCCACGTTATTAAGTTTAGATTTAAGAATCACCAACGATTCCTGTTTAGTCTGGTCAAAGAACAGACGCTGGATAAACGCAAAATTTTGCTGCAGTGCAAGCTTAATATCTTGTGCTGCGCCGGTTGACTGCAGGGCAGACAGGAAATTTGCCAGTGTCGGATAATACGCTTCAATAATCGACTTCGGTAGATGGTTGGTATCTGTGACAGCGACTTTAATCGCATCAAACACAGTTTTATACGAAACAAAGTCAATATATCCGCAAAGCGGCTTGGCAAGTGATATGACGTCGTACTCGCAGGACATATCATCAATTTCACGGCTAATATCCGCCTGTTTCCAAAGCCACCCCGCTGTTTCCTGGCAGCGTTCAAGGATTGCGGTGCAATAACCATGCGACACGTCTCCAATTGAATTTGCCAATACGGAGAGTACGGGATTGGCCTTATCAACGTAAATTTCAAAAGCGTTGAGGAAGTTTTCCCTCTTAACATAATCGGCGATAACTCCAACAATGTCGGGGCTTTTTATGATTATCTCACCGGCTTCTTTAACGGCATTGACTCTTTCCTCAACTTTGCCTTTGCTGCTCGTTGTTAACGCAGTGCAGATATTATTTATGAAAGTCTCAATTTCATTGAATCTGGGGTCATTAAGCGCACGGATATGTTCAGGTAGCACCCAAAGGGGAACTTTTGCTGATTCAGTCTCAACACGCCCTTGAATCTGGCTCAGAACGCTTTCAACCGTTGCATCCGCATTTGGTGTAGCCCCAAAAATTCCAGGTGCTTTCTCAATAAACTTCTTTTCTTCTTTGGAAAGACGGCAAATCAATTTCTCCTTTGTGCCGAGATTGTCCTTTCCATCGTCTTTGATAACCGCCTCAATAACCTCCGCTAAAGTATCTGCTTCAAGCGGACGGGTAAGTTGTCCATTCGTCCACTGGTAGCCTTTTTGCAGTATGTCACGCAAGCAATAGCCCAAGACGAACGCCGACAATGCGTTATAACGCAAACCAAACGGTGCGCGTTTGAGTTCGATATACACTTTTCGTATAGACTGTTGACCGCCTTTGCCTACGGTGTTCGCAAATTTTTTCTCGAATAGCGAGTGTATCGCACCTAGCGGGTGGTCGGGATTTGCCGCAAACCAATCTAAATCATCGGTTAAGCCATCAGCTTTTAATTTGTTTATTAATGCAAGTGCAGGAGAATATCCTGTCATTAAGGACATACCTGCTTTGGCAAAGTTCTGCAAATGACTGTTGTTAAAATGTTCGTCCCTAAATCCGAGATGGTCAACGCTGTATTTCATCGTTTTGCGCACATACCTAGTGATTAATTCTTTAAATGCGTTCCAGTTTGTATCGTTTACGACCACTTGTCCATTCTTAAACGAATACACCTTTATCCCGGCATCAAGTTTTCTCAACTCTCCAAACCAGTCATCTTCCATATCCTTAATGGATTTCTGGATTAAAGCGTCTTTATCTGAAATGTACTGAACATATTGCCGTACATAATCGTTCCAGAGATTTTTGTTTTTATGGCAAAACGATAGCGCAGGGAATGTAAACATCAGTATCCTATGGTCGCGAAGCTGGTTCAGCAAATCCTCGATTTTTTGCGGAATTGAAAGCTGTTCATCGTGGTCTTTTGCAACAACAAACCAAAGACAAACAGAGCCGTCGTCCTTGTAGATGCCGCTTGTGTAATTATCACGAGTTGATGGAGTGATGTTGGTCAAGTTCGTATGACTTGCATCTGTAACGCGAATATCAAACCGCCAAGAGCTGAATTTGCGGTAGTTCTTCGTGTGCTCTGTCAGCGCGTTCTCTACATTGGTGTGTAGAAGGTCGTAGAATTTATCCTGCCATTTTTCGATGTCTTCCTCTTTTACGGTCGTGGTTGCAAACAGGGCTATCTTGTCGTTTGTTACCGAAAAACAATGCTTGCGCGCCAAATCATTAATGATGCCAACAGGGTCGGCTATCGTGCCGTCTCCCTTGAACGACATTTCTATGTTCTCCACGGTCGGTTTCAGCCTGTCGTGTCCGCCAGGAGCAAGTTTATCAAGCAGACAGAAAAGCAATACCGCTTTTAGGATGCGAAGTTCCGGCGCATCATCCGTTTGGTTTTGGAACGCGCGGTCGCGTGTTTGCTTGTAAAATGCCGCGATGTTCTTGATTTCATTATCAACACCGAGTTCCTTCCGATTGCCTAAGAAGAAGTTCCAAAGATAATCTACTGTTAGGTACTGCTTGTTAGGCACTTCCGGACCGCCCTCGCGAATAAAGTCCTGAAACGATGTATCATCCACTCCACCCTTAAGATACTCGAAAAAGCTCCGCTGGTTAGACTTCGCCTGCTCTGATAGATGTTTCAACAAAAATGCCGCCATTGGATGGATGGGCAGAATGTCATAGAAGCGGTCGCGTTTAGGATCGTCTGTTCCGTTAAATTTATCGATAATCGAACGTACAGAATCCCATAGCTCATCTTTGGCATTCTTCCATTCAGTGGCACATTCCGGCAAATCATTTATCGCCCGTCTCGCGAGATAAAAAGCCGTATCATTTGGCATCTGCAGATTGCAAAAATAGAAACGGTCGTTTGCTCGCAAATAATTTTTTGAGCCTTCTGCCATATACGCTGTCAGCTGCATATGTGTTACCGGAACGAGAAAAAAGCGGTTCACGCCCGGCGACTCCGTCACATCCTCGAAGGTTTTCAACTGCTCCTTATTGGTCTCGATGAACGGGTGAAACTCGTCAAAGAGGTAAACAACACGTTGGAGATTGTTATCCTCTAAAATCGACTTAAGCCATTTACGGAACATAGGCACATCGAAAGTCAGAAAAATGCTGTCTTCCCGCAACACACGCTCTACATCGCTAAGTAATCTGGACGATGTTTCAGAACGGATCGCATTAACCAGTTTTTCCGTTGTGTTTATATTCGGAGTGAGGTAAGCGAGTTGGCTCTGAATTGAGTCACGGGTCTTGAAAAAATTGTCGCCCTCACGTTTAACACGTTCAATAATCGTATCAAGATTGGACATCGCGGGAATGGACATATTGCGTTCATTTAGTGCGGCTATGATTCCTTTTTGCAAGCGCACGAGCAGGCCATTACCCGGCCCTATGTTGTCCGCATTATAGTCATATACGACAAGTGTACCCTCTTGACGGCGATCAAAAAGAGCCTGTTCGAGGCTTTCGCGGTCGGATAGACCATTCATCGCATTTTGGGCAAACCATTTGCGAACACGCAGCTCGTCATCCATAAATAGCTTCTGTATGACAAGCGAGGCGTTGGATTTGCCCGTTCCAAGGTTTCCAGTTATCCATACTGATTTCACGCCAGAAGTTAGCACGGACAAAAGCGTTTTACAGATGGTCTCAAAATCTGTGTGTGGGTAAAAATTGAGCCAGCGGTCAGGAGTCTTATTTATCTCCTCGCGAGTCATCATCGGACGATATTCGTCGTTTACTTTGAAAAAATCGGAGTAGTGTCTCATTTCTTATTCCCCCAAAGTTAAGTTTACTATGTCATCCAGCGAGTGCTTCTGCGGGTAAACCTCTAATCCGTCATTGCCGTGGGTAAACGTCGTAGAGATATAATCCGGGTAACGAGTGCGCAAGCCCTCGCATTGCTTCTTGAACGTATCTGGTGCGATGCCGAACGCCACGAGTGGAGAAACAAAGGTGGAATCCGCGTCAGCCGTGAGCAATTCTCGTACTGTAAAACTGCCGCGCTCGGCAAGGTCGGCAATAAGGTATAAGCCGTAAAGGATGGTTAAAGGCTGTACGTCCTTTGCCTTTCGAGTTAATGCTATGACCTTTTTGCCTTTATACTCAGGCAACATCACAGCATTATTCTCTCCTCCGAGAGGTGACTCGTCAGCAGTATTTTTTAAAGCATCGAGACGGCGGTCTTTGGCGTTATTTGTAAGCGGGTAGCTTTCTTTCAAGGACTCCAGTAAGCTCTGGACATCTTTGCGTTCGTCGATTTCAGTAGAGACGCAATACCAGTTAATGAGTGGTGAATTATTTACTAGTGCCACCCATACGAACTCCCAAGCTATTTCGCATGATGTTCCGTTCACTCTGAATAGTTCTACCAATCTCGTAGGTTTACGATCTTTCGTGACAATCAATGCCTGTGGAAACCATTTTTTTGTTGCATCGACCTTTTTATCGCCTATCGGATGTGTGCTGTCCCAATGGAAGAAGGTATCGCCGCGCTCTAATAATGCGTTAATAAACGCTTCTCTTAGTCCAAAGTTGTTGTAACGAGCGAACTCGTTCGCCACGCTGTTTGAATTTTCAGGTTTGTACATAGACCGATACCTCCAACATGAATTTTGTATTTCATAGCAACTGCGGCACTTAATACACTTGTCACCATTTATTTTTAACTTTCCATCTTTGGTAGTTATTGCGCCAAAACTACACTCGGCTTCACAAGATTGGCAACCGACGCAACCCGATACTTTTTTTAATAACGTGCGCAATAGGGGCAAAATTTCGGTTTGCTCTACCCGTGAATGGAACTCAAAACTAACCAAGCCACCGCCAGTATAAGGAGCGCGGTATACAAATGGTATTCCGTCATCAAGCGACTTGGGTAACTTCAGAAGTTGCCGTTCAGTTTCTCTCTCTTTTACGACTGTTCCGAGTGTTTTTATCCATTCATAGAACAGGTCCTTTTGAAAATGGGGGCTCTGGAATGTTGTTATAAGTCCGTTTGTTTCCTCAAGTGGAGGAGTAAGGAATTCCCTTAATACAATACCGCTCCTGCGTGCTTGCCAGTGCCGTTTGCCTATGTACTCGCTTTTTTCGGTAGCCGAATCGAAGTGTTTAGAACTCGTTCCAATAATAATGTCGCCATAAGGCTTCAGTTCTCTCGGATAAACTTTGTCAACGAACCACTCATACTTCTCCGACGATTCTGGACACATCAAGCAACCCACGCGGGTCAAGCCCTTTTTGTAGGCGCAATTGACGATAAGGTCGTTGGCGAAGATATACAGCCATAACTCGTGCGCACCCCAATCAAGAATCGGCATACGGTTCATCTGTGAGGCGTTCTTTGCACCGTCCGTGGCGTCTTCGTAAAACGAACGGCTGTAGCTCTCATCGCCGCGAACGCCGACAAACGCCATAACCTTTATAGCCGACTTGCGCAGTTTCTTTTTAAGATACATCAACGCGGGGGTGCTTTTATGCACCGAACAGCACCACCGAATTGTGCGCGACGGTGGGGCAAAGACCCTCCAGTTCTCAAGAGCAGACGTTTCCGCTTTGGCGGTGATAAACTCGCGCTCTGGGTAGCGAGTCTTAATCTCTTCCCAAACCTTATAGGTATCCGGCAGTTCCATATCGGTGTCAGAAAAAACAACCGGCACGGAAAGCGGCAACACTCTGTGGCAGATATCGAGCAAGGCTACGGAATCCTTGCCACCCGAAAAAGCGATGTAGGCGATATCGCAACGCTTTATGCTCTCATCATAAAGTTCCTTAGTTCGGCGTTTTGCATCGGCGACAACAATGTCCATTATTTTGGCGTTTGCCGCCACCATTGCCTCCACGTCCACCGGCTCAAGTTTCATCTTGCCGTCAAAGAATGTTTGTATGTTCAGTGGTTTGCCGTACTGTGTATTATTAAGCTGCGCTATTTTGCGCCCGCAGGGTTCACCTTTCTCGTCAATGTCTGCTATCAGATATGTATTCTTCATACCCCACATCAGCGGGCGAGTCTCGCGTCGGTCGTATTCAAAATAACGCCCAAGCCCAGTGAGTGAGAGCTCCGGAGCGAATACGGGACGTATTTCACTCGCCACATATTTTCCGGTCTGTGTGGTCAGCAGGTAACCGCGCGTTTTTTTATCAAAGACATATGAGTACACTTAGTTTGCTACCTCCCCAAAGATATTGTATTTCCACTCTCGGCGAGGTTCTGCTTTATAGAATGCGGTTATAAGCCGCCTATAAATATCCCAATCAGGCAGATTGTATTCCGCCTTGAAATTTACGCCCAGTTTAAGTGAAAGTGTTGTATGCAGAGCGTCTTGCGTCGGATCAAGCCCGATGTCGCTAAGCCGCTCCAAAGCCTCGGCAAGCACCTCTGAAAAGTTCTCCGGTAAGCCGAGCGCATCAAATGTCTGGTAACAGACGCTGTCGTTAATTTCGACGCGAATCAATTCGTCAACGGCATACTGTCTGATTATCTTGCCAAGTAAGTCGGTCGAGAACGCACAGAATTTGGTGTGCAAATCGTCCTCATTGCACGAGCCGTAATACTCCTCGTTAATAACGGATACGATTTTTGCCGCGACTTCCTTAAATGTACTCCAAACCGCGCCATTGCTGTAACGCGCTATTCTGTTGCCAATATACGGGGCTTGAACGCAACGGATACCGCTCTTGCCGATTTGCTCGTAGAAGCTCTCGAAATCTTCCGCATTCCGTATGCAGTTTGGATTAACTTTTTTCTCATACAGCTTATAAAATTCAGGAATTTCAAAGCAACCATACTCTTCAAGATAGCTGTCGGCAAAATCAATGATGTCTTTGCGAATTGCGGCATTGGCAACTATGTCAAGTAAGAAGTAGATGCCATCATCTCTGCGGAACATTATGTGCTTTAGCGCCGACTGCATACGTCCGTCAATTTCCACGCCGGAGGAGCTTGAAAGAAGATTAACATAGGTCGTGTCAAAGCGAAAGCCCGAAGCATAGTTCTTGTTTAATGCATCGACCACAGCATCGGGAACGCTCGGTGCAGAGATAGCCACCGAATTCGCACTGAGCAACTCAGGGTAGTTTTCAACGAGAAACTCTTTTAGCATACGCAAGGAGCGAAGATACCCACGCGCAGAACCTGACGGATTGTTGGTTTGGGTCGGGTTATCCGTATAGAAACGCTCAATCGCATCATACGCACGTTGCAGACCATCATCGGCGGTCAAAGCTTCCTCAAGCGTTATACCTCGCTTGTTGTTATATAAATAGTAGGCATCCGAATAGTGCATCGTAACCGTCCCGCTGCTCCATTTGGGGTTATGCGTGATGAGCCACGCTCGAAACGTATCACGGACGATCTGTTGGGCAAACCGTGCGGAGTCGTCTTTAATTATGTTTATTGGTCGCAGTTCTCCTGCGCTTTGTTTCGGAACACATGTGATATTCACATCGTTAAGGTCGACGCCGCAAAACTTACAGAGCCTGCCTATCGTGAACACTAAATCTTTTATGCTGAGGTTAACATTTATCCAATAGCCGTTCGAAAGTTGCCGCGCGGAAAATTTCGGTTTTTCTTTGATCAAAAACTCGCGTTCGCCGTTTGGATACGGGCTCGTGTGATATAACTCCATTGCTTTTGGCTTGCTCTGTAGAAAATCCTCTGTCAATGCAACAAGAATATCTCGCCAATTCCTGCCCGAGAAACTCTTTCCGTCTACAATACAAGTTTGTGGGTCGCACCCCATGCAAAGTTCAGGGTGAGCAAAATCGACATGTAGTGGCTCTGTGGTAAGCTGCCGTGATATGTCTTTTATTGTTTTAGATGTCGATTCAATAACGGCTATTTGGTCATTATTTACAGGATGCCCGTTCTCTTCGAGATATTCTATATAACGCCTATATGCTGCTAATCCCGCTGAAAACTGGCCGTGCCCCAATGTTCTGTTTACATCGGTATAGTTTGGTGCCGCTTTAAATGCTGTCCACAGCTCATCGAATTCCAACAAGGTGTGACATCCAAACACATTCCGGCTTTGCGAGGCTTCCAACATTAGCTTTCGGGGCGCATTACGTAAAGTGAACATATACGCTCGAACAACATTTTTTAAGTATAGAGTTCCGTTGGCGTTGGGCTGCGTAACCAACCAGGCGACAACAGAATCTGAGTTTATATCTTCTCGTATTGTATCAGATTCGACAGCCACCACCCCATCATTTCTCTCGGCGATAGCTGTGATTTCTTCTTTAAGAGTAATCGGATTCTCCTTAAGAAACTTTGCATAAAGCTGCCCTGCAACTATGAAAACCTTAAAAGTGTCCTTTTGTATAACTCTCAGCAGTTTCTCATTTAAGATCCTCTGATAAACCGGCTGAAACATGCTGGATTTAGAGATCTCCCAAATGCTGCACGAAATCTTCTTGCTAATTACATACTCGGAAATCCTGTCAAGGCACGCTACAGCAGCTTGCGGAGAAAACTTTTTTGCATTGCCGACCGAAAGCCACGCAACGAAAGCATCCCTCGTTGAAGCAGGTGTTGAGGAAGCCTGCTCTGCAACAGGCAATACGCTGCTATACGGATTGTTTATCATAGCCATTCCTCGACCTCCTTTCGTGCTTAATCGTACTTTTTGCTATCGCTTTCTGACGCAGCCTCAATATCTGCTTCCGCATCAGCCGCCGTCCCAGACCGCAACCACTCATCAACTTCGGAAATCTTAAACCGCCATTGCCGTCCGAGTTTATGTGCGGGCATACCCTTCTTGTTGATATACTGCAGGATAGTTTCACGGCTGACGCTGAGATATTTCTCAATCGCCGCCATTGGCTTCCACTCTTCGAGATTCTCTATATTGTTTTTTTTCATTTCCTTGCCTCCGTCTTAATTAAGATTGAACGCTGTTCAGCAACGCCTGCTTGATAAGTGTTACCTTCGGTTTCAAATGTGAGTTGATACGGTCTTCAGCCCTTAAGCGTTTGGCGGACAACTCCACAATCCTCTGATTAATGGCATTCTGCTTTGTGGCGAGGTCATTGTCGGCCAGTTGCAAATCCTCAAGTTTTAAGCGGATTTTTGCCAGTTCTACCTGCGAAGCCTCGACGCAGGATTCCTCCTTGCGTGGATCAATCTTTCCATCGCAGAACGGGCAGGTGGCGTTGCCTTCAAGGTCGTGACGGTGATATTCGCCATCTAAGATGTTGCCGAGCCACTGAATATCGCCGTGGTACTGTGAAAACAGTTCTTAATGCGTCGTACAACGCGGATATGTATTGACGGCCGGGACGAAAGTCTCTGCCAAGAAATCGGCAGGGTCTGACGGGGTTCGTCAGATTTCATTAAATAGATATAAAAATACAGTATAAATTATATTACGAAATTCCACAAAAGTCAACATAATTTTGGATTTTTAGCTTTATATCGTGTCTTATCAGCTTTTATAAGCTTTGAAAAGCGTAACTTGGCGTAAACCGATAAACGAGGCGAGTATACATCCCGCGAAACTTCTTGAAAAAAGTTTTTTGAATAGGAGATTACCTTTCCTATTTGACTCCTACGATAAGGACAAACCTGACAGAAAGACGGTGATTGACCGTGACAGCAAATGAGCGCAGAGCCAAGATTATGCGGATTTTTGTGGCGCGTCGGCACGAAACGATGAGCCATCTCGCCCACGAACTCAGCGTAACCGACCACACCATTCGCACTGACATCACAATCCCCACGGTCGATTACCCCCTGGATACCGTGCACGGCAACGGAGGTTGTGTGAAGTGTCGGACTGGTACCAGTCCGACAGAGAAATATTCTCAGCTGCGAGCAGGAAAACGGCCTCGCCGGATTGTTGGACAACACAAAAGCAGAAGCGGAACACTTGGGGCGAATTATCAGTCGTAATCAAGAAACGGAGTTTATTATTCATGGCCTTAACAGGCGTATCCAGCGTTCGGATAGACATGGAAGTGATCCTTGTCCGCCCAAAGACCAAAAATGATTTACGGAAAATGGTTGGATGCTCTGTGAGATTGGCTGCAGCATCCAACCATTTTTATGTAGCACAACCCTCGCATACGGACAATCGTTCTCCTCATAATCATATAATGTGACAATTTTCATTATGAGGTGAATAGCATTGGACAACTACAATTTCCCAAAAGAACTGACTATGCTGAAGCAATGGGTATGCTGGCGACTGGAGCCGGATAAAAAGTCCGGGCGGGATACAAAAGTGCCGTATTCGCCGGGTTCGGGGTACAGAGCCTCCGCAAGCGACCCTGCAATATGGGGGACTTTGGATGAGGCTATATATTCTACGGATAAATATTTATTCAGCGGCATCGGCTTTGTTTTTACAGAAAATTGCGGGATTATCGGGATTGACATTGACCACTGCCTTACTGACGGCCGGCCAAACGACGTGGCGGCGGAGATTTTGTTGAAGCTGCCGCCTACATACATTGAGGTTAGTCCATCAGGAACCGGACTCCATATTTTCCTTCACGGCAAGTTACCCTCCGGAGGGAACCGCAACAGCAAGCATGGCGTAGAAATGTATTCCTCCAGCAGATATTTTACGATGACCGGGATACGCTGGAAAGATTGCGCGGATACCATTTCCGATGATAACGGAGCTATTGAGTGGATACATAAGACGTATATCGCGCCGCCTAAACGCAGTAACCGCAAGGCTTCTGCGGCTACGGCGGCATCTTTGTCCGATGAGGAACTCCTGCGACTGGCACACGCCTCCAAAGACGGCGAGGCATTTGGAAAGCTTTATGCGGGAGATTGGCAGGGGAAATACAAATCCCAATCGGAGGCGGACTTTGCGCTGTGCTGCAAGCTGGCGTTTTGGTCAGGGCGCAATGAAGCGCAAATTGACCGTCTGTTTCGCAAGTCCGGGTTATACCGCGAAAAATGGAATGCCCGGCACGCCGCCGATGGCACGACTTACGGAGAGCAGACCGTCAGGACGGCTTGTGCCTCTACCACGCAAACCTACACGCCGCCCCAGCAAGCCAAAGAACCGGAGATATTCGAGCAGCACGGTTGTTACTATCGACGGCGGGGCGAAAAGTTTTATCAAATCACCAACTTCATTGTTGATCCCATTGAAATGATAACCGCAGAGGAGGAGGCGCAGCTAACATGTGATTTGATTACCGACAGCGGTGAGCGTTTCCGGCAGAACCTCACCGCCAGCGATATGACCACGGTGCAGAAGTTTAAGGGAGTTCTCAATAAAAAGACCATTGCCCTTTCTTTTCTTGGCGGCGAAGGTGATTTGGAAATGTTTAAGATGCACATATACAAGCTGAAATGGCTGAAAAAGCGCGGCGTGAAGGCGCTTGGCATCTATCCGCGCAAAAAGAAGCTGGTGTTCGTGGACACCAACGGCGCGGTGGGCGTAGGCGGCGTGATCGTCAAAGATATCGTACAGATGGAAAAATATAAAAATCTTGAAAGTAAGATATTATCGGCACCGTTTATTGATAAAACCGGGTTACTGCTGGTTGCAAAGCATATTATGTCGTATAACGAACCGGCCAAAACGGTACCCATCCTTGCGTGGACAGCGGCGTGCTTTATCAAACCGCACCTGCGCCGCGCAGAAGTGAAGTTTCCCCATCTGTTTTTGATCGGCGAAGCCGGAAGCGGAAAGTCCAACACCCTGGAAAAGGTAGTGTTGCCGATATTTTCACGTTCAAAGGTTACCGCATCCAGCCAGATAACAGCATTCACGTTGATGAAGGAGTCCTGCTCCTCCAACATCTTCCCTCAAGCCTTTGATGAATTCAAACCCTCTAAGCTGGATAAAGTACGGCTGAACGCGCTGTATAACCACTTCCGCGACTCCTACGATTGGCACGAGGGCATTCGCGGCCGCGCCGACCAGTCCACTGTGACATACGACCTGCTGGCTCCCATTGCGGTGGTGGGCGAGGAATCCGCCGATGAAGCGTCCATCCGCGAACGGGCGGTGGAACTGCTGTTTTCCAAGCGGGATATCAATGTGACGGAGCATAAGGACAACTTCAAAATCCTCCGTAACAACGGCAAATTGCTGAACGCGATGGGACGAAGTCTTTTGGATGTTGCGCTGGATACGACGGTTGCGGAGGTTGAAAAGTGGTTCGATGAGGGCAAGGAATACTTTAACAGCGATCTGCCGATTCGCGTCTTTGATAACCTGTGCTGTCTTTACGCCGGGATCTGTTTGCTCGGAAAGCTATGCAGGACGCTTGGCGCGGGTTGGAGGGACGCGTTCCCATACGACAATGAAGAGTGTGCGAAGTATGTCGAATATGCCGCCCGTGAGTATCTTTTAGACGGCGGGCTGAACAACAAATCCATCGTGGAGCAGTCCTTTGAGGTTATGTCCCGGATGCGGTTGAAGCATGGTACGGACTATATCTTCGAAAATAACAATCAATACCTTTTCATTAATATCTACGGCATTTATGACCGCTACACCCGTTACCGCAAGGACTGTGCCATCATCGGTGAGGTTCTGCCGTATCAGCAGTTTATGAAGCAGCTGGAGCATAGCGAATTTTTTGTCGCCAAGAACCGGCAGAAAAAGTTCGACGGCAAGAACCGGAAGGTCTGGGTGGTGGACTACAGCAAGCTCTGCGGGCGCTGCGATGTGGGTGGTTTCGCCGAGTACGAGGAGGACGATGCCTCTTAATATATAATAATTTTAACATAAAAATTATTATATATTAGGTAACCGGTAACCGGGTAACCCTAAATAATAGAGGTACGTGCGAAAGAAGTATTGTCTTCTTAATACGCGTGCGCGTGCGTGTATAATATAGTACCCCTCTAAAAACACAGTTACCGGGTTACCGGTTACCTTGCTTGTGTTGATACCCCGAGGGGCGGTCTGGATCTCTACGGCTTTTGCCTTCGTACAACGCCCCAGGGGCTTACGTAACATTCCGCAATATCAAGCCGATTATTTATCAAGTGAGTGATACAAGCCTCTGAAACCTGCACCATTGCTGGGATTTTAGGGGCTTGTTTATTGTTTCATCTTGGATTCTTGGTTTTTTCGCTCTTTTTTCAAGCTGTCCGGGGGATTGTAATAACATGGGGGCGCGGGGGCCATCGCCGCAAACGCCAGCAACGGCAGGGCTTCCGGCGATTTCCCTCTTGAAACCGTAATCAGACAAGCGTATTTTTGCATATATTATCAAGTGAAGGGATAGGAGGTGATGATGACGTGGCAAACGGACATGGCGGGGCTCGTCCGGGATCGGGCAGACCGAGAAAACCGCTGGCGGAGAAGCTTTTGGAGGGCAATCCCGGCAAGCGCAAGCCGAAGGTACTGGATATCGCGGCGGGTGACGCCACTTCTGTGCCGGAATACCCCCAGCGGCTGGCGTATTATCAGGCGCGGGTGTCGGGCGAACCCACTTCGCAGGATGTTTGGAACGAAACAGTCGCGTTCCTTGAGAAAACAGGCTGTCTGCACCTGATAAATTCGGCGTTTATCGAAGAATACGCTTTGCTGAAGGCGCGGTTTTACGAGGTGGAACGGGCAATCAGCAAAACGATGCTGGTTTATGACGATAAAAAACACGGCGGACTGGAAACAAACCCCGGTATTGACGCGAGTTTGAAATATCTGCGCGCCGCCGATTTGGTTTGGGCTAAGATTTGGGATATCGTCCGGCAGAACAGCGAAAAATCCTACGGCGCAACGCCGAACGACGACTTGATGAGAGGACTGTTAAAATACAATCGGGAGGGGTAAAAATGTCTGATCAAGAGATTTTAAACGGATTGGCTGAAAATGGGCATGATAAAATTTCACCGGAGGAATATGACGAATTGTTTAAACCGTTTTACGATGCGCAGCCGCAGAGCCAACGAGAGTTGCAGATATATCGCGATATGGTTGATGATTTAGAGCCACGGCAGTTAGGATTGGTCACGCCGGATTTGGTTGCCGACTACGCCAAGTACGAGGCAATGAGGGGAGCTTATGCCGATGAATTTGACGGCGTTATCCAGCCTGAGGACGGTGAGCCGACCGACCCGATGTACAGGAGATGGAAAATTTACGAAAGATTATCGGAGTCGTTGATGAGCTTAATCAACCTTGAACTCGGGGAACAGGGGTGAATTGCTTATGCCATATAAATCCCGCCGTCAATGCGGCCATCCGGGCTGCCCCGCGCTGGTGGAAGCCGGAACGCGCTATTGCCCGGCGCATCGGCGGCAATATAACCGGCGCGACAACGCCGCCCACTATGACCGCCGCTGGCGTAAAATAAGCAAGCTGTATTTGGCAAAAAATCCGCTCTGCGTCGAGTGCCAATGCACCGGACGGCTGACCCCCGCGACAGAAACGCACCACATTATTCCGGTATCGGCGGGCGGTTCGGATGCGGAGGAAAATCTGATGGCGCTTTGCAAGTCCTGCCATTCCCGGATTTCGATGGAGGAAATAAGAAATAAAACTTGAAGGAGAAATTAATATGCATTTAAGAGATCATGAAATCGAAATTATCAAGGCATTTTCCACTATTTGGCGCAAAAGTCCCGATTACTGCCCGTCTTATGAAGAAAACAAGGATGCTGAAAATCATATAGGCGGCGATGACCCGCTTGATTTTCTCCGACTTTCCGAAGAAGAACAAAAGACCATTACTGATTGGATCGATCATGTTTTTGACCCTGATGAAGATAATATTTGCCCGGAGAGCAGCTACAGCCTCAAGCATATTTATGAACGTGACACGGAGAAATATTTAACCAACGGTCAGTTTAAAGGCGCGATGGTTCAATATGGGTTTGATCCCGTTGATCCCCGCGAGTTGAACTGCCATTATCGCATAAAAATAAGGTTTGATGTTCTGAAAAAATAAGGAGCATGGGAATGGCTGATAAATTCATATACTCACCCACACAATTTATGGCGGAGGACTCGCATTATGACAAAAAACGCGCCGACCATGCCGTTGCCTTTATTGAACAGCTTCAGCACACCAAAGGCGAATGGGCGGGAAAGCCGTTTTATCTCCTGCCGTGGCAGGAAACGATTATCCGGGATATATTCGGCATCATCAAGCCAAACGGCGCGAGACAGTTTAACCACTGCTTCGTTGAGATTTGCAAAAAGTCTGGGAAATCAGAATTGGCGGCGGCAGTTGCGCTCTACCTGTTATGCGCAGACGGCGAGGAGGGCGCGGAAATCTACGGTGTGGCGAACGACCGCAAGCAAGCCGGAATTGTGTTCGATGTGGCGTGCCAGATGGTTATGCGCCAGCCAACGTTGAATAGTCTTTGTAAAATCGTAGAGTCCCAGAAGCGTATTGTTTTTAAGCCGACCAACAGTTTTTATTCCGCGATGTCCAGTGAGGTTTCAACGAAATATGGATTAAACATCCACGGCTGTATATTCGACGAGCTCCTCGGCCAGCCTGACCGCAAGCTATACGATACGATGGTGCGCGGAGCAGGTGCGGCGCGAAAACAACCTCTTAACTTCGTCATTACCACCGCCGGAAATGACCGAAACAGCATTTGCTACGAGGAACATTGCAAGGCGGTCGATATTTTAGAGGGGCGCAAGCTTGACCCGACCTATTATCCTGTGGTATTTTCCGCTCCGGACGACGCCGACTGGACTGATCCGGAGGTATGGCGGCGGGTGAACCCCTCGTTCGCTCACATCGTCGGTGAGGAATATTACCAAAACGCCTGTAATTCCGCGAAACAGAACCCTTCGGAAGAACCGCAGTTCCGACAGTTTTTCCTCTGTCAATGGACGAACACCATTGTAAAATGGCTGCCGATGGATAAATATGATAAAGGCTCCACGCCATTTCATCCCGATGATTTGCGCGGGAAGTCCTGTTACGCTGGACTGGATTTAGCGTCCACAGACGATATCGCCGCTTTGGTACTGGCATTCCCGCCGGATGAAGAAAATGGATATTATTACGTGCTTCCCTACTTCTGGATTCCCCGCGACAACATGGAAAGACGGGTTAAGAAAGACCACGTTCCCTATGACAAGTGGGTGCGGGAGGGTTTTCTGGAAGCGACAGAAGGAAACATCATCTATTATGATTTTATTGAAAAAAAGATTGAGGAACTGAACAAAATCTATAAAATTGAAGAAATCGCCTACGACAGGTGGGGTGCTGTCCAGCTTTCGCAAAACCTTGATAAAGAAGGCTTTGAGATGGTTGAATTTGGTCAGGGCTACAAGGATATGTCCCCGGCCAGCAAGGAGCTTATGCGGCTGGTTTTGGATGAAAAGCTCATCCACGGCGGCAATCCTGTCCTGCGCTGGATGTTTGAAAACGTCTATGCCGAGACCGATGCGGCTGGGAATATTAAGCCGTCAAAGAAAAAATCGCGGGAAAAGATAGACGGCGCGGTTGCTACGGTTATGGCAGTGTATCGGGCGATTTATCGGGCGCATTTGAACGAAAAAAAGGGCGGCATTGTTATTTACGACCTTGTCACAAGCACTTTTACGCGCAACGGAGTGCCGATAGAAGAGAAGAATAAAAAGGAAAAATAACGGCGTGGAGGTGCTTATGGAACAATTAGACATTCGGCAAATACATATTTCGGAATTAAACCCGGCGGAATATAACCCGCGCAAAGACTTAAAGCCGGGAGATCCGGAATACGAGAAGCTTCTGCGCTCTATCGAAGAATTCGGCTATGTTGAACCCATCATCTGGAATGAGCGCACGGGGAATATCGTCGGCGGTCACCAGCGGTTTAAGGTTTTGAAACAATTAGGCACTGAATACATTGACTGTGTGGTTGTCGATCTGGACGAGGCGCGGGAAAAGGCGTTAAATATCGCGCTGAACAAAATTTCCGGTGAATTTGATCTGCCGAAGCTGTCGGAAGTCTTGCAGGAACTGAAGCTGGGCGGGTTCGATTTTACGTTAACCGGGTTTGAGGATGAAGAAGTTGATAAACTGAGCCAAAAAATGGCGCGGCTGAAAGGACAGCTTGCAGAGGACGATTTCGATGTTGATAAAGCAACGGAAGAAATAACCGAACCCATCACCAAGCCCGGTGATATTTGGCTGCTTGGCAATCACCGCTTGATGTGCGGCGATTCCACCGATATGGGCGCGGTTGCCCGGCTGATGGACGGCGCAAAAGCAAGGATGCTGTTCACTGACCCGCCTTGGAATGTGGATTACGGCGGTCAGGAGCATCCAAGCTGGAAACGGCGGCAGATTATGAATGATAAGATGTCAACCGAGGAATTCGGAGAATTTCTGCGAAAAGCCTTCCGGGCGGCGGCTTCGGTCTGCGAACCCGGTGCGATGTGTTATTGTGTCATGTCCGCTCAAGAATGGGGTAATATTATGACCATGCTTGCGGATACTGGTTTTCATTGGAGCAGTACGATTATTTGGTACAAAGACAGTCTTGTGTTGTCTCGTAAAGATTATCATACCCAATATGAACCGATTTGGTACGGCTGGCTGGAGGGAGACAAACGTCTCTGCCCTTTGCAAGATCGTCAGCAGTCTGATGTTTGGGAAATCGACCGTCCCAAGAAAAGTGCGGAGCATCCGACAATGAAGCCGATTGCGCTGGCGGGTAAGGCAATCAACAATTCTTCTCATGCCGGAGATGTGGTATTGGATTTATTTGGAGGTGCCGGTTCCACGCTGCTTGCGTGCGAGCAGACCGGGCGTACGGGATATATGATGGAGCTGGATTGTACCTACTGTGATGTGATTGTGAAAAGATTTATCAATCAGGTTCAGTCTGATGCCGGTGTATTTCTGCTCCGCGACGGAGTAAAGACGGCGTATAATGAAATCTGAAACCCGGTAAAACCAACGGTTCACGTCCATTATCTGTTGGTTGATTTCATCTCAAATCAGAGCTATCATGTGAGTACGGCGGAGATATAAAGCCCCGAATTTTAAAGGAGGAACACTCACATGGAATTAAAATTTAACGTAAAAGGCAAGGAACGAAAATCATTGGTGGCGGCGATTAGCGAGATATTGAATCAACCTACAGAATACCTCGGAATGCCATCGGCGGCATACAATATTGGCGGCTACCACATCGACAAGGATGGTACGGTCACCGGGGAATACAATCTCAGCTTGATGGTAGCATTGGCGGAGCGCGGATACGAGGCTGAAAAAAGCAAGACTTTCCACCTGATTACCCCGCGAGGAACCCTGCTGATACAAGAGCGGTTCGACACCGAAGAACAGGCTCGGCAAGCCGGATACGGTATGTATTTCACGCACAAAGAGCGCGATATTTATACCAAACGAGGCGAAAGCGAACACAGCACCATATTCGCGATGGTCGGTGAAATGTTTGAGGCGACAGATATACCGGCGGACGCAGAGGAACCGGAAACCGCGCTAAACGCGCCGGTGGCGGCAGAAACCGACCGCTTAGCAATAGAATACTCGCTTGAGGGATTTGCGCCGGAAAGCCGCATAAACCTTGAAAAATTGGTGGAGTCCAAGGATATCCTCATAAAGCAAGCCCTCGGCATTGGCGAGCTGCCCATCGAAGAAACCGACCAAGCCCTGCGGTTTCCTTGGTTTCCCGCTGACAGCGAGGGCGATACGGTAAATGCATACGCCCAATTTATATCTGCCCTTTGCAATACTACCAAAAAGAAAAAGCGGATTATGGCAAAACCGCAGGAGAGCTTTGAAAATCAACGGTTTACCATGCGGATATGGTTGATCAGCTTGGGGTTGATCGGACGAGAATTTGAGCTTTGCAGAAAATTGCTCTGTAAAAACCTGACCGGCAACAGCGCATATCGGTATGAAAAACCTGTGACAATTAAAACACGCAAACTACAAAACGATGACACGCCGTAAAAATAAGGCGGTCATTATTTTGTAGCCGCAGACGAAGGGAGGTGAGCGGCTTGGAATTTATTTACGTCCGGCAGTCTGTCGACAAAAAGGACAGTATCAGCATTGAAACACAAATCGAGACGTGCCGTCGAAAAGCATCGTCCGACGACGTGAAGATTTTTGCCGACAAGGGATTTTCCGGCAAATCCACCGACCGTCCGGAATTTCAACACATGATGAAGGAAGTCCGTAAGGGGAAGGTCTCCAAAATCATCATCTATAAGCTCGACCGTATCAGCCGCTCCCTCATTGACTTTCTTAATATGCGGCAGGAGTTTGCGAAATATAACGTGGAGCTTCAGTCCTGCATGGAGGATTTTGACACCTCGACTTCCATTGGCAAGCTGCTTTTAAATATATTGATGATGTTTGCGGAAATGGAGCGGGAAACCATACAAAAGCGTATCAAAGACAACTATTACGCTCGCGGTGAAAAGGGATTATATTTAGGCGGCTACGCGCCCTTCGGATATGAGAAGGTTGAAACCAGCTGGGGCGGCAAAAAAACGTACACCTTCGAGGAAAAGCCGGAAGAAGGGGCAATTCTGCGCCAAATTTATGAGGAATATACAGACGGCGCAAGTTTAGCGGAAATTGCCCGGTGGCTGACGGCGGACAGGATCAAAACCGCGCGGGGCGACCGCTGGAGTCCGAATACGGTATCGCGCATACTCAAAAATCCTGTGTACGTCAAGGCAAACGCCGAGGTTTACAACTATATCCTAAGCAAGGGCGCGGAAATGAACAATCCCGTGGAGGATTATACCGGGGAAAACGGTTGTCTTGCATACGGAAGCCTTGAAAAGCGCACAGGGGGAAAGTTTGTAAATTTTCAAAACTATTATGTTACCATCGGCTTGCATAAGGGGATCATTGAGCCTTCCCTATGGCTTGCCGCACAGCACACCATGGACAGTAAAACCCACCACAGCAACCTTGGGACAGGGTCGATGACATGGCTTCAGGGGCTGATTAAATGCAAATGCGGTTATAACTATTACATAAAGACTTGCAGCAACAAATCCAGTCCTGATAAGGTTTACCGCTATCTGTACTGCCGTGGGCGGCGCAACAACAGCTGCCCCTATCCCCGTACTATGGTGGAGGTGAGCAGGGTGGAGGCGGTCGTGGAGCATGAGCTGATGGACTACCTGAATCAGCTTCGCGGCGTCGACAACATTAAAATCAAGAAGGATAATCCCAAAATCAATGCCCTTAAAATTGAAATGGCGAAAATTGATGAGAAAATAGACCGGCTCATCAGCCGGCTTATGGAAAGCAGTGACATAACGGCGGGATACTTAAACCGCAGCATAGAACAGCTTCACAATGAGAAAAAAGAAACCGTCCAAGCTATCGCCCAAATTCAGCTTCGCGAAAAACGCGTTGCCGAATCCGGCATTGATATTGATTATGTGATTCACAACTGGCATAGCCTTACGCTAGAGGAAAAGAAGGCAGTCGCAAAGCATATCATTGACCATATTATTTCGGAAGGCGCAGACCTTGAAATTAAGTTCTACGATATAGATTAAATTTTTACACATACAAAACGGACAAGCTTTTTCCATAATTTTACTTTTGTCACATCACCTCCCTTCCGGGTAAGGTGGCGCCCTTCACTGCCGGAGACATTATCAGGAAGGCTATTTTGAATATCTGCTCGGAGCTGGGGGTGTAAAAAATGGAGCTAAGCGGTAAAAATATCGGTTTTGCCCTGACCGGCTCCTACTGCACCTTCAATAAGGTGATGGAGCAGGTGGAAATGCTTGCAAATATCGGGGCAAACATCATCCCCATTATGAGCCACAACGCCGCAACCGTTGACACCCGGTTCGGCCGGGCAGCAGATTTTGTAAGCATGTTTGAGGCCTGTGCTGGAAGCCGGGTCATCACAACCATAAAGGATGCAGAGCCCATAGGCCCCAAGGCTCTTTTGGATCTTCTGATCATTGCTCCTGCTACCGGCAATACCATAGGCAAAATTGCCGGCGGCATAACAGACACGTCTGTCACTATGGCGGCCAAGGCGCACTTAAGAAACGAGAGGCCTTTGGTCATTGCTGTTTCCACGAATGACGGATTGGGTGCAAGCGCAAAAAACCTGGGACTGCTGGCCAATACGAAAAACATCTATCTGGTGCCTTACGGTCAGGATGAACCTTATAAAAAGTCAAAATCGCTTGTCGCACATATGGATATGATCATCCCCACAGCCAAGCTGGCGTTAGACGGCATCCAGATACAGCCTGTTTTGCGTGAATATAAAACATGATTTTCCTATAACAGCAAATATGCCCCCATGTATGGGGGCATATTTGCTGTTTACAGTTTCTATCATCTGATCTGGCCGTTTCCATATATGATATATTTTATTGTGGTAAGCTCTTTTAAGCCCATCGGCCCGCGTGCATGGATCTTTTGCGTACTGATGCCAATTTCCGCGCCAAAGCCGAATTCATACCCATCGGTGAAGCGTGTGGAAGCGTTGACGTAAACCGCGGCAGCGTCCACCTCCTGCAAAAATTTTTGCGCCTTGGCGTAATTGGTTGTCACAATCGCTTCGGAATGCTTGGTGTTGTACTTGTTTATGTGGGTGATAGCCTCGTCGATTCCGGCGACTACCTTAAGCGCCATGATATAGTCGTTATATTCGGTGTAGTAATCTTCCTCGCAGGCTGTTGCAACGGTGGGGCAAAGCTGTTTTGTCCGTTCGCACCCACGCACCTCAACCTTGTTTTTTTGCAGCGCGGCAACTATTCTGGGTACAAATTCGCTTGCAATCGCTGCATCAACAAGTAATGTTTCCGCCGCGTTGCAAACAGAAGGACGGCTCACCTTAGCGTTGACGGTAATCGCTTCGGCCATGTCAAAGTCACATTCACCGTCCACATAGACATGGCAGTTGCCTGTGCCTGTTTCAATCACAGGCACCGACGCGTTTTCAAGCACGGTTTTGATAAGCCCCGCGCCGCCACGCGGGATCAGTACGTCGATATACCCGTTTAAGCGCATCATTTCCTTTGCGGTTTCGCGTGAGGTATCCTCTATAAGGCAAATACAGTCGCTGTCAAGACCCGCAGACGCTATCGCGTCACGCATAACCCCTGCCAAAGCCTTGTTTGAATGGATGGCTTCGCTCCCGCCCCGCAGGATCACGGCATTGGAGGACTTCAGGCACAGGACGGCGGCGTCCACGGTCACGTTAGGTCTGGCTTCGTAAATGATTCCGATAACACCGATTGGCACGCGCTTCTGGCCAACCGTAAGCCCGTTGGGGCGCTTCCACATGGCGATGACCTCTCCCACCGGGTCGGGCAGGGCGGCTACCTGCAGTACGCCTTCGGCAATAGCGCCAATGCGGTCTTTGGTCAGTGTGAGGCGGTCTTGCATCGCGTCTTTTATGCCGCGCTTTTTCGCTTCCGCCAAATCCATGGCATTTGCCGCTAAAATTTCATCACTGCGCTGTTTCAGCGCATTTGCGATTGCGCAGAGCGCGTCGTTTTTTTGCTGTATGGAGGCGCCTGCAAGCGTAAACGAGGCTTTCCTCGCACCATCTGCAAGCTCTGTAAGCATGTTCATAGCTTCATCTCCCGTCCGGATTTACTGTTTTTTATCGCCAACGAAAAGCGTCCCGATAGGCTGCCCCTCCAAAAGCGCACAGAGCGCATAGGGGTCGGCGCCGTTCATAATGACCATATCGATGCCCGCTTCGGCTACGATCTCTCCTGCCGCAAGCTTGGTTGCCATACCGCCTGTACCGTACCGACTTCCGGCGCCGCCCGCAAGCTGTTTTGTTTCATCATCGATTCCATCCACGATTTTAATCATCTCTGCGCCGGGATTGCTTTTAGGGTCGCAGTCATACAGCCCTTCAATATCGGTCAGGATGACCAAAAGATCGGCGCCCACCATCTTTGCCACCATGGCCGACAGGGTGTCGTTGTCGCCAAACTCCAGCTCCTCGGTAGACACGGTATCATTCTCGTTCACAATGGGAATGATGCCTTGCTCCATCAGCGTTTCAAAGGTGTTTTGCGCATTTTGCCGCCGGAGCGGCTCTTCCATAACATCGCGTGTTAAAAGTATTTGCGCGACGGTATTGCTGTACTCGGAAAAAAGCTTGTCATACACATACATTAGCTCGCTCTGGCCCACGGCGGCCATAGCCTGCCTGTGCGGCAGCGCGCGCGGGCGCTCTGCCATACCGACCTTCGCCATACCCACAGCCACAGCACCCGACGACACCAGAACAATGTCCTTGCCCTGATTGCGCATGTCCGATAAAACCCGGGCATATTTCTCCATGCGAAGCAGGTTAAGCTTGCCGGAAGCGTGCGTCAGTGTAGAAGTTCCTATTTTTATCACAATTCTGCGTACGTCTTTTAATTTTTCAAAACGGTGCAAAAAATCACGACCTTCTTCGGTATAATCATTTTTCCAAAAGGCTGCTGTCAAAACAAACATTTCCCTCCTGGATATGTTTTATTATAATACGCTTTTTTGAAAATGTAAAGCGCAAAACCGTATGAGGTTTATATATGCCGCACCTGTTCGACGCACATGCAGTGCAGTGAAAGAATTAAATTAATTCATAGGATTTCCTTCAGGCAAATAACTTTGACATAAGACATTTAATGTTGTATTATAAAGGGTAGAGTTTATTTCAAAAGTAATCTATTGATATGCTTATTAAGTAGAATAAGTAGAAAATGTGAGGAGATAATTTATATGAATATTTTAAGCTTTAAAAAGCAAGATGATTTTTTTGCTTATGGTCCTGTTGTATCAAACAACGGGGATGCTTGTCTTTATATAGATGCAAATTTCCCTTATGAATGTGAGAGACTGATTTGCCAAAAAGGTGATAAAAAGACCGTTATTTTTGAAAGCTTGTTTATATTCTCCTATGCATTTCTAAATGATAAAATTTTATTTTCAGCGTTTAAAGACGAAAGCAATACCGAGCTTTTTGTTTCTGATTTAGAGGGAAATATCATCGCTTTGTTTAGGAAAAGCGGTAAGGTTACAAATATAAGAACAAACGGTAACTTTGCCGTTTATGAGCGAAGAATCGGCAAATCAAGCAAGGTGTTTATGTTTGATATCAATAATATTGAATCGGATATTCAAATATCAAATAATAATCAAAATGCATATGACCCCGATATTGCGGTAGATGAAAACGGAAAAGTCGCGATTACATATACTGTATTTATAGATGGAAATTATCGTATTGCTTTAAAAGAATTAAACGAGGAACAAATTATAATAAGTGATAAGCCTTTTCCGTGTATTACGCCTTCTATATCGGCAAAATCCGGCGGGGGATTTTATATTTGCTTTGTGTCATATACCGAAGGCAGGTCTTGTGAGGATACCTATTTAAGGCATTTTAAAAACCGCGAAAGGCACGCGCTCTTTACTAATTATACAAAGATTTATGTCTTTGTGTATCAAGATGGAAAGCTTTTGCAATTCTCAAACGACAGAAATCACACTATTAAAGGCACGGACTACGGCAGGTATCCGAGAATATCTGAAATAGGTGATAAAAGTCCTTGCCTGATTTTTCAAAAATATGATTGTTTTCAGGGCGAGACGGCTTCCCGAAAACCTAAAATTGTTTTGCTTCACATTGACGATTCGTTTTCTAAGGAGACCGTTCTTAGTGAATATGAAATTTATGAAGGATATCCATCAAGTGTTGTTTTAGGAAACGATATTTTTGTTTGCTATACGAAAGACAACAGAAAAACCGGATGGAATGTTAACGGGGAATGGTTTGATATGGAAAACCAAATTGAGCTTGGACTAAAGAAGGTAAGCATAGATTGCATCGCTACTACACAAACGCTGCAATCTCATTGCCTCAATCCGCATCCAACAATATCTCTGGAAGAAAAAGCTGTTAGAAAAAAACGAGATGATGGTAAAATTTTGGCGTGGGGACAAACTCATTGTCACACCAATATTTCTATTTGCCAAAGACCTTATGATCAATGTCCGGACTTTAATATAAGGCTTATGCAAGATGTTTTAAAATGTGATTTTGGGACAATAACCGACCATGAATACAATCAATGGGACATTGATATACATATGAATCATAAAATAACGAATTTTTATTATTTTAAAGGGAAGTTCGTTTCTTTTCCCGCATATGAGTGGACAGGTAGTAAAGCTATGCACGAAGGCGGACCATTTGGCCATGTAAATCCGCTTTATCTTGAAGAACAAGGCCGTATGGATTTTTATAATCCTACTGACCCCACATGCAATGGCTCAACATTAAACAAGCTTTGGAACGCATATGAGAATAAAAAAATCATTACCATACCGCATCACACCTCTGATGACATGCACACCTATAACTTTGATTTTTTCAATGAAAAATTTATACCAGTAGTTGAGCTTTTTCAAGATTGTAGGGGGCAGCATGAGCAGAGAGACGTAATAGGAAGTACGGATTATAAGAAAAGTGACAAGGGGTGGGTTATTGACGCATTAAAACGCGGATTGAAATTCGGCTTTATAGGCGGTGGCGACCATTCGGGAATCGCTATTGGTGGCGTTTTAGCGGATGAGCTTTCAAGAAATGCTATCTACGAGGCAATGATGAAGAGGCAGACCTTTGCGTCCACCTCAATTTCGGCAGATGTGACATTTACGGCGAATGGTAAACCTGTTGGTAGTGTGTTGAAGACCGACAGTGCCAAATTTAATTTGGAAGTTAGTGCTAGAGCCAAGATTTCATATATTGAAATTGTAGAAAATGGGCATACAGTTTCAAGGAATTCAGTAAGCAGGAAATCATTTTCCTATCAATGGAGTGCAAATACAAACGGAGAATTGAATTTCCATTATGTTAGAATTTGTTTTGAGAATGGAGAAGTTATTTGGACATCTCCAATTTGGCTTGAGAAGAAATAAGTGGTGAAAAATGAGGCGTGTGTGAAATATTTTTTGAATAGGCCTTCTATGATAACTTCAAATGGAGTGAACAAGCTAATTGTGGCTCGTTTCAAAACGCGGTGCAGTAAAAAAAATCAAATTAGTCGCTAGATTTTTAAAAAAAATAGTGGTATACTTTAAAAAGCTTAATTTTTGGGAGGTAAAATCATGTTGGACGCACAGCTCAAAAAAAGATATACGGCCTTTTGGGATCATGAAGCTATTGACCGTTGCCTTTTGTACACAAATATAACAGAGGGTATAGATCCGACTTGGGGCGGGATTTTTGGATACGGGCAAGCCCAAACCGGCGAAACCGGCGGCATTGATCTGGATAAGCAATGGAAGGATTTGGACTTTCGCCTAAACGCCGAGAAAAACATCATGGCAAAGACCGCTTATTACGGTGACGGTTTCCCTACAGTGTTCCCCAATTTTGGCCCCGGATCTTTGGCTGCGTGTATCGGGGGCAATTATACTCTGGCCGATTACACCATATGGTTTGACCGCAATCCAATAATACGGGATTGGGATAATCTTCCTGAAATTGCGTTTGACCCTAATTCCGAAATATGCAGGCTTACCGAAGAATTTACCCGCAAGCTGTGTCAGGATAGCAACGGCAGCTATTGCACCGCTATTGCCGACCTTGGTAGTCCGCTCGATATTATAGCATCTCTGCGAGACCCGCAGGATCTATTATATGACCTATACGACTATCCCGAGCAGGTTAAGGCATTGGTAAAAAGGGTGAATTTGGCGTTGAAAGAGTCGTACAACCGGTTGGCCAACACCATCTTTCAAAACAACGACGGTATGACAAGCTGGATGCCCATCTGGTGCAAAGAACGCTATTACACAATCCAGTGCGATCTTTCCGCCATGATGTCTCCCGACATGTTTAAAGAATTTGTCCTGCCTGATTTAACCGATCTTTCTGAATTTTTTAACAGAACTATCTACCACCTAGACGGCCCCGGCGAGCTTGCGCATGTAGACCATCTTTTGAGTATGCCCCGGTTGGACGCTATTCAGTGGGTGCCTGGCGTAGGCGCTGCTGATGTAACGGATCCGTGTTGGTTTGAGATGTATCAGAAAATTCAGGCGGCGGGAAAGAGCCTGGTTTTATTCACCTACGAACCGGAGGGCATTGAAAATTTGTTAAATCATATATCTACTAAGGGGCTGTATATCTGGACCTATACGCTCAATGATGAAAAGATTGCAAAGGAACTTGTGAAAATGATCGACAAAATTGGCGTGAAATAGAATAGATATTCAGACATTTAAAAGGCGGCGCTGTGGGTTTATTCACAGCGCCGCCTTTTTGCGGCCCTATTTATTTCTTCAGTCATAATCTTTCTTCTCATGCACTGGGATAATATTTTTATTGGTGACGATCAATATACCCGGTATAGCCATCAGGATGCCCGATACAATCAAAAGATATTCCACCTTTACCGCGTCGGCGGCAGGACCGAACACAAGCATGCCGAGGGGAAGGGATATGGACGCGACAATCTGCGCCAGTCCGAAAACCCTGCCCATCATGGCTTCCTCCACCGTTTCCTGGAGCAGCACAGTGCTTGAGGAGTTAAGCATAGGCATAAAAATACCCGTCATAAATATTACAGCCAAATATACGGTAAAACCGGTTGACAAGCCAATAGCGGCCGTAAACAGGGCAAAAAATATGCTTGCAAACGCGAGCGTATGGATGCGGTTGCGAAAGCCGCCCCACGAGGCAATAATTAGCCCGCCTATCATAGCGCCTACGCTGAATGAAACCTCATTTGCCGTCAGCCGCCATACCTCTTCGCCAAATGTACGCGCCGTCATAAGCGGGGTAAGCAGGGCGGCGGGTGTGACTAAGAACATAAATACAGCATAAAAGATCAGCAGTCTTTTGATAAGCTTATGTGAAAGAGTGTATTTGATTCCGAGCCTCAGATCGTCCAGATAACCCGCTGCCTGTTTCTCGTTTGCCTTTTTGTGCGCGGTAACCGGAAGGAACAGCATTATGCAAACAGCAATAGCGGCCGTGAATACATCCACAAAAAAAGCCGCTTCAAGATTGTAAAATGAAAGGATAATGCCGCTGACACCGGGGGAGAGCAGCATCATGAGGGCTTGTATACTCCCGTTAATACCATTGACACGCATTAATTTTTCCTGGGGCACGAATTGAGGCAGCAATGCCCCGACGGCAGGCAGCTGCACGCCTGTCCCCATTGAGCGTATGGCAGAAACGGCAAAAAGCAACCAAAGCTCCTTGTATCCTATCAAAAAGAGCACGGCAAGCGCCAATGTGGATATCGCAATCGCAACGTCGGCAAAAATGATGAGGAATTTGCGGTTATACCTGTCTGCCCAAACGCCGGCAAACAGCGAAATTAATACCTGAGGCAGAAAGCTGCAAACGGTGGACACGGTCACCATGGCGCCCGAGGATGTCGTGAGCGTAATGTGCCAGATGATCGCAAACTGCACCACCGATGAACCGAACAAAGAGATTGTCTGGCTTGTCAGAAACACGGCGGCTTTCCGTTTCCAGCTTATATGGTTGTCCAAACCTTGCATATCAAGCGTCGATGGCATGATTTCCTCCTGAGATTACCCCTTGATTTGTCAGAATTATATCATAGCCGCTACCGCGAAGCAAGACAAACCTTTTTCTATGGTCTAATCCGTCCGATATTCAAAATTTTTTGCACGCCATGTAGGATTTTTGAGCGGCATCCCAGTTGACGATATTCCACCAGGCGTCTATGTATTCGCTGCGCAGGTTCTGGTAGTCCAGGTAATATGCATGCTCCCACACATCTATCGCCAGAACCGGGCAGTAGCCGTCTGTCACAGGTGTGTTTTGATTCGCGGTGGGGTAGAGCATAAGCCGCCCCGCCTCGTCAGCGACCAGCCACAGGTAGCCCGAGCCGAACACCTTCATGGCATTTTCCTTAAACTCCTTTTGAAATTCCTCAAACGAGCCCGATTCCGCTTTTATGGCTTCA
Organism: Bacillota bacterium; assembly: GCA_022706785.1. Taxonomy (GTDB): domain Bacteria; phylum Bacillota; class Clostridia; order UBA1381; family UMGS1253; genus JAKJBW01. The sequence goes on from JAKJBW010000003.1 coordinate 45,357, forward strand.
AGCAACTGGCCTGACGGGCGGTTTTCCTTCACAGGCGGGCGAAGATGGTCAAAAAAGAAAATGTGATTGTAGACGCCGCCCGCATTTCTCATAATCGGAACCCGCGCATCCTTTGGGAGGAGGGCTGGGCTTTGGAGCAGCTCGGTCAGGCTTGAATTTTGAAACCGCGGGTACTCGGCCAGCGCCTTATTCAGATTATCCGTATAGTTTCTCAGAAGCCTGTCATGGTGGATGTTCATGGTTATTTTACTAATATAAGGCGCAAGCGCATTTTCGGCATAAGGCAAGGGCGCAAGCTCAAACGGATAGCGATCGCGGGGCATATACACTCCTCCTTCATTTTGCAAAGCATATGATAGTATATGACAGAAGCCTTAAAATATGTTTGTGAAATTTGAAACGAGTGCTTTTAAAAATGTAAAAAAATTCGTTGCTTTCCCTCGGATTGTTATGATAAACTATACGCATTAAATATGATTTTAGGAGGGCATTTATTTTGCGTATGTATGAGCTCGCAAAAGAAAAATATGCCGCGCTTGGCGTGGACACGGAAAAAGCAATAGCAAAGCTTTCGCAGATACCCATATCGGTGCATTGCTGGCAGGGTGATGACGTGGGCGGCTTTGAAGCGCCGGACGCGGCGCTTTCGGGCGGTATAGCGGCGACGGGCAATTATCCCGGCAAGGCTGCAACCGCCGGGCAGCTGCGGGCCGATATCGAAAAGGCGTTTTCATTCATTGGCGGCAAGCTCCGCTTAAGCCTGCATGCCATCTATGCTGAAACGGACGGCAGGAAGGTGGAACGCAACAATCTGCAGCCCGCTCACTTTGCCGCGTGGATCGAATGGGCTAAAGCGCAAAGCGTTGCGCTTGATTTTAACCCCACCCTTTTTTCGCATCCTATGGCGGCAAGCGGCTTTACGCTATCCAGCATTGATAAGGGCGTAAGGGATTTTTGGATCGAGCACTGTATCGCCTGCCGCGAAATCGCCGATTATATGGGCAGAACACTGGGCGGCAAAACCATTACAAATATATGGATCCCCGACGGGTTTAAGGATATACCGGTGGACAGATACACGCCCCGCAAAAACCTTGCCGACGCCTTGGATAAGATTCTGGCAAAACCCACCGAACACAATCTGGATTCGGTGGAGAGCAAGGTCTTCGGTATTGGCGCGGAGAGCGCCACAATCGGCTCGCACGAGTTTTACATGGGATACGCCGTGTCGCGCCAGGTCTTGCTCACGCTTGATATGGGCCACTTTCACCCCACCGAGGCAGTGTCTGACAAGATCAGCGGCGTGATTGACTATGTGCCGGGCATCCTGCTCCATGTCAGCCGTCCCGTTCGCTGGGACAGCGACCATGTGGTCATTTTAGACGATGAGCTGCAAACGCTTATGACAGAGCTTGCGCGCCATGACCTCTTTGACAAGGTACATATCGGGCTTGATTTCTTTGACGCCAGCATCAACCGCATTGCCGCATGGGTGATCGGTATACGCAATTCGCAAAAGGCTTTGCTCAAAGGGCTTTTGGAGCCTACCGGCATGCTTGCTTCTTTAGAGGCAAGCGGCGATTATACCTCAAGGCTTGCCATGCTTGAGGAATTAAAGGCAATGCCGTGGTGCGCCGTTTGGGATGAATTCTGCGCCCGCGAAGGCGTGGCAGCCGGCTATGACTGGCTTTCGGATGTCAAGCAATATGAAAGCGATGTTCTTTCAAAAAGATAATCTTCAATAGATATAAAATCGGATTGGAGTGACCCCCGATGAAGGTTTTGGCATTCGATTTCGGCGCTTCCGGCGGCCGCGGCATAGTATTTGAGCTTAAGGACGGGCGTCTGAGCCAGACGGAGATACACCGTTTCAGTAACGACCCCGTTATGGCGGGCGGACGGTTCTATTGGGACGTGCTGAGGCTGTTTCATGAGATAAAGACAGGCATTACCAAATGCGTGCAGCAAAAAATAGACATATCCGCTATCGGTATAGACACATGGGGCGTGGACTACGGACTGCTCGACAAAAACGGCAGGCTGATTGCAAACCCTTGCCATTACCGTGACACACGCACACAGGCAATTGAATTCTCAGAAGAAGAAAAGCAGTGGATCTACAGCAGGGCAGGTATCCAGTTTGCGTTTTTCAACACGCTCCTGCAAAGGATTGCCGATAAAGACGAGGCGACTATATCATGCGCCGAGTCGGCGCTGTTTATGCCCGACCTGTTCAATTATCTTCTCACGGGCGAAAAGAGAACCGAGTACACTATTGCGTCCACCAGTCAGATGCTGAATGCGTCATTGCGCCGGTTTGACGATGAGCTGATAAAAAAATTCGGTATACCTGATATTTTTGCGCCGATTGTGGAGCCGGGGACCATAGTGGGGGAGCTGTCGGATGCGATATGCGAAGAGTTGGGCTGTGCGAAGGTGCCCGTTGTGGCCACCGCATCCCATGATACTGCCGCTGCTGTGGTGAGCGTGCCCATGGACGATGCGGAAAACTGCCTTTACATCAGCTGCGGCACATGGCTGCTGCTGGGAAGCGAACAGCCAGGACCCGTGATAAACGAAAAGTGCTATCGGTATAATTACACCAACGAGGGCGGCGTATTTAAGACCTACCGCTTTTTAAAAAATATCATGGGATTATGGATTCAGCAGGAAAGCCGTCGCGCGATGATCCGCCAGGGTATAGATATTTCGTATCAGCAGATGGAGGACGCGGCGCAAGCGTGTGAGCCGTTTTTGTGTCTGATCGACCCCGACGACGACGCTTTCGCCCTGCCCGGCAATATGCCCAAGCGCATTGCCGAATTTGCGGCCTGCACAGGCCAGAGAGTCCCGCAGACGCCCGGGGAGATCAACCGCTGTATTATGGAAAGCCTGGCGCTCGGATGCAGCAGGGCAGTTATGGAAATGTGCGACATTACGGGACGTGCGCCCGACACCATACATATGGTTGGCGGTGGAATTAAAAACGAAATGCTGTGCAGGTTTGTAGCAAACGTCACAGGCAAGCGCGTTGTGGCCGGGCCGGTTGAAGCGACAAGCACCGGCAACGCACTGATGCAGTTTGTGGCCCTGGGCCAGATCAAAGACCTTGCGCAGGCACGCCAAATCGTGAAGGATTCGTTTGGCACCAAAGAATACCTGCCGCAGGATACCGCCATTTGGCAGCAGGCGTATGAGCGGTATTGCGGTATTATAGGCGAAAAATAAAAGATGCAGGGATTATGATATGAAAGAATATAAGCGGGGGGAACACTTCGGTGACGTATCCCCGCTTTTTTGTGTCAGGAAAAGCAGTTAGGCGGCTTTTAGCCACACAAAAAGGTCCGTCAGTTAGAACTGACAGACCTTATGGCTCCCCAAGTTGGACTCGAACCAACGACCCTGCGGTTAACAGCCGCATGCTCTACCAACTGAGCTATTGAGGATTATCATACCATTAATGCTTCCCATGCACGATAGAAAATATTCTATTTGCAAAATGCTCACTTAGTATAACTTATCCTGTAAATTTTGTCAAGACGTCTTTTTTAAATTTCCGCCGGGTATCTTTAAAAAATTTATATTAAAAAAAATTTAAAAAAACACTTGACATTTGTGTTTTAGTGTACTACAATAATAATACACTAAAACATTATCAAGCGAAGGAGGTGATGAAATGGCTTATGCATTTGACGAGAGAGTACCTATTTACTTACAGATCATCGACGAAATAAAGCGTCAGCTTGTTACAAACAAATTGAAAGGGGGGGATAAAATGCCGTCAGTCAGAGAGTTGTCGGAAGGCATGGAGGTGAATCCAAACACTGTCCAGCGGGCGTATCAGGAGCTTGAAAGGCTCGGAATAACATACACCCAGCGGGGTATGGGAACCTTTGTGACGCAGGATGAAGGTATAATTATCAGCATTAAGGAGGAAATGGCGATGGATGCCGTAAGGCAGTTTGCAGAAAGCATGCAAAGCCTGGGCATGTCGCCGCAGGATACAATAAAGTGTCTGGAAGACTATTTTGAGAAGGGGGCAGCGCAATGAGCAGCTTGCTGAGAATAAGCCATTTAAATAAAAGCTTTTATAAAAATGAAGTGCTGGCCGATTTTAACATGGATCTGCCTGAGGGCAAAATACTGGGCCTTTTAGGACCCAACGGCAGCGGCAAGACAACCTTGCTGAAGCTGATAGCGGGGCTTTTAAAGCCGACAAGCGGTGAAATCTATATAGACGACTGCCAGCCGTCTTATATTACTAAGGGGTATGTGTCGTTTTTACCCGATTGCGATTTTCTGTTTGAAGACTGCAAAATAGACCGGATGGCAGATTACTACGCTGACTTCTTTGCCGATTTCGACAGGCGCAAATTCTATGAGTTTATGCGGTTTATGGATGTGGAAAGCCATCAGAAGATTAAAGCACTCTCCAAGGGCAACAAGGAAAAGCTCAATTTATCCTTTGTGCTGTCGCGCAAAGCAAGGCTTTATTTGCTCGACGAGCCGCTTGGCGGGGTAGACCCCGTGGCAAGGGATAAAATCATCAATGCCATCATAAAGAATTATATGGAAAAAAGCGCTATGATCATCAGCACGCATTTGGTAGACTACATTGAGCCTGTGCTGGACGAGGTTGCATTCCTGCACCATGGGACAATAGCGCTTGCGGGCAATGCTGAGGATTTGAGAGCGGAGCGGGGAAAGTCTATTGACGAAATATACAGGGAGGTGTATCGAAATGACTAAGTTAATAAAATTGATGAAACATGAGCTTGGTCTCAGGAAGATATCGGTATTTAAGCTTGGCATAGCGGCGGTAATTGTTAATGTGCTGTTTATCATTGGCATTCTGGCATCGGGAATGGATATTGCCGAGATCATCCGCCTTTCTGTGGCCGACGAGCACGAGGCTATGGGAGCTTTGCTGCCGCCTTTGGCAATTGCGCTGCTCGCTTTTTCTCCGGTGCTGTTTGTGATTGACGGCCTTTTGCTGTTAATGCCTCTTCTAAACGCCATACTTGCCTTCAGACGGGACGTTTTCGGCAAGGAAAGGTATCTGATATTTTCCCTGCCCGTCAAAGGCGCACAGATAATCGGCGCAAGGATGGCAGTTGCCTGCCTGGACTACGGCGCCGCGTTACTGCTTTTTGGGGTATTAACCGTAGGTATAGTGGCGGCTTTTCTGGGCGGCTCATTTGTCAGCGCCGTAGGCAGCTTTACTATCTCAAACCTGCCCCTGCTGCTTTTAAACCTTGCTTCGGCTTTGTTGGAGTTTGCCTTGTTTATCATGGTCATGTATTTCATTATTATCATCATCAGCAAAGCGGTGCGAAATGTTCAGAAGGGCAGGCGGGTGCTCGGCATCGTGCTTGGCGTGATGCTCTTCAACGTAGTTCTAAACATAAAAGGCGCAATAACGCAGGGAATCCAAAGGCTGATGCCCGCCTTTCAAATCAATGTCAATACCTCGGCGTTCCAGGCCTTCTTCGCGGATTTTAACGACAGATACCTGCAGCTGCCCTACACCGCACAGTGCGGCTTTTCCCTTGATCTGCCCTTCAATCCGCTGATCTTTACAACGGAAATTATCCTTTTAGCGGTATTGTTTAAAATAGTTGTGCATTTTGCGGACAAACGCCTTGAAGTCTAGGCAAAAAGGCATTTGCGATTGCCCAAAAGGGCAGCCCCTGAAATTATTAACCGTTTATGAATAATTCAAATATTTGCTTGCATATTCCCGCCGGATATAGTATCCTGTATATAGGTATAATTATCTTGCAGGGAGGATGATTAAAATGATAAAGGTATTGGTTGGCAAAAAAGGCTCCGGAAAGACCAAAACATTGATTGAAAACGTCAACAATTCAGTGAATGTTGCCAGCGGCGATATTGTTTTTATCAGCAACGACTCCAAAAGACATATGTACGATATCAGTCATAAGGTCCGTATGGTGGACACATCCGAGTTTGGAATCGATGATGCCGGCAAGTTTTATGGTTTTATCTGCGGTCTTATTTCCAACAACTACGACATATCCAATATCTTTATCGACAGCGTTTTAAAAATAGTGAGCCATCAGACAGACGGCATGGATGTGTTTATGGAAAATATTGAAAAGCTCTCCGACCGTTTTAATATATCCTTCTTCTTCACCTTCAGCATTGATGCGGCACAGGCGCCTGAATACCTGAAAAAGTATATATAAAACAGCAAAACCAACACATAAATATCATTTTATCGTTATATGCAACGGGCTGACCGTTGCATATAACGCGTTTTCAAGGCAAATGCAGTTTATGTAAAATTTTGGGGGTTTAAGCATGCTATATCACAGTACCAGAAGCAAAGGCGTTCCAATATCTTCTGCCGAAGCGATCAAAACGGGTCTTGCGCAGGACGGCGGGCTGTTTGTGCCCGAATCCATACCGGTGCTGTCACTGGCAGAGATAGGCAGTTTGGCGCACCAGACCTATAATGAGCGGGCGTTTCATATTTTATCTTATTATCTAAGCGATTTTTCCCCCGCGGAGCTTAAAGAGTGTGTGGATAAGGCTTACAGCAGGGAAAAGTTCGAAACCGAAAATATAGCGCCCATTTATCCGCTCGGGAAAAGCACATATTTTCTTGAGCTATGGCATGGTCCGACCTGTGCTTTCAAGGATATGGCACTGCAGATTCTGCCCCATCTTCTCACCAAATCCATTCAAAAATGCGGCTCGGGTAAGGAATGTGTGATTCTGGTCGCCACTTCCGGCGATACGGGAAAGGCTGCGCTGGAAGGCTTTAAGGATGTGGAAGGCACGCGCATTTTCGTCTTTTATCCTGAGCGTGGCGTGAGTGAAATACAAAAGCTGCAGATGATCACCCAGGAAGGAAACAACGTGGGCGTGGCTTCGGTGAAGGGCAATTTTGACGATGCGCAAAGCGGCGTTAAAAGTATTTTTACCGATGCCGAATATGCGCAGCTCTTGGACGCTAACGGTTTTATCCTGTCCAGCGCAAATTCCATCAACTGGGGCCGGCTGGTTCCGCAGATTGTGTATTATTTTTCCGCCTATGCCGATTTATATAAGAACGGTGAAATCGCACTTGGTGAAAAGATCAATTTTGCTGTGCCGACAGGCAATTTTGGCAATATCCTGGCCGCATATTATGCGAAACGTATGGGCTTGCCTGTCGCTAAACTGATATGCGCGTCCAACGAAAACAATATCCTGACCGACTTTTTAAATACCGGCGTGTATGACCGCAACCGCAAATTTTATACGACGCTTTCGCCGTCAATGGATATCTTGATTTCCAGTAACCTTGAACGGCTGCTGTTTGATGTGGCCGGCGGGGATTATATGCATATCAGGGCTTGGATGCGCGAGCTTGCCGAAACAGGGAAATATCGCGTGCCGCCCATGCTGCTGCAAAAACTCAAAGACATTTTCTGGGCCGGATACTGCAACGATGATATGACCAAGAAAACCATAAAAAGCGTATACAATGAGTATTCCTATGTCATGGATACGCATACTGCTGTCGCAAAAAATGTGTATGCGCAGTATATTGAAGCGACGCAGGACCAAACAAAAACGGTAATTGCCTCCACTGCCAGCCCTTTCAAATTCAATCAAAGCGTGCTCATCGCCTTAGACGGCGTGGCAAGTGTGGCGGGTAAAAACGAATTTGAGCTTTTAGACCAGCTGGCTAAGCTCACGCAGATGCGTATACCCAAATCACTGTCCGCGCTTGCCAGCATGCCCAGGCTTTTTAATATCACATGCGAAAGAACGCAGATGCATCAGGTGGTAAGCGAATTTTTACAAGTAGAGTAGCTAATTTTTAAAAGTTATAAAGCTTTCAACATGACGGCCTGCAAAACGCAGGCCGTCATGTTGCATTAACCGTACAGATGTGCTTTATCCATCATCAATTCTATAAAAATGCCATACCCACGCGTAGGGTCGTTCACAAACACATGGGTTACGGCGCCTACAATCCTTCCGCCCTGCATAATAGGGCTGCCGCTCATACCCTGCACTATACCGCCTGTCTTTTCTAAAAGCTTAGGGTCGGTTATCCGGATTATCATACCTTTTCCGTCGCCGCTTGCAGTCATTACCTTTTCAATTTTGATATCATAGCTTTCTACCGTATTTCCGTCTATAGAGGATAAAATCTTGGCATCCCCTGCTTTAACCTCAAACCTTGTGGCAATTTCTGCCGGTTCATTTTTCGGAAAACTTTGGCGATCTCCCTTGCCATACAGCCCAACCGATGAATTTTCCAGGATATTCCCTATATCGTTATCTGCGAAAACGCCTTTGAGCTCTCCGGGAGCGCCGGCTGTCCCTTCCGTCACCGAAGAAATACTGCACTTGGTAATGCTGCCGTCAGCGACCTTGAGCAACTGTCCTGTGTCCACATCCGAAATCCCGTGTCCAAGCGCCGCATATACCTTTGTATCGGGTTTGTAAAACGTTACCGTACCGATCCCTGCCGTGCTGTCGCGAACCCATGCGCCTATTTTGTAAGCGCCCTCGTTAGCCTCGGCCATAAGTTCTGTTTGAAACCTCTGCTGGTCTCTGACATATTCTATACTGACGGGCTCGCCTTTTGTATTCTGAATCAGCTGTGAGAAATGGTCGGTATTTTTTACGGCTGTGTCGCCCACTTGGGTTATGACATCTCCCGATTTTAACCCGGCATTCCTTGCAGGGGTATGCTTCGCTTCATTTTCGTCCTGAACAAACGAAATCCCGACGATCAGCACGCCCGACGTGTGGATTTTTATGCCCACAGTATTTCCGCATGGAATGACGCGGTTTGTCTCAACGACGTCCACCTGCATAGTCTTTACAGGCACAATGCCCATAAAATTGAGACGTACGTCATATTTTCCGGTATTTTGCGCGTTTAGCAACAGCTGTGTTCCTTGTGTGTGGGCAAGCGCCTGTTTCGTGGTATTGACGGTTTTTGCGCTGCCGGAACGCAGGGTGTTGCCTGTGACCAGGTTTCCGATTTCAATTTTACAATCCTCCCCTTTGGTCAGTAAAAGATTGTCGGGAAGCATTGTGTGAAGTCTTATGGCACTGTATGCGGGCGGTACCAAAACCAAAATGACCGTTACCAGCAAACCAATAACATTTATCTTTTTGCGAAACAAAGACTCCACTTCCTGGTTAATATTAAGAACGCTTTATCGTTCTGTATTTAACATAACCATGAGCCGGATATCTATACCGACCAAATAAAGCGGCTTAAAACAGATATTCCACCTGAAATTAAAATACAGAAATTGTTCCAACAACTTATTTACCGGTGAAGTTTTGGGTATGGACAGCTTACCTATATAAAGTAAAAAGGCGCGCATGCGCGCGCCCCTGCTATCTTCTCATACTCATAAAATCATCCATCATGCCGCCGATATTACGAAACATACTTGTCGCCTGCTTTCGCAGCCTGTGTCTCTGCCTGGGCGAAACGGGATCAAACAGCATCATTGCGGTTGCGCCGATGGCAGCGCCTGTTAACATACCTTTTAAAAATCTTGCGGAATTCATTATCCTTCCTCCTTAATTTAATATTGGCATAAAAAGTTTAAATCAATGAATTAGCTTTAATATGCCCCATGTATCGTTTATGTGTCAAAACGTTTTTTCCGGAATCGATATTAGTATTTGACAAAACATTAAAAATAACACACAAAATATCTAGGGAAAAATTTCATAATATTCAATTTTTAAGATTGATTTTTTCATGGGTATAGTGTATAATACTCTCATATTTTTAATACTGTAATTAATTTTTCTATAAGCGGGGGTTAAATTATGAGCACTGATAATAGCACTATTTCAAGGGTATCCAATAGGAAATATACTTATTTTATTTTGATACTATTATCCTTGCTCGGCATAGCCCTTATGTGGATAGGCAGTAAATATTTTGAAGACGGAAGCTTTGGACGCAGTTTTCTGCTCGGGCTTGGGACGGCTATGGCGCCCTCATCCATAATTGGTACGGTGCTCAAATATTTTCTTTTTCAGGATATTCGGGTCGAATTAACCGATCCGTTGATCAGTTCGGTTAGGGAAAAAGTATCACCATTGATGGAGGAAACCATTAAAGACACTGTAAAAGAGTATCAAAAGGAAATTGGTGCGCTGCAGCAGCTGAAGTGTGCAGGGATTACAGGAACTTATCCAAACAGAATAAAAGCTTTGAATGAATTCGCAGAAGAAATAAAATTTGAGTCGGAAGAAATTATCATTATCGGCTCATCGCTTGAAGGTCTTTTCAAAAATAAGAGCTGCAAAGGTTTTTTAGACGCTTTGGAGGCAAAGATAGTTTCGCAAAGTGTAGACATACAATTTCTTTTAACACATCCCAAATTTGCCGACTTCAGAGCATCTCAAGAAAAGAATGAATTTCAGGAGATTGGCAAACAAATTATAAATAGCTTAAGAAGGCTGCAAGACTGGAAAGTCCCTGTAGAGAACGTCAAGCTCTTTAAAGGCACCCCGACGTGTTTTTCAATAAAAACATCCAGGAGCATGCTGATAAACCCATACCCGTATTGTAATGTAGCTTATAACTCTCCATGCTTTATTATCACCAATCCTGAGGAACAGTCAGCTTTCATGTATAACGCATTTCTGGACAGCCATTTTAAGGTCTGGGACAGCCCGCTTGCCGAGTCCATACAGAACTATGATGATACCATAAATAAGCTGAGCAATAATTTGAATACATACGCCGCAAGCGCAAAAAAATTTCTCAATAATTGATTGCGCAATCTCTATAAATGCGAATTGCCGCGACGGGGAAATGACGAAAAAATGTGCCTGCTGGGTTGAATAAATAACTAATAAAAATAAATATTGATAAATTTTTTCTTTTTTAGTCTTGACAAACGAACCATTACCGTGTAAAATCTATAGTATAGATACTGGATGTTGGCAATGAAGCCAATGGAAATTGCGTACGGCGCAATTTCCATTGGCTTTTATTGTTTTCCGGATCTTGGAGTAGCTACCTCTATTGCTTAGAGTTGCATGGTTGTCAATGTAACTATTATTAATGTAAAGGAGTGATCTTTATGGATTACGGCAATGTATCTTGGATGTTGACCTCATCCGCACTGGTATTTATCATGACCCCGGCTTTGGCGTTCTTTTATGGCGGCTTGGTCAAACGCAAGAATGTCATCAACACCATCATGTCCTCTGTTATCCTCATGGGCATAGGCTCGCTGCTATGGGTGCTGGTTGGCTTTTCGCTGTCGTTTAGCGGCGATATTGGCGGCGTTATCGGCAACTTAAACTGGGCCGGGCTTAATTTTGACAGCTTTGCCGATACGACCTATGCTTACCCTAACACACTGGCATTTGCCATTTTTCAAATGATGTTCGCTATCATAACGCCTGCGTTGATCACGGGCGCTATTGCGGAAAGAATGAAGTTTTCTTCGCTGGTCATATTTGTTACAATATGGTCATTGATCGTTTACTATCCTCTGGCACACATGGTATGGGGGGGCGGGCTCCTGTTTAAGATCGGTTCGGTTGACTTCGCGGGCGGTAATGTGGTACATATCAGCTCGGGTGTCAGCGCTTTAATTTTGACTTTTCTTCTCGGCAAGCGCAAGAACCACGGCAAGGCCACCTATCATCCCCACAATGCGCCGTTTGTCTTTTTGGGTGCGGCTCTATTGTGGTTTGGCTGGTTCGGCTTCAACGCCGGCAGCGCTTGCGCGGCGAACGAACTTGCAATCCATGCCTTTATGACAACCAACACCGCCGCGGCCGCTGCGCTTCTGTCGTGGATGCTGATCGAAAAGCTGACAAGCGGCAAGCCAACCTTGGTTGGCGCTTCAACAGGTATAGTCATCGGTCTTGTGGCCATTACGCCCGGAGCAGGATTTGTGCCCATCTGGGCGGCCATCATCATCGGCGCGTTGGTAAGCCCCATTTGCTACTTCTTCATTTCTGTAGTAAAGCCGAAATTCGGTTATGACGACGCGTTGGACGTATTCGGCTGCCACGGCATCGGCGGTATTTGGGGTGGTATTGCAACCGGCTTATTCACGCAAACGGCTATCAACCCTGCGGCAGCCTGGAACGGGCTTGTGTTCGGAGAGTCGACTCTGTTTATGCGCCAGCTGGCAGCTATCGGCATCACCATAGCGATTGCTATCGTCGGCACACTGATTGCGGCAGGTATCGCCTCGCTCTTTACAAAGGGTATCAAGGTTTCCGCGAAGGATGAAGATTTGGGCCTTGACCTTTCGGAACACGGAGAATCTGCTTATCCGGCATTTAACGGCATGGATTGATCAAACAGATTATAATTGGGGGTGTAAATATGAAAAAAATCGAAGCTTATATCAGACCCGAAAAGCTCAATGATGTCAAGGAAATCGTGGATGCGCTTCATCTTAACGGCTTGAGCGTCACACAAATCATGGGCTTCGGCAAGCAGAAGGGCTGGAAAGAATATGTCAGAGGCAACGAAGTGGATCATAACTTTTTGCCTAAGCTCAAGCTTGAATTAGTAGTCCTGGACGAACAGGTGGACGCTGTTGTAAAAGGAATTATTGACAAGGCATATACCGGAGAGGTGGGAGACGGCAAGATTTTTATCTCCAATATCGACGGGGCTGTTCGTATCCGTACCAATGAAAAGGATAACGATGCGCTGAAGTAACGCAGTATCCGGCTTTTAAGGTATTGACCGGTTTGCATAATGCAGTATAGCACGGGCTATCTTCCCCCTGCAGCGCCCTCAATCGGACGGCAGGGGGATTTTCACGTCTGATTTCTGCCGTGCCTTAAACCGGAGGCACAGATGCCGGACATACGGCGAAGTGATGCTAAAAAAAGAAAAAGGTTGTTATTGGGACAAATTTTATGATATAATAAACGCAATTATGGATATAAAGCCTTTGGGTTTTATTCTTTATGCGTTTACTGAATCGGTGTGAGCGTGGCCAATTTTGGCTTGCACTTATGATATAATAAATGCAATCAAGGGAATAAACCCTTTTGGGTTTATTTAGCATGCATTTATTGTATCGGTGTGTAACAAGCAGGCTACGGCTTGTATTTATGATATAATAATACGCCGATAGAGTGCTCACTGTATGATGGTATCAATAATAATCGGATGGAGTTGGATGTTTTGGTAAAAAGCATGACCGGCTATGGACGTTTTGAAGGCATTTTTGGTAACAAGAAGGTGCTGGCGGAAATTAAATCCGTCAACCACCGTTATGCGGACTACAATATTCGCGTGCCCAGACATTACGGGTTTTTGGAGGAAAAAGTACGCAGGTTTGTATCGGGTTATCTCTGTAGGGGTAAAATAGAAATATATCTCTGCGTGGAAAGCTATGGCGAGGCGGAAAAGCAGGTGGTGTTAAACAAGCCATTGGCAGCTGGCTACATAGAGGCCATGAGTGCTCTTCGCGACGAGTTTTCGCTTGTCGACGACATCAGTGTGTCGACTGTGGCACGCTACAGCGATATATTCTCCACAGAGCGCAAGGAAGAGGACGCCGAGCAGATCTGGCAGACGGTGCGCATGGCGCTGCAGCCTGCGGTGCAGCAATTCAGCGCCATGCGCGAGCGGGAAGGCGCGCGCCTGTATGAGGATTTGCGCACACGCCGGCAGACACTTGCCACTATGGTCGATGCGATTGAGGCGCGCTCGCCGGAGTGTGTGGCCGAATACTGCCATAAGCTTGAAGCCCGTCTTAAAGATATGCTTGAGGGCGTAAACATTGATGAGGCAAGGCTGCTTACCGAAACAGCCATCTTTGCCGATAAGATTGCGGTTGCGGAGGAAACCGTACGTTTAAGAAGCCACTTTTCTGAGCTTGACACTATTCTGGCGGCGCCAGAGCCTGCGGGCAGAAAGCTTGATTTTCTTATTCAGGAGATCAACCGTGAGATCAACACAATAGGCTCCAAAGCAAACGACCTTGCACTTTCGAAAATAGTGGTGGACTTTAAGGCGGAGCTTGAAAAGATGCGTGAACAGGTCCAAAATATTGAATAGGACAACCCTGCGGGTATATCGTCTGCAAAGGAGTGATTTGCTTGAAGCTGATTAATATAGGATTTGGCAACATTGTAGCGGCCAACAGACTGGTTGCGATTGTGAGCCCGGAGTCTGCGCCCATCAAGAGAATCATACAGGAGGCAAGGGAGAACGGTACGCTTGTCGATGCGACATACGGCAGGAGAACGCGGTCTGTAGTGATTACGGACAGCGGGCATATTATTCTATCGGCGCTGCAGCCCGAAACCGTGGCAGGCCGCATGGGCGGAAGCGTTACGCTCCCGGCGGCGGAGGACGGTGATGAATAGACGCGGGATTTTATTTGTTGTGTCGGGGCCTTCCGGGGCCGGGAAAGGCACCATTTGCAAAGCGCTGGTGGATAATAACCCTAATGTTTTTCTGTCCGTTTCCGCGACGACGCGAAAGCCGCGTCCTCATGAGCAGGAAGGCGTACATTATTATTTTATAGAAGAAGCTGAATTTATGCAGCGTATAAAGGATGGCGGAATGCTGGAGCACGCGGTGTTTTGCGGGAATTATTACGGGACGCCCAAGCACAAGGTAGACCAGATGCTTGACGCGGGCAGGGACGTGGTTTTGGAGATTGAGGTTCAAGGCGCTATGAAGGTGCGTTCAAAATATCCCGAAGGCGTATACATATTTGTTCTGCCGCCATCCATGCATGAGCTTAAAAACCGCATCATGGGGCGGGGGACAGAGCCGCCCGAGGTGATTGACGAACGGCTTAAAACCGCAGCCTGGGAGTATGGGCATATCACAAAGTACAACTACATACTCTTAAACGACAGTATTGACAAAGCGGTAGAACGCTTCCGCGCCATTATTAAGGCGGAAGGCTGCCGGGTTGAGAGAAATACAGAATTTATAGAAGAGGTGTTACGATCATGATAAAACCCCCTATTGGTGAACTATTGAAAAAGACCGGAACCCGTTATGCGCTGGTGATCCTGGCGTCTAAACGGGCACGTCAGTTCGGAGGCGACACAGAGCTTGCCTACAGCTACGATGAGGCAATTTTAAAGGCGGTGGAGGAGATTGCGGACGGTAAGGTGAAATGCTCATCCTATGTGGGCGACGCTCAGGCGGAAATGCTCAGTCGCAAAGCACGGGCTGCAGATTTTGGGCACATTCAGCCGGATGCCGGCCGCTTTTCGTAGGATTTATTTTCATTTTTGCGCCACATGTGATTCGGGTAAAATGACGTATGAAGGGAGTCGGAGCCGATGCTGAGCGGTAAATGCGTAGTGGTTGGCGTTTGCGGCGGTATTGCCGCCTATAAGGCTGCGGAAGTGGTAAGCAGACTCAAAAAACTGGGCGCGGATGTGCGGGTGGTGATGACCGAAGCTGCGCAGCAGTTTGTGAGCCGGCTTACCTTTCAGACGCTGTCTCAAAACCTCGTGGCCTCCGATATGTTTGAGCCGCCGAGCAGCTGGGATGTTGCGCATGTTGCGCTTGCCGCCCGCGCGGACGTTTTTTTGGTCGTGCCCGCTACGGCAAATACCATTGCCAAGATAGCCTGCGGAATGGCGGATAATATGCTCACATGCGTTGCGCTTGCCACCAAGGCCCCTATCCTGATCGCCCCGGCTATGAACAGCGGTATGTATGATAACCCGGCAACACAGCAGAATCTGGCCGTTCTGCAGGGGCGCGGCTGCCGGATTATTGCGCCGGATGACGGTTTTCTTGCGTGCGGTGCGCAAGGGCAAGGCCGCCTTGCCCAGCCCGATGCGATAGTAGAAGCGGTTATCGGCGCCATTGCTTTTGAAAAAGACCTGCAGGGGCTTAAAGTTCTTGTGACAGCTGGCCCTACGCAGGAGAAAATAGACCCTGTCCGCTATATCACCAACTATTCCTCCGGCAAGATGGGCTATGCGCTGGCGCGGGCGGCCGTAAGGCGCGGCGCCGATGTGACGCTTGTCACAGGCCCCGGCACGCTCAGCGATATAGCTGGCGTTACCATGATAAAGATTACAAGCGCTGACGAAATGTTTGAGGCCATACGAACGCGGGCAGCCGACAGCGATATTATCATAAAAGCTGCGGCGGTGGGGGATTTTAGCGCTGCGCTACCGGCAGAGCATAAAATAAAAAAGAGCGATCATGTGAGCCTTGAGTTGAAAAAGAACACGGATATTCTGGCGCATTTAGGAGAACATAAGCTGACGGAACAGGTGCTGGTCGGCTTTTGTATGGAAACAAGGGATTTGGAAAAGTATGCCAGGGAAAAGCTTGCGGCCAAAAACTGCGATTTGATGGTAGCCAATAATTTGTTTGACAAAGGCGCAGGCTTTGCCTCGGATACCAATACCGTAAGCATTTTTAGCGCGGACGGTTCATACACGGCGCTTGAAAACATGCCGAAGGACAAGCTCGCGCATGTCATACTGGACATGGCAAAGGCAGTCCTTGACGGGAAAAGGCATATATGAGCAGGGGCGGGGCAGGCCGTAACGGCACAATCACGAATGACACGCCGGTTGCTAAAGTAGTGGTGACGAAAAACAACCGCAATGTTGACAGGCTTTTTGACTATACGATTCCGGATGGGCTGCGTGATTGCTTATGCGCCGGTTCGCGCGTTATTGTGCCGTTCGGGGCTAAAAATGCGCTTACCGAAGGTTATGTTGTCGAAATTGGCGAGCCGTCGGGCTGGGTCAAGCTTAAACAAATAAAAAGCGTTTCGGGCGATGTGCCTGTTTTTGACGACAAGGCGTGGGCGCTTGCCTGCTGGATGCGTGAAAAATATATGTGTACATATTTCGAAGCGCTTCGCCAGATGATTCCGACGGGTATTTCAGTCAAATTTGAAGACTGGGTCTGCCTGCGGGATATTCCCCAAAATAACAGAGAAGCGCTTTTAAAAAAGTCTGAACTGCGCCGGCAGGTCGTCGCCGTATTGGAGGCGGAAAACGGCGCTATGGCGCTCAACCGTCTGCTATCTGCGTTTGACCGCAATATAAGGGCTTCTGTATCGTCGATGGAAAAGGCCGGACTGGTTGCGCTCATGCAAAGGGATATTACCCAGGTGAAGGATAAAGTGATACAATTTGCCGCACTGGCGGTAAGCAGTGAAGAAGCGGCCGACCGGATGCGTGAGCTGGGCAGAAGCGCGCCCAAGCAGTCGGAAATCCTGGAGATACTGCGTTATACCGAAGAGGCGGCTGTTTGTGACCTCGTCTATTTGGCGCAGACTACTTATAACGCTGTTCACGCCCTTTGCCAAAAAGGGCTTATACGTCTGTATGACCGTGAGGTGCTGCGCGATCCCCTGGGCGGTAAAACGTTTGCACCATCTAAGCCGCATGAGCTTACCGGCGGGCAAAAAGAGGTCGCGGACAGGCTGTATACCGCGATGGACGCGGGAAAAGCCGGTGTATTTTTACTTCACGGCGTGACAGGCTCGGGCAAGACAGAGGTTTATATGCAGTTAATTGCCAGGGCTATCGGGCAAAAAAAGACCGCGATTGTGCTTGTGCCCGAAATATCGCTCACACCCCAGATGACGCAGCGGTTTGCGTCCCGCTTCGGGAGCCGCGTGGCGATCTTGCACAGTGCCCTGTCGCTTGGGGAGCGCTACGATGAATGGAAGCGGATAAAAGACGGTAAGGTGGATGTGGTTGTGGGGGCAAGAAGTGCGGTTTTTGCTCCGCTGGACAGAATCGGCGTTATTATTTTGGATGAGGAGCATGAAACGACCTATAAATCCGAAAACGCGCCGCGCTACCATGCGCGCGACATTGCTATTTACAGAAGCGCCCAGCACAAGGCGGTCACCCTGCTGGCTTCGGCTACGCCTTCGATAGAAAGCTATTATAAAGCGCAGAACAGGGAGTATGGCCTTTTATCCATCGAAAGCCGCTACAACGACAACGCATTGCCGCAGGTCTGCGTTGTGGATATGCGAGAGGAACTGGCCCGTGGCAATCGTTCAATGTTTAGCGTAAAACTTTGCAAGGAGCTGGAGGACAATATCCGAAACGGTGAGCAAAGTATTTTGTTTTTAAACCGCCGAGGGTTTTCCACATTCGTGTCCTGCAGGGCGTGCGGGTATGTGGCAAAATGCGTGCGCTGCAATATTTCGCTGACCTATCACAGCTATACCGACCGCCTGACCTGTCATTACTGCGGCTACACCTGCGGGAATTATACGGCATGTCCGGACTGTGGCAGCAAGTATATCAAGCACTTCGGCGCCGGCACGCAAAGGTTGGAGGACGAGCTCAAAAAGCAGTTTGACGGCATAAGCGTAATACGCATGGATATGGACACCACAGGCAGGAAAAATTCGCATGAGGCGCTCCTGCGGCAGTTCGAACAGGAAAAGGCCGATGTGCTGCTGGGGACACAGATGGTGTCAAAGGGGCTTGATTTTCCCGGCGTGACGCTTGTCGGGGTGGTGGCCGCCGATACGTCGTTATACCTTGACGACTTTAGAAGCACCGAGCGCACCTTTCAGCTGATTATGCAGGTGACGGGCCGGGCCGGGCGCGGTGATATACCCGGGCGGGCGATCGTGCAGACATATTCTCCCGATAACAGCGCTATCCGTTATGCGCAAACGCACGATTATACAGGCTTCTATCAAGAGGAGATCGAAATGCGGCGCGCTATGTGGTATCCGCCTTTCTGCGAGCTTGTATCGGTGCTTACAAGCGCCGCAAACGAGTCGTTGGCCATAAGAAGGATTAAGGAAATCGCAAAGCTTTTGACATTCCGGTGCAGCGGCGGGGAATATGGGCGCGTTCAGATTTTGGGGCCGTCGGCCGCCGG
Source organism: Bacillota bacterium (assembly GCA_022706785.1). Classification (GTDB taxonomy): domain Bacteria; phylum Bacillota; class Clostridia; order UBA1381; family UMGS1253; genus JAKJBW01. The sequence goes on from JAKJBW010000003.1 coordinate 64,204, forward strand.
TGTTTCAAAAATAAAGGACAAATACCGGTGGCGTATCCTGATCAAATGTGAATCGGCCGACCGGCTCAGCGGCATACTTAAGGAAATCATGGATGCGCACGCTGCAAGCGAGCACAGTAAATGGGTCAGTCTCATAATAGACAAGAATCCTGCCAGCCTTGCATAGTATATAACAGACCTGTCCGCTAACTCCGACACGGCGGCCAAATCGGTCTTTTTCCCGCCGAATGATACAGCCAAAACCCGCCAATACACAAAGTATTGGCAGAACCTGTCTGCACCGTCCGACGGAAAAAACCCTCAATTTATCCGCTCGCGCCTGAGTTAGTGGACAGGTCTAATAATTAAAACCGAGAATACTTTTATATACAATAACGAAAAATACGGATGAACGGGGGATAGCTTTATGGCAAAGAGAATTATCCGTGAGCAGGGCGATGAAATTTTAAGGAAGCATTGCCGTGAGGTAACAGAGTTTGACGCCAGGCTGCACACGTTGATTGACGATATGTTTGAGACTATGTACCATGCCGACGGCGCCGGACTTGCCGCGCCGCAGATCGGCGTCTTAAAACGGGTGGTCGTGATTGACGCCCGGGATGAAACCGGCCCTGTTGAGCTTGTCAACCCAAAAATCATCTATAAGCACGGTACGCGGCTGTCTGAAGAGGGATGCCTTAGCATACCCGGCGTGCGGGGATGCGTAAAACGTCCCGAACAGGTTAAGGTCAAGGCGTATGACCGTTTTGGAAACAAACATGTCTACGATGGCGAGGGACTGTTGGCCGTGGCTTTCTGCCATGAGATAGACCATCTCAACGGTGTGCTGTTCATCGATAAAATGGAGGCCTGCGAAGAATAAGGGCGGTATTTTACCGCTTGACAGATATTTTTAAAAAGAGAAGCCTGTGGCTTTAAGGAGAAGATGCCCTCTGAGGATACTGTATATGGGAACGCCGAATTTTGCGGTGCGAAGCCTTGAAGCGCTGCTCTGCGCGGGCTGTGATGTGGTGGCGGCTATATGTCAGCCGGACAAGCCCAAGGGACGCGGCCATAAGCTGGCCGCTCCGCCCGTCAAGGTGTTTGCACTTGAACATAACATAGCGGTTTATCAGCCGGATTCACTGAAAAGCAATTCCTTTATGGCGCTGCTGGGCGCGCTTGCGCCCGACCTGATCGCCGTGGCGGCGTACGGCAAGCTGCTGCCGCCCGCGGTGCTTGACTTTCCAAAGTACGGCTGCATAAACGTCCATGCCTCGCTGCTGCCGAAATACCGGGGCGCGGCGCCAATCCAGCGTTGTATTATGGACGGCGAAACCGTTACCGGCGTTACCATCATGTGCATGGCGCAAGGGCTGGATACGGGCGATATGCTGCTTAAGGAAGCGCTTCGGATCGGCGGCGACGAAACGGCGTCGCAGCTTCACGACAGGCTGGCGCGGCTTGGCGCCGAGCTTTTAGTGAAAGCTGTGGCGGGCATAAAAAGCGGCAGTCTTACGCCTGAAAAACAGGACGACAGTTTGGCCTGCTATGCGCCTATGATAGACAAATCCACTGCGCGGATTGACTGGACAAAGCCTGCCGGGCGCATCAAAATGCTTATCCGCGCTATGAACAGCTGGCCGCTTGCATATACTTATTATGATGGCAGGCTTATGAAGATAGCAAAGGCTGAAGCGATAGCGACAGAAATGCATGCGCCTGCCGGGCAGGTGACGGCATACAAAAAGGGTGAGGGGCTCTTGGTCACATGCGGCGAGGGCGCGCTCCTCATACAGCAGGTACAATTTGAGGGCAAAAGACTCATGAGCATTGACGAATACATGCAGGGACACGAGATAGCGGCAGGAAGTGTTCTGGGCAGGCAGGAGGAATAATAATGTACGGTTTTCCGATGTTTGGTTACTTTGATTCAACTCATATCTGGTTTGTGATAATTCCATTGCTCATATCTGTCTGGGCAAGCGCGAGGGTGAATTCAACCTTTAACAAATATGCCAAATACACAAATGGCAGGGGACTTACCGCCGCTCAGGTGGCGCGCATGATTTTAGACCGGGGCGGCAGAACAGATGTGAGGGTAGAGAATGTGTCGGGCAGGCTCACGGACCATTTTAACCCGCGCACCAATGTGATCCGTTTGTCGGACGAGGTTTTTTCCGCCACATCGGTAGCCGCGATAGGCGTTGCGGCGCATGAGGCGGGGCACGCGATGCAGCAGGGGCAGGGCTATGTGCCTATTATGGTGAGAAACGCGTTGGCGCCGGTGGCGAGCTTTGCGTCGTACGCCGCCATTCCGATAGTGCTTGCGGGCTTTTTCTTTGAGAGGTTTGGCCTTGTGAACCTTGGTATTATTCTCTACTCCGCTGTCGTGCTGTTCTCGCTCATCACGCTGCCGGTGGAGTTTAACGCGTCGGCCAGAGCCGTTATGTCGCTTGATGCGTACGGGATACTGTCGCCGGAGGAAACTACTGCGGCTAAAAAGGTGCTGTCGGCGGCCGCCATGACCTACGTTGCCTCAACACTGGCGGCAATCGGAAGCCTTTTGCGTCTGCTTGCCATATTCGGCGGACGAAGGGATGACTGAGCCGATGAAGGAAACGGCAAACCCAAGGCTGATTGCGCTTAAAACGCTGTTAAAAATCTTTAACGACGGCGCATACTGCAATCTTGCCCTTAAAGAGGCGCTCTGCGACGCGCGCATAAAGCCTGTGGACAGGGCTTTTATATCGGGGCTTGTTTACGGCGTTGTCAAATACAAGCTGCATCTGGATTATGTGATTTCTCAGTTTTCCAGCGTTAAGCTGAAAAAATTGTCCCCCCATGTGCTCTTGATTCTGCGCATGGGCGTCTATCAGCTTTTGTATCTGGAGCGGGTACCAGTTTCGGCGGCAGTTGACGAAAGCGTTAAGCTTGCCGAAAAATTTGCATACCGGTCTAAGGGGTTTATAAACGGCGTGCTGCGCGCCGCTGCCCGAGGCTGGGAGAGTATTGTTTATCCCGAAGACAGAGCCCAATTCCTTTCGGTGCGCTACTCGTATCCGCCCGAGCTGGTGGCCATGTGGTCGGCGCAGCTGGGCGATGCGCAGTGCGAAGCATTGCTCAAAGCGTTTAATGTGCCGCCGCGCCTGACGGTGCGCACAAACACCTTAAAAACAACGCGGGAAGAGTTGATTGCACTTTTACAGGAAGAGGGAATATGTGCGCATGAAGGGCGGCTTGCCGATTGCCTTGTCCTTGACGGTACGGGGGTTGCGCAGGTATCAGCCTACAAGGATGGGCTTTTTACGCCGCAAGGGGTGAGTTCTATGCTCTGCGGATATGTGGCGGACCCCAAAGAGGAGATGCTTGTGATGGACCTTTGCGCGGCGCCGGGCGGGAAAACTACCCATATGGCTCAAATGATGCATAACAAAGGAAAAATCGTTGCGTTTGACCTGCACGAGCACAAAACGGCGTTGATTTTGCAAAATGCCCGCCGTTTGGGGATTTCGATTATTGACGCCTGGGCGCACGATGCCACACAGATAATTGCCGAATACACACAAAAAGCGGACAGAGTACTGGTGGACGCACCTTGCAGCGGGCTTGGCATGATGCACAAAAAGCCGGATATCAAATGGCACTTTGACGCCGGGAAAATACAGGCTTTGGCGCAGCTTCAGCTTTCTATTTTATCAGCCGGCGCACATTATGTTAAGCCGGGCGGGGAACTGGTATACAGCACCTGTACCATAAGCCGGCAAGAAAATATGGATATAAGAGATGCATTTTTAGAACAGAATTCCGATTTTGAGGCGGCGGATATCACACAAGCGCTGCCCGAAGCGCGGCGAGATGAAACGGCAAAACAGGGATTTATCCAGCTTTATCCCGACGCTGATGGCGGCGACGGATTTTTTATCTGTAAATTCAAAAGAAAAGGTTAGCCGGTTCGGGCAAACGGAAGGGAGAGGGCGGTTATACAGACGCAGCAAGGTTTACCCGATTTGCGCAGCTTATCGTTTGACGAGCTTGAAGCGTTTTTGCTGTCTGCCGGAGAGGCGCGTTTCCGGGCAGGGCAGGTGTATGCCTGGCTGCATAAGCCTGTGCGCGGATTTGACGAAATGACCGACCTTTCGTGCGCCCTTCGTGAGAAACTGTCGCATATCAGCAGGTTAGACAGTGCACAAATCGAAGAAAAGCTTGTTTCAGCCAAAGACGGTACCGTAAAATATTTATTTTCGCTTCCGGACGGGGAGTGTGTGGAAAGCGTGGTCATGCGTTACCGCCATGGCGTTACCATATGCATTTCCTCACAGGCTGGCTGCCGCATGGGCTGCCGGTTCTGTGCGTCCACCATCGGCGGCCTTAAACGGGGCCTGACGGCGGGCGAAATGCTTAGCCAGGTCATTTTTGCGCAGCAGGATTTCGGTGAGCGGATTTCGGGCGTTGTGATCATGGGCATAGGCGAGCCTTTGGACAATTTTGAAAACGTGGCTAAGTTTTTGTTAAATATCGGCGATCCCAGAGGTATTCATTTGGGCTATAGGCATATGACGCTGTCCACTTGCGGCCTTGTAGGCGGCATAGATGCGCTGGCAGGTCTGCATCTGCCCATCACCCTTTCAGTTTCGCTCCACGCCCCGAACGACGCCTTGCGCGACACGCTGATGCCTGTCAACAAAAAATATCCCCTGTCTGCGCTCATGGATGCGTGCAGACGGTATCAGAGCGCCACAGGGCGGCGCGTCACATTTGAATACGCTATGATTGCCGGCGTAAACGACAGTGGCTCTTGCGCAAGACAGCTTGCCGCTTTGCTTAGGGGCTTGCTGTGCCATGTTAATTTAATTCCCGTCAATCCTGTAAAGGAGAGAAATTTCGCAAAAAGCAGTGCCGAAAACATGAAAAATTTTATGGAAATTTTACAAGACAAAGGCGTTGCAGTCACAATAAGACGCAAACTCGGCAGTGATATTGCCGCCAGTTGTGGACAATTGCGGCAGAAACGGGTATAATTATCACAGTATATATTGACGTTTAAGTTTAGACCATAGATCGGAATCAATACACAACTTACCCCATTTTGAAGGGAGTGAGCGCGTTGATTTTTGCGGCACAGAGCCATGCTGGCATGGCACGCCTTGAAAATCAGGATTCTTATATTGTATTTGAAGCAGCCGACAAGACTGTGTTCGGACTTGTCGCCGATGGCATGGGCGGGCACAAGGGAGGTGCTGCCGCAAGCCTGATGGCGGTCTGGTGCATAAAAAAACGGTTGATGGCTGATTACAGACCCCATATGGCAACGCAGGCGCTTGCGGAGCTGATGAAACAAAGCTTTGCACAAGCCAATGCGGCTATTTTTGAGCGCTCTTTGCAGGACGAGACTCTGTCGGGGATGGGTACGACGGCGACGCTTGCGGCTGTCCGCAGCGATCAGGCTGTGATTGCGCATGTGGGCGACAGCCGGGCGTATCTGATCGGAGAAGGGATAGCCCGCCAGATCACGACAGATCATACGCTGGTACAGGACCTTCTGAATAAGGGGGAAATTACAGCGGATGAGGCAAAGACGCATCCGCAGAAGCATATTATTATGCAGGCACTGGGAACAGAAAAAAAAATTGATACGGATATATACCATCTTTCCTGCGGGGGGCAAATCATTCTGCTTTGCTCGGACGGGCTTACGAATATGGTTTCGGACGCGGATATAGCCCGCACAATGAACACCGCGCAAAGCCTGAAGGATGGCGCGGATAAGCTGATCGGCATGGCCAACAGTGCGGGGGGCCAGGACAACATTACGGTAGTGGCGATTTGTGATGAAACAGTGATTGGGGGAGAGCTTGCATGAACGAATCGATAAAGCCGGGCACGCTTTTGGGCGGCCGCTATGAGATCATTGAAAAAATCGGGGCGGGCGGCATGGCGATGGTCTATAAAGCACATTGCCGGCTTTTGAACAGATACGTTGCGGTAAAGGTTTTGCGGCCGGAGTTTCGGGAGGACGCCGAATTTATAAAAAAATTCAACATAGAAGCGCAGGCGGCAGCCAGCCTCTCGCATCCGAATATCGTTTCCATTTACGATGTGGGGCGTGAGGGGGAATGGCACTATATTGTCATGGAGCTTGTAGAGGGTGTGACGCTAAAGCAGTATATTGAACGCAAAGGCACACTGCCGTGGCAGCAGGCGGCAGGCTTTGCCGCTCAGCTTTGCTCGGCGCTGGAATGCGCGCATAAAAATCATATCATACACCATGATATCAAGCCGCACAATATGATTATCACTGCGGACGACATGCTCAAGGTCACGGACTTCGGCATTGCGCGCGCCGCTACGTCCTCTACGCTGGTTGCAGGCGGCAGTACGATGGGTTCTGTGCACTATTTTTCGCCCGAGCAGGCTCGCGGCGGGTATACCGATGAAAAAAGCGACATATATTCGGCGGGCATAGTGATGTATGAGATGCTTACGGGCCGCGTCCCGTTTAACAGTGAAAGTGCTGTCACCGTGGCGCTGATGCATATGCAAAATGAGCCCCGGCCGCTGCGGGAGCTAAATGATGCCATCCCTGAAAGCATAGAAAACATTGTCTTAAAGGCCATCAGGAAGGAACAGCATCTGCGCTACCAGACGGCAGGCGAAATGCTTGCCGAGCTCAACGCGGTCTTAGCTCGTGGCAAGGCTGGCTATGATGACTGTGAAGAAGCTGATCAAACAAAGCCCGTTCCTGCGATACTTGCAAACAAATACGGGAAAGCAGGGAAGCCGGGCGGGCAGAAGAAGGCCGGCAAAAGGCCAAAAGAACCCTTGACAAAGCATGAGAAAATAGCGACATGGGTAGCAGTAGTGGTAGCTATGCTTCTGCTTGGCGCTATGGGGTGGTTTGTGCTTTCATCACTGGGGCTGGTCAGCTTTGGCAGAAATGAAATTGAGGTTCCGAATTTTGTGGACATGGAGATAAACGACGCTAAGCAAGGCGCCAAAGACCAAAAGCTTACGTTGGAAATAGATGAGGAAATAGAATCCGCTACGGTGGAAAAGGGACATATCATTTCTCAGGATCCTGCAGCGGGAAGGTTGGTCAAGCCCCATGCTAAAATCAAGGTTAAGGTAAGCAGCGGCGCAGGGCTTGTCAAGGTTGCCTCGGTTGTCAATATGGAGCAGCGGAGCGCTGTAAATGAGCTCGAGTCTTTGGGGCTGGTTGCGGTAGTCGCTTTAGAGGAAAGCGAAACTATTCCTGAAGGCGTCGTGGTCCGCCAGGTTCCGGAAGCCGGTGTGGAGGTCAGCGCAGGCAGTGTGGTAAAGCTTTATGTGAGCGGTAGGCAGGCCGAGCAAATCAAGATCCCGGATGTGACAGGCGAGACATTGACCCGCGCCAGGGTTTCCATAGAGTCTGCAGGCCTTACTATGGGAAACGTCAGTGAAGTGACATCGGAAAAAACGGTTGGCACGGTGATCAGCCAAAGTCCGCGTTCGGGCAGCTATGTCGCTAAAAAAACGCCCATTGATCTGACAGTGAGCAAAGGCGTCCAGACGCAGCCGCCTGTCGCCACGGCGACACCTGAGCCCGCGGCAAAGGTGAAAACGCTCAGTATTCCCGTGCCGCAGGACAAGGACTCAACAAGGATAAAGGTAGTGGCCAACGGAAAGAGCATACATGATGCCGCCCACAACAAGAGTGAGGGGGCCTTTGATCTGAAGGTTTCGGGACACGATACGGTGTCGCTTGAAATATATCATGACGGCAGCTTGAAGTCGACACAGACCATTAATTTTAATTGATATAGTCATACCACTGTAAAAGGGGCCGCAAAGATTAGACTGGTTTAGAGTGGTTTGCCTATAAAATATCGCTTGAAATGAGAGGCGGATGCATGCGGGAAGGTATCATCGTAAAAGGGATAGGCGGTTTTTACAGCGTCAAAACAGCCGACGGCGTATACGAATGCAGGGCAAGAGGCAGGCTCAGGCGCGAAAGCGTGGTTCCCATGGTGGGCGACAGGGTGCATATCAGTCTTGAGAATGGCAAGGGCAGCATAGAAGCCATAGGCGAGCGCACCTCCATGCTGATCAGGCCGCCGGTTGCCAATATCGATCAGCTTGTCGTAGTGGCGGCGTGCTCAGCGCCCGCGCCGAATCCGGCTTTGATCGACCACTTTCTGATCATGGGCGAAATCATAGGGGTCCAGACGGTTCTATGCTTAAACAAGACCGACCTTGATGGCGATACGGGCAGCGAGATAAGACAGATCTATGAGCAAGCGGGTTACCGTGTTTTATGCACCAGCGCTGTTTGTGGTGCCGGTATTGACGAGTTAAGGGCTCTTTTAAAGGATAGGGTCACTGCTTTTGCGGGAAATTCCGGCGTAGGGAAATCAAGTATTCTAAATGTCGTTGATTTAGATTTTGTTTTAAAAACAGGCGAGGTAAGCGAAAAGATAAAACGCGGCAGGCATACCACGAGGATGGTGGAGCTGTTAGCGCTCGGATGCGGGGGCTATGTGCTTGATACGCCGGGGTTTTCATCCTTTGAGCTGCCGGATATCAAAGCGGAGGAGCTTGAGCTTTATTTCAGGGAATTTTCGCCGTATCTGGGAAAATGCCGTTTCCGTGGATGCGCCCATGTGGGCGAGCCGGATTGTGCGGTGCTTGCCGCCGTGCAGGCAGGCGAGATCTCGCAGCAGCGCTATGACAGCTATAAGGCGCTATATTACGATTTAAAGAAGGCGAAAGAATGGTAACATAAAAAGGCGTGCATAAGGTTGGCAGCTGCAAAAGAAAAAACATCTGGCGCAAGGTCAAAACGGTTTTTCCGCAGGGTAGGGCCGCGGCCTTCAGCCGAATTGGAGGATATCATGATTAAAATTGCACCTTCTATTTTATCAGCGGATTTCGCTTATTTGGCCGAGCAGATTTGCGCGGCCGAAAGCGGCGGCGCGTCGTATCTTCACCTTGATGTGATGGACGGCCATTTTGTGCCCAATATTTCCTTTGGGTCGGCGGTAGTTGAAAAAATACGCCCGCATAGCTCGCTGATTTTTGATGTTCACCTGATGATAGAAAATCCTGAAAAGTATATAGAGGCATTTGCCAAGGCCGGAGCGGACATTATTACCATTCACTACGAGGCCACCGACCGCCTTGATGCGTGCATCAAGCGGATCCGCTCGTTTGGCAAAAAGGCGGGCGTGGCGATAAAGCCCGCCACGCCTGTCAGTGCGGTAATGGATATGTTAGATCAGCTGGATCTGGTTTTGGTGATGTCGGTGGAGCCGGGGTTTGGCGGACAGACCTATATGAAGCAGGCGGACGCCAAGCTGCAGGCGCTGCGTGCGGCTGCGTGGGACGGATTTGATGTGGCGGTGGACGGCGGCATTAATCTAGACAACCTTGCCCATGTGGTCAGTATGGGTGCGAATGTGGTTGTGGCTGGCAGCTCGGTTTTCGGCTCAAAGGATATCGAGCGCACCGTGTCCGAGTTCAACAGGGTGGCAGGCTTGAGTGATTCATCCTACCTTGGCGGCGACGGGTCTTCGTTTGAGCGCTACATTCCCTCAAAGCTGAGCACATTTGCCGCCTGCACCAAGCGGTTGGTGAAGGGTCAGTGAGGGGTGTTGTCATCTCCGGCGGACGCCTTGCCGACGCAGCCGACGCAGCAGCCTCGGTTATGAAGGATGATATGGTTATTTGCGCCGACTCCGGTTATTTGCATGCGCTTGCAATGGGGCTTAAGCCGCAGGCTGTTTTGGGTGACTTTGATTCGGTGGAGCGGGATGCGGTAGTATGCGAAACTATTATCAGCTATCCTGCCCATAAGGATCAGACCGATACTGAGCTTTGTGTGCGCTATGCCATAGCGCGCGGCTGTGACGAGATTTTGCTTCTGGGTGCTACGGGCGGCCGCATCGACCATGAGCTGGCGAATGTATTCCTTTTAAAGCTTATATCTGACGCTGGCAAAAAGGGCAGCATCTATGACGGCGTATCCTATGTATTTTTAGTGGCGGATGAGCTGATCCTGACAGGCGACGTGGGGGATATTCTCTCTGTGATTCCTGTGACGGCGCAGGTTGTGGGGATCACGACCCGCGGTCTTGCTTATCCGCTTGACAATGCCTGCATGGCTTTCGGACCCGCGCTTGGCATCAGCAATGTGTTTTCGGAAAGCCGTGCGGAAGTAAAGATCAAAGAGGGGCTTGCCCTGGTTGTATGGACAAAGGCGGACAAGCTTTAACAAACAGCGAGTGGCGCCTGTGCAAATGCGCTTTGGAATTATCGTTATGTAGAATCTGTAGACTCTTCATTGGCATGAAGGGCTTGCAGATTTTTTTTGTTATTGGTTACAATCGCGTAAGATATCAAAAAATAGGTGACCCAATAGAATAACCGGCCTTGTGGCATAAAAAATTGCACAAGTTTACATACCTGTTTTGTGTATTTGTGCTAATATGAAAAAAAGATTAAAAATTTTTAAAAAAAGTATTGAAAATGTAATCTAAATCGTGTAAAATCTTCATGAAGTGGTTAGAAGTGTTATAAAGTGGTTGCAAGTGGATTAAAAACGGTTAAAATCGGCTCACAACCTCAGGACGGGAGGTGACAAGCTTGTTCATAGGGGAATACAACCATAATATCGATGCCAAAGGCAGGATGATCATGCCGTCCAAGTTCAGGAAAGACGATTTGGGCGAAGTTTTTTATGTGACCAGAGGCACCGAAAAGTGTTTGTTTCTGTACCCGCGCGACGAGTGGGCAAAATTCGAAGAAGAGCTTGCCGCCTTGCCGATAACGACAAGCCCCAAAGCGGGAGCGTTTGCAAGATTCTTTTTGTCAGGCGCGGCGGAATGTGAAGTGGACAAGCTGGGCAGGATCAATATTCCGCTCCATTTGAGAGAGCACGCGGGACTGGTCAAGGATGTGAAGGTCTTGGGCGTGCGCAGCCGTATAGAAGTTTGGGATACTAAAACATGGGAGGCCTATTGCAGCGAAAAAATTACGTTGGATAATGTCATCTCAAGCATGGGCTCTATCGGAATGGACTTTTAGGTGGTGATGCATTTTGAAATTTGAGCACACACCGGTACTGTTGCAGGAAAGCATTGATATGCTTGATATAAAGAGCGACGGCATCTATGTTGACGCAACACTGGGCGGTGCAGGGCACAGCGAAGCTATAGCCGCACGATTGGACGCAGGCAGGCTGATCGGTATCGACCGGGATGCAAATGCAATCAGGGCCGCGACCGAAGCGCTTTTGCCATTTGGGGCCCGTGTAACAATTGTACACGACAATTTTAAAAATATCAAGGATATTCTAAAGCGCTGTGATGTCGGGCCGATAGACGGTGCGCTGCTTGACTTGGGCGTGTCATCACATCAGTTGGACGAGCCGTCCAGGGGATTTTCCTACATGACGGATGCGGCTTTGGACATGCGCATGGACAGAAGCGCGCCTGTCAGTGCCTACGACGTGGTGAACGGATATTCCGAACCGCAGCTTTCCCGGATGATTTATGAGTACGGCGAGGAGCGTTGGAGTAAACGGATAGCGCAGTTTATTATACAACAGCGGCAAAAAACGCCTATCGCCACCACGGGTGAGCTTGTGCGGGTGATTGAGGCGGCTATCCCCAAGGCAGTGCGCACAGAAGGCGGGCACCCCGCCAAACGCACATTTCAGGCCATACGGATTGAGGTCAACGGGGAGCTGACTATTCTGAAGCAAGCGATACAGGATTTTGCGGATGCGCTTAAGCCGGGCGGACGGCTGGCTGTGATAACCTTCCATTCGCTGGAGGACAGGATTGTAAAGAATGTATTTTCGTCCCTTGAAAAAGGATGTGTTTGCCCGAAGGATTTCCCCATATGTGTCTGCGGGGCCAGGCCGACGCTCAAGGTTTTGACTAAAAAGCCCATTATATCCGGTGATGAAGAGCTTTCGGCAAATACAAGAGCCAAAAGCGCAAAGCTTCGCGCAGCGGAAAAGCTGTAAAATAAAATTGCTGTTTAAAACAGGGGGAGTTTTTAATATATTTGCAAAAGCAGGGGGTATCAGGCATGCGTACAAACGGAAATCTGGCTTTAAATCCGGCCTACAAGCCACAGTATCAGCCGACACCAAAATCTTTGCGTAAAAAGAGCATAAGCACACAAAGAGGCAAATCACATAAGGTAAATGTTGCGGTGGCTATCATCTACATAGCGATCATCTCCGCGATTGCTTTCTGTATGGTGGCCAGGGAAGTTCAGATCTATGAACAGAGCAATCAGGCAAGACAGCTCACGGTGGCTTTAGGCAAGCTGCAGTCGGAGAATACGCAGGCTATGCTGGACGCGGAAAGAAGTGTGGATCTTAAGCATATTGAGCAGGTAGCCACAGGCCAGTTTGGCATGATCCGTCCCGAAAAATATCAGACAGTCTATATCTCCATACATCAGGACGACTATGTTGAAAAGGTAGCCGGCAAGGGAATCGCACAGCAGCTGCAGCAGAGTATAGGCACCGGCGTTAAAAATCTTTTTGGCATATTTGATACCCGATAATATTATAAATAATAATGATAAAAGACCGCATTTTCCAAGAGAGTGAGGTTTAAAGAGTGGTTTTGCAGTCGTGTTAATAACTCTTTATCCTGGCTCTTTATTTTTCATGACCGGCCGGCGGGCAGCCGTTTGGCCCAAATGTGCGCAAGCTGTCAGTAATAAATCCATTTTATCAAAACAGGGGCACTTTTCCGCGCAAGCCGGGAAAAGAGCGCCTTTTGGCAATTTTAGCGCTTTTGGCGGTTACGTTATTTTTTAGGGGGAAAGCATATGAACGCTCCTAACAGAAAGATTAAAGTACGGGTCCTTGTGTTTATGCTTATTTTCGTGGGCATGATCGGAGCGTTGGTAGTGCGCACAGGATGGCTTCAGGTGGTGGACGGCGCATACCTTAAAAAAGCGGCGACCCAGCAGCAGACCAGAGATAAGGTGATCAACTCCAAGCGCGGGACCATTTATGACCGCAACGGTAAAGAGCTTGCGGTAAGCGCATCTGTGGAGATGGTGACAGTAGCGCCCAATGAGATAAAAGAGTCGGAAAGCGCGCCGCTTGTGGCGCAAAAGCTTGCCGATATCCTTTCGATGAGCTATGACGATGTTTATAAAATCGTTACCAAAAAATCGGCTTATGAGATTGTCAAGCGCAAGGTGGAAAAAGAACAGACCGACCAGATCAGAGCGCTGAAGGCCGCTAAGGAAACCAAAAAGGCCTTCGGGGGAGTTAGCCTTGAAGAAGACACCAAGCGCTATTATCCTTTCGGCAATTTCGCCTCGCATGTTATAGGCTTCACCGGTACAGACAACCAGGGGCTGTACGGTATTGAGAAAGCATACGACGAAGATCTGCGAGGTACTGCGGGGCGTGTGATTTCCGCCAAAAACGCAATCGGGGTGGAAATGCCGTATAAATATGAAAAAAAGTATGACTCAAAGGACGGCCTTAGCGTCGTTTTGACCATAGACGAAACCATCCAGCATTTTGCCGAGAAGCATCTGGAGCAGGCAATGGCGGAAACCAATCCCGCCATGGGCGCTTCTGTTATCGTGGTGTCGCCTAAAACGGGTGGAATTCTGGCAATGGCGACCAAGCCTGACTTTGACCTCAACAAGCCGTTTGAAATTATAGATACCGGCATGCTTGCCGGGATCGAAAGCCTGCCCGCCGAGCAGCAGAAGGACGCGCGCAGCCAGGCGCTCACCAAGCTCTGGCGCAATAAGGCCGTAAGCGATACCTATGAGCCCGGCTCGGTTTTTAAAATCCTGACGGCTGCTATGGGTCTGGAGGAGGGCGTTGTAAAGCCGACCGACAATTTTGTCTGTACCGGCGCTGTGAAGGTGGGCGGAGAGACCATCCACTGCTGGAAAACACAAGGGCATGGCGCGGAAACGTTTAAGGAGGGCTTTAAAAATTCCTGCAATCCTGTTTTTATGGGTGTGGGGGAACGTGTGGGCGCCGATCGGTTTATCCGGTATTTTAAGAACTTTGGTTTAGACGCCAAGACAGGCTTTGATATTATAGGAGAAAGCCAAAGCGTATTTCACAAACCGGAAACGTTTCGTGAGGTTGAGCTTGCCACCTCTTCATTCGGGCAGTCGTTTAACGTTACGCCGCTTCAGATGGTAGCCGCGATCTCGGCTGTGGTAAACGGCGGAAAACTCTATAAGCCGCATATTGTGAAGGAACTTAAGGACAAGGACGGCAATACGGTAAAAACCATAGAGCCCACAATGGTGCGTCAGGTGATATCGGAACAGACATCCGCCACCATGCGCGAATTTTTGGAATACGTTGTTACCGACGGTACGGGCAAAAACGCTTATATTAAAGGCTTTCGTGTGGGCGGCAAGACCGGAACCTCCGAAAAGCAGCCGCGTGGAAACGGCAAATATATCGCTTCATTTTTGGGTATTGCGCCTGCCGACGATCCAGAGCTTTTGGTGCTTGTCGCAATTGACGAGCCCACCGGCTACCTGCATCAGGGCAGCCAGATCGCCGCTCCTGTTGCAAGAAATATCATTGAGGATTCGCTCAGATATATGGGCGCAGAGCCGCAGTTCTCTGCCGAGGAGCTTGCCACCATGCAAGCTACGGTTCCCGAAGTGCGCGGGCTCACTGTGGCGGATGCCAAAAATGCGCTTACCACTGCCGGCTTCGGCATAAAGGTGGTTGGCGGCGGCGATACGGTGGTCGACCAGCTTCCCAAGCCGGCGGCCAGTCTTTCCAAAAAGTCAAATGTTATCGTATACACCGAAGGAGCGCAGGAAACAAAGGTGACGGTTCCCAATCTGGTGGGTATGAACATGGCTGACGTTAAAAATACGCTTACATCGCTCGGCCTGAATCTTGAGATATTAGGCTCGGTTGCCAGCGACATGAAAACTGCACCGGCGGTCAGACAGGATCCTGCCGAGGGTACGCAGGTGTTGCCGGCAACAACGGTGCGCGTGGAGTTTACTTATATGGATGGCGATTGATGGCACCCGCCGGATAGGTGGCTGTCTTAAAAAAAATAACAAAATCGGCATGGTATAAACTGGCGGAGGTGCTTTAATGCAATTTTTTGACTTGCTTTCGGATGTCGAAATCCTGGAGCTATCGGGAGACAAAACAAAACAGATCACAGGCATTGCCTATGATTCGCGTAACGTAGGGCCGGGCGATGTGTTTGTCTGTGTAAAGGGGTACGCATCCGACGGACACAAGTACGCGGCCGACGCAGAAGCCGCAGGCGCGGCGGCTATTGTGGCGCAGGATGCCGTTGATACCAAGCTGCCTGTTGCCTATGTCGCTGATACACGTCTGGCGCTTGCGCAAATCTCGAATACATTTTACGGGCGGCCGACAGAAAGACTTAAGCTGGTCGGCGTTACAGGCACAAACGGCAAGACGACGGTCACCTATTTGCTTAAAACCATCTTGGAGCACGCAGGCAAGAAGGTGGGGCTTATCGGCACAAACCAGAACATGATCGGCGAGAGGATACTGCCGTCCAAGCACACGACGCCTGAGGCGCCCGAACTGTATGCCATGCTCGATGACATGCTGCGGGAGGGCGCGGAGTATGTGGTGATGGAGGTATCGTCACATGCGCTGGCATTGGGCAGAGTGGAAGGCTGCCGCTTTGAGACCGCTGTATTTACCAATCTGACTCAGGATCACCTTGATTTCCATGCTGATATGGAGGACTACTATGCGGCAAAGAAACAGCTGTTTTCCATGGCAAAGCGCGCTGTGATAAACACAGACGATGAATATGGCAAAAGGCTTGCCGGTGAGATACCGTGCCAGGCCATGACCTATGCGATTGAACATAAGGCCGATCTGCAGGCTTCGGATATAAAGATTTCGGCGCGAGGCGTCACGTTTACGCTCAAAACAGCTAAAGAAAGCATGCCCATGCGCTTGGGGATACCGGGCAGGTTCTCGGTATACAACGCCCTGGCCGCTACGGGCGCAGGGCTTAGTCTGGGCTTCGACGCAGACGACATAACCAAGGGCCTGATAATCGCCAAAGGCGTCAAGGGCCGTGCGGAGGTTGTCAACACGGGCCGCGACTATACGGTAATCATAGACTACGCCCATACGCCGGATGGACTTGCAAACATCATCCCCACTGTGCGTGAATTTACGCAGGGGCGCGTCATCACACTTTTCGGCTGCGGCGGCGACCGGGACAGGACGAAAAGGCCGCTTATGGGCGAAATGGCGGGAAGGCTTTCAGATTTCTGTATTGTGACGACAGACAATCCCAGAAGCGAGCCGCCCATGGCGATTATAGCGGACATTGTAAAAGGCATTGAGCCGACGGGCTGCGAGTATGTTGTGATTGAAAACAGGCAGGACGCTATCCGGTATGCGCTTACATATGCACAGCCCGACGACGTGGTGATTTTGGCGGGCAAGGGCCATGAAACCTATCAGATATTGGCCGACAAGACCATAGATTTTGATGAGCGCAAGATTGTGGCGCAGATTCTTGACGATATGCAGCAAGAGAAATAAGATGCAGGCAAAAGCCGCATAGTGCGGATCAGATAACGACGCAAAGGGGCGGATCTGTTTGGAAGGGGTAGAGCTGCAGCAAATCATAGATGCTTGCGGGGCAACGCTTTTGTGGGGCGATCCTAAAATAAAAATAAGCGGGATAACTACCGACAGCCGCAAAAGCGGGGCAGATACGCTGTTTATCCCCATTGCCGGGCCTACCTTCGACGGTCATGAGTTTATCCGCGCGGCGTTCGACGGCGGGGCAGTGGCGGCGCTGACGCACCGGCATACCGACGACGTGGTTGTGGACCATGCGCTGCTTGCCGTAGAGGATACCTTAAAGGCGCTTGCGGATATCGCAAGGTGGTATCGGTCACGTTTTGCCATACCGCTGGCAGCGGTGACGGGTTCGGTGGGCAAAACCACCACCAAGGATATGTGCGCGTCCGCTCTGGCCTCACAGCTTTCGGTGCTCAAGACAAAAGGCAATTTCAACAACGAGATCGGGCTTCCGCTCACGCTGTTCGGGCTTGATTCGTCGCACGATATTGCGGTTGTGGAAATGGGCATGAATCACTCCGGCGAGATACACCGCCTTGCCTCCATTGCAAAGCCCGATGTGGCGATAATCACCAACATTGGCATGTCACACATTGAAAATTTAGGCTCTCAGCAGGGCATATTGCAGGCAAAGCTTGAAATCACGGATTTTTTTCGCTCAGATTCCGTGCTGATTTTAAACGGCGATGATCCCCTGCTGTGGGAATGCAGGCAAAAGCCCCTTTACCGCACGCTGTTTTACGGCCGGGAAAATCCGGCGTGTGATTACAGAGCGGAAAACATTCAAAAATTTCCGCAATCAGTTGAATTTGACGCCGTTTTTGCGGGCGGCTGCCAGCATATCCGCTGCAGTCTGCCGGGGGAACACAATGTATACAACGCGCTTGCGGCGTTTGCACTGGCGCATTATTTTAAGCTGGCGCCGGATCAAATCGCTCGGGGAATTGAGCGCTTTTCGCCGTCGGGCATGCGAACCGACATCCAAAGCTTCGGCGGTATAACGCTGATAAACGATTGTTACAACGCGTCGCCGGCTTCCATGGAAGCGGCGCTCGATGTGTTGGCGGGCATGGCAAGCAAGCGAAAGGCAGCAATTTTGGGCGATATTTTAGAGATGGGTGAGTTTGCACCCGAAGCGCACCGGCAGGTGGGACAGTATGCGGCGCGCAGCGGGATAGATTACCTGTTTACCGTAGGGCCAAGCGCCTCGTTTATGGCGCAGGGCGCAAAAGAAGAGGGCATGGGCGAGCAGGATGTGCTGCATTTCCAGACCAATAAACAGCTGATGGCGTATCTGCCGACGTTTCTGCAGGATGGGGATACGGTGCTTGTCAAAGCGTCGCGCGGTATGAAGTTTGAGCAGATATGCCAGTGTATCGCGCAGCTTCGGCAGATAACATGAGCGGAGGTACCATGTAAATGATATATGATGCCACAAAAATATTTTTGTTATACCTGACGCCTTTCGGGGTTGCTTTTGCTGTCAGCGCGCTTGTCGCTCCGGTTCTGATCCCTGTGCTGCGGCGTTTGAAGTTCGGGCAGAGCATTCGCGAGATTGGGCCGAGCTGGCACAAGGGCAAAACGGGCACGCCCACCATGGGCGGCGTGATTTTTATAGTCGGGGTGGTGGCGGCGGCGTTTTTTGGCGTCCCCGACCCGCGCGGGGTAATAATATTGTTGGCGACAGTCGGATTTGGGGTTATAGGATTCATAGATGATTTTATTAAAATTGTGTTAAAGCGGAATTTAGGCCTGACAGCTCTGCAAAAGCTTATTTTGCAGATTGCTGTTTCGACAGCGTATGTCGTAGTGCTAAACGGGCTTGGACTTTTAAGCAGCGATGTTTTAATTCCGTTTACCAATATTATGTGGGATTTAGGCTGGCTCTTTATTCCCTTTTCGGTGTTCATCATGGTCGGTTTTGTAAACGCCGTAAACCTTACCGACGGGCTTGACGGGCTTGCCGCTTCGGTGACTGCCGTTGTTTCAGCGTTTTTTGCGTTTGGCGCTTTTTTGACCGGCGACGTGGGCGTTTCTTTGTTCTGCACCGCCCTTACCGGCGGCTGCCTCGCCTTTTTGCTGTTCAACCATCATCCCGCCAAGGTGTTTATGGGTGACACGGGATCGCTGTTTTTGGGCGGTGCGCTGGCGGCGGCGGCAATTGCGCTTAAAATGCCGCTTATTTTAGTGATTGCCGGCCTGATATATGTACTGGAAGCACTTTCGGTTATGCTTCAGGTGGCGTTTTTTAAGCTGACCGGCAAACGCATTTTTAAAATGAGCCCTATCCACCATCATTTTGAGATGATGGGGTGGAATGAGGTTAAGATTGTGACGGTGTTCACTTCTGTCACAATTGCCGCTTGCGGCTTGTCGCTGCTGGCAGTCTGGGCGGCGATATTTTAAGCCCGGCGGTACAAACGGCTGAGCAGAGCGCCGAAACTTTTACAATGAGTCGAATCAGGAGGGAAGATGTATGGCAAAAACGCTGGTGAAAACAAGAAGTGCCGGGCCCAAACAGCAGCAAAAGGCAGCTGCCGTAAAGGGCGCCGACAAAACCCTGATTTTGATTATCATCAGTCTGGTCGTGTTTGGACTGGTCATGGTATTTTCGGCCAGCGCGCCCGCGGCCAGCTACTATGAGGACAACGCCTACCACTATGTTATCCGTCAGGGGATCTTTGCCGTGATGGGATTTGTGTCCATGTTTGTTCTTTCCCGTTTCGACTACCATAACTATGGCGCGCTTGCGCTTGCCATCCTTATCGGAAGCTTTCTTCTGCTGTTTGCCGTCTATATCCCGGGGCTGGGAATTGAGTCAAACGGTGCGCGGCGCTGGATAGGCTACGGGGTATTTTCACTTCAGCCGTCGGAGGTGGCAAAGGTCGGCATTATCATATACTTTTCCTACAGCCTGTCCATCATAAAGGATAAGGTCCGGTTTTTCTGGAGCGGTCAATTCCGGTATTTGGTCATACTGGGGCTTTTCGCAATAGTGCTTATGGCGGAGCCGCACTTCAGCGGCACGGTGGTTATATGCGCCACGGCTGTTATCATGCTCCTGATCGCGGGCGCACGTATCAGAGACTATGCGCTGCTGGCGCTGCCCATGATTCCCGCCGCCGTGTTTGTCATATGGAAGGAGCCCTATCGGCTGGAGCGTGTGACAACATTTTTAAACCCCTTTGCCGATCCGTCCGACGCCGGCTTCCAGATCGTACAGTCACTGTACGCCATAGGCTCAGGCGGCATTTTCGGCCTTGGCCTTGGGCTTAGCCGCCAGAAGTTTCTCTACATACCCGAGCCGCAAAACGATTTTATCTTTTCCATCATATGCGAGGAGCTTGGCCTTGTGGGCGCGATCGCGGTTTTGGCCCTGTTTGCCGTTTTGATCTGGAAGGGCTACCGCATCTCACAAGAAGCGCCCGATCTGTTCGGTTCTCTGCTTGCGGCCGGAATTACCAGCCTGATCGCCATTCAGGTTATCATCAATATCGCCGTTGTTACCTCATCAGTGCCCGTAACCGGCATGGCGCTGCCGTTTTTCAGCTACGGCGGCACATCGCTGTTTATTCTGCTCAGCTGCATGGGTGTTTTGCTTAATGTTTCAAGGCAGACAATAAAGAGAACGGGTGAGGTGGCATGAGGATTCTTTTTGCGGGAGGCGGTACGGCGGGGCACATCAATCCGGCGCTCTCCATTGCGGCTTACGCCAAAAAAAAGGATAAGGATACGCAGATTCTTTTCATAGGGAAAAAAGGGAATATGGAAGAAAAGCTGGTCGGCAACGCCGGCTTTGACATAGAATTCATTGATATCGAAGGCATTAAAAGAAAGCTTACACTTGACAATATCCGGGTGGCTGTCAAGGCTTTCGCGGCCTTAAGCGCATGTAAGCGCATTTTAAAACGCTTTTCGCCCGATGTGGTGATCTGTACCGGAGGCTATGTCAGCGGACCTGTCATGCACGCTGCCCACGCTCTGCACATTCCATGCATCATCCATGAACAGAATGTTTTTCCGGGGGTCACAGTAAAGCTGTCGGCACGCTATGCCGATGTAATCGCCACCAGTTTTGAACAAACGGCGCAGTATATTAAGCAGAGGGACAAATGTATTTTTACCGGAAATCCTGTACGGGCAGACGTTTTAACCGCCGACAGACAGGCCGCAAGGACGGCTTTGGGTGCGGATGGGCGGCCGTTTATTCTGGCGTTTGGCGGAAGCCTGGGGGCGCAGCGGATCAACGAGGCGATTGCGGGATACATCCGCCTGCTTGACAAGGCAAGCGATGTGCAGCTGCTGTTCGGCACCGGTGTGCGCGGTTATGATGAGGTGATGAAAGGCTTGGTGGCGGCGGGGGTGTGTGTTGATAACCATCCCGGTATCCGAATAGAGCCATATATCTATAATATGAATGAAGCGATGGCGGCTGCGGATATCGTTATTTCCAGAGCGGGCGCAATCACCATAAGTGAGATAACCGCGCTGGGCAAGGCGGCGATTTTGATCCCTTCGCCCAATGTCGCGCACAATCACCAATACGAGAACGCGCGCCTTCTGGAGAAGCATCATGCGGCGCTGCTCATAGCCGATGCCGATCTGACAGCCGGGCGGCTGAAGGAAAAAATCGACGCACTCTTAAAAGATAAAGCGCTCCTTGCCTCATTGGGGGAAAACGCGAAAAAAATGGGCGTTACGGACGCCGCGGAAAAGATATATGAAATAGCGCTGCGCCTTTGCCGCAAGTAACGCCTTGCCACAAGTTTGCATAGTATATATGGCGATGACAAATTCGGCAAACTTGTGGAGGTGTGCTCTGGAAATGGCAAGGTTTTTAATAGACGGAGGTTATCCGCTGGAGGGTGAGGTGCGTGTTCACGGTGCAAAGAACGCGGTACTGCCCATATTGGCGGCGACGGTACTCAACGGAGGCAGGAACGTGATTCACGACTGCCCGGATTTAAAGGATGTCCAGTCCTCAATTGCGATCCTTGAATTTTTAGGCTGCAATGTACATAGAGAAGGCTCAACGCTGTTTGTAGATTCTTCCAGGGCAATAAATGAAGAAATCCCCGAGCAGCTCATGAGAGAGATGCGCTCATCCGTGATCTTTCTGGGGGCTATCATATCCCGTTTCGGCAAGGCTGTAACCTCCACACCGGGAGGTTGCGAGCTGGGGCCCAGGCCAATAGACCTGCATTTAAAGGCGTTTCGCCAGCTTGGCATTGAAATCGCGGAGTCGCACGGTTACATCACATGCACTGCCGACAACCTGCACGCCGCAAGCATCCATCTGGATTTTCCAAGCGTGGGAGCCACGGAAAATATCATGCTTGCCGCAAGCAGGGCCAAGGGAACAACCGTCATCACTAATGCCGCCAAAGAGCCTGAGATCGTGGATCTGCAAAACTATCTGAACGGAACCGGGGCAAAAATCATCGGAGCAGGCACCAGCGAGATCCAAATCGAAGGTGTGGGCGAGTTTCATGATGTTGAACATACCGTAATTCCAGACCGCATTGTGGCTACCACTTACCTTGCCTGCAGCGCCATCACAGGCGGTATGGTTCAGCTCACAAATGTAGAAAGTTCACACATTGAAGCGGTACTGTCCATCATGCGGGAATGCGGCTCCAAGTTCTACATAAACGGCAGCACCCTTATCCACATTCCGCCTAAAAAGATTCTTCCCATTGACTGTATACGTACCCAACCTTATCCCGGCTTTCCCACGGATGCGCAATCGCCCTTGATGGCGGTATTGACACTGGCGCGCGGTACGAGTATATTTGTTGAAAATATTTTTGAGAGCCGGTTTAAACACGTGGTAGAGCTTGCCAGGATGGGCGCGGATATCACGGTGGACGGACGGATGGCTGTGATCCGGGGCGTAGAGCGCCTGAGCGGCGCTAAGGTAAACGCCATGGACCTGCGTGGCGGCGCGGCGCTCGTAGTGGCTGGGCTTGCGGCCGAGGGGAGAACAGAAGTGGATGATGTGGGGCACGTAGACCGTGGCTACGAAAGACTGGAAAACCATTTGACAAAATTAGGCGCAAAGATTAAGAGGGAGCAATAATCATGCGGCAGACAAAGGAAAAACTGCGCGGTGCGGCGTCGGGCGATATTAAGGCGCGCCATATGCTGCGTCAAAGGAAACGAAGAAGAAAAAAAATTCTGATAAGGACAGTCCTCGTCCTTGTTCTTTTGGCAAGCGCACTTAGCGCAATCGTTTTTCTGACGCCGTGGTTTAATATTACAGCCGTTGAGGTGCATGGCAATCAAAAGGTGAGCGCCGAGCAGATTGTGAGCGCTTCCGGAGTCGCCACAGGCAGCAACACATTTGCTTTCAGTCTTGGGCGTGCCACAGACCGGGTTTTGGGCCTGCCATACATAAAGACGGTAAACTTCCGGCGGATTTTCCTGCCGGTTAAGGTAATTGCCGAAGTGACGGAGACACGGCTTGTGTGTTACGCGGCTTATGCCGGCGGTTTTGTGGGGATAGATAATGACGGCAAGGCCGCAGAGATCATGACGTCCGCGCCCGGCGGCGTGCCTGCCGTTAAGGGGATGAATCTTGTGGCATATGAGCTTGGGCGCAAGGCGGAGGCTGAAATGCCGGGACAGATAGACGCCATACTGATGTATACCGGTCAGTTGGAGAGCGCGGGGCTGCTGTCCGACACAACGGATTTGGATGTAACCAGCCTTATGGATGTGAAATTTATTTATCAGGGCAGACTCAAAGCGTATTGCGCAGACGGCACGGATTTGGAGAGAAAGCTTTTGATGTTTAAAGAAGTGGAGCAAAACCAGCTGCCTGCCGGCGCAAGGGGTGAAATAGACCTTACCGTCAAGGGCATGGCATCTTACAGACCATAGTAAACCAGGGGGAACACCATGAACAAAAGAGCAAATCTAAAGGCGCAGGTTGCAATAGGCATTGTTTGTGCCATACTGACATACGCGGTTGCCACACAGTTGAGCAGCGTGAAGAAAAACGTGGCGATCGAATCTAAGCAGGCGCAAAAGGCCGAGGAGCTGCAGATAGAATTCGGCAAGGAAAAAGAGAAGAATGCCGATTTGTATGTACAGCTCACAGACGCGCAGAATGAGTTAAAACAGTACAGGGATCAGGCGGCCGATACATCGGACTATGCCAAAATCCTGTCCGAGCAGCTCAAGCGCAGTGAGGTGCTGGCGGGTCTGACCGCGGCGGAAGGTCCGGGTATCATACTCACCATATCGGAAGGCAACGCCGATGCGTCAGGGACAAGCACCCTGGCCGACAAGGAAATGCTCCTTATCCACGATAGCGACTTAAGGCTGGTGATCACAGAGCTTTCCGCGGCGGGCGCCGAGGCGATCTCCATAAACGGACAGCGGATAATCGCCACTACGCCCATCAGGTGCGTGGGGCCGGTCATCAACGTCAACGAGCAGAAAATGGCGCCGCCGTATGAGATAAGTGCGATAGGCGATCCCAAGATGCTGGAAGCGGCGGTAAACATGCGGGCGGGACTTAAGGATTTATTTTCTCCTGTGGGAATACAAATCAGCGTGCGCACACAGGACAAGCTCACTATCCCCCGGTATAAAGGGACCGTAAACTTTAAATTCGCATCGTCGGTGCCCGAAGAAGGCGGAGGTGATCGGTAATGGGAATAATAGCGGGCCTGATTGCGGGCTTGATTGTCGCCTATTTTGCGGGCGTACATATTCCGGCGGCATACTCGACATATATGGCTGTGGGGATTTTGGCCGCGCTTGATTCGGTCTGCGGCGGGATAAGCGCATCCATGACCAAGACGTTTAACCTGAAAATATTTATCAGCGGTTTGTTTTTTAACGCCGTTATCGCGGCAGGGCTGGTGTATCTTGGCAAACTTCTCGGGGTTGATCTGTCTTTGGCGGCAATTGTGGTGTTCGGCTCAAGAATTATTCAAAATTTTGCAATTATTCGAAGATTACTATTGAATAAATTTGAAAAAAAAGATAAAATATTAAATAAGTAAATTTTATTATCTTGTGAAGCAGATATTTTACTTTTGACTACGCAAATAATATTCGTCAATACGGGCAAGCTGTGCGATTATATTTAAGGGGGCATTAAAATTGTTTGATTTTGATACCGAGGTCTCAAGACTAGCGAAAATCAAAGTGGTAGGCGTGGGCGGCGGCGGCAATAATGCCGTAAACCGCATGATTGAAGCCGGAGTTAAATGTGTTGATTTTATTTCGGCAAATACGGACAAGCAGGCGCTTATGATTTCCAAAGCAAACTGCAAAATCCAGATCGGCGAAAAGCTGACCAAAGGACTTGGCGCGGGTGCCGACCCTGAAATCGGGGAGAAGGCTGCGCAGGAGAGCAAGGAACAGCTTGAGAGCGTATTAAAGGGGAGCGACATGGTGTTTATCACCGCCGGCATGGGCGGCGGCACGGGCACCGGCGCCGCGCCTGTTATCGCAGGCGTTGCGAAGGGACTCGGCATCCTTACGGTCGGGATCGTGACAAGGCCGTTTTCGTTTGAGGGGCGTCCCCGTATGACCAATGCTGAAAAGGGTATTGACCTGTTAAAGGAGAACGTGGACGCAATAGTAACCATCCCTAACGACAATCTACTTTCAATCATTGACAAAAAGACCGGCATAATGGATACGTTCAGGATGGCCGACGACGTGCTGCGGCAGGGAGTGCAGGGCATATCCGATATCATTGCCGTCCCCGGCTACATAAACTGCGACTTTGCCGACGTTGTGGCGATCATGAAGGAAGCGGGGATCGCGCACATGGGCGTGGGTACCGCAAAGGGCGAAAACAAGGCGGAAGAGGCTGTGAAGATGGCTATCGAAAGCCCGCTTCTGGAAACCTCCATTGAAGGTGCGCGGGGCGTTTTGTTAAATATCACGGGCGGCAAGGACCTAAGCATGTTTGATGCCAACCAGGCCGCGCAGTTTGTGCAGAATCTGGTTGACAATGACGCTAAAATTATCTTTGGCGTTGCGCTTGATGAGTCCTTAGAGGATGAAATGCGCATTACCCTTGTAGCCACCGGGTTTGACAGTATCAATCCCGCAAAGCCGATGTATCAGGATATTTTCAGAAAGCTGGGCTCAGAAGGCAAGGAAAAGGAAGAAAGCTTCTTTTCGTCCGGTAACTTGGGCTTAGATAATGTGGATATACCCACCTTCCTCAAGAACAGAAGCATATAGATAAATTGTATGGGCGCACTTCAAAGGTGCGGTTTTATGCTAGCTACAAAGGCCGGATGCATGCTTTCCGGCTTTTTTACAGCAGGGAATAAGCGGGAAATTGTTATATAAATTTTGAGGGAATGATACAAGGAGAAATAAATTATGGACAGAAGACCAAACATATTATTTCTGATGAGTGACGAGCATCGCGCCGATGTGGCGGGCTTTGCGGGAAACACCATAGTCAGAACGCCTACGCTTGATTGGCTGGCACAGACGGGTGTGGTATTTACTAATGCCTATACGCCGTCGCCCATCTGTGTGCCCGGCAGGCAGTGCATGATGGCGGGACAGTTTGCCAGGCACTGCAAATGCGAAGTATATGGCGACGATTTAGCGCCGGGGTACATGACTTTTGCCAGACGCTTCTCCCAATACGCCTATTCCACCATAGCGTGCGGCAAGCTTCACCACATGGGCACAGACCAGCTTCAGGGCTGGCTGCACAGGTCGCTTTCGCAGGTGGGTATGGACAACAGCTATATTGAGGGACGTGTGGAAGAAGAATTTCAGAAGTATACCAAAAGACCGTCGCTGTTTTCGGATGAGATGATACCCGAGCAGGAAATCAGCGGGAAATGGAGCGACGCCAAGGAGATTTTAAGAGCGGGCGTAGGCAAGTCAAATATTGCAAAAAATGATGAGTATGCCGCAGTCGGCGCGATTGGCTGTATAGACTGGCATTTTCTTGATCCATACTACGACAAGGCAAATCCCAACAGGCCCATGCTGCTAAAGGTAAGCTTCCAGCAGCCGCATTACCCTTATTTTACGGATGAGGCAAAATTCAACTATTATCTGAACAGGGTGAAGCCCTATGAGAATGATAAGCCGTTTGACCACCCGTTTCTTTCCCGCCGGCAGGTCGTGCCGGGTGTGGATGTTTCGGAGCGGGATATCATACGCGCAATCGCCGCGTATTACGGCATGATTGAAACAATAGACAGCCTGTATAAGCGGGTGCTTGACGCGCTTGAAGATGCGGGGCAGAATCTTGATGACTGGATCATTGTCTACACAACGGATCACGGCGAGATGCTGGGCGAGCACGGGATTTGGGAAAAGCAGAAATTCTTTGAGGGCAGCGTCAGGGTGCCGCTGATCATCCGCTGGCCCAAGGGATTTGACGGCGGACGCGTGATTGACAAAAATGTAAATCTGTGCGACCTGTTTGCCACCCTGTGCGATCTGGCAGGCATCCCTGTGCCGGATGGGCTGGACAGCAGAAGCCTTGTTCCGCTCTTGAAGGGTGAGCCGTGTGACTGGGATAATGAGTCGGTTTCGCAGTTCGGCGGCAAGAACCTGATGATAAAGCAGGATGATTTAAAATATCAGTACTATGGCGAAGATATGCCGGAGGTGCTGTTTGACCTTAAAAAAGATCCCGGCGAAACCGTCAACTTTATGAGCGATCCGGCCTATGGTGAGCAAATACGGTATTTCAGAAACAGGCGTGGGCAGCTGGGGTTTTAGAGGCGCGTTTCTGCAAAAAAGGATTGTGCATGTACCATTTATATAATCAATAAGCGGGGGATATCACATGACAAACAGACCAAACATACTGTTTTTGATGAGCGACGAGCACCGTGCGGACACAGCGGGGTTTGTAGGCAATGACGTTGTGAGAACGCCGACGCTGGATTGGCTGGCAAAAACGGGCGTGGTGTTCACGGGTGCCTACACGCCGTCGCCTGTTTGCGTGCCGGCAAGGCAGTGCATGATGGCGGGGCAGCTGCCGAGGACATGCGAGTGCGAGTGCTACGGCGACGATCTGGCGCCCGGATACATGACCTTTTCAAAGCGCTTTTCCCAGTATGCCTACTCCACAGTGGCGTGCGGCAAGCTCCACCACATGGGCTACGACCAGATGCAGGGCTGGCTGCACACCAGAAGCTGGCATGAAAACGTGAGCGACAGATACATTGAGGGGCGCGTGGAAGAAGAGTTTAAAAAGTATGCGGCACGGCCTTCATTGTTGTCAGACGCGCTTATTCCTGAAAAAGAGGTTACAGGCAAATGGGGCAACAGAAAAGAAATATTAAGGGCAGGAGTAGGAAAGGCGAGAGCCATCCTGCACGATGAATTTGCCGTCGCGGGCGCCGTTGACTATATAGACCGTCATTTCCTAGACCCGTTTTACGACAAATCCAACCCGGCAAGACCGCTGCTTTTGAAGGTGAGCCTGGAGCAGCCGCATTATCCTTATCTGACCGACGAGGAAAAGTTTAACTATTATTTAAACCG
This sequence comes from Bacillota bacterium, assembly GCA_022706785.1. Classification (GTDB taxonomy): domain Bacteria; phylum Bacillota; class Clostridia; order UBA1381; family UMGS1253; genus JAKJBW01. The sequence goes on from JAKJBW010000003.1 coordinate 92,288, forward strand.
GGTAAAACCGTACAGAGATCAAAAGCCGTTTGACCACCCGTTCCTTTCGGAGGGGAGCGTCATACCCGGCGTCGACGTTTCGGAGCGGGATATTGTACGCGCTATGGCCGCGTACTACGGCATGATCGAAACTGTGGACGGCATGTATGCCCGCGTGCTTGACGCGCTTAAAAATGCCGGGCAGGACCTTGACGACTGGATTATTGTGTTTACCTCAGACCACGGCGAGATGCTGGGCGAGCATAGCGTATGGGAAAAGACAAAGTTTTTTGAGGGGAGCGTCAAGGTGCCGCTTATCATCCGCTGGCCCAGGGGCTTTGAAGGCGGAAGGGTAATTGACAAAAACGTGAACACATGCGATCTGTTTGCCACGCTCTGCGACTTGGCGGGTATCCCTGCGCCGGACGGCCTTGACAGCAGAAGCCTTATGCCACTGCTCAAAGGCGAGCCGTGCGACTGGGACAACGAGTCGGTTTCGCAGTTTGCCGGCGTTCATCTTATGATAAAACAGGATGATTTAAAATATCAGTACTACGGCGAGAGCCTGCCGGAGGTGCTGTTTGATCTTGCAAAGGATCCGGGCGAAACCATCAACTTTATGGGTGACCCGGCTTATGATAAGCAAATACAGTATTTCAGAAACAGGCGGGGGCAGCTGGGGTTTTAGATAAAAGCGCTGACGGAATATCTGATAAAAGTAGCAGGGCATGTCCGCGGACACGCCCTGTCATATGTTGTATAGACAACCACCGGTTAAGCCGGTGATCCTGGCTGTTTAACCGGTGATCCTGACTCTCTGCTTCTTGTCGGAAGATTCATACATGGCTTCTATTATCCTGCATGCAGGAAGCGCCTCTTCAATCGGCAGGCTGCTTCCGGATCCGAATAAGATCTCGTCATATAATTCATGTATAAGCGCTGTATGAGCGTTGCCAAAATAACTTTTTCCCAAGTGCGCTTTAATATTTTCAATGGTGAGATCGTCATCAATAAACAAGCCCTTTTCGGTCAGCTTTAATGTGGCGCTTTCGCATTTTATCTCGATTTGTATGGTTGAGCCGCTGTTATAACAATTTGTTGCAAAAAACATGCCAACTATACCGCTTGCATAGTAAAATGCGGCAGTTGCGGTATCCTCGCCCTCAATGGTGCCCGGATGCGTGTAATTATCGACATGAGCCTTAACGCTTTCGACATCCCCGACTAAATATTGCATCAGGTCAATGGTATGTATGGCTTGGTTGACAAGCAAGCATCCGCCTTCTTTTGCGATCCTGCCCCGCCAGTCGCTGTTTGTATAATACGCATCGTTCCTGTACCACGGCACAAGCGCACATACGCCCAAAACATTGCCATATGTTTTTTTAGCCAGCATATCCTTTGCCATCACTGTAGCGTTATTATATCTGTTTTGAAAACATACGCACACCTTTTTGCCATTTTTATTTTCTATCATTTTTAATAGCTGTTCGGCCTTTGTTGCCGCCGGTTTTTCGACAAGCACATGCTTCCCCGCATTAGCACAGTCAATCGTCATTTGGGCGTGCAGATAATGCGGCGTACAAATATGAACAATGTCGATATCCTCTCTTTTTAACAGCTCACGGTAATCGGTATATTTCGCGCAGCTGTATCCGGACATCTGCTCCTCTTTTATGTCACACACGGCAACCAGATTCGCGCCATATGATTTTATTGCGTTGATATGCGCTGCTGATATAACGCCAAGACCTATTACAGCTGCATTCACAGCACTCACCACTTTTTGATATTTTCGAGGCTGATTTTAAGGCTTTCAAACGGATCCCGATAGCAGATATCCTGCTCTACCGCATACCATTTGACATTTATGTCCTCGCAGGCTTTTATGATGGGCGGCCAATCCATATTGCCTTCGCCGACCTCTGCCATAGTCATTTCATTATTGAATATCTGCATATCTTTCAGGTGGACGACTTCGATCCTGTCGGCATATTTGCCAATGAAAGCTGCCGGAGACGCTCCGCCTGCCTGGAGCCAAAATGTGTCTACTAAAAGCCCGAACACCTTTGGATCGGTATGATCTTCAACAATCTCAAAAAAGTTCTTTACGCCAAATTTTTCAAATTCAAAGTTATGATTGTGATAGACAAACTTCAAACCGCTTTGCGCTATTTCTTTTGCGATCGGGTTCACGATATTCACAAATTCAACCATCTTTTCATAGCTGACTCTAAACTCAGGCGGCATAGCGCCCAAACCGATATAACCACAATTCCACGTCTTATGTTCGTCAATCAGATTTGTCAAGTCGTCTTTCAGCCTTTCAAAAGGCGAATGGGTTGCACAGATTGTGATATCCAGGCTATCGGCAATCTGCTTTACTTCTTTATAGGGTATCGGGCCTATTGCGGAAACCTGAACAGCATTGTATCCGATGTCTTTGAGCTTTTTCATCGTATTTTCTAAGTCTTTAGCCGTTTTGGCAAAATCCCGCAGTGTAAAAAGCTGAGCCGCTATTTTTGACATATCCATCATAACACTACCTTTCTTTAATGTGTTCCACTGACATCGAGAATAGTGGATTTCACAGATTTTTTTGCAGTAGAATTTTTGATTTTCTCCTGTAATTTTTCGTAGAACAAATCTTCATCTATCGGAAGCGTGACCCAATCGTCAAGCCACGAGGATAAATGTATGGCGTTGGATATCTCAAGGCCCCGTATCCCTTCAATTCCCGGCGCCAAAAGGGGTGTGCCTTTTAATATGGCACTCGAGAAGTTTTCCATTATGCCGACATGTTCAAGCGCCGTACCGACTACAGGGATTTCGCATTTCCAGCATTCCGGACTGCCGAAGCCGCCCGTATACTCCGCATTGAATTTGCGCTCCGATACGGTGTTTCGCCAAAAGGTTATTTGGTTGTCTTCCACAACAATTTTACCCATGTCACCTGATATTTCCAATCTGTTTGTGCCCGGGCTTTCATAGGTCGATGTAATAAATACGGCAGTCGCACCGTTTTCATATTCGGCGTACGCCGTTACATCGTCTTCAACTTCGATATCGTGCATTTTGCCGTACGCACAAAATGCCCTGACACGCGTGGGCAGAACGTCGCCCATTATCCACTGCCACATGTCGAGCTGATGCGGATCCTGGTTCAAAAGAACGCCGCCGCCTTCGCCGGCCCATGTTGCGCGCCATGTTCCGGAATCATAATAGCATTGCGGCCGGTACCACGAGGTTATAATCCAGTTTAAGCGGCGGATTTCTCCAAGCTCACCGTTTCTGATCAGCTCGCGGACCTTTTGATATGCCGGATTGGTTCTCTGGTTATACATCATGCCAAAAACCTTACCGGTTTTTAATGCGGCCTCGTTCATCACCCTGACCTGCTTTGTGTATACGCCTGCCGGCTTTTCACACAGCACGTTTAAGTTATGCTCAAACGCCGAAACGGCGAGATCCGGGTGAGAATAATGCGGCGTCGCAATCAAAACAGCGTCAATCTCATTTGATCCATACATATCAGCATGGTTATGAAATAATTTTATTGCATCGCCATAGAGTTCTTTTACGCAATTTAATTTTTCAGGGTCAATATCACATACTGCCGTGACCGTCGCGTTTGCGACAGCGCCTTCAAATAATTTTTTGACGTGGGAACTGCCCATGTTTCCGAAACCTACGATGCCAAACCTTACCTTATCCATTCCATCTCCTCCTATACTCCGCTATATGCTGAAAAGCCGCCGTCAACCGGTATTACGACTCCGTTTACAAAGGCGGACGCTTTGGTGTTGACAAGGAACAAAAGCGCCCCGACAAGCTCATCAACCTCACCGAATCTGTTCATTGGCGTTGCCGACAAAATTTTATCTGTGCGCGGCGTCGGCTTCCCTTCGCCATCGAAAAGCAGCGCCCTGTTCTGGTCAGTGACAAAAAAGCCCGGCGCGATGGCATTCACCCTGATTCCAACCTTACTCATATGTACCGCAAGCCACTGCGTAAAATTGCTTACCGCGGCCTTAGCTCCGCTGTATGCCGGTATTTTGGTCAGCGGTGTGAAAGCATTCATAGAAGAAATGTTTATGATGGTGCAATCGCTTTTGCCGACCATGTCTTTTGAAAATATTTGCGTCGGCAGCAGTGTTCCGATAAAATTCAAATTAAAAACAAATTCAATGTCGCCCGGGTTTAAATCAAAAAACGTGACAAGCTCACTGTTTCCGATATCTTCACTGTAAAGGTACTCTTTTGTAGTCGTGCCTCTGGGATGGTTTCCGCCTGCGCCGTTAATTAATATATCACATCCGCCAAACGCTTCTGTCACAACGCCTCGCGCCTCTTTCAGGCTTTGCGCCTCCAGTACGTTTGCGGCAACGCCGATGGCGTTGCCGCCGTTTTTATTGATTTCTTCCGCTACTTTTAATGCATTTTCAGGCCGCAGATCAAGCACAGCAACATTTGCGCCGCACTTTGCCAGCGCCTGCGCAAAAACGCCGCAGATAACGCCTCCGCCTCCTGTTACCACTGCTGTTTTGCCATTCAAATCCATGATAAAAGGTAACTGCATTTATTTATTCTCCTTATCGATAGCTTCCCAGAGTCCATTCAAGTATACCGCGCCCAATGCTCTGTCATACAGGCCATAGCCCGGTCTGCCCTGCTCTCCCCAAATCATGCGCCCGTGATCCGGCCTGATCGGACCTGTAAAGCCGATGTCGTGATACGCTTTCATAATCTCATACATATCGAGCGAACCGTCGTCGCTCCTGTGAGATGACTCCTCAAAAGACTGCTGCCCCGTTATTTTAATATTTCTGCAATGCCCAAAATGTATTCTGTCGCCGAATTCACGGATCAGAGCGGGAACATCGTTTGACGGCGCTGCCCCTAATGAGCCGGAGCAAAGTGTCAGGCCGTTATAGGGGCTGTCGACCAATTTCAAGAGTCTGTCAAGATTGTCCCTGCTTGATATGATCCTTGGCAAGCCGAATATCGGCCAAGGCGGGTCGTCCGGATGTATGGCCATCTTAATTTTAACTTCCTGCGCAACCTTGATCACGCGCTCCAGGAAATATTTAAGGTTGCCCCATAGATCCTCTTCGGTTATGCTTTGGTATTTTTCAAGTAATGCTTTCAGTCCGTCTTTCGTATAGGCTGCGTCCCAGCCCGGCAGCGACAGATCACTGGTCAAAGGATTGATGGCCTCCACTTGCTCTTTTACGTAAATCAATGCATTTGAACCGTCGGGCAATTCAAACGTAAGATCGGAGCGCGTCCAGTCAAAAACCGGCATGAAATTATAGCACACGACTTCAACGCCTGCTTTTGCAAGGTTTTTGAGTGTTGCGCAATAGTTTTCTATATATTCGTCCCTGTTGCCGTCACCTGTTTTTATATCCTCGTGAACCGGCACGCTTTCAATGACTTTAAAAGCCAAGGCGCTGTCATTGATTTTTTTCTTTAATGCCATAATACGATCAAGATCCCATACTTTACCGACCGGAATATCGTAGATCGCGGTAACGATCCCTGTCACGCCCGGTATCTGGCGGATTTTGTCCAAAGTGACCGGGTCGGAGTCGCCGTACCATCTGAAAGTCATTTCCATAGCTTCTTACACCTCTATCCCAAAATACTTCACCGCATTGTTGTAGCATATATCCATAACGATATTGCCCAATGTGTCTTCATCATTGGGATATTCGCCGCGCTCTACCCAATCCCCGATTAAATTGCATAATATTCTTCGGAAATATTCGTGCCTTGTATAGGATAAAAAGCTGCGCGAATCGGTATTCATACCGATGAATTTGCTCAGCACGCCTAAATTCGCCACTGTTCTCATTTGCGCGACCATACCGTCAATATTGTCGTTAAACCACCAGCCGGAGCCGAACTGGATTTTCCCTGCCGGTCTGCTGCTTTGAAAATTACCCACCATTGCGCCTAAGACATAATTATCCTTGGGGTTTAGCGTGTACAGAATGGTTTTTGGCAGCTTATTTTCACGTTCCAGGCTGTCTAAAAACCTTGAAAGCGGCTGTGCGATTTGCAGGTCGTTTATGGAATCGAAGCCGGCATCCGCGCCTAGCTTTTCAAACATCCGCGTATTGTTGTTCCGCAGCGCGCCGATGTGTATCTGAAATGTCCAATCATGCTTTGCATATTCCTTAGCCAAAAACGAAAGCGTAAAGGTCTTGTATTTCAGCTCGTCATTTTCGCATATTTGCCTGCCTGTCAATTTGCTTTGATATATTTGGGCAATTTCTTCATAAGCCGCCTCGGCATAAGGCACAAAGTCAACGGAATGGTCGCTGATCCTGCAGCCGGCATCGTGAAAATATTCGATTCGCTTCGATAGTGCCTCTAAAAGCTTATCATATGTATCAAGCTTTGTTCCGCTGGCAGCTTCCAGCTTTTCAACAAAGGGGATGAATGCCGGCTTATTGATATCGACAAATTTATCAGGCCGGAATGTCGGCAAAACTCTGGCTTGTATCTGCCCTTTAAGGCCTTTATGATAGACCAGGTCATCTGTCGGGTCGTCTGTTGTGCAGATCACTTTAACGTTGGAACGTTTAATCAGGCCCCTGACGCCGAAATCATCCCGTCCCAGCATGGCATTTGCTTTATGCCAGATGTCCTGAGCGCTGTGCGCGTTTAGCGGTTCATCAATATCGAAATATGTTCGCAATTCAAGATGTGTCCAATGATACAGCGGGTTTCCGATGATATACGGCACCGTCTTTGCCCACGCCAAAAACTTTTCATAGTCATCGGCGTTTCCTGTAATGTATTTTTCATCAACGCCGCCCATGCGCATTGCGCGCCATTTATAATGGTCGCCGTTTAACCATACTTCCGTTAAATTGTTATAGGCATGATCATCATAAATTTCCTTGGGATCAAGGTGGCAATGATAATCAAAAATCGGCATGCGCTTTGCGTATTTTTCATATAAAAGCTTTGCTGTTTTAGTCGCGAGCAGAAAGTCTTCGTGTAAAAACGGCTTCATGATTCACACCTCTGACAATATCTTATTTAGTGCGTTTATCGCAAGGCCAAAAGCTTGCACGCCATCCAGTTTAACATTTGAAACCTTATTGCCGTTTTCCAATTCGGAAAACCCTTTGAAATCTGCCAGATGCGGTTCAAGCGATAAGAATCCTTCATAGCCGGTATTTTTGAGCCGGCTTATGACTTCTTTAATCTTTCCGTCACCTGCCCCGGCAGGAACAACCTCGCCGCTGGCCATTAGGGCGTCTTTTATATGTATATACTTGATGTATGGCCTAAGCAAATCAAAAGCGTGAGGGAATGCCTGGATACCGCATTGAATAAAGTTTGCGGGGTCAAAGGTCGCAAAAAGATACGGACAATTTAAGGTTTTGAGAAGGTCAAGACAGCGCTCGGGCGTATCGCCGTAGATATCTTTCTCATTTTCGTGCAGCAAGGTGATCCTGCTGCCCTTTGCAATTTCCAGATATTTAGTATATCGTGCCAGCACTTCATCCCTGTATATCGACGTATCCTGGCCTTCAGGGATGAAAAAGCTGAAAATTCTGATGTAATCCGCTTCCAAAATACCGGCAATCTCCAAAAGGTTTTTGAATTTTTCCAGTTCGGGCGCCATATCATCGGTAATTTTTATTTTGCCGATGGGGGAGCCGATTGCTGAAATTCTGAAATTTCTGCTGTCTAGTTGTTTCTTTATTTCTTTGATCTCGCAGAGGGTGTAATTTGAGATGTTTTTACCGTATGCGCTTCTGATCTCAATGTGGTTTATATCATGCTTTGCAAGGGTATCCATCTGCACCATCAAATTTTCGCTGATTTCATCGCCAAAAGCAGACAGTATAAATTTGCTCATATTTTTTGACCCCGCTCATTTTTTATTTAATTATCTCATATTTAATATAAAAATAACATCATTATTTTTGCTTGAAATCTTGCAAATCTTGCGGTAAAATTGTATTGAGGTGAAAAAATTATGAGTGACAAAGATTTTACTTATTATTCTGTGTGCGGCGGCTTCTGCTATAATTATCAGGACTATGCAGCCGCGCCTGATATTGCGGCGCATACGCACGATTCATATGAGATATATTTGTTCTTGCAAGGCGATGCCATATATTCCGTGGAAGGGAATTTGTACGAGCTTTCACGCAACGACATATTATTCACAAATTCAAGAGAGCTGCACGCGCCCATATTTAAATCTAACGCAAGATACAAAAGAAAATTGGTATTTGTGAAGCTGAATTTTTTATCGGAATTCATAACAAAAGATTATAATCCGTTTTATGGGATGGAGCAAAGGAAATTGGGGCAGCAGAACAAAATCGACTCAAAATTTGTTAAAGAATATGGATTGGATAAAAAATTTAACAATATAGATTATTACACACGCAATATTTTGCCGGAAAGCAGCCTTATGATTAAAACAAACATGGTTCAGATTATTGCAACCATCAGTTCAATATTATCTGTCAGCGACCAAAAAATTTACAGATATAATAAAGTGCAAAATGTGATTGAATATATTAATGAAAACTTGTCTAAAAATATCAGCCTCAATGAATTGGAAAACGAATTCCATTTGAACAAATTTCATCTTTCCCATTTGTTCAAAGATCAAACCGGTTATTCTATCGGTCAATTTATTGCGCAAAAACGTGTGCAAAAGGCAAAAGATCTGTTAACCAGCAATGTTGCTGTTTCGGAAATAGCGACACTGGTCGGGTTTAATGATTATTCAAACTTTTATAAAACCTTCAAAAACATTACAGGTGTTTCGCCCAAAAGCTTCACTAAGCTTTTATAGCGGGATTCTAGCCTGAAAGCGTTAAAGCGTATTTAATAAAAGAACAGGGCGTGTTTTGTAAACACGCCTTTTAAATATGTGAGCGGATACTGCCGGTTTTGGCATATGTTCGTATACTGCCGCTGCAATACCTTGTCCAAGAAAATTGTATAAATTTTTATAAAAACACTTGACTTTTTTCTGTACAGCAAGTATATTTATTGTACAGGAAAAAGTGAGGTGATGAATTGAGTCCTCGTACCGGAAGACCGCCTTTAGAAAACCCTAGGAATAGCCGGGTAGAAATACGCATGACATCAGAAGAAGAAAAAAAACTTGACTATTGCTGTAAGGCGACGGGAAAATCAAGGTCAGATATTGCAAGAGAAGGAATTGACATTGTTTATTCCCGGCTGCGCGGTCCCGAAAAAAAATGAAAGGAAGCGGCCCCAACTCGTCAAAGACGAAGCCACTTCCCACACGGCAACTGCCAAAAGGCAATCGCAGTGTAAATATTATATCATGCGCTGCGGTTTCTTTCAAGTGATTCTTCTGATTATTCAAATGAGGAGAACACACGGCTCATGCATAATACCCAAAAATGCAGGCTGCCGATTTTGGTATATATCCGCATGTTGGCGAGCGGATACCGGCAAGTTCTGTTGCAAATTCAAGCGGGGCTGGTACTGCCGAAAAAGATTGTATAAAATTTTTTATAGGGTATTGACTTAAGAACTCCTTATGTGTTATATTTAAGAAGTTCTTAAGTGAGGTGATGATTTGGGAACAAAAAAGATGGGACGTCCGACTGACAACCCCAAGCCGTACCAGCTAACTGTCAAATATGATGAAGAATGCAAGCAGATATTAAAAGAATACTGTGAGCAGGAAAATGTCAATAAGATGGAAGCAGCAAGGCGTGGGATTAAGAAGTTAAGGAACGACCTGAAAAAATGAAAGGAAGCGGCTCCAACGCGTCAAAGACGAAGCCACTTCCCAACCTGGCAACTGCCAAAAGGCAATTGCAGTGTAAATATTATATCATGCGCTGCGGTTTCTTTCAAGTCATTTCCGATAATTCGGCAGTTGTACTTTTTTTGAAAGGAATATGTGTAATGATTATCAGACAGCTAAAAGAACCGCAATACACGTCTTTTCACCGGCAATTGATCAAAAACGCCCGGACCGAACCGCTGGACGCAAGCTATACCGTGGATATGACCGTAGACGGTGCGGAGTATGCGGTCAAGATCCAGCCCGAAAGCGGGAACAGAATAGCGGTTTTGCAGGCGTTTAAAATTGAGCGTGACGAATATGGCGTAGATTTTGAATTGATTACCCGAAACAACCTGCTTTCGGCACTCCTGGAAATTTTGATCGATCAGGGGGTGAGGTGAGCGGCATGGTCAGGGATTTTAACAACAATTTCAAAGAATACCTCGGCAGCCTCATGAACGAAGCCATGAACGAGCTGCGGTCAGACAACTATTCTTTTATGGAGTTGGAGGAGCACGAAAGAAAGCTGTATGAGGCGACCGAAAAGATGATAAAACAGCTTCCGGAAACAGACAGAAATGTGATTGAGGATTTTTTAGAAACCTCCGGGCAGGTAATACTAATATCTCATAGAAATATGGAAAACAAAGTCCGAGAAGATTTTTTCGTTAAACAAGGCGGAAGGACGAAAGCGGGCTTTCGCCCGCTGAGGACGACAACGAAGTTTGGCGGAAAATCAGCCGGAGTTTGTCCTTCTTTTTATGGGATATTAGTATAAAGGGACAGGAAGCGGATTTTATATATTATCAGGGTATGAAGGACACTGTGCGTTTTCTGAAATTCTTCGGCGTATTGTAAAAGCAATCGGGAGCCAAGGTAAAAATACCGGCTCCCGAAAATTTTTATATTAAAACAATGGCTCAATTCAATTTTTACAGGTTTGCAAGCAGGCTGCGCAGGTTTTTAAGCGAATTGTCCACAGCTTCCAAAGACGGTTTTCCGAAGTCCTCCCATTCAATAACCAGCCAGTCGGGATTGTTTTTCAGGCATGCCGACACAATCGCGCTTCTGTCCAATATGCCTTCGCCGTATGTGCAGGATTTTTTGCTGCCGTCGGGCTGGATGCGCATATCCTTTAAGTGCAACACTTTGCAGCGGCTGCCCATTTTGTTCAGATACGCCAAGGTGTCAATGCCGGCAAATTCCGACCAGTAGGTGTCGAGCTCACAGAGCATTTCATCGGACGTGCCGAGCAGGATATCCATGGCGTATTTGCCGCCGTATTCCGTAAATTCATGGGCGTGGTTGTGATAGCCGAATCCAAGACCGGCGGCGCGTATTTTTTCACCGTAGGCCGCAAGCTCTTCTGAAATTGCGATGTAATCTTCTTCGGTTTCGCCTTTGGAATAGGGGCAGAAGATATATTGGCTGCCGATAGCTTTATTGTAGGCGATCTGACCGTCCAGATCCTCGCGCAGCCGGTCAAGCGGCACATGGGCGCTTGAAGCCTTCAGGCCGAGTCTGTCCAAATGGCCCTTCATTTCTGCCGCGGAAAGCTCGCCGTATCCTGCAAATTCCACACCGTCGTAGCCCATTTTGGCAACGGCCTCCAAAGCCTTCACAAAATCCTTTGCTGTTTCATCATGGATGCTCCAAAGCTGCAACGCAACTGAAACTGACATATCTGACTCCTCCTTGCATTATGCGTATATATTTTTATCATACAACACAGTATATCATACACTAATGAATACGCATATGCAATACAAATTTGAGATAATCCGCAGGTTTTGCCCTGCTTTGCAAACACATTTGATACCTTTAAAATTTTAGCGGGACAATTTAAAAAAGTTAAACATTGATGAAGGATTTTTTTGTGGAATATCGAATATATAGTGTAGATATGAATCATTTGTGTACTGTATTGTGTGCTTACGGCATATAGGGAAGGGAGGCTTGAGCATGCTTGCAAATTTTGAAAAATATGTTGCGTTCCGCTGTCCGGACTGCGGGGAAACCACAGTGGAACAAATCAATTTGTTCGATTTTTCGGGGGACAGTGAGATCGCTCTTGCCTGCAGCTGCGAAGCGGAATGTGTGACAATAGCCGCTGCCAAAAATCAGTATCAGATCAGTGTGAGCTGTTCGGCATGCCTTGATGTTCATACTTTCCCGATCAGCAGGAAGGCGTTTTGGAATAAAGAGCTTACAGCCTTCTACTGCCCTACGGCGCAGATAGGCATTATAAGCGTGGGAGATCAAGCTTTGGTCGAAACAGAGATGAATGAGCAAAGCGCAGCCCTGGAAAAGCTTCTGGGTGAAATGGGGCTTTCGCCTTTATTTAACGAAGGGAATTTTACAAGCGACGAGGTCATGCTCCAAACCATTGACCGTATCCATGAAATCGCGAACGGGGGAAATATTTTTTGCACATGCGGAAGCCACGACATTTCTTTCAGGGTCAATTACGACAATGTTGAGCTGGTATGCGAGCAGTGCGACGCTGTTGAGGTGATTGCCGCCGCAACAGAGGGCGACCTGCTTGATATCATGCGCCGCAGCATTATTGTTATAGGTGGCTCCAATCCAGAGCCAAGCTTTGGGAAAACCATACCCATGCAAAAGAAGATGGATGTAAACCCTGAAATATATTGAGTTTTTTTGATATAGCCCTTGTTTTTTCACTGATAAATGGTATAATTTTATGGTAATAACGATAGAAGGAGTGATTTATAGTGCCATTGGTTACAACAAAAGAGATGTTCCAGAAGGCCTACGATGGCGGTTACGCAATCGGCGCGTTCAATGTGAACAATATGGAGATCATCCAGGGCATCACCGAAGCGGCTAAGGAAGTTGGTGCCCCGCTTATTCTTCAGGTTTCTTCCGGAGCAAGAAAGTATGCAAACCACACATATTTGACCAAGCTTGTGGAGGCGGCTGAAATTGAAACAGGTCTTCCCATCTGCCTGCACCTGGATCATGGCGATACATTTGAGCTGTGCAAGTCGTGTATTGACGGTGGATTCACCTCGGTTATGATCGACGGCTCCCACCTGTCTTATGAGGAAAACGTTGCGGTTACCAAAAAGGTGGTAGAATATGCCCATGAGCGCGGCGTTGTTGTGGAAGGCGAGCTTGGCAGGCTTGCAGGCGTTGAAGACGATGTTAAGGTAGCGGATCATGACGCTTCCTATACCCGTCCCGAAGAGGTTATCGACTTTGTGGGCCGTACAGGCGTCGATTCGTTGGCTATCGCAATCGGTACCAGCCACGGTGCGTATAAGTTTAAGCCGGGTCAGAAGCCCCAGCTTAGATTTGACATATTAGACCAGGTGTCCGAAAAATTACCCGGCTTTCCCATCGTGCTTCATGGCGCGTCCTCGGTAATCCCCGAATTTGTGGCCATGATCAACCAAAACGGCGGCAATATGCCCGACGCCATCGGCATCCCCGAAGAGATGCTCCGCCAGGCGGCAAGGTCGGCTGTCTGCAAGATCAACATAGATTCCGATCTCCGTCTTGCTATGACGGGCAGTATCAGAAAATATTTTGCCGAGCATCCGGACCACTTTGATCCAAGACAGTACTTAAGCCCTGCCAGAGCAGCGATCAAAGAGCTTGTTAAGAATAAGCTCATCAACGTATTAGGCTGCAACGGCAAGGCATAAGGCAAGCAAAGATACTTTTTCACAAAAAATAAGAGCTATGTGCGCATCTGCGTACATAGCTCTTTTGGTATGTATAAAATAGTTCGTTTAATTTCCTGTGTCGTAACAGCTGTAATCAGAAGACAAATATGCCGATGATGCCGGAGCCTATGATCAGATAGATGGGGTGGAGCTTTGTCTTTGCCAGGATGAAAAATGCGGCGGCAAACAGGACAAGGCTCTTGAGCTCCGCGATATGGTGACCGGCCAGCATGAAATTGGCGCCGGTTTTGATCAGCGTATCCAGATGTGCAAAAAAGATACCGTTGGTCAGCGCAAGCTTGGCGGCCGCGTAGAGCACAATGCCGGCGATCGCCGGCCGGAGGCCGTAAAGCGCTGACTGAACGTGCTTGTTTTTATAGACATTGAAAAAGAACATTGCCACCAATATGACAATGATTGCGCAAGGCAGGGCGATACCCATGAACGCGGGCAGTATGCCCCATGCGCCCATGTTGTGAAGCTTGGAAACACAGTAACCCAGTCCCACCGCGGCATTGACAGCGACAGGCCCGGGCGACATGCCCGCTATCGCCACGATATCCGTTACCATTGACGGGTCAATAAGGCCGTTTTTTTCAAGCTCCTGCATCATGATAGGAATCATCACATATCCGCCGCCGAACGAGAAGGCGGAAAGCTTCATGAACATCAAAAACAGCTTGACCATTATATCCATTACAGCTGTCCGCCCCTTTCGTCATCCGAAATTTTCTTTGACTTGCGTCTGACCATCTTTGTCACTATTCCTGCCACCACTGCGGCAATGATCACCGGAATGGGCGGTACAACAAACACCAGGCAGGCCACAAAGGCGCATACAAAGATGATGACCGTCACAAAGTCCTTGATGCCGGACTTGGCGATTTTATACGCCGCATAAACAATCAGGGCGATGATGGCCGGACGTATGCCGTTAAAAGCGTTTTGGACAGCGGTATTGTCCTTGAAATGCACATAAGAGGCAATGAGCGCAAAGACAATAAGCACCGACGGGACCAGATTGCCCAAAAGAGCCGCGACAGCCCCCCAGATTCCGCCGATGCTGTAGCCTACGAAGGTGGAGGCGTTGAGCGCAATGGCGCCGGGCAAGGCTTCGGAAACAGAAAATATATCGTAGAGCTTTTCGCGTTCGATCCATTTTTTTGTTGTGCACACATCCCGTTCAATAAGCGGGATCATCGCATATCCGCCGCCGAAGCTGAACGCGCCCAGCCTTAAAAAAGTCAAAAATATCTCAATATAAAGCTTCATTTGTTTCTTCGCTCCTCCAAAACCTTGATTAACGGATCGGGAATGACATTTCCCTTACTCTGCTGAGCCGCTATCCATTCCTGCATCATCCCGTAGCAGGCGCGGACTGTTTCGGGATTATCCTGCGCAATATTCCTTGTTTGGTAGGGGTCTTCGCTGATTTTGTACAGCGCTACAGGGTCCATATCGTATCCGTTGTCGTCGTATGTATGGATCATTAAATAATCTTTTGTACGCACTGCCCGCTGTACAGTATAAAGGGCATGATCCCATACAAGGTACTCCCGCTCAAGCCCCGGCTTGCCTTCCAGATGATTCTTAAACGATTCGCCATCCCAGTCCTCGGGTATTTGAAACCCGAGTATATCACAAACTGTAGGAGCAAAGTCTACATTATAAAGCAACGAATTGCACTTTTGTCCTTCCAGTGCTATCCCGGGCCATTTTACAATCAAAGGCACGCGATGGATGCATTCATCCGCGCAGACATGGTCGGTGTAGACGCCATGCTCTCCAAAAGCATCCCCGTGGTCGGCCGAAATGATTATGGCAGTATCTTCATAAAGGTTGTTTTCTTTAAGAAAATCAATAATAATGCCGATGTGATGGTCGACATACGCGATACAGGCATCATACGCGGTTATTGTTCTTTCATAATCCTGTCTGTTTGCGATGCGTTCGGGCATCAGCGGCGGAACGGTGTGCCATGCCTGGTACAGATGGTTCGGTGTAAACGGCGCCTCCATCTTCATGTGTTCATCAAGCGTTTCCTGATCCGGCCATGGGCAGGGAACCGGCGAGTCTTTGAACCGATCCGCCCAGCTTGGGTCTATATTATAAAGCCGATGCGTATCCCAGTAATTGATATGCAGATAATAGTTGTCTCTGTCAACATTGTTTTTCAGCCAACGCAGAGCCGCTTCGTTCACTTCTTCCGATGTTTCGGTGCCGCGCTTCAGGTTCGGGGTAATATACTCATTCCAGCCGGCCATAAAATAATAGGAACAGTGACGGTCGGCGAAATTGGAAATACAGAAGGTATCAAAGTTATTTCGTCTCAGATGCCTGGGGAAAAATTCATTACCCTCCTGAGGCCCGGCATAGGCCGTCTTCCGAAATTTAAAGTCCGACCCCGCGCCTACGTTGGATACGACCCCATTGCGAATCCCGAACCGTCCTGATACAAGAGCGGTTCTCGACGGCAGGCACGGCGAGCTGGCGCAATAGTAATTTTCAAAACATGTCCCTTTCGCCGCGACCGCGTCTATGTTAGGTGATGTGGGGCGGCTGTACCCGTAGCAGCCTAAGTGGTCAGGCCTGAGACAGTCGATGTCAAAGTAGATGATTCTCAATTTGATCTCCTCCTTTTTCCGTATCTGTTTCTATATTAATATTAAGAATTATATTTTTTATCTTAGCGCAGACATTCAAAAGCAAGATATCTGTCTTGGTTAAGTGCCGCCCTGATAAACACTATAATTCTGCCATGAGCCTGCCAAGAAACACGCTGGCAAGCCGGCCGGGCCGCAGTTATACGGCGCAAGCACCATCTATTTTATCACCGATAATGAAATAAAGCAAGGGAAAACCAAAGGCTCCCCTGCTTTTTATTTGGCTAAAGCTCTTAAAATAAAGCTAAATCAATGACGGACTCTAATCCTCAAGGCGCGCCAGCAATGCATCCTTTTCGGATTCAAAGCCGGGCTTGCCCAAAAGCGCAAACATGTTTTTCTTATACGCTTCCACACCGGGCTGATCAAACGGATTGACGCCCAGCAGATATCCGCTTATCCCGCACGATTTCTCAAAGAAATAGATCAGCTTTCCCATATTGTATTCATTAAGGCGCGGGATCCCGATGACAAAATTGGGCACACCGCCGTCGGTATGCGCTAAAATGGTGCCCTCGAACGCCTTGCGGTTAACAAAATTCACTGTGGAATCCGCAAGGAAATTCAAATCGTCAACATTTTCGGGATCGGACTTGATGGTGATGTCATGGCGTGGATTTTCAACGCATAGAACCGTTTCAAACAAGATCCGCTGTCCGTCCTGAATATACTGCCCCATAGAATGCAGATCGGTTGAAAAATCGGCCGAGGCGGGGAAGATGCCCTTCTGATCCTTGCCTTCGCTTTCGCCGAAAAGCTGCTTAAACCATTCCGAAAAATAGTGCAGGGAAGGCTCATAGTTGATGATCATCTCAATGCTTTTACCCTTGCGGTATAAAATGTTGCGTACAGCCGCGTATTGATAGCATATGTTTTCATTAACGTGAGCAGACAAATATTCATCATAGCCGTCTGCCGCGCCCTGCATAAGCGCGCTGATATCGGCGCCGCTCACCGCAATGGGAAGCAGTCCGACAGCGGTCAGAACCGAAAAACGCCCGCCCACATTGTCGGGAATCACAAAGGTCTGATACCCTTCCTCATCGCAGAGCCTTTTGAGCACCCCCTGCTCCTTATCGGTGGTGGCATAAATGCGTTCCTTGGCGCCCTGCCTGCCGTATTTGCGCTCCATTTTGTCTTTTAAAACCCGGAATGTGACTGCTGGTTCAGTAGTAATGCCAGATTTGGAAATAATATTGATGGAGAAATCGCGGTCGCCTATCACATCCAGCAGGTCGCACAGGTAAGTGGAGCTGATGGAGTTGCCTGCAAAATAAATCTCAGGCGTTTTGCGCACTGACTTACCCACGATATTGTAAAAGCTGTGGCGCAGGGCATGGATAACGGCGCGTGAGCCCAAATATGAACCGCCGATACCGATAACGATAAACACCTCGGAGTCGTTTTGTATTTTTCTTGCGGCCTTTTCTATGCGCGCAAACTCTTCTTTATCATAGCTTTTCGGCAGATCAAGCCAGCCTAAAAAGTCGCTACCCGCACCGGTGCCGTTATGCAGCGCCTCATGACACAACTGTATCTGGCCTTCAAGATAACCCACCTCATCGGGAGAGATAAAATTTTTGGCTTTTGAGTAATTAAACGTAAGCTTATCCATTCTGGCCTTCCTTTCCATCGTGAAATTCCGACCCTATTTTACCGCAATAGTGCTGTTTGTGCAAGAAAATTTTTAATAACTGCTGTATTATATAGATTCAGCAAAAACTATGAATAGTTTTGTTGCAATTTTTTGCAGGGAACGTACATAGAGCTGTTTGAGGGGATGCCCTAAACAAAGCCTAAATCCCCCACAGCTTTACCACTACCCTTCCGGGCACCACGCCGGCTTCTATTTTGACAGGCTGGGACGCGGTATTGCGAAACCGGAAATCCATTTCTCCGTAAGAGACAGTGGCGTCATCGCCCAGCTTGACATAATCGACCTTGCGCTTATGCTGATGACGCTCGACTATTTCCATGCCGGCTTTGCGGGCGGTATTGAACAGGGTAGAGCTTATCTGACACACACCGCCACCGACGGCCTCTGTCTTTTTGGTGCCCTCAAATACATGTCCCATTTGAAAGCCGCGCTCCTGGGTGCGCGGGCCTACCGTGCCGTTGAAGGAGAAAACCTCTCCCGGCTGAATAACTTTGCCATTTATCGCGCTGCATGCCAGTCGCAGATTTTTAACGCGGGATTCCGTATTATCAACAATTCTGGTCGAAAATTCTCCCAGCAATACAGGGCCGCGGGCTTGCGTTTCCTGAGGAGCGGGAGTCTGGGCTGACTGATCCGGAACGGACGGAGTCTGCTCAAGGCTTTGGGGAACGGCTATTTGATCATTTTGGGTCCCTGAATCAGGCAAATTATTTGCACAGCCGCACACAGCCGTCATACAAATCAGTATAAAAAGAAACATGGCAAATCTAAAACGCATCGGCAGATCTCTCCCTTTCAAAATACGCATTCTGTTTATTAAATTTAGTATGGACTGTATTCGCAAAACCATGCGTAAAATCGGAATGAAAAAGACATTCTTGCCGAAAACAGCTGCCCGAAAATCACATTTCCTGCTTTATGTAACTTTTTTACAATTGTTGCGTGTTGTTTTGGATAGGATATCTTTTCAAATCGGATTTTTTCTGATATAATAAATGCAATCAAGGGAATAAACCCTTTCGGGTTTATTTAACATGCATTTATTGTATCGGTGTGTAGCAAGCCGACTACGGCTTGCACTGTTGATATAATAAATAAATTAAAGGTATAAAGTCCCGTTGGATTGATTTCGGGCTGCGCATATGATTTAATTATTTTTACAGCAATTTTGCAAACACTATAATGGCAGTATCATATTTATTTTGAGGGGAGATGCTTTTCTATGCTGGAGCAGGTCAAACAGATCGCTGAAAGGCTGAAGGGAATAAGAGATATTCAGGGCTCATCCGCATCGGAACTCGCCGAGGGCTGCGGCATATCCACAGAATTGTACGAGCGCTATGAGAGCGGCGAG
The DNA here is from genome assembly GCA_022706785.1 of Bacillota bacterium. Classification (GTDB taxonomy): domain Bacteria; phylum Bacillota; class Clostridia; order UBA1381; family UMGS1253; genus JAKJBW01. The sequence goes on from JAKJBW010000003.1 coordinate 111,444, forward strand.
GCCGATATCCCGGTGAGCTTCCTATACGAGGTAGCCAATAAGTTCGGCATTGAGCTGACGGAGCTTTTGTCGGGCGACGCGCCCAAGCTGAAGGTATATCAGCTTGTCAGGGATGGGCAGGGGCTGGACGTGGAGCGCAGGAAGCAGTTTAAATATCAGAGCCTTGCGTTCAATTTCCAGCATAAAAAAGCGGAGATATTTACTGTCCAAATTCCGCCGTCATCATCGCAGGCGGAGCCTGATCTGAACACGCATTCCGGCCACGAGTTTGATTATGTGCTGGAAGGTACGATGAAGCTTTTTATAGACGGCAAAGAGCTGCTTTTGAATGCAGGCGACTCATTGTATTTTGACGCTTCCTATGCCCATGGTATGCAGGCTGTGGGCGGCAGCGCAAAGTTTTTGGCCATTATTTTCAAATAAGGCGCAAAGGCTTGGACAGCATAAAGCAATGCCCTGTGCTGGGTTAAAAAAGAATCAATTGTGAGGAGAAGATTAACGTGGATTTGATCAACAAATATGCAAGGACAGATTTTGAATCGTGCGCAGACTTTTTTGAGAACTTCAAAATAGACGTACCGGACAACTTTAATTTCGCCTATGATGTTATTGATGAGCTGGCGGCAAAATCACCGCATAAAAACGCGCTCGTATGGTGCAATGACGAGGACGAGGAGAGGACATTCACTTTTGCCGAAATGAAGAAATACTCCGATATGTCCGCCAATTTCCTGCTTGAGCAGGGGCTTAAAAAGGGCGATAAGGTCATGCTGATACTAAAGCGGCATTATGAATTCTGGTGGCTGACGCTGGCGCTTCACAAGCTGGGCATTGTATGCATTCCGGCAACGCATCTGCTGACTGAAAAGGATATTGTCTACCGTGTAGACGCTGCCGACATCAAAATGATAATAGCCACTGCGGGCGGCAGTGCGCTTTTAGACAGCATTGACGCGGCACAGAAGAAAGCGCCTGCGCTAAAAAACAAGGTGTTTGTTGACCGCAGCGGCAGGACGGCTCGCGACGGCTGGGTTGACTTTCACAAAGTAATGGAAAATACGTCCGACAAATTTTTGCGGCCCGCAGGCGAAGCAGCGACAAAAAATAGTGATATCATGCTGCTTTATTTCACAAGCGGCACTTCGGGCATGCCCAAAATGGTCATCCACGACTTTACATATCCGCTTGGACATATCACTACCGCAAAGTTCTGGCAGAATATAAGCCCTGGCGGGCTTCACTTCACCGTTTCCGACACGGGCTGGGCCAAAACGGCATGGGGGAAGCTTTATGGTCAGTGGCTCTGTGAGGCGGCTATTTTTGTGTATGATTACTCCGACAAATTTCAGCCGGTGGACCTTTTGCATATGATCCAGAAATACAGGATCAACACCTTTTGTGCGCCGCCAACCATCTATAGGTTTTTCATCAAGGAGGATCTTTCGCGGTTTGATTTGTCCTGCCTTGACTATGCATGTATCGCCGGTGAGCCGCTAAACCCTGAAATATATAACCAGTTTCTTGCGACCACCGGTTTGAAGCTTGTGGAGGGCTTCGGTCAGACAGAGCTTACCGTGACGGTGTGCTGCAATAAGTATATGGAGCCGCGGCCGGGATCTATGGGCAAGCCTATGCCCCATATGCGCGTGGATATTGTCGACGAAAAAGGTGTTTCATGCCCGCCCGGAAAAGAGGGGCAGATTGTGGTTTACGCGGACCGCGACTGTCCGCCGGTAGGCATGTTTATGGGCTACTATCACGATGACGATCTGACATACAGTGTTTGGCACGACGGCGTTTACTATACAGGCGATATGGCGTGGCGGGATGAGGACGATTATTATTGGTTTGTGGGCAGGGCTGACGATGTCATAAAAAGCTCTGGCTACAGGATAGGGCCGTTTGAGGTGGAAAGCGCGCTCATTGAGCATCCCGCAGTGCTGGAAACGGCTATTACCGCTGTGCCGGATGAGCTGCGCGGCCAGGTGGTAAAGGCTACAGTGGTGCTTGCCAAGGGCTATACGCCGAGTGAGGAACTTAAAAAGGAGCTGCAGGATCATGTCAAAAGAACGACAGCGCCGTACAAGTATCCGCGCATCATTGAATTTGTAAGCGAGCTTCCAAAGACTATCAGCGGCAAAATCCGCCGTGTGCAGATACGTGAGGAAGATAAGAAATAACCTGATCTTGTCGGGTGGCTATCGTTGTGCAGGCCTGGAAGGCATATATGGCTGCAAATATTTATACTATTTCGCGTTCAAAGCTAAGAATAAAATGTCGTTGGATTTTTTGTGCACAGCGCGGTGAAGGACGCAGCTTTGCTGGCGCAAGGCAAGGACGACAACAAAACTGTGGGCAAAAAGACACGGCAGATATTGCTGTTTTGGGCGCGAAATAGTATTAGATGCGCATATTGTATAAATGAGCAAGAATGGCAGCGACAGAAGAATTATTGATCTGATGAAATAATAATAATTGGGGTTGGTCTATGCAAAATGCCGCCGGCGTAAAGCCCGGCGGCGTTTTTGTAACTTAAAAGCCGTTGTATGGGCAGGGATTTTAAGACAAGAAGTACCATGAAAAGATCGTGCCGACTGACATTTTGCCGGCGCCTAATCTATGTATGGGAAACGAATATCAGTTATGCCAAGAATATAGTCCACGCTTGTGTTATAATAATCCGCCAGCTTTATCAGCATGGGGGTGGATATCTGCGTTCTTCCGTTCTCATAATCCGAGTATGTGCTCTGTTCCACACCGAGCACATCCGCAAGCGTCTGCTGTACTATACCGGCTTCGGCCCGCAAAGACCTCAGCCGCATGCAGACCTCCTTTACATATTTATCAGACTGCTCAAGATAAATCATTTCAGTATTTCACCTCTTTGCTAAAGATGTCAGGTTTGTTTAAGGAAGCATTTTGTATCAGGAAATATCGGCTTTACACAAAGCTGGCACAGCCGAAAATGTTGTAGCATTGCTTTTTTATTGCATTTCTGATAAGATTAATCAACGGGGACTACAGCGTTTTTGCACACTTGTGTGTTCTTCCGTATATCAGCGCCGTCATATTTTGTGACAGTCCTTTAAATGGGCGGAAAGGAGGGATATCCATGCCCGTTTTGCACCCATTTGAGCCGTATATAGAGCATAACAGCGACCTTCTTATTCTGGGGTCCTTCCCTTCCGAAAAATCGCGTGAAAGCGGATTTTATTACGGGCATCCCAACAATCGTTTCTGGAAGGTGATTGCCGGAATTTACGGCTATGACACGCCGGTTGGAACAGATGAGAAAAAAAGTCTGCTTAGCCTGTGTCATATTGCGCTGTGGGATGTCCTGCACAGCTGTGAAATAACAGGATCTTCCGACGCGACTATAAAAAATCCGATTCCAAACGATGTCGATACGCTGCTTTCAAAATATAAAATATCAAGGATCTACGCAAACGGATCGACTTCGTTTAATCTTTACATGCGGCGTATCTATCCAAAAACACAAAAGCCTATCATAAAGCTGCCCTCTACAAGCCCGGCCAATGCCGCCTACAGTCTTGCGCGGCTGCAAAAGGATTGGAGCAGCCTGCTTGCCGCCGAATAGTGCTTTGGTTTTTGCCCGTGTGAATGAAATCACCGCCAGTCACGATTGATTATGAGTACGAAAAAAGTTTATCATGCTTTGATTGAGTGTCAATGCTGTTCAAGAACTGTTACATGTAAAAAATGGTCTATTATGGGTGGTAATGGTATAAGGGCTTCCAAGGAGGACAGGAGATGAATTTTTACCAAAAGGTTTACGCAGTTGTGGAGAAAATTCCTAAGGGTAGAGTGATGACATACGGACAGGTGGCCATGATGTGTGGCAATCCGAAAGCGTCTCGCGCAGTGGGGTATGCGCTGCATGTGAATCCGAGCCCGGGGGTTATCCCCTGCCACAGGATTGTCAACCGGACAGGCTACTTAAGCGGCGGTTTTGCCTTTGGCGGTATTGACAGGCAAAAAGAACTGCTGGAGGCGGAGGGGGTAGTTGTGGATGACAACTACCGCGTTGACCTGGGCAAGTATATCATGCCTGTGAAACTGCCTTAGGAGGGTAAAGCAATCGTTATATTCTGGATGCCCGTCTGTGTTTATGCTTATACTGATTTCAATTTAAAATATAGATAAAAACTTGTCTTTTTCCCGCCCTGCTTTGTTGTCGCCGGCGGAAATACACCAAGTATTCCCGCCGGCTGCCGCCTTGCATGACGAAAAAAATCTTGCGTTTTTATTGCTATATTTCAAAATTAAATCAGTATTAAACCTCATATTGGAATGTGTCTTTTGAATCATCATTTATGTTATAGGTCATTTTAACCCTAATGCCAATAGGTCAAAATGCCATAATATATTTGAGGTGATGCTTTGTGGAACGTTTGAGGGCGCTGAGAATGGAAAGAGGTTATACGCAGATAAAAATGCAAATGCTGACCGGTATTGACCAGAGCGATTACTCCAAGATTGAAAGAGGAAAGCGATATTATACCTTTGAGCAATGCAGAAAAATAGCGCTTGCGCTGGAGACAAGCATGGATTATCTGGCCGGACTGACCGATGAAAAGCTGCCTTATCCCAGAAGCATAAGAAAATTGGGATAAATTTGGCGTGCACACACAAAAACAGAGCGAGGTCTTTCCTTCGCTCTGTTTTGCGGTATTTACACGGGTTTTGCTTTTTGGTGTCCCTTTTTGGCCTTGCCATGGATATCCTGCACATGAAGCGTGCTGTCTTTAGGTATTGCTGTTTTTTTGTTTCCGGTGTTGTGTCCGTCAGGCCCGGGACGCTTCATTCCTGCTTTAGCCAATTTTACTTCGCTCCCTTACGCAAGACTACCGCATGCCGGACTTGTTATCCTTGTTGCAGCAATCATTCTGATTGGCACAGTTATTAACGTTTTGCATGTTATTCTGGTTATTTTGCTTGTCCGACTTTTTCTTTGCCTGATTATTCTGATTATTCTGATTGTTACGGTTGTCCTTTGCCATTTTTTTCATTTCTCCTTTTTGTATAATCGTGAGCCGTCTGCATGAGCGGCGGGCGATCTTTCA